>CAJWRM010000004.1 GCA_913046365.1 uncultured Flavobacteriales bacterium
ACACCAGATGTTACGCCGACGCCAACACCAGATGTTACGCCGACGCCAACACCAGATGTTACGCCGACGCCAACACCAGATGTTACGCCGACGCCAACACCAGATGTTACGCCGACGCCAACACCAGTAATGGATAAAACAGGACTTACTTCAATAGGAGATATTAACTTCACAATAAATCAATCGGCGATCCAGTCTAGATTCTATCCAGTATTGAATGAGACAGCTAACCTACTTGAGTCAATGCCGGAGTCATCAATTGTTATTGCAGGACATGCAGATATAACTGGTGATGATTTATTTAATGATAAATTGGCTTTAGCACGTGCTAATTCAATTAAGACTTACTTAATACGTAGGGGTGTTAATTCAAATCGAATCAAGGTTGTATCATTTGGAGAAACTAAACCAAAATTCTTAAATATTACTGCTGCGGGAAGAGCATTGAATAGAAGGGTAGAGGTTTATATTAAATAATATCTTATTTAAAGAAATCCAAGCTCGAGTTTAGCCTCTTCGCTCATCATATCTTTATCCCAGGGTGGGTCGAAAACGATTTCGACTTTGGAGCTTTTCACACCTTGAATTTCACCTACCTTATCCTCAACCTCTTTTGGCATACTTTCGGCGACAGGACAATTTGGAGAGGTGAGGGTCATGTCGATCGCGACATTATTGTCCTTATCTATTTTCACCTCGTAAATTAGCCCAAGTTCGTATATATCGACGGGTATTTCAGGGTCAAATATTGACTTTAATACTTCTATAATCGTGTTTTCTAATTCTTCCATTAAACGTATTTTAACGCCTCTATTTTCATTCTTTTAACCATCTCTAGTAATCCATTTGCTCTAGTGGGTGAAAGATGTTCTTGAAGTCCTATTTGGTTAATAAAGTACAAGTTTTCTTTAACAATCGTTTCCGGTTTTTCTCCATTGTATACATTGATTAATAATGCAATGATTCCTTTTGTAATTATTGCATCTGAATCGGCCGAAAAATGCATTCTAGTATTATTGATTTCTGCTTTGAGCCAGACCCTGGATTGGCACCCATCAATGAGCTGTTCGTCCTTTCTTTTTTCAACTGAAATACCTTGAATATCTTTACCTAGATCAATGATCATTTCATATTTATCCATCCAATCGTCAAAAACCTGAAAATCTTCGATTATCGAGTCTTGTTTCTCTTTAAACGAAGCACTCATGATAGTACGTTTATGGCTCTTTTAAGGGCATGAATGAATTTATTAACTTCTTCTTTTGAATTATATATGGAAAAAGAGGCCCTTATTGTACCTGGTATTCCATAGAAATCCATTAAAGGCTGTGTACAATGATGTCCTGTGCGAACGGCTATACCTTGCTTATCTAGAAGTGTTCCAATATCAAAAGGGTGAATGTTTCCTACATTAAAAGAAACAAGACTCGTTTTAAGTGCAGAAGTGCCGTATATTTTTAGATTTGCTATCTGCAAAAGTGCTTCTTCGGCGTATTTTAATAACTCTTTTTCATAGGCAAAGGCTTGATTAGTATCAATCGATTCTAAGAATTCTAATGCACTGCCTAATGCTATACCACCAATAATATTAGGTGTTCCTGCCTCAAATTTAAAAGGGATTTCATTGAAACTTGTCTTTTCAAAACTAACCCGCTTAATCATATCACCACCACCTTGATAGGGAGGCATAGTTTCTAATATGGACTCTTTTCCGTATAGGATGCCAATACCCGTCGGGCCAAATATTTTATGACCTGAGAAAACGAAAAAGTCACAATTCAATTTGGTCACATTTATCTGGCCGTGTTGAATACTTTGTGCTCCGTCTATGAGGACCTTTGCACCGACTTTATGAGCTCGATCGATAATGGTTTCAATAGGATTTATAGTCCCTAATGTATTTGATATGTGAGTAATTGAAACTAGCTTGGTTTTATCGTTGAGCATCTCCTCAAAACTCAACATATCAAGTGTTCCATCTTGGTGTATTGGAATGATTTTTAAGACGATGCCTTTTCTTTCTGCCAAAAGTTGCCAAGGCACAATATTTGAATGATGCTCCATAGCACTGATGAGTACTTCATCACCCTTCGTCATGAGCTCACCAAGAGAGGAAGCAATTAAATTTATCCCATCTGTTGTGCCTTTCGTGAAAACAATTTCATTTTCCTTAGAGGCACCAATATAGTTTTTAATTCGAATGCGCGCGTCCTCATAATCTTTCGTCGCAATTTGACTTAAATGATGTACGCCTCTATGGATATTTGAATTTTCCGTACTGTAATAGGCATTTATTCGATCAATAACCTTTTGGGGTTTTTGTGTTGTTGCCGCGTTGTCAAAATAAACCAAAGGCTTATCATGTACTTTTGTCTTTAAAAGTGGAAAATGGGAGCGAATCCCTTCTATATAATCGGGTGTTTGATTCATTTCATTTCAACTATTACAAAATTACGCAAAGCAAACAGATTCATGCTGAATCAAGGTGTTTATTTTGCCTTCATTTCTATATATGGAATCATTATTTCTTCCATGGAAATTCCACCGTGCTGAAAAGTATTACCGTAATAATTGACGAAATGATTGTAATTATTCGGGTAAACAAAAAAATCTTGTTCTTTCGCAAAAACAAATTCACTAGACATTTTTTGTTTGGGTAAAAACCCATCCTCAGGGTCGCGAACGACAAAAACGTCTTTTTCTTTGTATCCTAGACCACGACCTACTTTATACCTCAAATTTGTATTTGTGTTTCTTTGTCCCGCAATTTTAACAGGTTGATTCACTTTTATCGTTCCATGATCCGTAGTTAGAATTAAATCCATTCGCTCTTCAGCAGCTTTTTTTATAACATCTAATAAAGGTGAATGTTCTAACCAAGATATCGTAAGGGATCGATAGGCCGACTCGTCATCTGCAAGTTCCCGAATAACCTCCATTTCTGTGCGTGCATGCGAGAGCATATCTACAAAATTGTAAACAAGAAAATTCATATCATTTTCCTTGAGTTCATGAAATTGTTCAACCAATTTTTTTCCTGCATTTACATTTGTGATCTTATTATAAGAGTAGCGGAGAGAAGATTTTCCTAGTCTTTTCAAATTCAAATCTAATAGTTCCTTTTCAAAGAGGTTTTTACTTCCTTCGTCCTCCTCATTTTTCCAATATTGTGGATGTTTTTTGGCGATTTCGGATGGCATTAAGCCAGCAAAAAATGCATTTCTAGCGTATTGGGTAGCTGTAGGTAAGATTGAGAAGATAACTTCCTCTTTTTCTTTAACAAAATACTTATTGAAAACAGGCTCAAGAACCTTCCATTGGTCATATCTTAGGTTGTCAATAACCAAAACTAGTGTTTTGGCTTTGGATTGCCGTTTAAAAATCTTTTCCTTGATTAAGTTGTGAATAAAAATAGGTCCTTCTTCAACACCATTTAGCCAATTGAGATAATTATCTTCAATAAATCCAGAAAACTGCTGATTTGCTTCTTTTTTTTGCATTTCGAATATTTCACGCATGCCCGAATCCTCAATCTTATCGAGCTGTAACTCCCAGTATACAAGTTTTGCATATAGCTCTTTCCATTCATTTACATCCAATCTGTTGTTTAGTAGCATTCCTAGCTGTCTAAATTCCTGTTGGTAATTTAGGCTTGTTTTATCACTGACCAGTTGATTGGCCTGTAGATTCTTTTTGAGACTAATTAGAATTTGGTTTTGATTTACAGGCTTAATCAGGTAATCTGCAATTTTAGAGCCAATAGCATCTTCCATAATATGTTCTTCTTCACTCTTAGTGATCATAACAACCGGGAGATTTGGTTTAATTTCCTTAATACGCGTCAATGTATCAAGACCAGATAACCCTGGCATATTTTCATCTAAAAAGACCATATCGTAGTATGATTCTTGAACTTTTTCCAAGGCATCCAAGCCATTCGTAACTGCCTGAACCAAATAACCCTTCGATTCTAGAAAAAGAATGTGAGGTTTTAGTAGGTCGATTTCATCATCTGCCCATAAGATATTTCCTGAATTAGTCATTCTTTTACGTTATTTTTGAGGTAATTAATTAAAAGTAAACATTTGCAAGCGAATCGAAATCGAAACAACAAGAAGAAAATTATAAACGACCCAATCTATGGTTTTATTTCGATTCCTGATGAATTTATTTTTGATGTTATCGAACATCCTTACGTACAACGCCTCAGAAGAATCTCTCAATTGGGGTTGAGTCATTTGGTTTATCCTGGAGCTGTTCATACAAGGTTTCAGCATGTCATAGGCGCGATGCACCTCATGGGAAAGTCCATTTCTGTTTTAAGAAAAAAGGGACATGATATATCAGATGAAGAGAAGCGAGCTGTTCTTTTAGCGATATTACTCCATGACATCGGTCATGGTCCCTTTAGCCATGCTTTGGAATTTGATATTGTCAAGTCTGTTACGCATGAAAATATTTCTGCATACTTTATTGAGCGTTTGGAAAAATATTTTGGTTCTGATTTGCGGTTAGCCCTTACTATCTTTGAGGATAATTATCACAAACCCTTTTTACATCAATTGGTCTCTAGTCAGTTGGATATGGATAGACTTGATTATTTGAATCGTGATAGTTTTTTCTCTGGAGTTAGCGAAGGGATTATTGGCAGCGACCGTTTGATCGAAATGCTTGCGGTACATGATGGAAATTTGGTTCTTGAGGAAAAAGGAATTTACTCTGTAGAAAAATTCATTGTCGCCAGGAGATTAATGTATTGGCAGGTATATCTTCACAAAACGGTCGTGGCTGCAGAATATATGCTCATTTATGCTTTAAGAAGGGCAAAAGCCCTGGCTAGAAATGGGGTAGCTGTATTTTCAAGTCCTGCTTTGTCTTTCTTCCTCGAAAAAGATGTTTTAAAAGCTGATTTCGAACAAAATGAGGCAGTTCTCGAAAAGTTTGCAGCATTGGATGACTATGATATACTTCAAAGCTTGAAGGTTTGGTCAACACATTCTGACCCGACATTGAGTTTTTTATCTGCGTCAATTGTAGATCGCCGCTTATTTAAAATTGAGATTTCCAAAAACCCATTTACTGAAAATGATATTGTGAAAGTAAAGTCGCGCTTAAGAACAGACCCTAAATTTAAAGATCAAGATTTAAGCTACGTGGTCTTTTCGGATAAGCTAACGAATAAGGCCTACAATCAGGAATTTCAAAATATAAACCTTCTTTTAAAATCAGGAGCTATTATTGATTTATCCGAAGCATCAGACAATCTAAATATATCAGCTTTGGCGAGACCCGTTGAAAAGTACTTTTTGTGCTATCCTCGGCACTAGTGGTCATTCTCTTTTGAGTTTCCCCTCCTTCCAATCCTTAATCAGTTTGGCCCAAGAATAAGGGTTTAGCAAGTTATTTACAGGCAACTGTCCGTTCGTGTAAAGCTTTGTATATGCTTGATTTTGAATAAGTCCACTGGCTAAGGAAGCGTCAGCATCTAATCGCGCTGCAACAAATGCTAAAGATTCTCCCGATAATTCTCTTTGTGCTCTCCGAATAGCGTCATCATAGGGCTTCATTTCAACAAAGAATTTTGCAAAATCTTCCTTTGAAGGCCAGGGATAAACCGTCACCTCTGGTAAATTAATCGTGTCTTGTTGAAGCATGTGTATGATGCTGTACCTGTTTTCTTCGAGTGTGTCAGGAACAATATAGGTGGATGTTTTATAGCCATAATATGAAAAAAAGAGTGTATCTCCTGGAAAGGAGACCATAGAAAAATAACCATAAAAATCAGCGATAACTCCTCTTCCTATAGACTTGTCATAAACCGTAATGTATGGCATTGGTGTCAAGTCTTGTTCAGAAACAACAACACCCGATAGTTGAAGTATTTTACTGGTATCTATATCGCTTCTTTGTGCGTTTACACATAAAGAAATCCCAATAAAAATCAAGATAATTAAGAAATTAAAATTCTTTTTCACAGAACAAGTTTACGTATTTAAAACTAGTCAATGTGAATTTTGCAGAATATTAACAATACTAATCTTTCGTTAATTCTGATGTGACGTCTTTTTTTCATAAATTTGCAAGAATTTATTTTTAAAAATAGGTTCATTATGTCTCTAAAAAATTTAACTCAAATTCAGGAAGGTTTAACTTATGACGACGTGCTACTCGTACCGGCATATTCAGAGGTTCTTCCCCGTGATGTACGTTTAAAGAGCGCTTTTACACGAAACATAGAGCTAAACACTCCCATTGTAACAGCGGCTATGGATACTGTTACTGAGGCGAATATGGCGATTGCTATTGCACAGCAAGGTGGAATAGGGGTAGTTCATAAAAATATGACTATTGAGGAACAAGCTAAAAATGTTAGAAAGGTAAAACGTTCGGAAAGTGGAATGATCATCGATCCAATTACCTTGCATAAAGGAGCAGTTGTAAGCGATGCACTTTTACTTATGAAGGAGAACAGTATCGGGGGCATTCCTGTTGTTGATGATGCTAAAAAACTAATTGGTATTGTTACAAATAGAGACCTTCGTTTTGAGAAAAATATTCAGAGACCGATTATGGAGGTGATGACCTCCGAAAATTTAATTACAACGTTAGAGTCAATTTCTTTAAGTAAGGCGGAGGTGATTCTCCAAGAAAATAGAATTGAAAAGCTACCTGTTATTGATTCAGAAAACAGATTAATTGGACTCATTACTTACCGGGATATTATTAAAGTAAAAGAACATCCGATTTCATGTAAGGATAGCCTAGGTCGACTCAGAGTAGCGGCGGCGGTGGGTGTTACAGATGATACTGTAGCTCGTGTAGAAAAACTCGTTGATGCAGGCGTTGACGCAATTGTAATTGATACTGCTCATGGTCATACCAAAGGCGTGGTTATGAAACTAAAAGAAGTCAAAACAAAATTCCCAAAACTTGATGTAGTCGTTGGTAATATTGCCTCAGCAGAGGCGGCGAAATATTTGGTTGAGGCAGGAGCAGATGCTGTCAAAGTTGGTATTGGACCTGGGTCCATTTGTACTACAAGAATTATTGCTGGTGTAGGTGTGCCTCAGCTTACCGCAGTAAATGAAGTCGCAAATGCGATTTCAGGTTCTGGTGTTCCAGTTATTGCTGATGGCGGAATAAGGTATACGGGTGACATCGTAAAGGCATTGGCCGCAGGTGCTGACTCTGTGATGCTAGGGTCTATGTTTGCTGGAGTTGAAGAATCACCGGGAGAAACAATCATATATGAAGGTCGAAAATTCAAATCTTATAGAGGTATGGGTTCTATTGAAGCCATGCAACAAGGTTCGAAGGATAGGTATTTCCAGGATGCGGAGGATGATGTGAAAAAACTTGTTCCTGAGGGGATATCTGGTCGTGTACCGTTTAAAGGTAAACTCGCAGAAGTAATGTATCAGGTTATTGGGGGTATCAGAGCAGGAATGGGGTATTGTGGAGCTCCTACCGTAAATGAATTAAAAGGCGCGAAGTTTGTTAGAATTACTTCAGCAGGTGTGAGAGAGTCTCACCCTCACGATGTTTCGATAACTAGAGAAGCGCCAAATTACAGTATCAAATAAAATTTTTAAACAAATGCTAAAACAATCCTTTCTTCTAATTTCTATCTTGTTTTTATCGTTATCACATGCATACGCTCAAGATGAGGTCGTCATGGAGATTAATGGTGATAAAGTTACCAAGAGTGAATTTCTTCAGATCTACCTTAAAAATAACGATGATCCGAAATTTGATAAAGTCTCCTTGGATGAATATATGGAACTCTTCAAGAAGTTTAAATTAAAGGTTGCTGAAGCAGAGGCATTAGGTTATGACACTGTTCCTAAGCTGAAAAGAGAGCTTGAAGGTTATAGAAAGCAACTTGCACTGCCATACTTGATAGATAGCACTGAAAATAGATTTATGGTGACTCAATCCTATGAGCGATTAAAAACTGAAGTTAGGGCTTCTCATATTTTAATGAGGTTAAAACCAAATGCATCTGCCGAGGATACGTCAAAAGCGTATTTTCGATTAATGGAGTTGCGTGAAAGAATTGTGAACGGGGAGGACTTTGCTTTAATAGCTAGGTCAAAAAACAGCTCTGAAGATCCTTCTGTTGTTTCCAATGGTGGTGACCTAGGTTTTTTTACAGCATTTCAAATGTTGTATCCATTTGAAGAAGTCGCCTATACTACAGAAGTCGGGGAAACTTCGTTGCCTTTTAGAACAAAATATGGTTACCACATTCTCAAAGTCACAGACAAACGTCCTGCACGTGGAACTATAAAGTGTGCGCACCTTATGGTTTCGTCTCCTGCGGAGTCTAGTCCTGAAGAAACTGCTAGCGCTGAAAAGAAAATAGCCGAGATTTATGACCTTATATCGGATTCTATTACAGATGAAACATGGAAAAATTATGTAGCCAAATACTCTGATGACCCTTCTTCCAATAGAAAGAGCGGTGAGCTGCCAATTTTTGGCTCAGGGACATCACAAAGAATGGTTCCTGTGTTTGAGGATGCTGCATTTTCAATCAAGGAGGATGGTGCGATTTCAAAACCGATAAAAACTGACTATGGCTATCATATCATTCGCAGAATAGAATGGAATGATTTGAAGCCCTTTGATAAAATGGAAAAAGAGCTTCAAAAGAGAGTGAATAAAGACGAGCGATCGAAGAAAACTCAGGATGTTTTTGTCGCAAAGCTTAAAAAGAGATATGGTTTTTTGGAAGGGGACGCACGATACAAATCATGGTTTGTAGAAAATTTAGATTCCACTTTTTTTATTGGAAATTGGACAGCTGATAAACTGAAAGTAGATCAGGTGATGTTCTCGATAGGTGAAAGAAAATATCGTCAAATGGAATTTGCTAAATTTTTGAGAAAATCATTTAGAACTGGACGTGGAAAGGATTTTCAAACTATTGTTGATATGCAATATAAGAAATGGGTTAAGCAAGGTGTTTTGGCTTATGAAGAATCCATGTTGGATTCAAAGTATCCTGAGTATAAAGCTTTGGTTCAGGAATACCACGATGGTATTATACTCTATGAAATCATGTCTGATAAGGTTTGGAATAAGGCTGTAAAGGATACAACGGGTCTTAAAGCATATTATGACATTCAAAAGACAAAATACATGTGGCCTGAACGGATAGAGGCGACTGTTTACATTTGTGGGACTGCTGAAGTTTCGGAGACGGTATTCAAAATGCTGAAAAAGAAAAAGAACAATAGTAGGGTGATTTTGGAAAAAATCAATAGAGATTCTGAGCTCAATTTAGATGTTAAAATGAACAAATATGTTCAGTCATCTAATGGGTTTCTAAAAGGAAAATCATTTGTAGAAGGTAGAAATGAAGGCTATGAATTTGAAGATAAATATTATGTTATTGATGTAGATAAAATGCTACCTGAAATGCCTAAGGAGCTTTCTGAGATTAAAGGTGCGGTTATTTCTGATTATCAAAACCACTTAGAATCTTATTGGATGAAAGAGTTGGTTGAGAAATACCCCATAACGATATATGACGACGTGCTTTACAACCTAGGTGCTGATGAATAGAATTATATTTTTTATTTTTCTTTTTATTAACCTGTCGCTTTTGGGACAGATGGGTAAATTGGTCAATAAAGTAGTTGCTCAGGTGGGGGACAATATTATTCTTCTTTCTGATCTCCAACAACAGCAAATTCAAGCGAAACAGTCAGATATAGAAGTGGGTCATACCTTTTCATGTTCTGTATTGGAAAAGCTCATGGTTCAGGAACTTTTGGTGAATCAGGCCAAGTTGGACAGCATAATTGTTAGCGATGAACAAGTAGATGCTGAGATGGAAAACCGTCTACGTGTCCTAGAAAAGCAAATGGGTGGTCGTGAAAAGCTAGAGGCTTTTTATGAAAAAACAACTACACAAATAAAAAATGAATTCCGTACAATTATAAAGGAAAAAATTTTGGCGCAAGAAATGGAACGGACAATTACCACTGCCGTATCTGTTACTCCAAAGGAGGTTACAAATTTTTTTAATACACTCCCAAAGGATAGTATACCATTCATTAATATGAAGCTCAGTTTTCAACAAATTGTCATGTATCCTGAAATAACAAAGCAAGATAAGAAACGCGCTATGAATGAGCTGGAAGATGTTTTAAGTCAAATATTGGTTGAGGGAAAATCTTTTGAAACGATGGCTAGAATTCATTCTGATGATCCAGGAAGTGGTGCTCAGGGTGGAAAAATTCAAGCTTCAAAAGGGATGATGGTACCTCAGTTTGAGGCTACTGTTTTTAGGCTTGCAATAGGGGAGGTTTCAGAAATTATAGAAACTCAATATGGTTTTCATATTATCAAACTTATTTCTCGAAAAGGTGAAGATTATGAATGTCTTCATATTTTGAATATGCCAGAATTTAGCAATGATGCCATCAATGATGCTGCCATCAAAATGGAGGAATGTTACCAAAAGCTGAATCAAAATGAAATAACATGGTCAGAAGCGGTATTGAAATATTCCAATGATGAACGTACAAAGCAGAATCGTGGTGTGATTACAAATCCAATTACAGGTGATCAGACCTGGGATATGGAGGATTTGAATCAGGTTGATCAGCAAATTTATTTATTGACAGATGCTATGGAAAAAGGAGACGTGACTACGCCGAATTTGTATGTTGATATTTATGAGAGAAAACAAGGTATGCGTATTGTTCGCCTCAAGGATCGATTTGACCCTCATGAAGCCAATCTAAAGGATGATTATACTTTAATTAAAGCTGCGGCTGAAAATGATAAGAAGCAGAGAACCACAGCTAAATGGGTAGATGCCAAGATTTCCAATGCTTTCATTAGAATAGATGAAAGCTATATGGATTGTAATTACAACCACAAATGGCTACCAACGCTAAACAAATAAACCTAAAATCAAATGTCGGATAAGGATAAAATAGATGAACTCGTAAATCACTACAATCAATTGAAATCCGAGATTGCCAAAGTCGTTGTCGGTCAAGATGATGTAATTGAACAGGTATGTATAAGTGTACTTTCTCGTGCACATTGCCTTTTGGTTGGTGTTCCTGGTTTGGCCAAAACCCTTTTGGTGAATACAATAGCGCAAACATTAGGGTTGAGTTTCAATAGAATCCAATTCACTCCTGATCTAATGCCCTCAGATATTATTGGTTCTGAAATATTAGATGAGAAAAAGGCATTTAAATTTATTCATGGCCCCGTTTTTTCAAATGTAATTTTAGCTGATGAAATCAATAGGACTCCTCCTAAGACTCAGTCGGCTTTATTGGAAGCTATGCAGGAAGGTAGTGTTACCGCTTCAGGCAATACCTATCGCTTACCAAATCCTTTTTTCGTTTTGGCTACGCAAAATCCAATAGAACAAGAGGGGACTTATCCGCTTCCTGAAGCACAATTAGACCGTTTTATGTTTAATGTTTGGGTGGACTATCCAAGCTATGAGGAAGAGTTAGAAATTGTGAAGAAAACGACTTCGGATGAAGCGACTAAGCTAGATGTTATTCTCACGGCTGATCAGATTATTGCTTATCAAGATTTGATTAGACGTATACCGGTAGCAGATAACGTTCTCGAATATGCAGTTTCTTTAGTGAATAAAACAAGAGTTAAGAATGAAAAAGCAACGGAGCTTACCCAGAAATATATTACCTGGGGCGCTGGGCCTCGTGCTTCGCAATACTTAATCATAGGAGCTAAATGTTTCGCTGCGCTTCGCGGAAAGTATTCTCCAGATATTGAAGATGTAAAAGCAATAGCAAAACCTATACTACGTCACAGGCTTGTAAGGAATTATAGAGCTGATGCGGAGGGGTATTCTATGGATCGAATCATTGAGGAGCTCTTATAGCCCTCTTTTTTAACTATTATTTTTTAGGCTTGCTTTTGCTTTGTCCCAAAATTTATCCATTTCTTCTAAAGACATTCCTTCTATTTTTAGTCCCTCTTTCGTAATAAGCTTTTCCATCAATTGAAATCTTGAGATAAACTTTATGTTTGTCTTGGATAATGCGGATTCGGGAGAAATATTTATAAAGCGGGCATAATTGACTAATGAAAAAATGAGGTCACCAAATTCTTCTTCTTTAGCTGCTGAATTTAATGCTACCTCATGCTCAAATTCTGCAAGTTCCTCTTTAACTTTTTCCCAAACATCTTTCGCTGTTTCCCATTCAAAACCAATTCCTTTCACTTTTTCTTGAATTCTCGTAGCTTTTACTAGTGCAGGTAATGCTTTAGGAACTCCCGATAAGACGGATGTTTTTCCTTCTTTCAACTTGAGTTTTTCCCAATTTCTCTTAACATCCTCCTCATTAGCAACTTCAACATCTCCGTAAATATGGGGATGTCGGTGAATAAGCTTTTCGCAAACTGAATTCAATGAATCTGTAATATTAAAAGCCTGTTTTTCATCTGCAATCTTACAGTAAAAAACCATATGCAGCAGAAGGTCTCCAATTTCACCTTTTAATTCTTCAAGATTATTTTCACTAATTGCATCAGCCAGTTCATATGTTTCCTCAATGGTCAAATTTCTCAGTGATTCAAAAGTTTGTTTTTTGTCCCATGGACATTTTTCACGGAGCTCATCCATGATATTTAATAAGCGCTCGAAGGCTTGTAGTCTTAAATCCATAATCGCTAGTAAAAGTAAGATTTATCCCTTTCATTCCTTAACTTTGAGAGAATGAAAACCCTGTTCTTATACTGTATAATTTCGTTAATCCCGTTAGGAGCTTGGACGCAATCGGAATGGGGGTACTCATATCAGCTTAAATTAGGAACACTTGCTGCGCACAGGGGATCTATGGCTGATCTTCCACAGCAATTGGCTTGGGCAAGCGAATTTTCTTTTTTCAAGCACTTGCATCAGCCAGATTCTTGGATTGAGGATTATAAAGATCCAACAGTTGGCGCTACACTATTTATTGGTTCTGTTGGTAATAATGATGTTTTAGGTCGATTTGTGGCGTTATATGGATTCTCTGAGTTGCCGTTTGTCGCTTTAGAACATTTTGAGCTTTCTTGGAAGCTTGGTACCGGACTCGCTGTTACAAATAGAAAGTTTGACACTGACTTTAATCCAGAAAATATCGCAATAGGTTCTCACCTGAATATGATGATTGTAATGGCTTTAAAAGCCCAATATCGTCTCAACAAAAGCAGCTATTCACTAGGTCTAGATATTACTCATTTTAGTAACTCTGCATTCAAAGTACCGAATTTAGGTTTGAATGTACCTTATCTTTCTTTTGGCTACAGTAGGAAAATTGGTAATGTTAGAAACGCCACGATTGACAGAAAGGCTCCCTTTATTCGAAAAAAAATCTATTTTGGAGGTTCTGCAATAGCTTCCATGAAAGAGCTTATGCCAGAAGGGGGACCTAAATACGCGATTTATGCCGGAAACCTCTTTGCACGTTCTATCATCGGACCAAAGGCTGGTTTTGAAGTAGGACTAGATGTTTTTTCTAACCAGGCTCATACTAATTTTGAGCCATTAGTTACCAAAACTCAATGGACTTTGCTTCAGCTTGGTTTCTATTCCGCTTATTTCGTTCCCATGAATCATATTCATTTTGTTTTTGGAATGGGCGCATACATTCGCGATTGGTATAAGCCTAACGGTCCTATTTACCATCGTATTGGGGTGCGTTATCAGTGGTTTAATGGATTGTTTGGTCATATGGCTATCAAAAGCCACTGGGCAAAGGCGGATTATTTGGAATTGGGCATCGGTTTTGTATTTAAACGGACTAATTAATAAGAAACATAGGTTTAATCGATAAAATCTAATAATTTTGTAATAAATGACATACTTAGTTCCTATTTTATTGATTTTTTTAGCTTTTGCAGGTATTGCTGTAAAGATTTTGCTTAAAAAGAACGGGGAATTTGCTGGTACTTGTGCTAGCAACAATCCTATGTTTCAAAATGAAGAGGGTTCCTGTAGCTTCTGTGGTGCGAAACCTGAGGAGCAATGTAAATCGGAATAATCATGAGAATATTTTCTTTTAATGTAAATGGTATTCGCGCTATTGTAGGTAAATCTTTCATTGCCGATATGGAGCGGGAAGATGCAGATATTATTTGTCTTCAGGAAACGAAAGCTACTGTAGCCCAAGTAAAAACGGCAGTTGCTCCATTGAGCGATTATACCGTTTTTGCGAATGAAGCAGAAAAAAAAGGATATTCGGGAACTGCAATTCTTACTAAAGAAAAACCTATTTCAGCATCTTTTGGTATAGGTCTAGAAGAACATGATAATGAAGGTAGAGTTGTTTGTTTGGAGTTCACCGATTTTTATTTAGTGAATGTTTATGTCCCGAATTCTGGGAATGCGCTTTTGAGGTTGCCGTATCGACAGCAGTGGGATACTGATTTTTGTAACTACCTCAAAGGTCTAGAAAAGACTAAGAATGTAGTGGTTTGTGGAGATTTTAATGTTGCACATAAGTCCATTGATTTAGCTCGTCCCAAGGCGAACTATAATAAATCAGCTGGTCACATGCAAGAGGAAATAGATGGTATGGACCGTTATTTAAATGCTGGTTTTGTTGATACCTTCCGTTATCTAAATTCTTCGAAAGATCATCAGTACTCTTGGTGGAGCTATAGGGCAGGAGCGAGGAAAAGAAATATCGGTTGGAGGATTGATTATTTTTTGATTTCTAACTTGCTTCTTGATGGATTAAAATCAGCAAAGATTCATCAAGACATCATGGGCTCTGACCATTGCCCTGTGTCTATTTCTTTTTGAACCAATTAAGTGGGTTTAATTTTTTAACCTTTGAATCGTTATCTACATAATAATCACCTGTGTAGCCATACCCATATCCGTAACCATATCCATAGCCATAACCTTTATTTCCATAAGTACCATTAAGTAGTATGGCCATATTTGGTAGTCTCTGGTCGTTTTTTAAATCTAGTGCAATATGGAGCATTTTTTTAGGTAGTTGATGTGCTCGAACAACATAAACTACAGCATCGGCGTATTTTGCAATGAGTAGTGTATCACTAACTATGCCAACTGGAGCAGTATCTACAATGATATAATCGTATTTTGATTTTAACTCCTGAAAAAGGACTTCTATCTTTGGAGACATTAATAACTCTGAAGGGTTTGGTGGGATGTCGCCTGAAGGAAGAACATCAATATTTGAATTTATTTCAGAGGTGTAAATGTATTTTTGAATGTCATCTCCAGCGTTAATAATATGATTTGTAATCCCTTTTGACCTAATGTTTCCTAAGTAGTCTTCTAGTTTCGGAGCACGCAAATCCATACCTAAAATCAATACTTTCTTTCCTGACAAAGCTAGTGAAAGGGAAAAGTTAATTGCTGTAAATGACTTACCTTCTTTTGCCACTGTTGAGGTAATGAATATCGTTTTACATTTCATCTCTTCATTTGTCATCATAAAGTCGATGTTCGTCCTGAGCGTCCTAAATGCCTCTGATATTGCTGTTTTGCTGCCTTTGGATATTACTATATTGGAGTTTTTTTCTCCTAAGGGTATATTTCCTATGTATGGAAGGTTTAATTTGTCGGTATCCGTTTTACTGTATACTTTATCCTTGAAAAAGTCCAGAAAATAAACAATTACAATACCTAGCACGAATGATATTAAAAGTGCCAAACTGAAGGTAAACATTCTTTTCGGTGAAACAATTGCATTGTTGGAATAAGCTTCATCAATTATTTTTGCGTTACCCATTCCCACAGCAGATGAAATTAACGCCTCTTCTCTTTTCTCTAAAAGATATAAATAAAGCTTTTCTTTTATTTCTTGTTGTCTTTTGATAGATCTTAACTTTTTTTCAAAAGAAGGAATCGATTTTAGACTGGAATCAATTTTTTCTATTTCACCCTTTATAGACTCTACTATATCCTTATTATTCTCTAATAGATTTTCTATACTCAGTTTAATGTTGTTTTTTAATTCAATTATTTGATTTGTCAGCTCGACTACGTTGGGATTTTTGTCCGTTGATTTTCTTAATAATTCCAATCTTTTTAAGACTAATTTATTATGCTCTTTTATTGATTGTTCTATATAAGGGTCTGTAATACCCAAATTAACTGGTGCTAAATCCTCTATGCCTTTATTTTTTGTAATGTGGTCTTTTATATTTTGAGCAAGGACCAATTGCATGTTGGCATTAATATATTTATCATGAACTTCCCGGTTTTGTGCTAGCTTGTTCTGTGACTCAAATTTGTAATCAATTAAATGATTGGCAATTTTTATGGACTCGAGACTATCTTCAATTATTTTAAGTTCTGATGTTAATATTTTTATTCGATCATTTATGAAATTTGTCGTACCGATGGAGATTTGATTTTTATCTAGTTTCGCGTCTTTATTATAATTTATGATTAAGGTATTTAGAATATCCACTGCCTTTGGGCTTGAACTGTAGGTTAGCGATAGATCAATAATTGTCGAGTTTAATTTTACGGACTCAATTTTCAAACGATTCCTATATTTATCGATTGTTATTTTCTGCGGTAGTAATTGAAACTTATAATTATTATTTAAAGACGAATTTTTGAAGAAAGCGGTCTTTTTAACCTTGTAAGAAACGTGTTCATTGAGTTTGTAGAACTTATTGTATTTTAATCTGTCTACTTCTTCATTGTCTTCATTTCTAACAGATATTTCATTATTCAAAAACTCAAAGTATTTATTTACTGAATAATCTGCGAATATTGAGCTATCGGTATATTTAAATTCAATTTCAAAGGGTGATTGTTGATATACCTCTGATTTTTTAAACCCCGTGTAATTGCCGATTCTGTAGTATTCGCATCGAAGATTTAAGTCATGAACAACTAGGTTCATGAGTCTTCTAGATTTTAAATTTGATATTTCGTTATCAATAAATAGTCCTTCATTGAATATGGTTAGGTCTTCAAATGCCGAAGTTTCAGATATCCCAGTTCCTCCTTTTTGATTATTCTTAATCATTACTGTTATTGCAGCCTCATATTTCGGAATTGAATAGTGTAAATAGGAATAGGCAACAATTAAGGCAGTTATAATAAGAAACAAATAGAGCTTCCAATATGAAAAATGTTTAATTAAAATTGCCTTGTAATTAGACTTTAAAATTTCATCCAAATCGATATTTGAGTTATGCTTTTCCAGTGTTTAATTTATTATAAGATTAATTGCGGTAAGGATCAGAGAAGTAACTGATACAAAAGGAAGAACGAATTGGTTAAATGTTAAAACCGATTTTGATTTTTTTTGCGGTACATATATGATGTCGTTTTGTTTTAAAAAGAAAACTTCAGAGTTGAATATATTTTTACTCGTCATATCTAGTATATATTCCTTACGTTCTTGATTTATTTCCCTCACTAGATGAACTTTATTTCTATCGCTGAAGTTGGTAAGGTCACCCGCTAGCGATAATGCTTGAAATATGTTAATTCTCTCATTTGGTATATTAAAAGTACCGGCATTATTGACCTCGCCAACTACTGTGATTTTAAAATTTAATAGATTGACTTGGACATATGGATCTTTAACATATTCTTTTAATTTCTCCTGAATTATTTGCACTACTTCCTGCCTGTAGAGACTTTCAACTTTTATTTCTCCAATAAATGGTATGGAAATATTTCCCTTTTCATCTACTAAGAAACCACCTTTTGAGGGTACTCCTGAACTATATGTTACCAAGCCCTGTGAGTTTTCAAATTTCGTAGTAAATAATTCATTTGCCTCTTTATCTTTAGATATTAACAGAATTTGGAGGTAATCATTTTTTTCGATTTTAATATCGAAATTTTCATGTAGGTTTACATTTTTCTCCATAAAACCATGGTTAAGCAGAAGAGCTTCTTTATGATTGGTACATGACAAACCAAAGAGCACGAATAATAGATAAAACAAATTTTTGGCATTTACAATCATGAGCTCCTTACTTTATATATCAATAAGTTTTTCAGTGCGTTAAAAAATAACGTTAAATCTGTCGTATATGGTCGCTTAGATTTCAATTCAATATATTTTTTTTCCGCTTTTATGACTTCTTCTTTTGAGGATTTATAGTTTAAAGCTACATATGGTGGAATACATCCAGGTTTATACTGAATTCTTTCATTTTGATATTCTTTCGACAAACCTTTAAAATACGACTCGCTTAGTGGGCGTAAACCTAATATTTTCATTTCTCCTCTGAGTACATTAATTATTTGGGGTAGCTCGTCTAGATAATATTTCCTGATCCACTTCCCCCATATTGTTACGCGAAAATCATTGTTAAGTTTCCCTTTTTGACTATAACCACTATTTTTTATCATAAAATCCTGGAGATACTCAGAATATGGATGCATAGTTCTAATTTTGTAAACACCGATTACACGTCCATTCTTACCGAGTCTACTCATCTTAAATAGAGGTCCATAGCTGGGTTTAGAATGGTTTTTAGGTTGCGTTGATTTATTTAATTCCACATATAAAATTGAATTAATAGCCTTCATCTGCTTTATTTCAAATCCTGCGAAAGCCATTCTCCCTAAACCCTCTGCTTTTGAAAGTATTTTCAATTTACCTCTAAAAAGTACAGTATATACCCATTTGAATAAATATAAACGAGGTAGTAGTCTTAATAGAATGAATTCGTTAATGACTATTAGCGTTGCTAGAAATTTAAAGGTGTTTTTTTCTATTCTATTTACTCTTGATTTTAATGTTTCAAAACATAATATTATACTTTGTTCTGCTGTAGAGTATCGGTGTAATTTTGTTAGTTTTTTTTGAAGCTGAATAACATCGTTGCACTGTGTATTAACGAAAATATAAGGTTCTGAGGTGTTTTTAGGAAATTCTTTATTTAGATGTATGAATAGGATCTCGTTCTCAACAACTTCATACCCTGACAAGGCATGCACGATTTCTAACATAACAGTATTCAGTTGTTATTGATTCAACTTTACAAGTCTCGTTTGAGTTCTATGCCCATTCTTATTGGCGATATTGATCAAGTATACCCCATTATTAAGTCCGCGAATACAATCACTCCCTACAAAGTCCGCTATGCTACTTTCGATTATAACAATTTCCTTTCCGGATAAGTCAATTAATTGAATTGTATTTATTCCGGAGAATTCTTCAGAGACTCTTACGTTTAATGAGCTAGAAAATGGATTGGGAAAAAACGTTACGGCATCCGATAAATTCAATTCATCTAGACTTGCAGAGTTTTCTTCGGGAGTATCATCAATATTTTGGTTGATTGTTGAAGAATTATCCAACGCCATTGCCGATGGTGTTCTCACGTAACAAGGAGTTCCATAATCACCAAGGTTTGTTTTCACCCGAACTCTGAATGTTGTATTAAAGGCATTTGCCCACGATCCATCAATACCCGTCGAGGTCGATGCTCCAAACATATTAAGACGCATACCTCTTGCCATTGTTCCGTATGTGGCTCTGTCTCTTGTTATCGTTCGTGTTTCAACATCGCCACCACTTCCATCCAGTTCCGTAACTTCATAAGTGTACGATGAAAATCCGTAGAGATTATATGCCAATAAAATCGTTGAAACATTAGCCATATTGTATGGTGATCCTGAACTACCGCACTGAGAGCTACCCGCTGCAGGAAATACTCCGTCCCTTATGTTTACTGTTGGACTTGAATTTACTGAAACAACACGTTCAATTCCAAAAGGACTCCAAACACCTCCTGATTTAACCCTTACTGAGATTCTATAAGTCTGTCCATAGGGGTTGCCTCCCGGAAAATTAGATATAGGTCCAAAATCAGACATAAATAATGTTCTATCCGTCGGACTTCCTGTGGATTCATTTCCCCCCGTGGCCGTTAAGTAAATTTCCGATGATCCACCTATTCTATATCTGAATTGATAATCTTCTACTGCACATGCCGCGGTTTCTGCAAGAATTGGGTCGTAATAGACATAATTAACTATTTTACCATCTTCTGCTGCTTCAAGTTTTGATCCACAAGGTGTAGTTATTTGACAAGTTGGACCATAATCGCCCCAAGCTCCGTCAATAAATGCAGCAACTCTCACATCTAAAGTCATTCCATAGCTTACCCAGGAAATAGAGGCTGGAGATCCACTATAAGTCGACCATGCTACGGGCATCAGAACTAAACAATGACTAGTAGACAAATCAGGTGTTACGACTGTTGTGTTTGTTCCGTCTGTAACTTCATATCGATATCCCGTTGCCGATGCAACAGTTTCTGCACATAATGAGGTATTCAAAAAGGGAATAGATGTATTACAATAGTTATCGAGTTGGGTTAAAGGTGCACTTGGCGTTGTGATATCACAACTTGTACCATAATCACCATATGTTCCATTAACTTTAGCTTTTACTCGAACTGAGTAGGTTGTTGAATAATCAGCAAAGGAAACAGGAAAATCGTTCATTGAAAAAGCCCTAATTAACCCTGAACTTTTTTCAAATTCTTCAACAGCTAGTGTTGTTTGATTTGTAAGTTCGAATGTAAACGCTTCAGCTCCTGGAACACTGTTCGCATAAACAGGTGTATTCAACTGAGCTAATGAAGAATTACATTGGGCCGATTGAACTTGCGTGACTGGCAAAGGGCTTATGACAAAGCAATCCACACTACTAGGCACACTATAATTGGTTGTAACTCCGGTCCACGTTCTGACTGTGACTTTATAGGTCGTCGCATAGTTAATACCCGCAAGCGGAAAGTCCGATAGGTTCGCAAAACGACCAGCGGTTCTTCCAAAGGTTATTAAAGAATCAGTTTGAAAAGTTGTTTGATTTTCAACATCAAAAATATATCCATCAATTCCTCCTTTTTTAATGGCAAAAAAGTTCGAATTTAACGCAGGTAAGTTATAGTTGAAGCAGTAGGTGTCATTCAATCTCGTTACCGGAGACTGCGCAAATAGAGCATACGACGTGAAAAAAAAGAAAAATAAATAAAGTTTACTCTTCATAATGAAACTAATTTTGTAATAAAGATAGGACATTCTATCCAATTATCCGTATTATCTAATGAGAAAAGGGCTTAGTAGATTTAAGTTAATGATGGCTTGCAAACTTTGATTTATAGATAATTATCTTTTTAATCATGTTTTTAAGGTTTTGAAAAATCAATTCTTGCAACCACAAAATTGGATTATTCGTCCACCTTTGAGGATGAAAATTAATCATTATTTGATTTGGTAAATTTCCATTAGTTGCAGCGCGAATAATATCATTAGTATGTCTGATATTAATATCATAAGGTGTCATAACTTTATCCCTGATGCTAATTTTTTTGTTATACCAAGAACGTCCCGTGTCAGTGAGATACATTACTTGATTAAAATCTATATCAAAATATGGTTCGCCTATTATATCAAAATCCAAGTAATTATACTTTTTCCATAGATCTTTGCTGTCATGCTTTGACATTGGACTGCCGTGCATGCAAATGGTCTCAATTGGAGATATTTCTCTGAACTTAAGTAAATCTGTCTCGAATTTTTGAATTGCAGCAGCAAGCATCCCTTTTTTTAATGCCAAACACTCATAATGGTATCCAATTTCATGATTTAGGTTATTAATCTTTCTCATTATACTAGGCTTGAAACTTTCTTTAACAGATCGAAAATAATAAACACCTTTAATATTTCTCTTTGATTGAATTTCCGCAAAGATCAATGAGTTTTGTGGTTTTAAATCCACATCATGACGAAGTATAATTGTTTTTTCTTTAGGTGACTTGATGAATTCAGCAAAGGTTTGAAATGTATAACCTGCTTGTATTAATGCGTCTATTAATTCTTTATATTTCTTTATCGTAAAGTCCATTTACTTTATAATTCAGTCCAGAATATTATTAAAATCATTTCAATAATCCTATTGAAATGTGTATTGAAACTGGGGTTGTTCAGAATGTATTTTTTTACTTTCTGGATAGCTTTTAATATACCAAACAAAAAAGTCACAAACATTTATTTTATCCTGCAGTAATGTTTTTAATTTTTCATGTTGACGGATTTTTAAATCTTCCATTTCAAGCATTTCTTTTACAACCTTGTACAATTTTTCTTCATCCATTATGGCTATACTTTTGGTCAATCCATATTTCTCTTCTAGTTCGTTTAACACACCAATTTCATTGGTAAAGTCATTAAATCTTATTCCAGGTGTTCCAAGTAGCGCAGATTCTACGGCCATAGACTGACTGTCTCCAATGTAAATCTTGGCATTACTTAGGACTGTATGTATGTCATTAGGATTTGTTTTTAGCAGATGTTTATGAAATTTATTGCTAACTGCTTTTTCTGAGGTAATATAAACCGCACCATGTGGCTGCAGTATAGTAATGAGCTTTTCTAATATGTCTTCGGATATTCCCTTTTTATTTGTGTCATGATACGCACTTAAATTCGTTGTTCTTATGATGAAGTAATCTTTTGGCAAACTATCAATTACATTTTGGTTCGGTTGAAATTGTGATGGATGTAGATATGTAAGTTTATGAAATCCATCATAGGCAGTTTTTTTGAAATCCCATTTCCCAGTATCGCAGGAAATAGGTGATATTATTTCCGTGACAAAAGGGTAGGCTATTTTAGCGAACTGCGGAATAATATGGGTATCATCTTCACTAAAGACAAAAGACGGGATTCTAAACAACTTTCCGAGATGTGGTAAGGTGGGTTCAGAACCAATGAGTATATCAGGTCGAAATCTTCTAATATTTTTGCTTATTCCAATGTATTTGTACAAAAAGCTTATTAAAATACCGAGGGTTGATTTACCTCTTTGCTTTTTATAAACATTTTTGAACTTTATCCCCTCATTCAGACATAGTTCCTCTAGTATATCTTTGGATTTAATGAGTACAAGGGTTTCATTACCATTTTCTTCAAGTTTTTTGATTATGTTTTTGAAAAGATGAAAATGAGCTGGATGCCCTAAAAAGAATAGACATTTCATTGTTCAGTCCGAGGGATTTTCTTTAATATTTTCGCAGGTGTACCGCCTGCCACAGTATATGCAGGGATATCATTCATAACAACAGAGTTTGTGGCGATGATAGAATTTTCCCCTATTGTGACACCCGGCAATATTACTACATTGAGTGCAATCCATGCTCCTCTCTTTATAGTGACTGGTTTTACGATGTGCGATTCTGGACCGAGAATTTCTCTCAAAGGTAATGTTGGATTGCTGTGCGTCAAAATATTGACGCCACCTGCAAGTGAAACATATTCTTCAATAGTAATTAAATCTGGACGGACTCTGTCAAGTATATTTCCTCCTCCAAGAAATACATTTTTTCCGATTTTAACTCCTCTAAGTCTTTCTAATCTACATCTATTTTTCGCACCTATTGGAAGCCTAGTCATTGCAATACTCTGAATAAATTTTCCGAAAAAAGACTTAAATAGTTGCCTGATGCTTTTTGACTCTAAACTTGCGCTTCCGAGCTGGCTTTGTGCCCATTTGAGGATTGGGTTTTTCATAATCTAATGATTAGTCTGAGTAATTTATATTACTGGGGGGAATAACAATAGCTTCCCCATCGATGACAATATTATTATCTTGGTTCATGCATAGCGTTTTCAGATTCATTCTATTGACATTTGAACCACCTAAAACTTCAATTAATATTGTTATTGTATCGTTTATGAAAACAGGAGATTTGAAGTTTAAACTTTGAGATATGTAAATGGTTCCATGACCTGGGAATTCATTGCCTAATACGGCAGATATAAAGCTTCCAATGAGTAAACCGTGAGCAATTTTATTTTTAAATTTTGACGCTTTGGCATAATTCTCATTTAAATGAACAGGGTTATTGTCTCCCGTACATGATGCGAAATCTTGAACCATTTTTTCAGTAACTACTACTGACTTTTTATATGTAAAGCCCGATGTTATATTTTTTTCTATCATTTAAAATAATTTTCAGGAGAAAATGGATTTCACTTCATGTTTACGAATTCTAAACCTTTGATTTTTCTTTCCATAATTTTTGATACAGATTAATTATTTTTCTCGCCACATCAGTGCTTTGTAAAGATAACTGAATAAGTCTTTGCCTACCTTCATTGCTGTCTTTTTTTACAATTAACGATTGGTTAATTGCCGAGCTTATTATTCCCGGATCAAATGGACAAACATGGTTGTACTTTTCTTTGCCAAATAGATAATTAACATCTCCGACATTTGTAGATACAATATTGGTATTACACGCCATTGCTTCTTTAATTGTGTTTGGTGATCCTTCCCAATGGCTGGTTGAAAGAAACAAATCGCAAGCATTATAATACAAGTTTAATTCTTCCTGATTTAAGTTTTTTATTTCGACTATTTTAATTTTTTGATCACAAAGGTTTCTTGCATTGTAAGCCAATTTATAGTTTTTGATTGGGTTGGATTTACTCCCATTAAAAAGAATGATTTTTTCGTTCAAATCCCAATTTAAAATTAAACGAGCTTTCTTCTTATTAATTGGGTAAAATGTATTAAAATCAACTCCATTTGGCACCACCTCTATCTTGTTAATTTTTAATAAGTTTTTCATTTCATCCGACTTAACAATTATATGTTTCCAATGGAATATGTTCGATATAATTCTTAGAATTAATCTAGAAAAAGAACTTTGAATAACATCTGTACCTAAAAGCGACACGATAAGCGGTTTTTTTCGAGCAAAACTTGCAACATATCCACTGAAACTGTAGTGGGCGTGGTAAATGTCATAATCTTTTTTCTTTGTGAAACTATTCAATTCAAATATGCTTCTCAAATATCCAAAAACCCCACTTTTTTTAATCAAAAAAAAATCAACTGTTAAGCCTTCATTTTGTAATGATAGTGCCTGTGATTTCACAAATGGAGAAATATTTGTTTTTGTTTTTTGCCTACATATAAATAAAACTTTCACAGCTTACTCTTAATTTGCCTGACAATACTTTTAGTATAAAATTCTTCGAGAATTATATTATTCGCATCATGTCTTTCCCATTTATTACTTTTCGAAATTTTGAAATAAAATGGAGCATTTTCTATTGTTTTTGTCCCGAAATAAAGGGCTTGAAATTCAAATGTAATCGGCTTGTTATTATGGAGGGCAATGTCCAAAGATAACTGAGGCAGGTCCATATGTTTTCTTAAAAAAATGGCGTGGTTAAGTATTGAATCTGGAATATCTTTTGGGTACTCAAATAATCCACTTCCGCTAGCTCGAAAGTCATTTTTTCGATTGTTTCGTTTTAGCACAAAAATTTTATCAAAATAGACTAAGACTTTATAATCATAACTCATGTTGGGAACAAAATTTTGCACGATTGACTTTCCCCTTCTTACTGCTTCTTTTTTATAATTAGAATTATGCCTAATTCTTCTAATAAGTTGATGTATTAGTAGTCGAAAAGAATCTTTTTTGTTGATTTTACGGAAACTTTCTAGTAATTCTATCCTGTTTTCAGCTTTTAATACTGTTTTTGATAATGCTCCGGTAGCGCCCTTAATAATTACGGGATACTTTATTTTTGAGTTCTCTAATTCCTCTTCTGTTGCTGCATAATTTGTTTGAAAAACTAAGTTGTCAGAGAGCTGTAATGATGTCCTCAATAGTTCCATATATACCTTGTTGTTATGAGCTCGAAGGTACTTATATGAAGGCATGCAGAAATGTCCGATATCTTCTAAAAATAAAATTATATCCTCTATAAAGCTTTTGTATTTGTCATTATGATCTTCAGAAGATGTATAAATTATGTAGCTGGGTTCTTTAGCTTTGAGTCGCACAATACATTCTGCAATGTTGAGTACCTCAACTTGAAAATTTTCTTGTTCAAAATAAGTTTTAATCTTATCTATATCCATACCGGAACGATAAGTTTTCGATTTTTGTTTTGATCCAAATCGATTGAGATAATCAGTTAGTATTATTATACTATTCATCGATCCTTTTAATTAATTTTGCTGGATTACCTCCTGCAATGTGTTCCGACGGAACAGATTTATTTACAACACTTCCTGCTGCTATTATTGAATTTGAACCGATTGAAACACCCGGTAAAATAATTGAATTGGCTCCAATCCAGACATTATCTCCAATTTTTATTTCTTTTGCGGTGCCATTATTTGTCTTTCTTTCATCCGGCAATGAATTATGTCCATTCGAATCAAATATTTGACAATTTGCAGCAATAAGACAATCACGTCCAATATCTATTCTTTTGAAAGCATGAATACAGCTACCATGAATACGCGTGTTTTTACCAATATTAATTTGAGCACCTTCCACGTCGCACATTATCTTCACCTTTGAATGCATATTGATATGATATGAATAATTAGACGAGTTGAATAAAACACCGTCGGATATCACAAGTAAAGCCTTTTTATGAACTTTAATTAATGGCCACTTATTAATTCGAAAGCCAGCATTAAGTTTTACATTTTTACAAAATGCATATGACAAGCGAAAAATAATAGTATTTATTATATTTCTGATCTTCATCATGACGAAAGCTATCTTTTTGATCATCTTATGTTTGTTTATGATTCAATGTCGTTTTACAAGCGTATTCATAAAGGATACGCAATATAGATCCCATTAGCGCAACCCTTATTGAATTAAAAAGAATAGCATTGATACCTCCTGAAAGACTAATCAGATAACCCATTATTAATAAATTTAAAAACAAAACTGTCATAATATCAAAAAGCCGTTTGTCTTCAAAAGAATGATTTGCTAAAATCTTCATTTTTCTGTAGAACACATATAACGGAATCGGCCAACAAATAAATAACAATAATCCAATAACACCCGAACCATGAAGAATCATATTGTAGTCGTTATGTATCATTCTTGGACCAAATCTACCATTGGCATAATTACCTGGTGAATTAAAAACTTCCTTACCAAACAAAAATAGTTTTAAATCATTAGAAAATATAGTTTCATTAAAGGCATGAAATGTTTCTTGATATCTACCTTCCTCCTCAATATTAACAGTGGTTAACCTTCTTTCTCTTACCTTATATTGCACGCTTAAAATATTTTCATATAAAGGGAAAGCTACCAACATAATTATGACACTTGCAATAAGACCGAATGCAATTGATATACGATTTTTACTATAAATAATTTGAATCATTAATCCGGTTAGAATAGCGAGAATTGAAATTCTTTTCAGCTGCACAAAAACTAGAACAAAAATTATAATTGCTAGTATAAATATGACACGTTTGTTTTTCGGCCTAAAGTGAATAATAAGAGGCGTTGCAACTAGAATATAAGCCATTGAGTTCAGACCTTCAGTAAATAGGTTACCAACTTGGAATATTTCACGCGAGTAGGATTTGCCTGTAATACCAAATACTGTTGAAATTATAATGTTTATAATATATAAAACACCAATAAGTGCTATTGAGTTTAATAACTTCTTGAACCGGCTTATATTATTTATTAGAAAAAATGAAATAGGTAATACTAACATCCAAATGGCAGCAGAAGCTATGTTGGATAAACTGTACAGAAATTTTGACGAAAATATGGATAGAAATGATATGTAGAGTAAAAAAGCTAAAAGAATATTGAAGAGGTTAGTTGAAATATAATGTCTTATAAAGTAATAAATGGTGGTGAGTAGTATTAGTGTACCAATGAGTTGCGTTGCAATTGAACCCTTAGGTATAATAACACCGACACTTGCAATGTAGATGAAGATAAATGGGAAAAATCGATATAGAAAATGCGTTGATTTCACTTTATTGATTAATTATTTTTTCTAGTTTTTTAAATTGATTTTCTTTAGAAATTTCTGATGTTTTATTGTCCGCTAATTTTATTTTCATTTCAGTTTCGTAGGTCTTTTTCATGTAGTTTACTATTTCGCTCTTTTTTTGAAGCATTTTTCCATTATATGGAGAAATTAATTCTGCCAACTCCTGGTCAAAACCGATACTTAAAATAGGTCTTTGTGCTGAGATATACTCAAATATTTTTCCACTCAGGATTCCTTTTTGGCTAGGATCTGTCCATGCAAGGTGAAGGAGTAAAGAAGCACTTTTTTGTATTTTTTTTACTTCTACATTAGGCATTTTTTTTAGGAAAACACAATAGTTTTCAAGCTCATAATGTTTTATTTTATTTAAAATTAAATTGTTTTCTGGGGTTCCAACAAATATTATTTTTATAGGACGTGCAGCATTTTTATGGGTTGATATAAATTCTTTTGTTGATTTGAAAAATAAATCTAAATCATTGAATTTTTTTGAATAATACCCCGTGTAAACAATAGAAAATCCGTTATTTATTTCAGATAAATTTCTATACGAATCAAAATCGCATCCGTTGTAAAGTATATGAACGTTGCGCCTTAGTCTTTTTTGCATAATTGCTTGTTGACCTTTTGATACGGTTAGAATAAGATCAGACTCATTTACAATTCTTTTTTCTATTTCAAAATGTAAATTTTTTAATAATTTTTTTATCGAGTTGTTCGATGCTGAAAATGACCACAAGTCTCTATACTCGGCAATCCAATATATATTTTTGTGCTTGGATTTTAATTTTTGGCCAATCAAATGTGGGCTGGGGGGGGAGAACGTTGTATAAATATGTGATATTTCTTGTTTCGATATTAATTCATTAGCACATTTTATTGCGTTTTTTTTCCATGATCTAAATCTCATATCAGGTAACCATATAGGAAGCTGCGGAATGATATAACCCATTGATTTTACTATCACTTTTTTGAGTAGTTTGTTTTTAATCCTCTGTATCTTAAAGTACGGATCTTTCCATGGTATATCTATGATATTAAATCGATCAAGATCAAACTCATCTGATATATTTTGTCCTTCTTGAGTACATGTTATAACACTTACTCGCCAGCCATTTTGATGAAATAATTTAGCGTAATTATAGAGCCTTAAACTTGCTACCGATAACCTTGGTGGAAATGTGACAGTTATAAATAGGATAGACTTTTTATCGGTCATTTCTTGATTTATCATTTTACAGTTTTCTTCTTAAAAGCGCTCTTATTTTACTTGTAAATCCCATTTTTTTCATTTGCCAATATGAAAAAACAAATGAGAGCAATGTTATAATGATGCAAAATCCTATGTTCTTTAAAATTACAATTGAATAGAATGCAAATAAGAGTATGATTGCACCGATAAAAATTACGGTTTTTGATTCTTTGTTAAAATCAATTTTATACCAGTATCTACATAAAAAATATGTTTGTAAACTATAATAAAAGTAACCAGTTGTAAATCCCATACCTAGACCATGAAGGCCATATTTGTTATAAAGTAGGACCGTGATAATTGTTGTTATAATAATAGAGGTCGTTTCGTGTAGAGCGAATCTTTTGTTGTCTCCTTTACTAAGAATAATAAAGGATTGTGTCCAACTTATAAGTTTGAAAAACATTCCTATGACAGACCATGCAATCAATAACTCAGCACCCTTGAATTTTGAATTAAACAAAAGAACAATGATCCATTGATTGAATAATAAAAAGGCACTAACTAACGGTATAATAAGCATCATTCCGAATATTAGTTGTTTGTTGAATAAATCCGTGTATAATTTTTTATCATGAATTTTCGTGCTTAAATCTGGCAAATAATCCGTACTCATGATGGTGAAAATTATTCCCAAATAGGAGTTGACGATAATGAAACTTGAGTGATATAGGCCAACCTCTTCAATACCTCCAATATCCTCAACATAAATCCTGAGAAAAAAAACCTTTGATAACGTCAATACAGATGTAATACTTAATACTATACCCATTGCTAGCATAGGTCTAGAGGCGTTAAAAGTCTCTCTTGCCCCAATAGGCATCCAATCTATCTTAATTTTATTTGCGAAATAAGCACTTCGTAAATAGGCTGCGAGCGAACTTAAAATAATCGCCGGAACGATAGCATTTATTCCCCATATGTAGTAAAGAGTAACCGATATAATTAAACCAATTATAGCTCCTGTAGCGTTAGAATTTGCTAAGCTCTTATGTTTTCGAAGACCCCTTAATAAAATTGTATTTCCTTGTGTCAATTGATTAAGTATGATTGCAATAGAAAGCCACATGATTGCATATGTGAAATCAGGGTTATTGAATATTATTTCGCTTAAAAAAGGAGACAACAATAGACAAATTGTACCACCCATTAGGCCTGTAAACCAAACAATTTTACGAACTATAGTTAATGTCTTGATTACATTTTGACTTTCCTCATTATTATAATTTTCTGCAATCGTTTTAGTTGCAGAGGTATTTAATCCTAAATTTGAAAATGTTCCTATGAGATTGACAGCAGCAGTATATAGAGAAAATATTCCATAACCTTGGGTTCCAAGAAAGTAAGCTACAAATTTGGTTTTGATGATTTTGGTAATTACGATTACAACCTGAGAGCTTCCGAATAAAACTGAAGTTCTTGCGATATCTTTATATGAAGTCTTCTTGTTTAACATCTTATAATTAATCCCTAGTATTGGTGGGAAGTATTTATTGAACAGGACACGACTATTTCCATAGTTGATTTTGGTATAATTTGAGTAGATTTCTTGACGTTACATTAATGTCATGATGTTCTTCTACGAACTTTCGGGATTGTAAGCTAATGAAATCTAAATCTTCCGGTTTATTAATTAAATCTTCTAGAACATCTTTAAAATTCTGTTTATTAATATTAATAATTGGTATTTTTTTATCGTAATCTATATATCTAAAATAAGATTCGTCGATAAAGGCAAGAGTAGGCCTACCAATGGCCATTGACTCTAATGCCGCTGCGCCATACCACCCAAATGATATTTGGTCTATATAGATGTGACAATTTTCAATTTCTTCAATTAGCTTAGCATGAGTTATATCTTCTACGATTTTAAAATTTATGGGGTATCCTTTTTTAATCAACGATTCCATTGATTCTTGAATAAATGAAGTTCCCTTCCATTTTCTATTTGTGGTACCGTGAATTATTCTTATTTCTTCTATTATTTTTGGTTGCTTTTGGAAAGTAAGAGATTCTAAATTCAATGATAACGGGATTATGTTTTTTACATTTAATCCGTATTCTTTCGCAAAATCGACATGTGTGGGCAGACTGGCTATGAATAAGTCAACATATTTTATTTCTCTTTTTATTCTTTTACTTACAATTCCGTCATGACTTTTTTCATTTTTGACGTAAAGATGATCTTTGGGTAATTTATATCTTGAGATTAACAGTTTATAATTTCTTATATCGTCTCCTAGATAATGCATAATAACTTTTTTTCCAAAAAATCTGTACAATGGAAGATCCCATTTTTTTTGTGTTAAAGTTCTTCCAAAGTAAAAATGAAAAGTTTGGAAATAAATAAATACATATAGCTTGACTACTGGGTAAATGAAATAGTAATAGACTAATTTACTGGGTAAACTATTTCTTTTTTTAAATTCGAAGTCCGTATCTCTTTGATATTGATCACCAATCGTATATGTTTTTGCGTTGATGTTAATATTCCTCAGCCCTTTAGCTAAAAGAGAAGCTTGTGAACCGTAATTCACAATACCATGGAAAACACGTTGCTTTTTGATGTTTTTAATTTTTCAAATGCCTTTTAGTTTCTATGCTGTTTTAGCAAAAAACTTTTTTATTTCTAAACATACATTTTTAATATCTTCCTTACCTAAAATAGGAGACATAGGTAGGCTAAGAACTTCCTTATGGATTTTTTCCGTAATTGGAAACGATAGTTTTCTAAAATCCTTGTATGCTTCTTGCTTATGGGGTGGGATAGGGTAATGAATTAATGTTTGGATGCCTCTTTTTAGTAAAAAGGATTGTAGGTCATCCCTTTGTTTTGTTCGAATCACGTATAAATGGTATACATGATCATTGTTAAAAAGTGGCTTAATTATTGGCAAATCATTTAACTCATCGTTATAAATTGAGGCTAAGTATCTTCGGTGATTATTGTCCTCATCTAATTTCTTGAGCTTGATTTTTAAGAAAGCAGCTTGAATTTCATCCAATCTACTATTCATGCCTTGAAATTGGTTGAGATATTTTTTGTGACTACCATAATTCCCTAAGGCTCTTACTGTATTCGCTAAATCCGAATTATTTGTGGCTATAGCCCCTCCATCTCCTAATGCACCTAGGTTTTTTCCAGGATAAAAACTGAACCCCGCAGCATCTCCCAAATTTCCTGATTGTATACCTTCATGAACACATCCAATACTCTGTGCACAATCCTCAATAATCAGAATCCCTTTTTGCTGAAGATTTTTGTATAGCTCATTGTTCCAAGTAGCTAATCCATACAAATGGACATGTAATATAGCTCTTGTTTTTTCTGTGATATTTTCGGCGATTAAATCTAGATTGAAAGTGTTTGGGTTTGGATCTATTAGTCTAGGCTTCAGTCCATTTTCTGTGATTGCTAAAATACTCGCAATATATGTGTTTGCAGGTACTATGATTTCATCACCTTCTTTTAACAAACCAAGTTCTTTATATCCTCTAAAAATCAATGTTAATGCATCCAATCCATTAGCAACACCAATTAAATATTTACAACCGATATACTTGGCTAAATCAGCTTCAAAAGAATTTACTTCGTCACCCAATACAAAGTACCCTTTTCGAATTATGCGCTGAGATGCTTGAAGAAATTGTTTTTCAAACCTAGAATTTATTTTATTTAAATCTAAAAATGGAATATGCATAAAAACGTTTTGTTACATTTTTTTATGAAATTTTGCTGGAGAGCCGTACCATATTTCATTATCCGGAATGTTGGACCTAACCTGCGAGCAGGCGCCAATTATACAATTTTGACCAATTTTAAAACCAGGCATCAGCGTGACATTAGCACCAATAAAAGTTCCATCTTGAATCCCTTCAACTTCTTTATGCTCACCCTTAAGAAGATTTGGCGTGTCTGTCAGTACGAATCCGTATTTAATTGTAACATTTGATCCAATCACAGCATTTGCGGAAATTGTGCAACGGCTTCCAAACGAGGTTTTGTCCCCAATAATAACATTGTCCCTTAGTTCACAATAAGCGGTGAATTTACATGATTCTCCAATTGTTACGTGATCTCTCAAAATACAATGAACGCCTATTTTATTTGATTTTTTGATGGTTACGTTACTTCCAATTATTGTATGCGAACCAATTTTTGTAGAGTCGTTAAATATATTATTATCCTTAATCGAACAATAAGCATCAATGCGACAATTGGAGTTGATTATATTGTTAGATCCGATTGAAACATTGTTTTCGATGATGCTATTTTTTCGAATAATACTTCCTGATCTAATGTGGCAATAATTACCTATCTCTACACCCTCTTCAATGGTTACATTTGTATCAATAATACTGAACTTACCAATTCTGGAACTTTCATGTATGTAAGATTGGGTAAGTATTTTATTTTTCATGCTTTCTATTTTTTGCTGGTGAGCCAATGTAGAGTGTGTTTTTATTTTTCAGGTCCTTTGTAACTGTTGAATTTGCCGCTACTTGAATGCCTTCTTCTATTATTAAATCGGGCAAGATGGTAGTATTAGCTCCTATAAATACATTGTTTTTAATTTCAGCACTAATTTGTTGGTTGCGCTGTTTTAAATCAAAGGGATTATTATCATTTACGGCACATACATGAGCACCTATAAAACACCCTTTTCCAATTCTCATATTACCGGCAATATTTGTTCTAGTCATAATTTTGCTCTTGTCACCAACCTGAGCGTTAAAACTAATAACTACGTATGTTCCTATCACAACATTTTCTCCTATAACAACTTCCTCCCTTATTAAAGAACCGTCTGCTAGATATGAATTTGAACCAATTTCAGCTCCATGATAGATGATTACTTTATCACAAATAATTGTACTTTCTCGTATAACAGTTGCTGCTTCAATAGTTGATAATTTGGTTTGATTTTTACCAATTTTTGGTTTTTTTCCAATAATACACGAAGAACCAATTTGAACATTTGCTTCAATTTCCACCCCGGGATAAATAATTGAGAATGGTCCAATATCACATGATGAATGTACTTTAGCTCCATCATAGATAATAATATTTTCACCGAAAGAGTGCTCTGTTTTATTCATTTTTCCTATACTTTATAAAGTTATCATAATCATGAATATAGTCTGAGTAATCATATTTATGTGATGCGATAACCATACAAATGGCTCCTGACGTAAAATTTCTTGTTTCTCTCCAAATTCCTTTTTTAATATGGAGCGCTAGGTAAGGACGGTCAAGCCTTACAGTTTTTTTGTTTTTACCGTCATCGAGTTGTATGTCAAATGCTCCACTTACAGCAATAACGTATTGCTCTAATTCTTTATGAGCGTGTCCACCTCTATCAGAACCCCCTGGAACATCATAGATATAGTATACCCGCTTTATATCGAAAGGCATGGATCCTGAATTTTCCACTACACTTAAATTCCCTGCGCGATTTTTAATTTTTTGCAGTTCTACAAGGTTACAATTGAAAATATTTTCCATTATTTGAATGTTGAAAATTTTGAATAATCAAATAAATAATCTTCTGAGTCATAAAGATTCGAATTAATGATTAAAACAACGGCATTCGAGCTAAAATTTCTAATTTGTCTCCACGTCATTTTAGGAATGAAGTAGCCTGTTGAAGGCCTATTGAGTAGTATTGAACTTTCGTACTCTCCATCGGAACTATAAACCTCAACACTTCCAGAAAGTGCAATTATGATTTCATTTTGGGTTTTAAATGCATGCCCACCTCTGGTTTGACCACTTGGTATGTCATAAATCCAATATGCACGTTTTATTTCAAAAGGGATATTTTCGTGATTCTCTATAAACGTCAAGTTTCCCCGTTCATCTACAATTTTCGGAAGATTAATTAAATAGGGCCTTAATATTTTCATTTATAAATTTACTTTTACTCTTCTTATTTATACTTCTAGCGAAGATTTGTGCTCCCAGTACCATTTCATAGCCTCTTTTAGTCCATCCTTCAAGGAATATTCCGGAGCATAATTCAATAATCGTTTTGCCTTATCAATAGAGGCTAAAGAATGAGGGATATCTCCTGTTCGATTTGGTCCGTGTATTGAATTAATAGCATTGATTGTGTCATCATAATTTCTCAAATTGGCTTTGATTTCATCAAAAAGCTCATTGAGTGTTGAACTTTCACCATAAGCTACATTGTATACCTGATTAAGCGCCTCCTCATTTTTAGTAAATAGTGCTAATTTATTAATCTGAATAACATTATCAATGTAGGTAAAGTCTCTTGAAAAAGATCCGTCACCATTTATAATAGGACCCTCATGATTCAGAAGTAGTGCTGTAAATTTTGGGATTACCGCGGCATAGGCTCCTTTTGGATCTTGTCTTCTTCCGAAAACATTAAAATACCTTAGTCCTATACATTCCATTTCGTAGGTTTTGGAAAACACGTCAGCATAAAGTTCACTGACATATTTGGTAATTGCATAGGGCGACAATGGTTTGCCTATAATATGTTCAACCTTCGGAAGGCTTTCTGAATCCCCATAGGTAGATGAACTCGCTGCATAAACGAACCTTTTGATTCCTTCATCTCTTGTCGCAACCAACATATTTAATGACCCATTAATATTAATATCATTTGTGGTGACAGGATCTGCAATTGATCGAGGAACAGATCCGAGTGCGGCTAGATGAAGTACTAGGTCAGCACCTTTAACTGCTTCCCGGCAAGTTTCTATATCTCTGATATCACCTTCCACAAGGTTGAATAGCTCTGAATCTAAAAAAGGTTCGATATTTTCACGTTTTCCTGTAAGAAAATTATCTAAGCAAGTCACATGATGACCATTACTTATTAAATCCTCGCAAGTATTTGTTCCAATGAACCCTGCTCCTCCGGTAACAACTATTTTCATTTTTATATGGCTTCGCCAATTGTGAGTCCCATGTCAAATCCTAGAGACCACATTTATATGATCAAAGATTAGGCGATTTTATCTTTGATTTTTCTAACCTGAGACCTCGGAACATGCACTACGAACTGTCGTCCGATGCTCTCAAATTGTATTATTATTTTATAATTACGTTGTTGCTCGATAGATGTTGCAATTATTCCTTGTAAAGGACCTTGGATAACCTCAACCAATTCTCCTTCTAAAATTGTTTCAAAATCTTCCTCTGCTATTTCAATGCGGTCTTTTAATAGAAGCTGAAGGTTGTAAATTTCTTCTTCGCGCACAATAGCAAATTTACCTGAAAGCCTCAAAATTGAATGCACTCCTTGAATATCGTAGATGCCAATCAGCTTAGATTCATTGCAGTTAACAAAAAGGACTCCTGGTATTAAAGGGACCTCTATTTTCTTTTTCCGATCACTCCACTGCTTGATGGTAGTTTGTAGGGGTAGGTAGTTTGTAAAACCCAAAGAATCAAGTCTTTCTGCAGTTTTTTTCTCTGCTCGACTCATTGTTTTAATTACATACCATTTCTCGGTAGGTGTTACGCTCATTTTTACCCTATTCAAAATCTTGAGTAAAGTTAAGAATTTAAAGAGGTATCCTCCTCAAAACTATTAAATTCGGATTAAATTTGTTTTTCACTAAGATTGCGGATACATTATTTTCCATTTTTAAATTAATATAATTAATGAATCATCTTCAGGATTCTTATAAGCATAAAGGAAAAAGAAAGATTTTAATCGAGTCTTTAAACGAAATGGGTATTGTAGATGATCGCATACTGAAAGCATTCGATCAGATTCCTAGACATTATTTTTTAGACTTGGCTTTTGATGAACAGGCCTATACGAATATGGCTTTTCAGATTGGTTCGGGACAAACAATATCTCATCCATTCACGGTCGCTTTTCAGACCCAACTTCTAGAGCTTTCCAAGGGTGATAAAGTTTTAGAAATCGGTTCAGGTTCGGGTTTTCAAACATGTATATTGGCAGCGTTGGGTGCAAAAGTATATAGCATTGAACGCCACAAAGAACTCCATAGGAAAGCCAAATCAATGGTTGATTATTTTCGTTTCACAGCGAGGTTGTTTTTTGGTGACGGTTACCAAGGTAAAAAGGCCTATGCGCCGTACGATAGAATTTTGGTAACTTGCGGTGCTCCTGAACTGCCTAATGAACTTCTTAATCAGCTTAAAAACGGTGGAATTTTGGTGATTCCTGTCGGCGATGGAAAGGAACAAAAAATGCTCAAAATCAGTAAGGATTTTGAAGGAAAAATTTCTCAGAAAGAATTTGGAACTTTTAAATTCGTTCCTATGTTAGAGCGAAAAGTTAGATAGATATGAACGTATTGATTATTGATGATGAAAGAGCGATAAGACGAGCTATGAGGGAGATTCTCGAGCACGAGGGATGTATAATAACCGAGGCAGAGGATGGTCAACGAGGTTTGGCTATAAGTCAACAAAAGGAGTTTGATCTTATTTTTTGTGACATTAAAATGCCCGCCATGGATGGGCTTGAATTTTTAGCTAAAGCAATTCAGTTAAATATAGAATCTCCAATAATAATGATGAGTGGACATGGAACCATTGATATTGCAGTACAAGCAATAAAAGATGGTGCCTTTGATTTCATGGAAAAACCAATGGATCTTAATAGAATAATAGTAATACTTCGAAATGCTAGAGATCGAAATTCCCTAGTGGCAGAAAACAAGACCTTAAAAAAGACGGTCAAAAAGTTCAAAGGAAGTTCTATTATCGGCGAAACACCTGCCATTCATGAAATCAAAGAGATGATTGAAAAAGTGGCGCCTTCTGATGCACGCGTGTTGATTACTGGGGGTAATGGTTCTGGAAAGGAGCTAGTAGCGAGGTCCTTACATGATTTTTCCAGCAGAAAAAAAATGCCGTTTATAGAGGTCAATTGTGCTGCCATTCCTGCTGAGTTAATTGAAAGCGAGCTCTTTGGTCATGAAAAAGGAGCCTTTACATCTGCTGTTAAGGATAAAAAAGGAAAGTTTCAGCTTGCCTCGGGAGGAACTTTATTCTTAGATGAAATAGGCGATATGTCTCTTAGTGCTCAAGCCAAAGTTTTGAGGGCTCTGCAAGAAAATGTCATTCAGCGTGTGGGGGGTGAAAAGGAAATTAAGGTTGATTGTCGAGTACTTGCAGCTACAAATAAAGATTTACGAAGTGAAATTGCTGAAGGTAGATTCAGGGAAGATCTTTTCCATAGATTGGCAGTGATCATCATTCATGTTCCGTCTTTGAATGAGCGTCAAGACGATATTCCATTATTGGCGCATCACTTTCTTAAAATGGTTTGTTCGGATCAGGGAATCCCGTTAAAAAAGTTTGATGATGGGGCTCTTGAAGAACTAAAGAAGGTAGATTGGACAGGAAATATTAGAGAGCTGAGAAATATCATTGAACGTTTGGTAATTTTATGCGGACCCATTATTTCAGGTAATGACGTACGTATGTATTCAAATTCTAAAAAATAACACATGAAGTCATACTTTAAATTAGCATTGCCTCATATGGTCGCGCTAAGCGTTTTTTTCCTTTTTTCTTTTATGTTTTTTTCTCCCCTCTTTCAAGGTTACAGCCTTAAACAGCAGGATGTAAAGCAGTATAGAGGAATGTCAAAGGAAATCCTTGACCATCATGTGACAAATGATACGGATCCTCTTTGGACCAATTCAATGTTTGGTGGCATGCCTGCATACCAGATTTTGGTGCATCACAAGAATAATTTTCTTATTTATGTGGATTCTGTATTAAAAATGGGTTTGCCTAAGATGGCCAATTTATCATTTTTAATGATGCTGGGGTTCTATATTTTTGCACTTTGTTTGCGCATAAATCCTTGGCTTTCTATGTTAGCTGCGGTTGCTTACGGTTTTTCAACAATAAATATATTGTATCTGGGGGCTGGGCATCTCACGAAGGTCAAGACCATAGCCTATATAGCACCTGTATTAGGGGGCTTAATTTTATCGTTTAGAGGCAAGGTTTTATTGGGTGCAAGCATTTTTGCCTTGTTTCTTGGTTTAAATTTAATGGCCAATCATCCTCAAATGACCTACTACCTTGGCTTTTTATGCCTTTTTGTAGGTGTAGGAGAACTTATTCGATTAGTGTTTTTTGAAAAGCGTTCATTTAGCGCTATACTTTATCCTGTCTTGTCTCTTATCTTTGGTGCTGTTTTAGCATTACTTTCTAATGCCACAAGTCTAATGCCTACATTAGAATATGGTGAATTTACAACTCGGGGTCCGACAGAATTAAGCGTAGAAGCAGATGGGTCCCAAAAAGAATCAGCTCAACAAAGTGGCTTGAATTCTGATTATATCTTAGAGTACAATTACGGACCTGGAGAACTATTATCGATGCTTATACCTAACGCTCGAGGCGAAAAAGGTGGTGCTTTCGGCAATGATCAAGAATTAATGGATTATATCTCTGCTAGAGATATTGATAAAGAGACTGATTTTGCAGGTGATCAGACTTTTCAGCGTCAAAATAGGTATTGGGGTGGACAAAGGTTTAGTGGTGGTGCCTTCTATTTCGGTGTCGTTCTATTCGTATTGTTTGTCTTTGGGGTTGTTTTCTTGAAAGACAGTATAAAATGGCCAGTTCTTTTGTTGGCTATTTTAGCTATGCTATTGTCATCAAATGATCCGGAAGGTATCAACCATTATTTTATAAATCATTTTCCGCTATACAATAAATTTCGTGACTCGAAGATGATTTTGGTACTTCTTCAGTTTATCATTCCAATGGTTGCTTTGCTCTTTGTTGATGGGTTATTGAAAAAGAAGTTCTCATTTAACGACTCTAAAAAGATTTTCTTTACCGGTGGTATTTTGCTGTTGTTTTTTGTTTTAATGTTTTTGATTCCAGGTTTAAGTGGAGATTTTATTTCAGAAACCGAGTCTAAAATGTTTGCTGACACCTTGAAAAATCAACCTGAAGCAAAAGAGTATTTATATGGCTTAAAATCAGCCATGAAAGATGCGCGTATTTTTCTGTTTGAACAGGATTCCTTCCGAGCCTTATTTTTATGTGTATTGACCTTACTTTGTTTATTCTACTTTTTTAAGAGACAGTCTTCTATTATTTATGTTGGAGTATCATTGGCAGTACTGATGATCGCTGATAATTTGACTATTTCGAAAAGATACATGGACTTGTCTATTGATGAGACTGATATGGAGATTGATAATATCTCAAATTTAGTTTCTGCCGGTTTTATGGATGAAGATGAAGACAGAAAGGCATATCTGCAATTCGAGCCAAATGACTTTGCAGTGCTTCCGCCTCAAATGCCGAGTGCGACGGACCAATTTATTTTAGCTTCAGAAAGTGCGAAAATCGTCGATTTTAAGGATAAAAAAGCTGCATTTCTTAAGGGTATGGAAAATCATTTCTATTATTCTTCTTTAGAAAATACGAAGCTAAAAAACCTTATTGCAGACTATGGTGTGCTCAATCAAAATTCGAATTATAGAGTATTTACGTTAAGCAATCCTTTTGCAGAATCCGTAACGAGTTATTATCATAAAAGCATTGGTGGATATCATGGTGCAAAGCTTAAGCGCTATCAGGAGCTCATTGATTTTAGAATTGCGAAGGAGACCGCTTTTATCCAGCAGAATATTAATCAATTTGGATTGAGTGTATTTGAAAGCACCCCTACCTTAAATATGCTGAATACAAGGTATGTGATTTTAAATCCCGGCGGCCGTCCTGTGCAAAATCCCCTCGCAATGGAAAATGCTTGGTTCGTTACTGACTTAAAAAGGGTTAAAGATGCGAATAATGAAATCATTTCTCTTTCAGATAGTTCGCTAAATCTGAAAACAACGGCTGTAGTTCATGATGAATTTAAGAACCTTGTAAAGGTTGATCATCCTGATTTAACCGCTTCTATCCGCATGACAAGCTATCGTCCAAATCTAATTAAATATGTATCGAGTTCTACCTCGACTCAGCATGCTATTTTTAGTGAGGTGTACTATCCAAAAGGATGGAATTGTTACATCAATGGGAAATTAACCCCATACTTCCGAGCCAATTACATTTTGAGGGGAGTGACGATTCCTGAGGGAGAAAACAAAATAGAATGGCGTTTTGAACCAGAAACATATTTTAATTCTAAAATCATTTCTTCATTCTCCTCAATTTTTCTCTTGATCATCTGCGCATTTGTTTTCGCTAAGGAGCTATTGATTAAAATAAAACCAAGCTTATCAAAACCAAAAGGAGCAAAAAAGACGTAATAACAAGCTCGAATGAATAATCTATTCAGTTATATGCTATCAGTGATATAAAAGCAATAACTTTGTCATCAAAATTTTAAGTCAATCATGAATACCTATTTGAATTATTGGGAGGATTATTATAAGAATAATCAAGATCCAGGTGAAGAATCTCCTTTTGCTAGATTTGTATTGCCTTTTTTAAATAAGGCGGACAGTTTATATGAATTGGGTTGTGGAAATGGTAGAGACAGTATATTCTTTGAAAAATTTGGGTTAAATATTGTTGCATTTGATCAATGTAAGAATGAGGTTGATTATCTAAACGGCCATTATAAAACGGAAAACTTATCTTTTGAAGAAGCAGATTTCACCAATTTAGGAGAAAGACAATTGGTAGAGCATATATACTCACGTTTTACGCTACATTCTGTAAATCTAGAACAAGAGGTAAAAACTTTGAAGTGGGCTTATGAGTCCTTGAAAAGCGGAGGTTTGTTTTTTATCGAAATTCGTAGTGTTCATGATGAGCTTTTTGGTCAAGGAGAGGCTTTAACCGATAATTCTTTTGTCACCGACCATTACCGTCGATTTGTAGAATTTGATTCATTCATTTCAAGATTAGAGACAGCTGGATTTAAGACACTATATAAGCTTCAATCTAAGGGCTTGGCAGTCTATAAATCAGAGGACCCCATTGTTATCCGTGTCATTGTTCAGAAGTAATTTTAGTAAAAATTAAAAGAACATTTAGCGGTTGGTCGCTATAAATAGCGATAGTTCATCTGCGAAAGTTTCAGTACTCGTTTTTTCTTTAGGTATTGTAAAAACCTCTTCTATGAGACGTTTTTGTTTTGTTTTGTACTGATCATCATATGAAGCATCTATTTGGTTTAATGCATTTGCTATATTGAAACCATTAGCATATACTTCACCAAGTCCCCACGAAATGTAACGCGAGCCCTTGTTTTGATTCACGTCTATGAAGATACATTTTCTTGGTTCAAGCAGGCAGAACTCTAGTGCTTGACTGCTCACATCCCCAAGATAAATAGCTGCGTCCTTTACATAAGAAAAATCATGGCTCCTATTTGATCCAAAATCCATGTGAATATTGGCATATTTCTCATAACGTTTTAGTTTGAGTCGTAGTATAGGGTTACGTTTTGTGAGCAAAGCGTGTGGTGCAAATATTAAATTCATTGTTGGATGGTCCTTGAAGAAATCTAAAATATCAAAACCATATTTAAAAAAAGAGCTTAGCTTTTTATCCCAGTGCGGATTATATAAAACCACCTCACGATCATCATGGAACACATTTAATTTTTTTGGTTGAGCAGCATCAAGCTTTAAATAACCTCCAATACAATAGTTATTTGCTTTTATTTGCCCCATTTCCCTTCTGATTTCAGCTTCTTTTTCACTAGCACAGAAAAAGAAGTCAAACTGTTTTACGAGATCATTGAAGCAATAAGGACCATTTGCAGGTCCATGAGCCGTATAGACCATTGTTATTTTTTTTGGTGCAATAACTTCACGGATGATTAAGTCATTATAGAGACTTGATATGAATACATCTTGTTGACCCAAGACTTCTTTATATTTTTTGAAAATCGATTTTCGATAATTTAATTTAATTTCGACGTACAAGGGGAGCTCAAAGAACCAAGGGGGAGTTACCCTTGTTAATTTGATAGAATGATTGCTGGGTAAAAATTGTTTTACATCCTTTTCATTTCTGGAATTAAATAAGATACTTACCTCGTTTTCTTTTCTTTTGGCAAGTTCAATGGCCAAGCCGATTGAATGAAAAATAAAGTAGGGCTCTTCTAGATATACAAATACTATTTTTGCCATTTCTCAAACTTACAAAAAATCCTTTGAGCGCTATTTCCATCAAAGAATTCATAGGATGTCTCTTTCAATTTCGTTCGACCCTCCTTGTAGGCATCATTGCCATAAATTAAGTGGTCTAATATTGCTTTTTCTAAACCTTCTTGTTCTCTTGCAATAACCCCTGGAATTGTATCTAAGAATTTCGTTTGCAATTTTCTGTTTTTCTCTAAATATTTTTCGTAATCGTAGTTGAAAAAGGCAATTGGGCGATCAATTATTAGGTAATCAATGTAAATGGAAGAGTAATCTGTAATCATCATATCTGACAATGATATCACGGGATAGATATCGAAATTTTTACCATAATTCAAGATATTAGATAGGTCTTGATATGTATGTGCATTGAGTGGATGCATCTTTAATACAAATATGATATTGTGCTTGCTGAGAAAGGTATTTAGTTTTTCAAGATTTAAATGTCCGCCCGAAAATGCATCACTTCCGTCATCCCTAAATGTAGGGGAATAGATCACTATTTTATGGCCCTTTTCTTTGGCTTTTTTCAGAAGTTTAAACTTGTCTAAGTCTACTCCGATTAGGTCTAGCTGGTCCGGTGTTCTAAAAAGAACATCATTTCTTGGATATCCGTAATTCTCAACATCTTTGGCTAAAAAATATTTTTTATAAAGGTGCTCAGTCCAGAAATCGGAGGTTGAAACCATCAAATCATAGTTGACAATATGTCTAAAGAGGCGGGATTTGAGATAAGGAATGCCCTTTGCAATTAAACCCAGCTCCACAGGTTTAAAGGTAAGCCCGTGCCATAAGTGCACTTTTTTTGCTTTTAGGGAAAGAAAGAAGTAGAGCGGGTTTCGATATGACCAATGAGAGTAGTCAACTACAATATGCGATGCTCTTAAAAGTGTGAGAACTCCTTTTAGACTACCAAATAAAACAATATGTTTTTTGATGTCGCCTTGTGCATTAAGTACCGTTTTACTTTTCGTTAGGAAACGGATATTTTTATTTTCCCGTATCCCATGAATGAATAAGTATTTCGTATTGTCAGCTATTTCTCCTGATAATTTTCCAATGATAACCGTTAATCCCCTTTCTCTTATTATAAAGATATTAAGCGGAGCAATGATAATCCAGCAGAACGCAATATGAATGTATGACAATACTTTTTTAAGCATCTTTTGTATCGTAAATGATCTCATCGAGATATTTGGCAATCTTTCCTGTGATCAATTTATTCGAATATGCATCAATATTGCACGATAAATCAATGTTTTCAGCTTTATTTAAAAGTAAATCGTTCATATACGCAAACAGTAAATCCTTATTATCATATTCGAACGAACGTCCCCGTTTTTCCATTTCAACAATTGATTTAACATCTCCATCATTGGGGCCTAAGACTAAAATATTTTTACCAGTCCTCAATATCTCAAATAATTTTCCAGGAATTCTTCCCGCAGCATTATCTGCCTTATTGATAGGTAAAAGTAGGAGGGAGGCCTTTTCATATTCTTTAATTACTTGTTTTCGAGGAATCATGCCCATAAGCTCTGTGTACTCCAGAAGGTTATACTTTTTTAAACTATTTTTTACAGTCAAATCTACTTCACCTGCGAATTTCAATTTAATCTTATTTCCTAGGACTGGATGGAGATTTATTAAATCGCTCAGTACTGAGAAAAAAGTTTCTGGATTCCTGTCCTGACCAAGTAAGCCTCCATGGAAAATTATAAATGAATCTTCTTCTTTTGCTGAAAATTCAACGAAATCTGTTTCGTCGAACCCATAATAAATGACATCTACATTTTTACCACCAATCGACTCAAGATCTTTTTTCCATGAGGGACTAGCTATGGTTATTTTCTTCGCGGTTTGGAATACTTCTTGCTCTAGTGCTCTGTGAATTCTATCTGCCCTTTTTCCAATATATAATTCGCTGTAGTAGTCCACCTGTGTCCAAGGGTCCTGGAAATCAGCGAGCCATGGAATGTTGTGCTTTTGAGATATCCGCATTCCAATAACAGTATTTGTATGGGGTGGCCCATCTGTCAAAATAGCATCAATGTGATTGTTTTCAAGGTAATGATCTATGTATTTCACACATGGTTTGATCCAAGCACTTCTTGCATCTGGGATAAAGAAATTTCCCCGAACCCACATTCCAAACTTATCTATAAAAGATCTTTTCTGGGCGGAATTGTTCGTGATGTTTTGAAGTGGTGTATCCTTTTTTCTTCCTGTGATTTTTTTAAAGGCATTAATGGGCTCGAAAATAGGAACCTTATGGATTTCAATTCCCTCAGGAACATCATTTAAATTATCATAATCAAGAAATTGATAGGAGGGATTCTCTGCTGTTAATACAACAGGTTCCCATCCAAAATCGCGCAAGTATTTTACAAACTTTAAGCAACGTAGCACACCTATACCACCAGCAGGTGGCCAACTATATGTTATGATTAAAACTTTTTTCACTTTAAAATTGGACTAAATTTAGTGATAATAAGCGAAGCCAAAGGAAATTGATGCGGCAACGATCAAGCTATTTTTTTCCTGTTCTTGACTTTATATTTGCTTATCAAAGTTATTTATTCGATAGTTCTCATTTGAACGTTTATATTTGTCAATAGCTATGGGTATAGTACAAAAAGATGCTTTAAGAACTACAATAATCTCTTCTTTTGGATTGATTTTAGGATATCTTAATAAAGGATTATTCTTCTTGTTAATTTTTTCTACTGAGCAGATTGGAGTTGTAAACTTAGTTTTTTCATTGGGTGTTTTATTTGCTCAGTTTTCAAATTTTGGCGCTATTTATAGTATTTGGAAATTCTTTCCATTTTTCAAAAACAAGGAAAATAAGCACCATGGGTTCCTTAGCTTTTCGCTGCTGATTGTTCTTTTAGGCGCAGGAATTGTTTCCCTTTTTTTTCTCCTATTTCGGTCAAATATTGAGCATATATACGAATCAAAATCTCCGATGTTCCTTGACTATTACCTTTGGGTAATTCCTCTAGGGATTGGTTATCTTATGTATTTGGTGTTCGAAGTCTACTTACGCTCATTGTTTAAAAATGTGATTTCAGTTTTCGCGATGGATGTCGTTCTTCGCTTGGTCGTTAGCTTATTGCTTCTGTTATTTTGGTTAGAGCTGATTGATTTTAACGATTTTGTCCTTGCACACAGTCTTGTATTCTTCATACCGCCATTGATTTTAATTTTTTATTTGAAGTATTTGGGCGAGTTGTTTATCGACCCTCGTAAGATCAATATTTCCAAAAGGTTCAAAAAAATAATATTCAACTACTCTGCATTTAACTATATGAATACTTTGGGAAGAGTATTGGTGAATGCCTTAGATGTGATCATGATTGCTCAATTCATCGGCTTGAAAGCTACAGGAGTTTATACAACTGTAGTCTTTTTAACCAGTGCGATTCAGGTGCCTTATAAGTCTTTAATTCGTGTTAGCTCGCCTCTAATTTCGGAGCATTGGAAAAATAGGAATTTTTCCGGTATGAAATTGCTATATCGTCAAGTCAGCTCTGTGTCATTAGTGATTGGATTAGGCTTATTTATATGTGTTTGGGTGAATATTGATTTTTTATTTTCATTTTTAAAACCTGAATTTTCAGACGGTATTTGGGTGTTTTTCTTTTTAATGATGGGCCGCTTACTTGATATGTATTTCGGTCTGAACGGGCATATATTTACCTCCTCCAAAAAGTATAAGTATGATTTGATTTTTACCTTGAGTCTAATCGGTGTAGTATACTTTTTGAATCTTTATTTAATTCCAATATATGGAATTATAGGTGCAGCAATATCAACTGCTGTGGCTTTAATCCTTTATAATTTGGGAAGGTTACTTTTTGTTTATTTCGCCTATTCCGTTCATCCCTTTAATTGGAAGCAATTTCTAATTATAATTCTGGGTATTCTTAGTATAATCCTTGTTATAAATATTCCAATGTTTGACTTGAATGTTTGGATTCAATTTATACTTAAAACGATTATCACTGCTTTTGTCTTTTTTGGAACGATTCTATTGTTTGATTTAGAAGTAGAGACGAAGAACTATATCAGGAAAGCTTTACGATTCATAAAGTATTAATCGAGAGGTAGCTAGATCAGTTCTTCTACATGCTGAATTGCTTCTTTTATGCCTGATGCATTTTTGCCTCCCGCCGCGGCATAAAAATCCTGTCCACCGCCACCACCTTGAATATAATGGCTGGTTTCTTTGATCCACTTTGATGCGTTGAATGCTTTCTCTTTAACTAAATTGTCCGAAAGGATAATGTGTAATCCACATTTCTCACCATCTCTATTTCCAATCACACCTACAAAGTTGTCTATTTCCCCTCTCAATTGAAATAAAATATCTTTAACACTAGAAGAGGGGAGCTCAACAATTGCGCTTAAGAAATTAACATCTTTGACGGATCTAATTTTTTCTTGGAGCTTTGCTTTTATTCTTTTGGCATTTCCCTTCTGTAGGTTCTCAATTTGCTTAGATAATTCCTGATTTTTGGTCATCAATTCTTGAATGGACTGTTCAAGGTTTTTGGGTTTATTGAGTAATGCGGATGCTGCTTCATATTTGATGCTTCTTTCTCTAAAGTAGGTGTTTGCTGCATCTCCACAGATGGCCTCGATTCTTCTAATACCTGATGCAACTGCAGATTCAGCTGTGATTTTGAACATGCCAATCGCGTTTGTAGATGCGACATGTGTTCCACCGCAAAGCTCTATGGAGTCATCGAATTTAATCACCCGAACTTCTTTTCCATATTTCTCCCCGAATAACGCTGTAGCACCCATCTCTTTTGCCTCGTCGATGGGCATATTTCTATATTCTTCCAATGGAATGTTTGCTTCAATGCGCTGAAGAACTAAAGCTTCAATATTCTCAAGTTCCTTCGCATTTACTTTTGAAAAGTGCGAGAAATCAAATCGGAGCGAATTGGCTTGTACCAATGAGCCTTTCTGTTCTACATGATTTCCTAAAACAGACTTGAGTGCATGGTGCAGCAGGTGCGTTGCCGAATGGTTTTTTGCTGAGTTATTTCTTTTTGAAACGTTCACGCTCGCCTTGAATTCTTGGCTTAGGTCTTTCGGCAATTCTTTAGTGAAATGAACAATTAGATTGTTTTCTTTTTTCGTATCAAAAATAGGTGTGCTATTGTCCTCAAAAATAAGCGATCCTTGGTCCCCAACCTGGCCGCCACCTTCAGGGTAGAATGGTGTTTTGTCAAGAACAAGTTGATAAAATATTTTTCCCTTCTGATTTATTTCTCGGTATTTTGAAATCTTGACATCAGCCTTAAGCTCATCATACCCTGTAAACAATGTAGTGGCTTTTGAATCATGAACATTCACCCAGTCTTGGACCTCCATACTTGATGCTTTACGGGATCTATCTTTCTGAGCTTTGAGAGCGCTATCAAATCCATTTTCGTCTATTGAGAGTTTATTTTCTCTTGCGATAAGTGATGTCAGGTCTAATGGAAAACCATAAGTATCATAAAGCTCAAAGACATCTTCACCTTGAATTAAGGATTCGTTTTTAGCTGAACATTTTTTGATTAGCTGGTCCATTCTTTTAATGCCTTGGGCTAAGGTCCTGTGGAAACTTTGCTCTTCTTCTGTAACTACCTTTTTTATAATACCTGCTTGGTTTTTAAGCTCAGGGTAAGCCACGGACATTTGCTGCATTAAAACAGGGACAAGTTCACCCATGAAAGGTTCTTTTAAATCTAAGGTCTGGTAGGCGTACCTCACGGCTCTTCTTAAGATTCTTCTAACGACGTAACCGGCGCCAGTATTTGAAGGGAGTTGTCCGTCTGCAATAGAAAATGAAATTGCTCGAATATGATCTGCGATGACCCTTAATGCGATATCTGTCTCTTCAGATGTACCGTATTTCACATTAGAAAGTGATTCTATTTTTTTAATAATTGATTGAAATAAATCGATATCGTAATTTGATTGTTTCCCTTGAAGAGCCATCGCAAGCCTTTCTAGTCCCATTCCAGTATCGACATGTGTTTCAGGAAGGTTTACCAGAGATTTATCTGCGTTACGGTTGTATTGAATAAAAACGATATTCCATATTTCAATGACCTGCGGGTGATCTTCATTTATAAGTGCTTTTCCATCTTTTTTACTGCGGTCATCATCATTTCTGAGGTCTATATGAATTTCAGTACATGGTCCACATGGTCCAATATCTCCCATTTCCCAGAAGTTATCTTTTTTTGAAGCTTTGATAATTCTATCCGAATCAATGTGCTTTTTCCATAAATCAATGGATTCTTGATCAACTGAAACGCCATCCTTTTTATCTCCCTCGAAAACAGTAACATATAGACGGTCTTTTGGAAGCTCATAAACCTCAGTAAGAAGCTCCCAAGCCATCTCAATAGCTTCTGCTTTGAAGTAATCACCAAATGACCAGTTCCCGAGCATTTCAAACATCGTATGGTGGTAGGTATCTACGCCTACTTCATCCAAGTCATTATGCTTACCTGACACCCTCAAGCACTTTTGGCTATTGGCGACTTTTCTGTTTTCAGGAATTTCATTACCAAGAAAAAAGTCTTTGAATTGATTCATTCCTGCGTTTATAAACATTAGGGTTGGGTCGTCTTTGACAACCATAGGTGCAGAAGGAACAATTTGATGACCCTTTTTTTCGAAGAAGTCAAAAAAGGATTTTCTTATTTCGGTAACTGTCATAATTTATTTTAACGGGTATAAAGTTAGAATTTATCTTTCAATCCAATGTATTCCAAAGAGACGGACTTTCTTTATCTTTGAATCAAATTTAAGTACATGAATTTTTTGAATCCTGAAATTGAGGAATATGCTAGGGCTCATACGACCCCTGAGAGTCTTCTATTAGCACAAATCACTAGGGATACCTATTTAGAGGTATTACAACCTAGAATGCTCAGTGGTCACCTACAGGGGAGGGTTTTAAGTATGCTCTCTAAAATGATTCGTCCCAAATCTATATTGGAGATCGGAACATACACAGGCTATTCTGCTTTATGTCTGGCTGAGGGTCTGACTGAAGATGGGATGCTTTTAACCGTTGATAAAAACATTGAGTTATATGAAAGGGCTAATGCTTATTTTTCTGAATCAGAATTCGCATCAAAAATCAAGATGTTAAAGGGGAATGCATTGATGATTGTGCCCGAACTTGAGCAGAAATGGGATTTAATCTTTATTGATGCGGACAAAGGAAATTATCAGAATTACTATGATTTGACGCTTCCAAACCTGAATAAAGGTGGTTTTATTATTGCCGATAATGTTTTGTGGTCAGGAAAAGTTATTGATGCTAACGAGAATGATGTTGACACAACTGCCATTAGGTCATTTAACACCTCATTAATTGAAGACAATAGGGTTGAGGTGCTGATGCTTCCTGTCCGTGACGGATTGACCGTCGTAAGAAAGAAATAACATGAAACTGGAATTGCGAAAAACTTCTGATGGCTCGAATACATTATATGTACCAGCGTTAGATGAACATTATCATTCTTTTCATGGAGCATTTCAGGAAGCAAAGCATGTATTTATAAAAAATGGCCTACTCAACCAAAATAAAAAAGAACTTCATATCCTTGAGGTAGGATTTGGAACAGGCTTAAATGCATTGATAACCGCCTGTGAGTCAACCCATTTAGATTATACAATAGATTATGTTGGTATTGAAGCTTACCCAGTGTCTTCTGAGCTCATGGCAAAGATGAATTATGCTTCTTTATTTGACGATAGCAATGCAGTCTTATTTTTTGATGAAATTATACATTCAGAATGGGGAAAACGCAATGAAATTCATTCAAAATTCAAGCTTACAAAATTGGAGAAACGTATTGAAGATACTGTATGCGATAAAAAATTCGACCTCATATATTTCGATGCTTTTGGTCCACGTGTACAAGCTGAAATGTGGGATTTTTCAATGCTAAAAAAAATGTATTCATTTTTGAATTTTCACGGCGAATTGGTTACCTATTGCGCAAAAGGACAATTTAAGCGAGATTTAAAATCAGCTGGTTTTGAGGTAGTTAGTCTTCCTGGACCCCCTGGTAAACGAGAAATGGTTCGGGCTCGAAAAAATAAATAAGTTTTTTAAAAAAAATGTAACTGAATTAAAAACATGTGTTATCTTTGCGCCAAAGTTACAGTTCTTGTAGCTTTGAGTTTTATAGTTTAGCATGGTTTAGCAGAAAGAGGAACAAGTTAAGGTTTGTTCCTCTTTTTGATTTACAAAGTTTTCATGATACAATTTAGTTCATGAATCATGAGGGCCGTAGCTCCCCATATGAAATGTCCTTTATAGTTGATTCCAGGTACGTTTTTAAGCATCAAACCAGCTTTCGCTTCAATATCTTGGAACATTTTTTTTGTATAGGTGTCAAGATCTGAAAGACGACATTTTATGATCTCATCGACTTCTCTTTGATTTCCCATCAAATTAGGAAATACATCATGAGTGAATAGGTAAGGAGTTACTTTGAATTCTGATACAGGGATCAAAACGGGACTCAGTTTTCCTAGGCATATGCCATTGTCTATAGGTATTCCAATTTCCTCATAACTTTCTCTTCTTGCTGTATGTTCTAGGTTGACATCTGCTACTTCTGCTTTGCCTCCCGGAAATGCTATTTGTCCACTATGTGCACCGTTGTAAGAACTCCTTTTTATTAAAATTAATTCAATATCGTTTTGATAGAATATTATATGAATTGCAACTGCACTTTCTCTATATTTAGATGCGTCAACCTCATAACTCCTGAGTGGATAGAATTCCTGGTGAACGGATGTTCCGGGGAGTTCTTTTTTTAACCTTTTTATAAGCTCTTTTTGAAGCAAATGAATAATTATTTTTTGTTTTAATGCTTTTGGATTATATCTAAAAGTATTTTGAATGTGAAAAAGTAACCACTTTTGTTGAAAAAATCGCTGTTTTTTAGGAATTGTCTGCTTGTATAACTTTTATATTTGTATTTGTTCCGCGTTGAACCGAACTAGAGTATGCAGCGAAGTTCGTGGAGAAGTCTTTTTTTACGGTTAAATAAATAAAACGATTATGAGTAAGAGTAAATTAGAGTATATCTGGCTTGATGGATATGTTCCAACGCAAAATATGCGGAGTAAAACTAAAGTTGTAGAAGATTTTAGTGGTAAACTTGAAGATTGTCCGATGTGGTCATTTGATGGAAGTTCTACAAAGCAGGCAGAGGGTGGGAATTCAGACTGTTTATTGAAGCCAGTTGCTGTTTATCCCGATCCAGATAGAAGAAATGGTTTCTTGGTAATGACTGAGGTATTGAATTCGGATGGATCTGCTCATGAATCAAACGGTCGTGCAACGATTGATGATGACGACAATGATTTTTGGTTTGGATTTGAGCAAGAATATTTCATTATGGACAGAAATACTCAGCTACCACTTGGGTTTCCATTGGGAGGTTATCCAGGGCCTCAGGGACTTTATTATTGTTCTGTCGGAGGAAGGAATACCCATGGAAGAGATTTCGTAGAAGAGCATGCAAACCTATGTCTAGATGCAGGTTTGACTTTTGAGGGTATTAATCAAGAGGTGGCTAGTGGACAATGGGAATTTCAGCTTTTTGCTAAAGGTGCAAAAAAAGCAGGTGATGAAATTTGGATCGCTAGATACTTACTAGACCGTTTGACTGAAAAGTATGGCTATTACATAGAATATCACCCAAAACCTGTTAAAGGAGATTGGAACGGTTCTGGAATGCATGCGAACTTTTCAAATACAACGCTCAGAACTTGCGGCTCAAAAGAAGTATATGAGCAGATATGTGAAGCATTTAGACCAGTTACTAAAGAACATATCAGTGTATATGGAGCATATAATGATCAAAGACTTACAGGATTGCATGAAACTGCGTCAATTCACGACTTTAGTTATGGTGTTTCAGATCGAGGTGCGTCAATCAGAATCCCAATAATGGTAGTTGAGAATGGTTGGAAAGGATGGCTAGAAGATCGCAGACCAGCATCTAACGGCGATCCCTATAAGATTGCTGCAAGAATTGTTCAAACCGTAAAAGGAGTTGAATAAGATTGTTAATAGTATTATATGGAAGGGGCTGATAATTCAGCCTTTTTTGTTTCTCGATGCTATTATATTCACGAACATATTTTTTTCACCATGAAAAAAATTGCGAGACTGATATTTAAAATCATCGGATGGGATATTGATAAAACTTCTCCTGAGGGTTTAAAAAAATGTGTTGTTGTAATGGGTCCACATACATCTAATTGGGATTTTGTTCTTGGCAAAATGGCTTTTCTTTCTTATGGTGTTAACGCGAAGTATTTGATTAAGAAAGCTGCTTTTTTCTTTCCTTTTGGTTATTTCTTAAAAAGGATGGGTGGTATTCCTGTTGATCGTTCTAAAAAAAACAACCTTACTTCGCTTGCTGCTGGTTTATTTAAATCATGTGATGAGTTATTTCTTGTTTTCACTCCCGAAGGAACCAGGTCATATAATCCAAATTGGAAAAAAGGGTTTTATTATATAGCCGTTGAGGCTAAAGTTCCTATCTGTATTGCGTACGTAGATTATAAAAACAAAAAAGGAGGTTTCCATAGTGTTTTTAATCCTTCAGGAAACATTGATGAAGATATCACAAAAATCAAAAAAGTATTGAGTCAATTTGAAGGGAGGTATCCTGAGAAAGGAGTCCATGTTTAGCCTTTTCTGCGAAGCTTTTCTTTTTTCTTGAATTCGTATGGACAATGTTTGCAAGCACTTTTACAACAGAAACCTCTTTTTAGGTGATAAACTTCTGTAAATACAATATATCCCTCATTGCTGAGGTAATAATCCTTTTCGTCCATATCTTTACGACTGGAAAACATTGAAAAGTCTTCTTTCATCTTGTTATAATGTCTTTATACTCAAAATACATAAAACGTTCTGTGACTCAGAATCTCACTCTTTCCAAGTGCAACAAAGATAATGTAATCTTGTTCGTTAAGCGTGATGATTTAATTCATCACGAGGTATCTGGAAATAAATTCCGAAAGTTGAGGTACAATATAGAAAAGGCAAAGGCCCAAAATTGTCAAACTCTAATTACCTATGGCGGTGCATATTCTAATCATTTGCTAGCAGTTGCTTCTTTAGGCCGTCTTGAAAACCTTAAAACCATAGGTGTAGTCAGAGGAGATGAATTGAATCAAGACTCAAATAAACTACTCAAGCGTTGTGCTGATTTAGGAATGCAGCTAAGGTTTATTGACCGAAATCAGTATAAATTTAAGAAGCGTTGTGATGGCATTAATCATATGGACGCGGAGCCGGTATTGCATATTCCTGAGGGAGGAGCGAATCGTGAAGGTATTTTAGGGTGTCAAGATATTATTATGGAAACGAATAATGATTACGATTTTATTTTTGTAGCACAGGGTACATGTACAACAAGTATTGGTATTTATATGGCTATGGCTGCGAAGACAAAGTTAATTGTTGTGCCTGTCCTGAAAGGATTTGATAGTGTAAAGGAAATGAAAAAGCTTGCAGAAAAAGTAAATGTTAAGATACATGAAGATCGGATAGAGGTATTAGCAGATTATCATTTTGGGGGTTACGCCAAATCAAGCACTAGTTTAGATCAGTTTGTAGATTCATTTAATACTAATACTCAATATCAGTTCAATATTGAACCTGTATATACGGGTAAGGTTATGTTTGCGATGCAAAGTTATCTAGCAAAAGTAAAGGGCAAGAAAAAAGCCCTCTTTGTACATACTGGAGGGCTCTATAATCTTTAAAGGGAGTATCTTATTTAATTTTACCTCTTTTGTTTGATTTTTTATACAAATGAAGCGTTTTAAGATATATTTCAATTGCGCCTATACTATTTGTAGCTTGATTCAGTGCTGAAAGGTTTGCGTCAAAAGCAATTCCCATTTTGAAACCTTTGAATTTGAAACCGAACGTTGTAATTAAGGCGTCGAGATGTCTGTAATAAAAACCATAGTCAACAGTCACAGTTTTGTTGATATTTGTTATTGAAGATCCTTCTTTCAATATATGTTCCAAAGAGACACCGGCAACAATATTTGAGCCGGGTCCTGTTTTAAAATACATCAATTGTGGGTTGACACGAAGATCTCTCTTTCTTGTCACAATATTTGCTCCAGCGTGAACAACCGTTTGCATGTATAAACGGTCACTACCAAATGAGAAGTTTAATTTTGGTCTGTTAATGTGATTAAGGGCAACACCTCCATATAAGAGGGTTCTATTTCTCATAGAATGCTGATAGTAAACACCAGTACTAATGTCAATTGTCGAGAAACTTAAATTTAAGCCAGTTTCTGAGCTTGTTCCTGAAAACCCAGTTCCTTGCCACTGATCTTCCCAAGTATGATTGGGTGTATAACTCTGTTGAATAAAACCGGGAGAAACACCTACTGACAATTTATTTCTATTATCCAAGGCCATTGTATAGTTTATGGGAATTGAAATCATATTTGTCGTATAGGACAGGTTATCTATTCCTCCGGCAGTTACATCTTGCATTACATTCAGTCCAAGTCCAAAATTGTTGCTACCCATGAAGCCGTCTGGAATTTTGAAATTTGCATTGAGAACATTGGTTCTCATTTTAGTTAGCGGAAGCCATTGCATTCTGAAATTCGTAAAAAAACCAAAATCTTCTGCTCCAGTAGCTACTGATCCTGCGTTGTACATCATTGGCGACTGATACCACATGCTGATTGATTTGTCTTGTTGAGCGAAATTATTCACAGTCACAAGGGCAAAAAGGGCAAATAATATATTTTTCATTTTTCTATCTAAATAAGGTTACGTCTCCTTCTAACGAGTCTGAAACTCCGTCAATGAGGCGGTATTCGAGCATATAATAGTAAGTTCCTGTATTTACGGGTTTTCCTTTGTAATTTCCATCCCAACCTTCGTGAGGGTCAGTTGTCCTAAAAATCATTTGTCCATATCGGTCATAAACTCGAAAGTCAACCTCTATAATTGCGCCTCCTTCATAAAACCCATTATCAAAGTTTTGGTCTGCATCTACATTCGTCAATACTCGAAATTGATCATTTCGGTTGTCTCCATTTGGTGAGAAAGAATTAGGAAGTGCAATATTAATACCAACTGCAATAGTATCTGTATTCAATGTATCTTGAAACCAAACTGAAACCAAAATGGTATCGTATGATGTGCATCCCTCAGGAGTAGAGTAGGAGGCTACATAATATGTGTCGTAGAACGGTGTTACTACTAATGAGTCATTTGCATCAGGAATCAAACTGTCCGATTGCACCCCACTAGGGTACCATACCATTGAACCACCAGGAGGTGTACCGCTCGCAAATAAATAAGCCTCTTGATACATTGCTATCGTTGTATCATCAATTTCAACATAGACGCCATTTAAAGTATCTGATAGTGTTGCGTTTACAGTCGGTGTCTCACCTACATTAACTGTTTGCGCTGTTTGGTTGCTTCCAAATGTATTGGATACCTCTAGTGTAATCGCGAATGTTCCCGGTGTGTTAAAACATACAGGCCCTGGATTTGCACCATTGTAGGTCGCTGGCGTACCATCTTGAAATGTCCATTCGAAATTGATTGGATTTCCAGTTGAGTTATTTGTTAAAGTAATGCATTCTCCTTGACAGAGCTGATTGTCGGACATACTAAAATTCGCTGTTGGAATTTGAGCAAACGAGTAGCTGCCGTAAGAGAATAATATTAGAAAGGCTAAAAACCTCATAAGAGTTGAATTTTTCGTAATAATTATACGAAAGTAACTAAAAAAGTTGCAATTATACTTGCCTAACTTCAACAAAATGACAACTCCCAAAGCTTTTTAACCTCGTTCATTTCTTGTACGTCATGCACTCTGAAAAGGGAAGCGTTTTTTGAGAGAATGAATGCATGCATTGCTGTTGTTCCGTTTAAAGCATCTTTTGATTGAATTTCTAGAGGCTTGTAAATCATGGATTTCCTTGATATTCCAACAAGAATAGGGGTATTCAAAATGTGTAAAAGGTCAAAGTTTTTTATGATTTCGAAGTTTTGTTCTAAGCTCTTAGAGAACCCAAATCCAGGATCAATAATGATATCATGAATACCATTTGAGTTCAATTCAGAAATTTTCTTTGAGAAAAATTGAATCAGCTCTTTTATTGTATTTTTTGAGTCGTCCATAACGTTTTTGTTGATGTCTCCCTTAATATTATGGGTAAGTATGTACGGGCATTTGAATTTTCTAATAACATCTAGCATTTTGGTATTATCATATCCCCCACTTACATCATTAATGATATCCGCTCCTATTTCTAATGCTTGTTGAGCAACTTCTTTACGCACAGTATCAACCGAGAGAATAAGTTTTGGAAATTCTTTTCTTATCAGTTTTAAGGGCTCTACTACTCTGGAAAGTTCCTCTTTGGTAGAGGGTAATGAGGAATTAGGCTTAGTGGAACTTCCTCCAATATCTATAATATCAACTCCATTCGCAATAAAGGATTCAATTTTCTTTAGAAGTGCAGTCTCTTTTTTTTTGGCATCATTTTCATAGAATGAATCGGGACTTAGATTAATAATTCCCATTATCTTTGGTGTATCAAATTGGAACAAATCGCCTTTGATATTAATTGTTTTAGGAAGCGGATTTAATAAGTCTGTATACATAATTTTAAATGGAAAAAACAACGCAGCAATACACAAAAGTAATGAATGTTTGTAGAGAAATTTTTACAAAGAAGACATTTGATTACGGAACTTCATGGAGAATTCTTCGGTCAAGCTCTCTCACAGATCAGATTTTTATAAAGGCAAATCGAATTAGAACAATTCAGGATACTGGAGTAAATAAGGTTGGTGAGAGCTATGAGGACGCTTTTTCTTCAGTGGTTAATTATTGTGTGATGGCAATTATTCAGGGTCGACATACATTTGATTTGCATGAGGAAGAACTATCTGCAGCTCAAGCAACAGATTGGTATGATGAAGTGCGTAATGAGGCGTTTGATTTAATGAAAAGCAAAAATCATGATTATGGCGAGGCCTGGAGAGACATGCGTATCAGCTCTCTTACGGATTTAATCTTGGCTAAAGTTTTGCGCATTAAGAAAATAGAGGATAACGACGGCTTGACTCAAATTAGTGAGGGAGCTGAAGGGAATTACTTCGATATGCTGAATTACTCTGTTTTTGCCTTGATTCATCTTTCTGAGGAAGGTTAAAGTTCTGTTAACGTGATATTTTTGATTGAGAATTCAATTATTTTTAAACTAAAAAAATGAAAAATTTAAATAGAAAATACATGGTGTGGGGAATAAGAATTATTATTTCCATACTTTTTATGGTCTCGGCAGTTGCCAAACTATATCCTTCCCCTCTAATGGGGATTTCCTCATTTGAAACGAAGTATTTATCGGCAATTGGAATAGATGGTTCCTTTGCGGTGATTTTATCAAGACTGTTGATTGGATTTGAATTCACATTAGGTTTGTTAATTCTACTGCCATATTATTTAAAAAGAATCGTTATTCCTTCAACCGTTGCTCTTTTAGGTGCGTTTTCTGTTCACTTATTCATTCAGGTAGTAGGTGGTGATTCAAGTAATTGTGGTTGTTTTGGGGAGCTTATTCCAATGACACCCCTTCAAGCATTGGTGAAAAACATTCTTTCAATTGGTTTACTCTTATTATTGTTGACGAGTTTTAAAAGTGAAATAAAAGATCAAAAAAACATACATCCTTTATTGTATAGTGGGCTGATCATTAGTCTGCTCATGTTTATCTTGCTTCCTCAAGGCTCTAACAATATTTCTCGTGCTCAGGTTGAATCAGGAGATTCAATTTATGCTCAATATTTCCCAAATGTAGCAGAGGGCAATAAGTTAGTGTGCTTTTTTGCTCCCACATGTCCCCATTGTATGGAGACAGCAAAGCAACTTGTTGAGCTGAAACAAAAATTCCCAGGATTAATTCCAGAGTTGAAAATTATTTTCATGGATGAATCATGGCCCATAGATGGATCGCCTCTCGAAATTGAAGCCTTCTTTAAAGAAATTGGTTCGAAGTTTGATTATGTTTCAATTGAACCTAATGCGTTTTGGACGATTTTTGAATCTCACCAGAAGGGTATGGAAGTACCAGGCGTATTCTATTTGCAAGGAGGCGTGCACAAGGCATTATATTCGGGTTCTGCTGAGTATGGTGCGGAGAACCCATTTACTGCATTGGGCTTAATTGATCAAATCAAAAAAGAATATTGATGAGAAATAAAATTGTCGCTGGAAATTGGAAAATGAACCTTGATGCTGATGCAGCTAAGCGTTTATATCTTGATCTTCTGAATAAATCAATTGACCAAAGTGATGGTAAAATGATTTTAATTTTCCCTCCTAACATTTATTTGCAAGATTTTATAGAACGAAATAATGGCTCCTTTGAGATAGGAGCACAAAACTTTAATGCAAAATCTAATGGAGCTTATACTGGAGAGGTGAGCGCAAGTCAACTAAAATCGATTGGTTGCTCATGGGTTCTTGTGGGGCATAGTGAGCGGCGTATACTTTTTAAAGAGGATGATCAAGTTCTTGTAAATAAGATAAAAACAGCTTTAAAGCATGGCTTAAATGTGATTTATTGTTGTGGAGAATCCTTAAATGAAAGGGAACAGCTTCAACATAAATCTAAAATTCAAAATCAACTTGCTTTATTAAAATCATTTTCTTTAGACGAGGTTCAATTCATCTCCATAGCTTATGAGCCAATATGGGCAATTGGTACAGGTGAAACTGCATCCCCTGAACAAGCATCTGAGATGCATGACTTTATTCGCGAAGAACTTACATCCCTATTTGGCCTAGAAACTGCAGATAATACAAGCATTCTATACGGGGGGAGTTGTTCTCCAAGAAACGCTGAGACCTTATTTAAATGCGACAATATTGATGGCGGATTAATTGGTGGGGCAGCACTAGATGCGGATTCATTTAGTTCTATTATAGAGGTCCTTTCATGACGTATTATCAATTTGAAATATCCCTTGATCCATTTGATCCTTGGTCAGAAATCCTTTCAGCCTATTTAGGTGAAATTGATTTTGAAGGTTTTTATGAAAAAGATAATTTGCTTCATGCTTTTATCTCCAAATCAAAATATTCAAAGGAGAAATTTGATCAGGCTTTAGAACTTGTAAAGTCAGAAACAAACGTTGATTTTTCCTTTAATGAGCTTCCTCATCAAAACTGGAATGCGTTATGGGAGTCAAATTTCGAACCTGTTTATATTGAAAATAGATTGGCAATTATAGCTCCTTTTCATGAGCTTGAGTCAAATTTTGAGCGTACTATACTAATTGAACCTAAAATGTCTTTTGGCACAGGGCACCATCAGACCACCTATATGATGTGTGAGTCTATATTAGATGCATCTCTTGCAGAAAAGACGATTTTGGATATGGGTTCTGGGACAGGTGTTTTGGCTATTCTTTGTGAAATGAAAGGTGCCAAGAAAATCCTTGCTATTGACATAGAGCCATGGTCCGTAGAAAATTGTAGAAAAAATGCTGTGGTTAATAATTGCAATCGAATAGAATCTGTATTAGGTGATATTGAGGCAATAATTGGCAACCGTTTTGATGTTATTTTCGCCAATATCAATAAGAACATTTTATTGAGTCATATGCCCAATTATATTCAAGCATTAAGTCCAAATGGTTTCTTATATTTAAGTGGATTCTTCAGCTCCGATGCACAAGAAATTAAAGAAATTGCTGAAGGATTAGGACTGAGTTTCTTTTCAAAAAGGGAACGCGAAGGTTGGTGTATGATGGTTTTAAAAAAATAAGCTTAATGAAAATAGTTCTGCTTTGGTTTACAATTATTTTAACAACGTCGCTTAATGCTCAACGATTTTCGAATGACAAGGAAAAATTCATAAAAGAACTTGGGAAGTCTTTCCCTAGTGAATCTTTTCAGCGCTTCTTGAAAAAGGATTTTGCCCCATTTTTATTCAAGTCGGGTTTGAATTCAAGTGAGTTTCAGCAGCTTACACAACGCTGTAATTATTTATATGACAATGATTTTTCAGCGGAGGATATTATGGCATTGGTGCATATTACTGTAGATCAAAAGAAGTCTATTTTTCCCTCCTCATTTGTTTCAGGATGGCATAGTTTATTTAATAGCAGAACTGATGAAAATGATAAGGATGCACTTCATGAGTTCATTACCTTCTCTCTTTACTTTTTTGATGAATTTTCTTTTTATACTGAAGGAAATCACAAATGGGTATATCAAGGTAGTTCTCCACGTTGGGTTTTACATAAATCTGGGCCCCAAATTCATATTTCTAATACCGATCTAAAATGTTTTGTATACCAATCTGGTCCCGTCGATAGTATTGTTGTTATGAATACATCTGGTTATTATGATTTGAGAAAAAAGAGGTGGCACGGTCGAGGTGGCACAATCACTTGGGAAAAGGTGAATTTTCCAAAAGAGGAAACCTATGCCAAGATTCGTGGTTATACTTTGAATGCGAGAGAGTCAATCCTTAAGGTAGATACTGTTTCCTTGACGACTCCGTATTTTGATGAACCTATCCTAGGTCGGCTAAAAGACAAGACCCTCTTTAATTTAAAACTAGGCGAATCGAGTCCTATTTTTAATTCCTTTGAAAAAAGGTTAAAAATTGAAGGTTTAAGAGATCAATTGGATTATGATGGCGGCTTCTCATTACAGGGCGCTGATTTCATTGGAAAAGGAGAACCAGGTAATCTGGCGAAAGTTGTGATCCATTATAAGGACCGTGAATTATTTGAAATTCGCGCATTGAAATTCTTAATGAATCCTAAACAAATTATCGCCCGAGATGCAGACGTTAGCATGCACTACGTCGATGGCGATTCGCTTTACGCTAAAAACACATTGTTTTATTGGGATGAAGAGAAGCATGAGCTACGCGTCACTGCAAATAAAAAGGGAAGCAATCTATTGCCGTTTAATGATAGTTATTTTAAATTGTTTATTAAGGCCCCTTTACTTTCTTGGACCTTGAATAGCCCTTTTCCAATGTTTACCTATGAGGTGGGAACAGCACAAGAGCAAAAATATGCATTTATTGACTCTTGGGATTATTTTGATCAACGTGCATTTCAAAGATTCGCAGGAATAGGAAATATTAATCCATTAACGGAGATAGCAAACTTGAGCATAGAGCAAGACACGCATATATTGCCAGTTGGTCAAGTGGCTAGTGCTTTAAGAAAATCAGTAAGCCAATGCAAATCTCAGCTTATTGATATTGCAAGTTCAGGTTTTATACGTTATACCTCCTCCTCAGCTGAAGTATTTGTTGAACAAAAGCTGTTAAATTATACCTTGTCATCAAGTGGAGATAAGGATTATGATGAGCTTAGTTTTGTATGTGATTTGAGGCCAAAAGTGCTAAAGGCATCTCCTTCTCAGATTGCCAATGACCCATACTTGCAAAATTTGAAAAGGGAATTCTTGAGAACTTCCCAAAGGCGCAAGAGTCAGCCCTGTTATGCGTATATAGACGTTGATTTTCAAGAACTATACCTTAACGAGGTAGAACGAGTAAATCTATCCTCTAAGCAACGTACTTCTTTCTATCCAGATTCGTCCTATGTTAAAATGTACCGAAATAGGGATATGAAGGTCTCTGGATGGATTCAATCCGGAAAATTTTTGGCCCATTCGATTCATTCTTCTTTCGATTATGATTCCTTCAGTATATCTATTGATAGTGCCGATGAGGCATATTTGCGTGTAAACCCCTTAAGTAGAAGAGACGGAGATGAACCTATTGATATGGCGAGTTCATTTTCTGGTTTTCAAGGTACGCTTTATATTGATGATTCAACATTAAGGTCTGGCCGCAATCGATATAATGCAAACTTCCCTTATTTGGATGTTAAAAAAGCGCTGCGTGTATTGTATAGTTCAGAAAACATTGTAAACGGTTCCTATGATAGCACTCGCTTTTATTATGTTGTTGACCCGTTTATATTAGATAGCCTCGATGATTTCAATGAAAAAGAATTGAGGCTAGAAGGCCATCTTGTATCGGATGGAATTTTTCCTCCTTTATCAGAGCCTTTGCGCATTATGAATGATTACTCATTTGGTTTTATTACAGAAGCTCCAGAGGAAGGATATTCATTTTATCAAACAGCATCTAGGTATCAAAATAGAATTGTCCTTTCTAATAATGGTCTTCAAGGAGCCGGAACGATTAATTTTCTTCAAGCATCTGCGACATCAAAAAAACTTACTTTTTTACCTGATTCAACAATTGGTTTAGCAAACTTTTTTAGCAAGGAAATCGGAAATGGGATAGAATATCCCGAAGCGAGATGTGAATTGGCGAAAATGTCTTTTAAACCGAGATTAAAGATATTAAGTATAGAATCATACCGTGATTCATTTATTGACATGTTTAAAGGTGAGTGTTTGTTGGATGGTGCTATTTCAATTTCTGAGACGGGAATGGTGGGTTCAGGAAGAATTGATTTAATGGATGCCTTACTTGTTTCAGATTCATACAGCTTTAAGTCAAGTGATATTTTTTCTGATTCTGCCTCATTTACATTACGAAATCGATATGCAAAATATGGAGAGAATCCAATGGCAATTCAATCAGATGGACTTAAATCACACGTTTCTTTCAAAGATCGTCTGGGAACATTTAATTCTAGCGGTTCAAAACGTATTAAGTTCCCAAGCAACAATTTTTATTGTAAGATGGACAAATTTATTTGGCAAATGGATGGTGAGAGTATTGATTTTGAAAGGAATAAGGGTACAGAAACGAATTTTGAAAGTAGTGCAGGAATTGTTGACAATAATTTCTTCTCAATGGACCAAGAGCAAGATTCTTTGCAGTTTAAATCAATTAGTGCTCAATATGATTTAAAAAATGAAACAATTAATTGCTATAAGGTTGACTTCATAGAACTTGGAGATGCTTATATATATCCCAAGGGAAGAAGGGTTAATGTGCTAAAGAATGCTGTTATTGATACTTTTGAGAATGCTAGAATAGTTGCCAATAGAATCACCAAGTTACATGAATTTACTGATGTTACACTTACTGTTTTAGGTAGAAATGAGTTTAATGGGATAGGGAATTATCTGTATTATGACCGAGACAGTATTTCTACTAAATTGGCGGTTAAGTCTATTTATTTTGACAGAATTCAGACTGTCGCAAAAGCAGTTGTTCCTGAGGATATACATTTTCAGTTTAGTAATAAATTCGAGTATTATGGGTCTATGCATATTGCCTCCAAAAATAAAGGTGTCATATGTGAAGGATATACAAGAATTGTTCATGATTGCTCTTTTGATAAGTCATGGATGTATTTTGAAGATACAATTATTGCAGAAAATGTTCAGGTTCCCGTTACGGATGATTTAAAAAACAAGGAGGGTGATAATCTAGCTGTTGGGTTTTTATGGCGCGATGCTCCGAATGTAGATAGTATTCAGATATATCCAACATTTTTGTCTTCAAAGGACTTTGCAACGGACGCTTATCTCTTTAATGCAAGTGGAAAAGTTTTTTACGATTATGAAAATGGGCGATTTGAAATCTCAGATGAAGTGAATAATACAATAAATCCGTATAAATCGAATACCATAACTTTGAAAGATGGTTCATGCCTTATATCTGGAACCGGTAAAATAGACCTAGGTATTGATTTAGACCCTGTATCTGTTTCTTCGTATGGTTCCATCGCTTATAATGTTAATAAACAAAAGACAATAATTCGCGTCACTTCAAAAATAAATATTCCACTTCAGAAGTCCATTGTTTCTTCATTGGCTGACCGAATAAGTCTTTCTGATTCTTTGAGTGAATATACCTTCGATAGACAAACTCAGGATGATTTGACTGATGTTTTTTCTGTTTTTGGAGATGGTCGTGAAAAAGGAGAAAAAATATTTAAAGAATACGATGAGGACAAATTAAAAAAGATGCCTTCTTTTTTGAATGGTACATTTCTGATTCCCGATCTCAGACTTGAATCCTATTCACTTCCAAAAAATGCAGATGGTGATGCCATTTCTGGTTTGCGTTCTCGGAATTCAAAGCTTGTACTTTTTTCTGTAGGAGATAACGCTGTGTTAAAGAAAGTTCCCGGCCAGATATTGTTTGTGAAAAAAACATCGCCTAATGTCCCATCAGGATTTGAACTGATTTTAGAGGATAAATTAATGAAACGCCAAAACTGGTGGAAATATGAGCGTGTTAAAAGAGATGGAGAATTGAAGATTTTCACCAGTGATATGGACTTGTTGAAAGAATTAGAGTCTATTAAGACGGATAAGAGAAAATCAAAGAATTTTGGATTTGCTATTTTTGACGAGGGAGAGATGTTTCAACTAATGTCACTCAAAAGATAATATGGTATTTTTAATTGTAATCTTTTTTGGCTACATGTTAGGTTCAATACCTTCTGCAGTATGGGTGGGTAAACTTTTTCATGGTATTGATATTCGTGAGCATGGCAGTAAAAATGCTGGTGCAACAAATACTTTTAGGGTTTTTGGTAATAAATCAGGTACAATTGTCTTAGCCATAGATATACTTAAAGGTTATGCTGCAGCCTCTATTCCATTGTTTTTGTCTAACATGTACATTGGTTTTAAAGATGAGGTGTTGATACTGCAGCTTACGGCATCTTTTTGTGCAATTATAGGGCATGTATTTCCGGTTTTAGCTAAATTCAAGGGAGGTAAGGGTGTAGCAAGTACACTTGGTATTATTATTGCTATTAATCCAGAAACTGCTTTTATATGTCTGGGCTGTTTTATACTGGTTTTTGCAGTTTGGAAATATGTTTCTTTAGGAGCAATTGTAGCTTCTATTTTATTCCCTTTTGTGAGCTATTTTTTCATGTTAGAGGATGCTAGAATAATGATCATATTTTCTATTGTGATATCCCTTATCGTTTTGTTTTCTCATCGCAAAAATATGCAAAGACTCTTGCGAGGAGAGGAAAATAAAATGAACTTTTTAAGGCGTAAAGCGTAAACTCTACGAGTTTAAAATTGATCAACAGGTGGTCCGTATTCGAATGACATATCGATTCATTCTTGTTTTCTGTTTCATATGGACAGGAATACAGTCTTTTGTTGCCCAATCCGAGAATCAGCTTATCAAATCCTCGAGTTCTTTTTTTGAGAAGAAACAGTATTCACAGGCCATTGACGGTTACCTACAATTATTATCAAATGATTTAAAGAATATTGAATACAATTATTGCTATGGAGTATGTTTATTCTATTCTGATAACCCAAAAAAATCAGAAACCTACTTTAATTACCTTCTAGAGCAATCCCAATGTCCTGTTGAAGTGTATTACTTTAAAGGAAGGCTTCATCATCTTAACTATGCGTTTGATAAGGCGATTGAGATGTATGAAAATTATATCCGCCTCAAAACTAAAAAAAGTGCCGATTTTGGTGCATTAGATGAGATTAAACGTTGCCAAAATGCGAAAGAACTTTTGAAGAGTCCTCGTGCTATACAAGTTGTAAGACAGGACCAAAGAACTACAGAAGACTATTTTTCGGCATATTTGTTTGACTCCATTAACTATAAGTTGTATTCCCAGGATGAGTTTGGAAAAAAGTATAATACGAAAAAGGCTTTTACTCCAAAATATGTTTTTAAAAGAGGAATGAAGTATCGATTTTTCTCCAGTTATTCTAATGATGTTCAATCAGGTAAGGATATTTTTTATCAAAAAAAGAACAAGAACAATAACTGGGATCCCCCTCAGAGACTCTCGACTGATATAAATACGTTGATGGATGAGGATTTTCCATTTTATGATGAGCACTCGGGATATCTTTATTTTAGTTCTTCTGGTCATAATTCAATGGGCGGATATGATTTGTTTCGCTCGAAATTTTCTCGTGAGACATTGAAATCGGAAAAAGTTGAAAACCTCAATTTTCCTTATTCCTCAACGTCCAATGATTTTTTATTTGTCCCAAATTTACCGAGTGAAAACGTTATTTTTTCGACAGATCGAAATCAAGATATTGGTCGGCTTACTGTTGTAGAAGCTAGGTTTAATGCACCTGTTTTATCGTCTCTTTTGGCAAGTCTTTATTTCCAAGACAATATAGATCCTCGAAATTCAGCAGCAGAATTCTATGTCACAAATAAACTATCAGAAGAAAAATTTGGTCCTTTTAATACCAATACTGAGGGTACACTTTATTTTATTGTTCCTGTTCCGGGTTTGTATCTTATCGAGGCGTCAATTGATGGATCCGAACGGGTGTTTTCAGATACGATTGATATTCCTCCACATGTCGAAGGTTTTGAATTTGAGGTAAGTGCAAAGTATGAAATGCGAGATTCTCGTGAAACTATGTCATATAGTCAAAATCTTATTCAGATTTCCGATATGGTTGTGGATATTGAAAGTATTGAGCTTCATGAATTTGAGAAGTTAATGGTTAATACTAAAACTATTGAAGCCGCTATGGATTTAGCAATTGCCATTGAGTCAAAGCCCATGGGAGATGATGAAATTGAATCTAAAATGGATGATTTCATAGATCTCGAAGTGGAGCTAGAGGATCAAATACGTCAAAAAATTAAGCTAATAGAAAACATAAATGAACTCTACTCAAAAAATGATGAGGTCGATGAAAAGATTGATTATATCATCAATCAAAATACTATAAATACAATAAAAGAGGTTGATTCATTGAATCCAATCCTTTACGATTTGCTGGTTGATCGTAAAATCGTTGTTAAAGCGCTGTTAGACCAAAAAGAATACAATGAAAGTATGAGTGATTTGAATACACTTCAGGAATTGTATTCAGAGGTCACAGCGTTTAATTTAAAGGCCGAGGAAATACTCGAATTAGGAAATAGAGATTCATTGAGTCGAATACTGCGTTCTACATCCATACGGCCTGAAAGTATAGGGAATGAACGTTTTCTTTCCGCAAAGGTGCGCAAAGATATCGCACAAATGGAATCAGAGCAAATAGAAATTCAGGCACGAATCGATAAAAAAGAATCTGAGCGAAAGACTTTCAGTCGTGTAAAGTCTGAATTGGCATCAAAACTTAAGGCTGCCTCAAATATTGAACTATGGGATATCTTGTCTGATTCTATTCATCTTATCCAGCAGAGGATCTCTATTGTTGATAATGATATACAGGTTTTAAGCGAAAAAAATGAAATACTTGAAGGGCAGCTGATTTATGCTAGAGAAGGTTTACTTAATATCACATTGATAGATGCCGAAGGGAATGATCTTGAAAACGAACTCAAGGAGCTGAATAATAAAATTGATGTTGATAAATATGCTTCAACTGAGCTGTATGTAAGAGATAAAGAAGAGGTAAGCCAATCTCTCAAAATCCTTAAAAGCAATCAGAATGAAGAAAGAAGTAGAGTTAGAAGCTCATCTTTAAATAAGGCTATGCAAGATACCATTATGCTTGCTAGTGAATACGAGCATATCAAAGCATTGAATCAATTTGGAGACCAAGAAGATTTGGTTGCTGAGAATCAATTAAATATTCTGATTCAGGATTCAGAATTGATCATTAATTCCCTCTCAAATAAAGCACCAAAGAATGAGTCGGAGGTTATCTCAACTGCATCTATCTCGAGTGGGGAAGAGCCTGTTATCAGCGCAGAAACTTCACCCGAGCAAACGGAGCTTGCTGTTAATTCGCCTATCATAGACCAATCAGCAATGAATCAAGAGCTTAATAGTATAAATGAGGCTGGTGAATCCAATGGTTCTGTTTCGAGCATCAAAGCTCCTATTGAAAATGAGGCAACTGATTTAATCAAAGCTCAGGATATTCTTTCTAATTCTGTCAGCCCTGAAACAAAAGATGTGACAACCAATTTTTTGAATAATCCCGTGGCCAGTCAATCTGAAAAGGCATCTCAAGAAACGACTTATGTTGAAATAGTTCAGAATGTAAATACAGATGAGACCCAAACGATTGCGAAACCATCCAATAATCCAATAGAATCTTCTCAGAATGATTCAAATATAAAAACCACGAAAGAGGCTCTTGCTGAGAATAACATTTCAACTCAGGATGAATCTGTTAACAAAAATGATGAGGCAATAACCACTGAAGCATCAGAGCCTGCATCTTCAAAGAAATCTAGTAAAGATCCAGAAATCGAAATCGCCAAAGATTCCGAAGGTATCGCAAAAGAGGAGATTGCTGAAAATAAATTGAATAGTAGTGATGACGCACTTATTTCTACCATAAATACCAAGGAGGAGACACTTAACACAAATGAATCATCTTCAAAAGCTCCTTCAAGTCCAGACAATGTAGAAGTGTTGGCTAAAGTTTCCTCTAAAGTTGAGCAACAAGAAGAAGATATATCCAATATAAGTGGTGAGGAAACTGATGATGAATATAATGCGAATTCTGAAGCCTTAGCAAACCAGTTTGAAGAATCAACTAGACAAAAGACAATTGATCAAGATCGAGAAATTCATTCATCCGACACTACATTAATTACTGCGAATAAAGTCGTTTCGGAGGAAGATATTGCAAGCGAAAATCAGCTTAATACTAAGAATAATTCGTCTATTCAACGAGATGAGCTAGCACCATCAAAAGAGGAAGAGACTACGCAAGTCAATACAGAATTCGAATCGATAAATAAAATTAAAGATGAGACGATTACCGATTTATCCGAGAATAATAATGCTTCTGTTGAAGCAGGTAAAAAGAAGCAATCTAATCAAAATGCTTCCGTTCAGGTTAAAAAAGGCGGTAATTCCACAATAGTCAATACTGAATATGCTGAGCGCAATGAAAATGATAAACTGAAGAACGAGGAATATACTTCGCAAGAAGAAGATATTGTGAATAACGAAATCGATCTAAGGCGAGAAACACCTGTAGCTAATCAGCAAGAAATTATTACCACACAGCAAGAGGAGAGAATTGAGGAGGAGATGGATTCAAATCGCGAAATACCAATAACGAATCAGCAAGAAATATCCTCCACAAAAGCAGTATCTGCTGAACAAGTATTACCTGAAGAAGAGACCTCTCCCCAAATGGTGAATGTAGAGGTTTTAGATGACCAAAACAATGATTCTCAATTTGCTACTTCTGAAACTAATCGAACGACAAAAGAGCAGAACATTTCTAATTCAGAAGTAATGTCTCAAGGCAATGATGTAATAGCGAGGAAGAACGCTTTTAAAGATGAAAAAAATGAGCCAAATGGTTTTGGTGAAAATTCAAATCCCTCAATACATTTTATAGATGAGAATATAAATGCTAATGAATCACAGTCGGGAAGTGAATTCTTTAATGCGCGCGTTGAAACTATCCGCTTTGACAACAATGAAGGGCAAAGTTCTGAATTTGGTGAATCCGTAAAATTATTAACTGCTTTAATTTTTGATGCTGAGCTTGAAATCAATGATGAAAATTCGGTTCCGGAACCGAAACGCAAAAAGGACAAGATTATCGCACAAAATAGAAGAGAAGAGCAGCAGCGACGATTGGCTTATTTTCAAAATGAACTGAGTTTAGAGCTTACGAATCAAAATATTGAAAATAAATACTTGAGATTAAAATCAATGCTTCCCGGTGTGCAGTTCGAAACTATTGATAATTTAAATGCACAGCTTTTAGAAATTGAAATTAAAGAACAAGATTTACTGAAGAGGTTGGCGCGTACCAACGCTCAAAATGAAATCAATATGCTCAACAAGTTGATCGAGGCCAATAGGTCTAGGAAATTGATGATTGAGGAAGAGCTACTAGAAATGCAATCTTTTGAAAGAAACGAATTGATTGTTGCTACAAGAGCTGTAAATGATCGAGAGATTGAATCTATTCTTGTCTCAGAACGTTATTTGAGCTACGTGGAGAAGCGTCAAAAGCTTCAGGAGGCAAATGATTTGCTTAATCAACTGAAGGTAAATAACCGAACCGAAATGATGGCTCTTGATGCATCTTTAAGGTTGAGTGTTAATGCCAAATCCTTAACTGAAGAACAAAAACAAATGGTGAAGAATATCCGAGAGCTTCAACAAGCCATTCTATATCTGGAGGAGGAGGTTAAGCTCAGAAGCTCAAATCTTGAACTTGAAAGTGCTTCGGCTGACTATGAATACTTGTATCAGAATGGGGTGAATCCATCAATAACTTCTGCTGAATCAATCACACTCCCAACATTAAGTGAGCTTTCTGAAATCCGAACCGCTACTAGGTTGAATAGCAACAATAAAAACCTTGTTTCCGATGAAAAGATGAATTCAAACAATTTTACAGGATCTGATGTGGAATCTGTCACTTCTTTGGAGCCCGCTAATGAAACTTATGATACTCAATCGAATGTTTCTATTGATTTGTCAAGCGTTGATGCTAAGGCTATTTCTTTAGAAAATATACCAAGTGAATCTGAATTGAATATAGCATTGATTGAAATCAAAAATCCACTAGCTGTTCTTGAATCAAAAAATTATAAATCTTATGTACAGGATCGTATCTTGGCGAATCGACTCGCGAAAGATTATAAAAATGTCGCGAATGTAGTTTTAAAGGCAAATACAACCAGTAATGTTGATCCTGACATGGTAACTGAACTTGCATTAAAGAATGCGATTGATTCAGAAATCACTAAGAGTTCTGAGAATAATCAAAACCGAAGCTTGACAAAGAGCGATCTTGAAAAGACTTTTGATTATGTAAGTGCAAGAAAGCTATCTTTAATTCGTTCTAAGTTAAATAGAGCAATAGCCAGCATCGAATCGTATGATTCCTCTATGGTTTATGAGGCGCTGCTGCGAAATGAATTTACAGAAATTGGTCCAGAAAGCACAGCAAGTTTGCAACAGAGTCTTGAAAGTTTAGATTTGGTCGATTATAGTGATAATGCACTAATTAAATCTGATTTCACTTTACTTAATAAAGAAGTTGTTTCAAAAAACAGCGATGAATTTGAAATAGGTAAAGCTAATCCATCTGGATTAAACTTTAGGGTTCAGGTTGGTGCTTTTAGGAGACCTGTGAGACAGGATGTTTACAGAGAGTTTACGCCAGTTTCTGGTCAAACGCTTGATAATGGCCTTATTGTATATATGGCAGGCTATTTCAATAATAGCTCCGCTGCAGTTGCAGCACAAAAGCAAATTAGAACCTTTGGTTATAGTGATGCCTTCATTGTTGCCTATTGTAATGATGAACGATTAGCATTTTGGAAGGGTAAAGAATATGAAAGAAATGGGACCTGCATTGCAAATGGGAACAATAGCTTTGTGGCGCTCAATGAGGCTATAAATTCTAAAGAAGAAAATAAGACAAGGGAAATCAATCCGACATCTGCTGAATCGATCAGTAGTACATCTCCATCGATCGTTTCTAATACATTAAGTAGCAAAGAGCGTGGATCTTCTGAAAAACCCTCTAAATCTAACGTAGAAAATGAAGGATTATCTGCGCAGGGTTATATTCGTAATAGAGCTGATGATAATATCAATAATAATCTTCAGGAGATTCAAGCGGGAAGAAGCGTTGGAGGAATCAATGTTGCGGGATTATTCTATTCCGTTCAGGTTGGTGCATTCAATCGAAAAATTCGTGGAAGTGAATTGTCAAAAATACGTGAACTGGACTTTTATGAATCAAACGGTCTTTACAGGTACTCATCAGGTAAATTTTTGAGTATTGATGAGGCGAGATTGAGGAGGACTGAAGTGGTGAATAATGGTATTTCTGATGCGTTTATAGTTGTTTTCTATAATGGGAAAAGGATTACGATGCAGGAAGCAAGAGATTTGTTTAATACGAATGGTACGTCCGTATTATATCGCAAAGATCAGGAAGTGAATCAAAATACAACTCCTGCTATTCGTAGCTCAACTAATGAAACCGCCAATGAAATAAATGTAGCTTCTCAGCCTAATCCAGTAAAAGAGTTTTCTACATTAACTAAAGCGAAACAAGCTGAAATAAAACCTGTACAAAAGCACACCATTAAAATAATTGACAAACAAAAAGCTCCTCGTGAAAAAATGATCGTTTACAGTTTAGAAACTGATTCACTGGATAAAAATTCAATTGAACGTCTGAATAGAGTAGGTGTATTCCACTTTAACAAAGATAGCTCGAAGATAAAATCTCAAGCATTTAAAACAAGTATGGTGAATTCCATGTTATCGTTCTATACGAATGGAATGGAGGTCGAAGAATTTAATTCAGACCAATTCATAATTCACACCATAAAAATGTATCCGACCATGGATGGTGCATTTGGGAATTGGTTACTCAGAAGTAAAAGAACAATAGGATTTACGAGATTAAATAAAGATATTTATTTGAATTTCTATCTGACATCGGAATTGGAGAAAGACCTGCTCAAGAGAGAATTGAAGGAATTACGAAATGATTAGTATGGGTGAAAGAACTGAAATACAAGAGAAGCGCAAGGTATTAGAAAAGACAGTATCAAAACATTGTTTAGTTTTATATAACGATGATGTCAATACTTTTGATCATGTGATCAATTGTTTAATACGGATATGTAGTCATGAATTGCTTCAAGCTGAACAATGTGCTTGGCTCGTCCATCAGAAGGGCAGGTGCAAAGTAAAAAATGGTTCGATTAAAGAACTTAGAGTAATGTGTGAGGCATTGTTAGAAAACGGCCTTACTGCTCAAATTGAATAATGTTCAACCTTGCTATTTATTGAGGAGCTCGTGAAAGGTTTTGTCAATTGTTTCATAAACACCATTTGGTATAGGTCCTAGGGCAGGTATGCTTTCAATATTTAGCTCTTTATCGATGAGAATATAATAAGGAAAGGTACCTACATTCAATGTTTTCCATATAGGATGATAATAGCTGAGGCCATAAATGGGCCAAACTATTTCTTTGAGTATTCTTTGCTTGAATCCTTCATTAGTCGATTTAGCTTCCAAATAAATGGTAACAAATTCTATGTCATTTTTATACTTATCATAAAGCGCTTTCAAAGCGAATGTTTCAGGAAGGCTTTTGGGGTTAGACGGGTCAAAAAAATGGATATACTGATATTTATTTGCATTTCCGAGTACTCTTTGATTGTCTAAATAAATTGTTGGTAATGGATCTCCTTTAGCGAGAGAATAAAACTGCTTTTGAATATTCTTAGCGATTGTTTTATTTTGATCATAGCTAGAATTTAATTCAATGAATCTGGCTACTTTAATTAGATTATTTTGAGGCATGTTGCCTTTTGGATATTCTGATTTGACCATTTCTAACGCAATCATTTCAGCAATTTGTAAATTAGAAACAATGCTATCTGTTAATAAACTTCGAACTAAAATCTCTCCATTACCTTCATTTAAACCCATTAGAACCCCCTGCTTTGCTCGGTCGTTTAGCTTTAAGAAGACTCCAGAGTAGAAGTCCTGAAAATAATCAATATAGGATGGGAGATTGTAAAGCACCTCTTGGTCCCGTATGTAAAAGTCGAATTTTTCAAGTTCGTTTGGTCCACCGAAATAATTAATGTTATCAATGGTTTTTCCTAAAACATATTTAATATGATTTTTGAAATATTCTGATTTCTCGTCTTTGTATGCCGATATGACCTCCATTTTGAACTTTAATACGCCGTCTATGAACTTTGACGGCTCAACATCCTTGAGCAGATATAAATCAGCGAATTCATCATCTAGCCAAGCTTCGAAACCAAGAATTTTATAATTGATGTCCGTGGAATCTAATTCTAAGAACAAAAGTTCTATTTCTCTTCCTGAAAAGTAAGGAATGACTTCAACAGATTCTTCGGGAAAAACAATCTTATAAATGCCATTTGGCTCAAGGTAAAGTTCTGAATAAGAATTATTTAATCGTATAGCATAACGTTTTACTTCTTCATTTTCCACCTCGAAGTAAAATCGATTTTTTTCAGTGGTTTTGAATTTCTGAACATAACGCTCCGATTTTGTAAAGAACTCCTCAATTTCGTACAGATAAATCCACTCTCCAGTACTATTTTGCGCTGTCCCAAATATTTGGGTTGCTGATAGACTCCAGAGAGGAATTAAAAGAAGAACAGAAATAAGAAATTTCATTCTATACATTTAGCTATATTTTACAAGAATCAAACCAGTTTGTCGGCAGCAGAAACAAATGCATCAATCGAGCCATTTGACTTAAATATTTCTCTAACAATAGATGCATTTATAGCGCCAACCTCATCTCGTGACATAAAAAACACAGTTTCAATCTTTTCCATCATGAAATTCATTTCTGCAATTGCTTTTTCGTATTCAAAATCAATGGAATTTCTTAGTCCTCGTACGATATGGCTTCCACCAACTTTTGAGCAGAAATCAGTTGTTAAACCTTCATAGGTCATTACCTTTACTCGGTCATTATTCTTGTAGATCTCTTGAATATGTGCAATTCTATTTTCCAGGTGAAATAAATATTTTTTGCTGGTATTTACACCAATTCCAATGATTACCTCATCAAATAGATCGAGTGATTTCTCAATTACATATTCATGTCCCTTCGTAAAAGGGTCAAAAGAACCTGGGAAAATCGCTTTTTTAATCTTCATCTCTATCAAAGTTAAAAAAACTAAAATAGACATGGCCAAATGCCTTTACCTTTTGAAAACCTTTCGTCTCCTCGAAGGAAGTTTGTTTTCCATGTTCGATGATTAGGTTTCCTCTCTTGTTTAGAAGGTTTTTCTCTTCAATAAGCTCTATAAGCTCAGTGTATTGTTGAAAGTCATAAGGTGGATCTGCGAAAATACAATCAAACGTTCCAATATCCTTTTGTATAAATTTTATAGCGTCTATTTGGACAATTCTGTGTATTTCCTCTAGCTGATATGCTTTGCTATTTGTTCTGATGTACTTGCAGGATTGATGACTTAAATCTACACTTGTGAGCTTTTTGACTCCTCTTGATATAAACTCAAAGGAAATACTTCCCAAACCCGCAAATAGATCTAAAACGGATAATTCTTCAATATTAGTCGTGTTTTCTAGAATATTAAATAGACCTTCTTTAGCAAAGTCCGTTGTGGGTCTAGAAGTAAAGGTTTTCATTTTCTTGAAACGCATACCCTTTAATGAACCTCTTATTATTCTCACGATAAAAATTGAATTAATTCTTTATCTGAATGCGTAGAGAGTTGTATTTCATTTAATATCTTAATCTTCTTAAAAAGTATTTTGGCCTCCTTTGTCTGTGTTTCCGAACCGTAAAAAATAATGTTTGTTGCTTTCTTAGGAAGCTTTTCAAGGTGTGCAATTAAAAAATAGATAATGTCTGTGACAGTCGTATATTCAATACAATTAAATGAAAAAAGTTTTTGATTTTGTAGCTTTATTAAATCAAAAGTATTGTCTTTTAGTACAATATGAACATCATTTTTTTCTTTTTGATTGCTCAATATTTTATCCATATATTTTTTTGAGCTATTCATCATTGGAGTCTCAGGCATATTTTTTGAGCAGAAGTTGACGAACCAATTAAATCGTGTACTAATAAAATGTGCATTTATGGCATCTATTTTTTCATCATAAATGGATTTATCTTCACTTATTTCAGGATAATTTAAGGTGAAATACGCCTCCTTTTTTTCTGGGTTGTAAATTTCATGGGGAATCAAAATACCTTCATTGGCGTTGAATAGAATTTCTTCTATATCAATCCCTTTTTGAATCACATGCTCTTGAATTAAATGTTTTATTCTGTCTTCAGTAAATTTACTGTAAACATCAATTTTATATGGTTTAAACAGGTCTAGACCAGAACTTTTGTCTTGAACGAAAATTTCTTTATCGTTGAAAAAAAGTATAGCGGAAGCCATTTCTTATTGAACTTCCCAAGAACCTGAAAGGTCGCTATTATCTAGTTTTCCGAAGAACATAGACTCTTTTCTAGATGCGCCTTTGATTTCTGTTAGCGGCAATATTCCCTCAATTCGCATCGTGGGTAGTGTATCTCCTCCAATAACAACGGAAGCTGTATCAATATTCCACTCTTCTTTGTTCTCGGTAAAAGGAATATATTTTAAGTTTTCGGCTGAAAATTCACCATACCCATTGTCTTTACGTTCTTTTAAGTAGCTTCTGTTTTTTGAGAATGTGGTTTCAATGAATGAAACGTTGATAGTGTCTCTTCTAAACCCAACAAGTTCTACCGGTATTTCTGGGGATTTCGATAGGTAGTATGCCTCGATTTCAGTCATTTTATTATCAATAGCTTGACCTCTTTTGTATAGGTTAAATTGAATCAAGTAATCTCTTTCTTTCTCTGTGATTTTTCTACTTGGCACAGAGCCTTCAGCATCCAAAATGGCTATGCTATCTTCTTTAATAAATGTTACAAGCGTCTTCCAGTCATGAGCGTAAACTTTATTTTTAGATAAATAAGCCTTTTGTGCTGTTTGTACATCTCTCAAGTTCCGTATTGATAAACCTTTACATGCTTTGTAATTGTTGTTGTGTTCAACAGTATCGGATATCGATGTGTATGTGAATCCCAAAACAATGAGTGCCATACCTAAAGAAACGAAGCCAATTATTTTTGTCATCTTGGCTGATAGTTTTCCCGATACGTTCATCGCTGAAATGATGGCGCTTCCCAATATGACAATTGCAGAGAAGATGAATTCAATGGATTGTTCATTCATTAGACCAGTAAGCAAAAGTACGAAACCGATTAGGCCGAAAATAAAGGGGACAGAATATTTTTTTATTAGTAAGGCGATATTTAGCATAACAATTCTTGTAATTTAACTGTTACAAATCTACAATATTTAATTTTACTGCGACCAAGACAATTGTAAATTTTGGATTAAACCAATTCTAAGAGAAATGAAACAAAATAAATTCGTTGAAAATGTCATTTCCTTAAGTGATTTTGAACTATCCGGAGATCAATTATTTGCCACCGAATTGTTCGCTGGCTTTCTAGAAAAGGATTTCAGTAGTGGCTTGTCTGTTTTTGTTCTTGCAGGTTACGCGGGTACAGGGAAGTCCACCTTGACATCGCTCTTGAATAGGGCATTAAGGCAAGCTAAAATGAATACACGATTAGCTGCACCTACGGGTAGAGCAGCAAAAGTTTTATCTGTCTATGCAAATCAAAAGGCTCAGACGATTCATAAGGAGATTTATTTTGGAGGAAATGCTTTGGAGGAACGGGTTAAACTAACACCTGCAAAAAACAAACATAGAAATACCATCTTTTTCGTCGATGAGGCTTCAATGATTCCATCGGGGTCACAGGGAGACAATGACATACTAAATGACCTCATTTACTATGTAAAAGAAGGCTATAAATGTAAGCTGGTTTTTGTCGGAGATATTGGTCAGCTTCCTCCTGTAGGTCAGGAAACTTCCCCCGCATTGGATTCGGATTTTCTTGAAATGTCTTTTAGTAATTTGAATGTTTATTATGCTCAACTCAAACAAATATTTCGAACCAGCGAATCTTCCTCCATTATCTCAAATGCCACGTATATTCGAAATAAAGCAGTTTTTCAACCGCCCTTTATCATCGAGAAAGATGAAAACACCCAATCCTTGAAAGGCAATGAAGTCCAAGAAAGATTGGAAGAAAGTATTCATGCAAAGGGATCAGACAACGTTGTGGTCCTAACATTGTCAAATAAACAAGCCAACAGGTGGAACAATGGTATTAGACAAAGTATTCATTTCCGTGAAGAAATGCTTGAAACAAATGAGTCTTTGCTTGTAATCCGAAATAATTATTTTTGGATTGGGCCAACCTCTCCGATGGGTTTTCTAGCCAACGGAGAGAATATACGTGTTGAAAAAATCATTAGAGAGGAAGAGATGTATGGGTTTCAGTTTGCGAAGGTTTTGATTTCTTTTCCAAACTACCCTGAGGAGGCGTTCAAAGAAGTTTTAGTGTTGAAGGACACTTTGCTCATTGAAACTGCAAACCTAAGTCGGGATAGAATGAAGGAACTTTTCTTTGAAATCGAGAAGGATTATTGGCACATCAGTATAAAGTCAAAAAGATACCAAGAGATACTCATGAATCCCTATTTCAATGCATTACATGTCAAATATGCAAATGCCTTAACTGTTCATAAAGCCCAAGGAGGGCAGTGGCTTGATGTGTACCTAGATGGTTCTTATATCCCTGAGCAGATGAAAGATAGCTCATATCTAAGATGGCTTTACACGGCAGCCACACGTGCAAAAGAGAATTTGTATTTGGTCAATTTCCCTGATGAGTTTTTCCAAAATCATCGATGATAAAAAAAAGCTTGTTCTTGATACGTTTGTAAGCATTAATAGAATATTTTTGTCGTGAAATGATGAAATTCTTCAGTGAAAAAAACTTTGCTAAATGGTCACTGGTTGTGGGCGCAGTGCTGCTGCTGCTTACTGCTTTCTTAGGTTACAAGGCTACTAGCCTCAAATTTGATTATGATTTTGAAAAGTTCTTTCCTGCCGAAGATAAAGATGCTGATTATTTTTACGAGCACCGGGAGAAATTTGAGTACGATAACAATTTTATATTAATCGCACTTGAGAATAAAAAAGGGGTTTTTGAGGTCCCCTTCATGAAAGAGGTCGCAAGTCTTACGAGCAGACTGCAAGCTGAAACTCCATATTTGACGGGTGTAAGATCTATTACAAATCAGAATGAGGTTTCACTTTTTGGAATTAATAACGTGGTTGAGCGTCCTTATATTGATCTGGATAAATGGTCACAGGATGTTGCCTTTATCAAAAAAGACTCATCCAGAATATACAGTAGTAAAGAGCTTTTAAATACCTTGGTCGCACGTGATGGGAAATCCGTTTGTTTATTTCTAAAACATGAAAATGGACTTTCTGTAAAGAAAAGTGATACCCTGGTCAAGGCCGTGAAGCATTTGCTTTCTGATTATAACTTTAATGGTGTTCATTTGGCAGGAACCACCGTAGGTCAGCGTTATTATATTGAAAAAATGAATTCGGAGCTGTTGTTTTTCATGGCACTAAGTGCTGTTTTAGTCATACTTTTCTTATTTATTGCATTTAGATCGGGTTGGGGTATTTTGGTACCTCAGGTCGTTATTTTTGCTTCCATGTTGTGGGTAATTGGTGGTATGGGACTATTCAATAGTCCTATGAACATCTTGTTGACAACGCTTCCTTCTATCATGTTTGTTGTGGCGATGTCTGATGTCATTCATTTGGTTTCTAGATATATGGATGCGTTACGTGACGGCTTTTCTAAATTTGAATCTATTAAAATAACAATAAGGGAGGTAGGTTTTCCTACGTTTTTAACGTCATTAACGACTTCGGTGGGTTTCTTTTCGCTTTATTTTATAAATGTGCAGCCGGTGAAAATGTTTGGTTTAATTATAGGAATAGGTGTTCTTTTGGCCTTTTTCTTGTCTATTTTATTTTTGCCGATTCTTTTTTATTATTTCCCTTCGCCGAATATCATTAAAAAAAGAAAGGAAACGCTATGGGGCAAGTTTTTACCCAAGGCTTATGAATGGATAATCACCCACAAACGGAACGTTTGGATTGCCTCCGGTTTATTTATCGGGTTTTCTATTTTAGGAATGACCTTTCTCAAATCAGATAATCTGTTGATGGATGACCTAAAAGCATCTGATCCAATAAAAGCTGATTTTTATTATTTCGATCAACATTATGGTGGGTACCGCCCTTTTGAATTGGCAGTAAATGTTTTAGATACAAACAGTACGGCATGGTCATTAGATGTGCTCAAGGAGCTTGAGGAAGTGGAGAATTACATCGAGGACACTATGGGTGTTGAGCTCAAAACTTCTCTTGTTCAATCCCTGAAGGTCCTTAGCCGATCTTCTCATTTTGGAGATGAAGCTTTTTTTCAGCTTCCTAAAAAGAAGAAACAGATAAAACGTTTCAGAAGGTATTTGAAAATAGCCGAACGTGGTGCATTACTTCCCCTTTTCTTAGATACTACCGAGCGATTGACTAGAATTCAAGGAACTATTCTTGATTTAGGAAATAATATTATTACCGAACGCACAAATCGTTTTCAAGAATATTTGACGCGAAGGGATTTTCAGAATATTCAAGTTCGTGTAACTGGATCAGCATACCTTCTAGATAAAAATATCCGATATCTATCAAATAGCTTAATTTATGGATTACTGCTTTCAATAGGTGTAGTTTCTATAATAATGGGACTTGTCTTTAGGTCTTTCAGGATGGTTTTGATCAGCTTGCTACCAAATACAATCCCACTCATTTTTATAGCAGCTATTATGGGCTATTTGGGTATTGAGGTAAAGACGAGTACCTCTATTATTTTTACAATTGCTTTTGGAATAGCTGTTGATGATACGATTCATCTCCTAGGTAAGTTTAAGTTTGAATTGATGAAAGGGAAGTCTGTACCTGAAGCGCTCAAGCACTCTTTTATTGTCACTGGTAAAGCGATGGTGCTTACAACGCTTATTCTTTGTAGCGGATTTCTTCTTCTTTTGTTTTCAACCTTTATGGGAACCTTTAATATGGGATTTCTTCTGGGAATAACTCTTTTTGTTGCCCTAATCTTAGACCTTACATTGTTGCCTTTATTGATCTTAGCGTTCTATAAGGAACCATCACAAACCCAAGATTGAAGTGCCTTGAGCTGAGCTGAGCTCTTTTCTTTTAATACATTCAATTTATACTTTGGATAAAAGCTACGGTGTACTACGGGTATTTTCTTTTCAATAATTCTTTGGGCTCTTGCTATTGTTAGGCTTATGTCTCGAATGTTAAAATAACCAAGCCATTGCTCTAAGTCTCCCTCTAGCTTTATGTCATTCACAGCTATTATTTCGTCTCCGGCGCATAGGCCACACATATCTGCAGGAGAACCCGGAGAAAAGCTATGAATAAGGTATTTTGATTTTGATGGTTTCAGTTTTATACCTAGTGTGTTTTCAGAAGTTAATTTAGAATCAATAAGGTTCATTTCAAGACCAAAATATGCCAATGCATCTTGAAGTATTTGTTCATAAGAGTGCATTCCATTGATATAATGATCAAAGAAATTTTGGAAGGAAACACCGGAAACACTTTCAAGAAGTTCTTGGTAATCTTTTTCATCATAGCCTTTTTCGTTTATTTCGTGACTATAATATAAACGCCTCATGACCTCCTCAATTCCGTATTTATTTTTTGTGCTTTTGCGGATTAAATAATCTGTAACAAATGCGAGGAGACATCCTTCGACATAAATAGATACCTTTCTTCCTGGCGCACCCTGGACATAACCGTCTAGCCAAGTATCAAAGGAAGAATCTCCAACAGAGGTATAAAACCGAGCCGGATTGTCGAAATGTCTCTGAAATTGAACTTGAAGTTCCTTTAAATAATCTGTAATATTAAAAACACCACTTTTTAGCAGGTAAAGGTCTCCCATGTAAGTCGTTATTCCCTCATAGATATATCCTAGCTTTGAGTAGTTCTCGTTTCTAAAGTCATACGGGCGCATTTCCCGTGGCCTTATGCTCTTTACATTCCAAACGTGATATAGCTCATGAGACGAGACACCAAGAAGCTCTGAATAAAGGCCTTTAAAGACGTCGTAAGAGGGCCCTAGCGCGATTACAGTACTATTTAAGTGTTCTACACCATGGTATACCTTAAATGGAGGTGTATGAAATAAAAAATGAAATTCTTTTGACGGAAACTCTCCGAAATCCTCAATTTGTTTTGCTGTAAATCTTTCAAAGTCATGAATTAATTTTTCCCATGGAACATCTAGTAGCTCATTGAACCAAATATTAAATGAAATTCCCTGAACAATATAGCTTCTTTTTAAAAGCGAATTGGAGCATATGAAAGGTGCGTCAAAGAGTGCATCAAAGGAATCTGTAGTTAGTTTTCTTTTAGAAATATTGAGGCTTGTAGCTATTTTCCAATCTTCAGGAATCTTCAGGTCAATTTCTATTGAATTGTTTAAGTGCTCCTTTGTGTAAATAAAACAATTTACAGGGTTGACATAAAGCATAGTTTCACTTACGTATGTTGAACCCGCATTCAACTCATTGCTGTAATACTGATATTTGATATTCAGTGACTTTGATTTGCCCGCATTTATTATCCATGAATCCTTAGAGTTTTTATTAAAGGGGACCAATTGATTTTTTTCATTAAAAACTTTAAATCCACGTATGTTTTTGGCAAAATTGGCAATCTCATATCTTCCTGGCCTCCATGAAGGAAGAAATATTTCAATTTGTTCCTGATTTACAGAAAAACTGCACTCTAAGTGCAGATACTGCTCATTGGGCCTTGGAATAGATAAATGAAAATTCATACTTGCCGTTTGGTTCAATTTAGACATACATCTCTTCTCTCAAATTTATAACCTTGGAATCCTTAAGGTAGTTATCATAGGTCATCATTTTATCAATTGTTCCGGTAGGCGTAATCTCAACAATTCGATTTGCAACTGTATTCACAAGCTCGTGGTCATGCGAGGTGAATAATAATGTCCCTCTATATTCCGCCATAGCATTGTTTAAGGCGGTTATAGATTCGAGGTCTAAATGATTGGTCGGCTCATCCATCAAAATCAAATTACCTTTGGCGAGCATCATTTTTGAAAGCATGCAGCGCACTTTTTCTCCCCCAGATAGAACCGTTGCAGATTTCATGGCTTCTTCTCCTGTGAATAGCATTCGCCCTAAGAAGGTTCTCAAATAAACATCTTCTTTCTCTTCGTCAGTCTGTGCAAATTGTCTAAGCCAATCTATCAGTGATTCTTTCGATTCAAAGTAGCTTGAGTTATCATTGGGTAAATAAGCGCTTTTTATAGTGGTGCCAAAAGTGAATTCACCAGCATCTGGGTTTGAAGTACCATTGAGAATTTCGAAAAAGCTTGTCAGTGCCATTGAGTTTTTAGAAACAAAAGCTATTCGATCTCCTTTATTCACAATTAAGTTGACATCCTTGAAAAGCACGCCATCAGAGGAACTTTTACTTAGTCCGGAAATTGAAAGGATTTGATTTCCTGCATCGCGTTCCTGATGAAATGTAATACCTGGGTATTTTCTTGAAGAAGGTTTTATTTCTTCCAGATCAAGATTATCAAGCATTTTTCTTCTACTAGTTGCCTGTTTGGACTTAGCGGCGTTCGCAGCAAACCGGGAAATAAATTCCATGAGCTCTTTTTTCTTCTCCTCTGCTTTTTTATTCTTATCCGCTCTTTGTCGCAATGCAAGCTGCGAGGATTGATACCAAAAAGAGTAATTACCGGTAAAAAGATTTATTTTAGAAAAGTCAATATCGCAAACATGGGTGCATACAGTGTCTAAAAAGTGCCTATCGTGAGAAACAACAATAACGGTATTTTTAAATTCGAAAAGAAACTCCTCTAGCCAAGCAATAGTCCTTATATCCAAGTCGTTGGTTGGTTCATCTAATATTAGTACATCAGGGTTGCCAAACAAGGCTTGTGCTAATAAAACCCGAACCTTCAGGTCGCTTGCGAGCTCTTCCATTAGCAGGTAGTGCTTGCTTTCGTCAATACCTAAATTACTAAGAAGCGCTGCCGCATCAGTTTCAGCGTTCCATCCTTCAAGATCTGCAAATTCGGCCTCAAGTTCACCTGTGCGCATTCCGTCTTCTTCACTAAAATCTGGTTTCGCGTAGATTGCGTCTTTTTCAACCATGATTTCGTAAAGGCGCTTGTGGCCCATGATGACTGTTTGTAGAACCGTTTCTTTGTCAAACTCAAAATGATTTTGTTTGAGCACCGCCATTCGTTTACCAGGCTCAAGGTTTACCAGCCCAGTCGTTGGGTCCTGTTCACCAGTTAAAATTTTTAGAAAGGTCGATTTGCCCGCTCCATTGGCGCCAATAACACCGTAGCAGTTACCATTTACGAATTTTAAATTTACATCATCGAAAAGGATACGTTTTCCGAATTGAAGTGATAGGTTCTGTACACTAAGCATCTAAAGTTTTTTTTGCAAAGATACGGATTTCTCTTATTCCTTTGAACAGGTATATACAAATGCAGGAGGTATGTTTAGAAGACACGACTTAATCTTTACTTTAGAAAATACTTTTTCGAGCATTTTTTGGGATTGAAGCGTATATTGGAATTGAATATATTTTCCTTTTTTCGAAAGCACATCGCTTGCTGAGAGAACAATTCTATTTCTTAGAAAAGAGGGTAAAACCGCCAATGGAAGGGAGGAAATAATAATATCGGCTTGAGATAATCGCAGTTGCTTGAGGTAAAGTGATAAATCTGTAGCAGATCCATTAACCAATGTCAATCTTGGATCGCTAAATTGCTGCTTGAGGTTGTTGTAAAAACTTGTATTGATTTCAATGACTAAAAGTTTTGTCTTTGGGCCGATTAATTCTAGCAGTTTTTTGGTGAAAACACCTGTGCCCGGACCTAATTCAACGACTAAGTTTGCCTCTGAAAGAGACAAGTTTCCCATCATTTTCTTGGTGAGGTATTTTGAGCTAGGTGCAATGGCACCAACTTGATTGTTTTTGTTTAAAAATTCTTTAAGAAATGAGGAGGTTTTCAAGTATTCAGTTCATGTTAAATTGACCATCCCTCGATACGCCTATTACCTTTCCTTGGAGTTTTGATAGATCGAAAGGAGAATATAGTTTGTCTTTTTTCGATAGAAGGGTTGAGTCAAATTTTTCGCTAGGATCAAATATAGTAATATTTGCAATGCAATCTTTTTCTATTGATTCCATAGAAATCCCGAGAATATAGGATGGTCTATCTGAAAGAATTGAAATAAGCTCAGCTACTCCAATTTTTGTATTTGTATTCATTGCCGCAAAAACAGTTTGTATATGTGGTGCACCAAAAGAAGCACTTTCGAAATCCACCTCTTTTTCATCTTCATCAGTAGGTCTGTGATTAGATACAACACAATCAATAGAACCTTCTGACAATGCTTTAACTAAGGCTTTTGTGTCTTTTAAATCTCGAAGCGGAGGCTGTGTTTTAAACTTCGTATTGAATGTTAGGACTTCTGACTCGTCAAAGCACAAGTTCATAACATGAGCCTCAGCCGTCACTCGAAGACCTTTTTTCTTTGCCTTTGCAATTAACTCGGCACCTTCTTGAGTAGACACACCGCTGATATGTAGGCTTCCTCCACTATATTCTAGAACCCTTAAATGTCTCTCTATCTCAATGATTTCTGAAATATTGGGATCACCTTTGAGTCCTGTTTTGAGTGAAGCATCTCCTTCGTTTACCTGAGTATTTTTGGATAGTGATGAGTGACCTAAGCTGACAACAATTTTACCAGAAAAATTTTGTGCGTACATGAGTGCATTACTGAGAACCGAAGCATCTGTAGATATTCGATCATCTGTAAAAAGAGCCGCGCCGGATTTTTGCATATCATAAAGCTCTGCCAATTCTTTACCTTTCATTTGTTTAGTTAAACAACCCATAGCAATAATGCCAGTGGGTTTTTTAGTGGCTTTTCTGTAAAGCGAATCTATGGAAGCCTTTTGATCCATAACAGGTTGGGTTGAGGGAAGAACACCTACTTGTGTAAATCCACCTTTTGCCGCTTTATCTAAGCCTGATTCTATTGTTTCTTTGTATTCATGCCCAGGGTCGCAAAAGTGTGCTTTCAAGTCTATCCATCCCTTAGAAACATGTAAGTCTTTTGATTCAATAGTCTTGTAGTTTTTATCTACTTTTATATGGTCCTTGATTTCAGCAATTTTGCCGTTGTGAATCAGGATATCCTTATGCTTATTGTGAAAAGCAGAAGTTTGATCTATTATTTTAGCTTGCTTTAGTAGTACTTTCATGACTTATTTTTTTCCAGAATTTAGCAATTAAAATTTCACAAAATATTGCCATAATTGTAATAAAGATACAAATACGCCAATACTCTTTAGTGTGATTCAATTTTATTTTTGAGGCGTCTGTTTTTTCGTTAAATATTTGGCTACTAAGGTTTTTAATCCCTTTTTTTCTCAGTTTTTCCTTCATTAATTCTACATCTGTAAGCGCTACAGAGGATTCCTTTCTGTTAAAGTTTAGGGCTATTACTTTTAAGGTGTCTTTTTGTTTCAGCACAAAGTTCCCTTGACTTAAATATTCCATAGCTTCTATTCCTGATAAATCAATATAATTATAAGCGTCTTTTTGAATGGTTTTTGGAATAAAATCGGTCGTATTATTTTGGAGCTTGACTGGTCCTTCATGTAACGGGTCGGTCTCGAAGGGAATAAGTTTGTCTTGTCCTATGAAGTGATAGGGTAGATTGTCGCTCCCAGCCATTTCAGCAATTCGAATGCATAATACCGGAAATAGTGTATTTTGTGTAAGGTCTGAGCAGTTTTCTTTCAAGCATGAGTATAGCCCAAATGATTGTTTGTCAAGTGATTTATAAAATACAGGACTTTCATCCCTAAGTTTCAGAAGTGCAATTGCTGAGGTGTTTTTTGGATTTGTCCTATGGATAAAACGGAAACTAGGAAGATTCAAGCCTTTTTCTTCTTTTTTCTCAAATACACCTTCAAAGGTTGGGTCTTGCAATTCGATTTTATTTGCTTTAAGGGAAATGTATTGTGAAGCTTTGATTTCAGGTAATCCTAGTTGACTAAGAAGGGAGTTAAGTATACCCTTATCAATTTCATTCGAGGGCAGGATTAATATATTGCCACCTTCTAGCTTAAACTTCAGGATATCGGCGCTCAACCCAGATGAAATCGTTGTAATCCCATTCAGGATAATTAAATTTTTGTTGTCAAAGGAGGATTGATTGACTTTGTTAATTGACGTCTCCGTGACGTCGAAATAAGACTCAGTACTATAAACTTTTGCTACACTTTTATTTGCATCTTTACCATTGATAATTAATATTTCACGCTTTGCAGCTGTTTGATAGCTAAAAAAGAATTCGTCATCCCAGTACATCATTTGGTCGCGTAATTCTATTTTACCTTTAGAATTCCCTTCTGGCTGTATGGGAATATTCACTGAGCTTATGACATTACTGTCTCCCGAAATATTTACAAAGACGTCTTTATAAAAATCATTCACGGTTACGCTAAGTTCCATGTTGACGATTTCCTCTGGACTCTCATTGTTAACGCGAAAAAAAAGCTCATTTTCTTCCGAAGCCCTGTGCGTTTTTGTCCGGAACCAAAGGGAGTCGATGTAACAGTTCTCTGCTTTTTGTGGTTTAAATTGCCAAAGATGTATGTTAGAAATAGTATCTGGGTTGATTCCTTTTATGTTGAAGAATTCACTTTGAAAGTCGCTCAAAAATAATAGCTCATACCTTTTTAATTTCTTTTCTCTCTTTTCTATTTTTTCTATTGTTTCATGATGCCAGTTGAAAATAGCATTGAAGTTTCTGTGAATTGGCGAGTATTTTATAAGGTCAATTTCTTCTTGTACGCTCTTGGCGTCAACAATCCTTTGTTGAACTGCACTAAGGTCGTTTGTACTCAATATGTAGCGTTGGTTATTCGGATAAGTATTTATAAGTTTTTTGGCAGCCTCTTTGGATTCAGAAAGAAGTTCACCTTGTATCCCTTTTGCTGACATAGAAAATGAATTATCTATGAAAATACTCACTATCGTTTCTTTGGCTTTATTGACCTTGTTTGTTGGGTTTATATAAGGTTGAGAAAAGGCAAATACCAGGAAGGTGATTGCAATAATTCTACAAATTAAAATTAGCAGGTTTTGAATCTTTTTTACCGCTTTTTTTTCTTTTTGAAATCGCTGCATGAATCGTAGCGACGAAAAGTAAATTTTTTTATGTCGTCTGAAGTGAAATAGATGAATCAGAATAGGAACGGCGAGAAGGAGTAAGAACCAAAGTGTATTGGGGTACAAAAAATTCATCGGCTACAAAAGTAGTGAAAGTTCATTGGTAGACAAAAAATAGGAATCAAAAAAAATGTCCCGAAGGACATTTTCGTTTAGTTTTTTGATTTGTCATACCACTCTCTGAATTTCTCTTCATTGCCACTTGCCCTGTAGGCCATAGCTAAATTCTTCATTACTGATTTGTTATCAGGAAACGCAACGATCATCATTTCAAGGCTTGGAATGGCTTTAGTTAAGAGCTCTTTTTTCTGGTCTTCTAACTGATTAACCCTTGGGTCTCTGTAATCTAAATCCCTAGCTTCATCACCGATAGCGATACTCCAATCCATGTAAAGAGCCGCAAGGTTAGAGTGCGCGTTTACATACTCTGGATCAATTTCAATGGCCTTTAATAGGTTAGATTCCGCTTTTTCATTTTGCTTTAGTTCAATGTACGAAGTTCCCAGTATATAATAGAGCTGTTTATTGTTTGGATCTATTGCCAAAGCTTCGTTGATGTATTTCTCTGATTTCTCGGTGTCTCCACTTTTTAATGCAATATTGATATAGTTCGTTAATACAGTCATATCATTTGGAAACAAATCGTTCGCTACATCTGATAGCTCTTCAGCCTTTGACAGCTCTTCAGCTCTAATCAAGGAGTCTGTCACATATCGATAGGTTGCCATAGCATTCACCTTGGCATCTTCGTACTCTTGACCAAGAAACAGCTTAACTTGATATGCGCCTGCAAAACTCATAAATGCCATTTCGTAGTTTTTATTTTCATACATCCCGAGTCCCATATTAAAATATTGATCTACTCTGCTCCCGATAAAACGCTCTACGTCCTGCACGTATTTTCCTTTTGGATCATTAAGCACCTTAGTAAAACTCTCCATGGAAATATCTTTGTATCCTTCAAGTAGAGTTTCGTCTGGTGCTTTTCCTGCCATGGCATCAAATTGAGCAACTTCAATTAAGGCAAAGTACACCATGCCTCTGTAAAGATGCATTTTAAAATCTTCCTTTGTTTCTGCATTCACTGCGGCAAGGTCTATGAACTCCTTGGCTTTTGTTGCAGTTTCCTTTGCTTTATCTGCCCCTGCCATCGGATTATATTTCTTCATAAGCATGGCAGCATCCGTGACATTTTTTTTCTGAGCAAAGCTGAATCCCGTAGCTAAAAGCAACATGGTACATAAAATAGTTGTCTTCATTTTCATAATTGTTGATTTATACAAGCACTTTCAAATCCTGTGCCATTTTTTTTATATTCCTAATCTTCAGTTTTTTCATCTACGGATGAATCATTTTCTGGGCCATTCTCTTGTTCTTCATCTCCTGATAATGAAATCTCTTCACCCGCTTCATCTTCATCACCTCTCGGTACTCTCGCGATTGCTGCAATCTCAGATGTACCTTTAAGGTTAATGAGTCTAACTCCCTGTGTGGCTCTACCCATTGTTCTTATGCTATCCACATTCATTCTGATTGCGACTCCACTTTTTGTAATAATCATTAAATCATCCTCGTCTACTACGTTTTTGATTGAAAGTAAATCTCCAGTTTTACTTGTAATATTGAGTGTTTTTACACCTTTACCACCTCTATTTGTAATTCTGTAAACAGGTTCCTTATCTTCTGGGTCGTTCAGATAGGTGCGTTTTCCATATCCTCTTTTTGAAACCACCAATATTGTAGTATAGACATCTTCAACGCAAATCATTCCTACTACTTCCTCAGTGCTCTCGTCTATTTTAATTCCTCGAACACCGGAAGCGTTACGTCCCATTGGCCGCACATTTTCTTCATTGAATCTAATTGCCCGACCTGAACTTGAGGCCAATACAATTTCGTTTTCACCGTTTGTAAGTTTGGCTTCAAGTAATTCATCATTCTCGCGAATTGTGATGGCATTGATTCCATTTGTACGTGGCCTTGAATATGCTTCTAGGGAGGTCTTTTTAATAACACCCATTTTCGTGCACATTACAATATAGTTGTTGTTTATGTAGTCGGTATCAGTGATGTCTTGGACTTTTACATATGCCTTTACCTTATCATCTTGAGGAATGTTTATTAGGTTTTGGATTGCCCTTCCTTTCGCTATTTTAGTTCCTTCCGGAATTTCAAATATGCGCATCCAAAAGCAACGGCCTTTTTCCGTAAAGATCAACAAGTAATTATGGTTGGTTGCTACGAATAGATGCTCTAGAAAGTCTTTTTCACGTGTCGTAGAGCCTTTCGAGCCCATTCCACCTCGATTTTGAACTTTGTATTCAGCAAGACTTGTTCTTTTGATATAGCCCGCATGCGATATTGTTACGACGACCTCTTCATCCGCGATGAGGTCTTCAATTCGCATTTCACTCGCACTGTATTCAATTACCGATCTTCTTTCAT
>CAJWRM010000005.1 GCA_913046365.1 uncultured Flavobacteriales bacterium
TCTAGACTCTAGTCTATTAACGGAGCTTATCTTAAAACCGATTTTGGGAATTGAAAATCTGAAAACAAGCAAAGAGGTAGATTTTTTACCAGGGACTTTCGATGCTGAAGCGTTCGCCAAAGAATTGAAAAAAAAGAAGTTTGTATTGGGCATTATGCTTTTTCCTGTCTCTATCGCACAAATTAAAGCTGTGGCAGACGCAGGGTTATACATGCCTCCAAAATCAACTTGGGTGGAACCAAAACTACGCAGCGGTCTCACCATTTATAACCTAAAAGAATGATTGGTGAAAATCTAGATAAAATTAGAAAGGAGCTACCTAAGCATGTCATACTGGTTGCCGTTTCTAAGACCAAACCAATAGAAGCCCTTCAAGAGGCCTTTGACGCAGGCCAAAGAATATTTGGTGAAAACAAGGTTCAAGAAATGGCTGCGAAATGGGAAGTCCTGCCAAAAGAGATCGAATGGCATTTTATTGGGCACCTCCAAAGAAATAAAGTAAAGTACCTTGCACCGTTTGTATCTCTGATTCATGGTGTTGAGAGCTTAAGACTGCTAAAAGAGATAAACAAACAAGCCTTAAAGTCAAATAGAATTATTGATGTCCTACTTCAATTCTATATTGCAGATGAAGAGACAAAGTTTGGCCTTTCTGAGGAGGAAGCTAATGATTTATTGAATTCAGAAGAATTTAAGCTGCTACAGAATATTCAGATTCGAGGGGTAATGGGCATGGCAACCTTTACAAAAGACCAAGAAAAAATAAGAGGTGAATTCCAAAAGCTCAAAAACATTCAAAACTCCTTAAAAGCAAATTGCTTCAGTGACAACGATCTTTTTGATGTTGTATCCATGGGAATGAGTGGAGACTATACAACAGCAATAGATGAGGGAAGTACGATGATCCGTATTGGAAGCTCAATATTCGGTGCTAGAAATTAGTCCTTGAGGTCAAAAACTAAAAAGGAAACTTCGGACTTCCTCATGTATGTCTGGGCTAGCTTCTGAAGCTCATCAGCGGAAATATTGTCAATACTTTTATGAATCTCCTCAATTGTATCAATCTGCCCAAAAGCCAATAAACTTTTACCTAGACTGTGCATCAGGCCTGAATTCACATCCATACTCAAGGCTAACTGACCTTTAAATTGTTGCTTTACCTTTGTCAACTTTGCTGGACTAATCGGTTTATTTTGAAGACGATCCAATTCCTTTTCAATAAGCTTGATTGATTTTTTGATGTTCCGGGACTCACAACCCACATAAACCTGCCAAAATCCAACATCGGCATAAGGCACGTAGTTTGCTTCCACGCTGTAAGCCAAAACATGTCTTTCTCTTAGAGAAATATTAAGTGTTGCATTCATTGCTGGTCCACCAATCATGTTCATAAGCATAGCCATGGCGGTTCTACTTTCATTAAAATAGCTCGGTGCCATACCGCCCATTACGAGGTGGGCCTGATAATTGGCCTCCTTACGAATCATTCGAAATGGTTTATACCCGGAAAACGAATTTATTTCAATCTGCGAACCACTTTCAGGCATAGCATGAAGATGTTTTTTAAGCATGCGTTCGATTGTCTTGAGTGAAACGTCTCCCACAAAAGAAACTACTAAGTTCCCTTTGGAAAAATAATCTCGTACAAATCCTTCAAGGTCTTTTTTATTCAAATTCGCCAGCCCCTCTTTAACACCTAAAATATTATTCCCCAATGCATGACCTTTGAAAAGCTCTTCCTCAAAATCGTCGAAAATTTTATCATAAGGGCTATCTAAATAAGAATTGATCTCATCAAAAATAATCTCCTTCTCTTTTTCAACCTCTTTTTTGGTGAAGACTGGATTAATCGAGATATCAGATAAAAGCTCGAGCGCTCGAGCTGTATGAGATTTAGGAAATGATGCATGCAAACATAACTCCTCCTTTGCTGTGTAGGCATTTAGCTCTCCCCCAACCTCATCGATACGAGAAATCGTTTGAATCCCATTCCTTTTTTTTGTGCCTTTGAAAACACAATGCTCTAAAAAATGGGCCAAACCCGTTTGGTTTTCCTTTTCAAAACGACTACCAGCTCTAAAGAAAAATCCAACATGGGCAACCTCACTAGGTTTATGGAGATAAACCAATCTCAATCCACTTTTGTACGTGATGCAAGTAGGTTCCAATTAATCAAGGGTTAATGCGGTGTGATGCCCATAAATTTTCTTCTTTTTCAAACACAATTCTATCGTGTAATCGCGAAGGTCTTCCCTGCCAAAACTCAAATTTGAAAGGTGCCACTCCATAGCCTCCCCAAAATTCTGGCCGATCTATATTTTCTGGAAATCTTTTTTCTAGGTCTGCGATCTTTTGTTCTAAAGTTTCTCGAGACTTTAACGGTCTAGACTGATCCGAGGCCCATGCACCCAATTGGCTCGAACGAGGTCTTGAATTAAAATATCGGTCACTTTCCTCAGGGGATATTTTTGTTACAATTCCCTGTATGCGAATTTGACGCTGTAATCCTGGCCAAAAAAACAACATGCTCACACGTGGATTACCATTAATATCATCAGATTTCTCACTCTGGTAATTGGTGTAAAACACAAATTCTTTACTACGAAGCTCTTTTAGATAGACGATTCTACTCGACGGTTGGTTATTTTCAGCATTTGCCGAACACAAGGAAAATGCATTCGGTTCTGCTTCTTTGGAGCTACATGCTTCATCAAACCATTCCTGAAAGGCCTTGAATGGATCGTTCGCAAATGATTCATCCAGTGCATTCAAGTCAAAATCTTTATGTTCGTCCCTTAGGCGCTCTATGTGCTTACTCATTTGTATCTAATTCATCTACAACCTTAGATTCAACGTTTGGATTAAAATCGGTATTGGGTACCATTCCTGTTCCTGATGAAACTTCCTTTGGCTCTATCTTCTTGGTGGTTTCATTTGGATAGAAAACCTCAACTATTGGAGACTCAGCAACAGAAATAACTTTATAATCAACCATCAAATTTGACATATTATCAGCAAGGTTATCATATGCCTCCTTTACTGTGCTCGCTTCAACTAAAATAAACTGATTGATTTTTTTATTCTTTCCACCATCTGCATCTGCACTTTCGTAAGAGATTTTACACTTGTACCAGACATTACTGCCATCCAAAGGGAAAATTTCATGAATATCAGTGCGTGCAATGCCCGTCACTAAGAATTCCCCATTGATACTCGTGCCGAGCTCTTCGTATATTCTTGCTTCAGCATCGGTGAAGGTCATTCCAGCCAATAAATAGGGCTCAGTAACTCTTTTAAGCGTTCCGTCTTCGAGCTGTTTTGTGTATTTTAATTTAACGGTAAACCAATTGATCATAAGTAAATTTTGAGTCAACAAAGATAGTTATGACAAGCTCCAAAACCTAATAGAAAATGATTTAATGCCCTGCACTAAATCCAAAAGGCAAAAGATCAATGACGCTGTTGAGAATAAGTGCTCTATTATCCTGGTTTACAATAATAATTCGAATCTTATTTTTTTGCCTGTTTTCGGTTTCGAGCATCACCTGTCGACAAGCTCCGCATGGGGACAACAATTTCTCTGAAGGGATTAGATCGCCTTCAGCAACAATACAAAGTGTTTGAACGGCCTGTTTAGGATAATTCGCCCCGACATAAAATAATACGACACGCTCAGCACATAGCCCTGATGGATAGGCAGAATTTTCTTGATTGCTTCCCGTAACAATTGCATCGTTATCCAAGCGAACTGAAGCTCCAACCTTAAATTTACTATAAGGAGCATAAGCGGCTTGCATAGCGTCAAAGGCACGATCAACCAAAATTTGATCCTGAACCGGTAATTCTTTCCAGTTTTCATGTAGCTCGTAAGAAAAAGAATGCTCTTGTTTCACACTCTAATTTACGCAAGAAACAACTAAGGGTTACATTGTATTTTGTACAACAATTTGTGTGACAAAGCTTTAATTTTATGTACCTTTGGGCCTCCTAAAATACAATAATGCAAGAATTAAAAGATAAAGTAAGTTATGCGGTAGGTTTGAGTATCGCCGAAAGTTTGAAAAGCCAACAATTAGGTTCATTAGACCTTAATTTCTTAAAAGATGGAATTCAGGATGTCTTTGAACAAAAAGAGCTTAAAATCAATCCGCAAGAAGCAAATGGGCTGATACAAGCATATCTCGAAGAAGCTAATACGGCGGCTTTTGGCGAAAACAAAGAACAAGGAATTGCCTTCCTAGAAACAAATAAAAGCAAAGAAGGTGTTTTTTCTACTGAATCGGGACTTCAATATGAGATCATAGAAGAAGGTAAAGGTGATAAAGCCGGAGCAACGGATACGGTAACAGTGCATTATCATGGTACGCTTATAGATGGGACAGTTTTTGATAGCTCAACGGAAAGAGGAACACCAGCAAGCTTTGGGGTCAATCAGGTTATTCCAGGATGGACAGAAGCACTTCAGTTAATGTCTGTAGGAGCTAAATACAGATTATATATCCCTCAGGAGCTGGCATATGGAGCTAATCCGCATCCGGGTGGACCAATCAAGCCTTACAGTGCATTAATATTTGATGTTGAACTCATTGAAATCAAATGAAAATAGCCCTTTCAATATTTATTGGACTTCTTTTAGTCTCCTGTTCTGAGGATGCAACAGGATCTAATAAAGAAGCAAGCTCTTCGGGAAAATCTGAATCAACCTACACAAGCAGTAATATTACCTTGTCTTCGGAACGAGATAGCATATCATACACACTTGGCTTCGAAATGTCGAAACCATTTATAACAGATACTGTATTTTCGAAATTGAACAAAACAATAATCGCAGAAGGATTCAATGATGATGTCAAAAACTATTCAGTTGATAGCTGCATGATGATGGTTCAATCATATATGTCCTCAATTGACCTAAGAAGAGACAAGAGCTTTTCAGATCAATGTGCGCAGAGTATGGGACGATTAAGTAGAAGTGATATTCAAAAAACTTTCACAGACCTCGAAGCAACAGAAATTATTGATATGAGCACAGTTCAATTAGGTTTTAACGATGGGCTTTCACTTAAAAATGTATTCAAAAATGATTCAATCAGTGTGAAAAAATTGTTCGCCTCACTAAATACGAAAATGGAAGAAAAGTACAAAATTTCCATTCAAGAGTTTGAAAGAGAAGGGATTGATTTTTTAAAGAAAAACAAAAATAAAAAAGGAGTAAAACAAACCTTCTCAGGACTTCAATATGAGGTCTTGAAAAAAGGGAAAGGAAAAAATCCGTCTGCGTCATCAAGGGTAAAAGTCCACTATAAAGGAACCTTGCTTTCAGGAGAAACATTCGATAGCTCGTACGAACGTGGAACCCCTTCAGAATTCGGACTAAATCAGGTCATTCCAGGATGGACAGAAGGTATTCAGCTCATGAAACCGGGTAGTAAATTTGTCTTTTACATTCCACATGAGTTGGCATATGGTCCTAACCCAAATCCAAGGAGTGGGATAAAACCATATAGTCTTCTTATATTTGAGGTTGAACTTTTGGAAATTCTAAACCCATGATGAAACTCATTTTTGCACTTGCGACACTCATGCTTCTTTTCAGCTGTAGTGAAAAAATAGATCTTATTGGCGACTTTAAAGAAACGGCAGTAGTATACGGCCTGTTGGACCATAGCGATTCTATGCATTATGTAAAAATAACGAGAGCATTTATCGGACCAGGAAATGCACTTGAGCTTGCACAAATTGAAGATTCTAGTTATTTCGATGCCGTTGATGCTACCATTGAAGAAATTCAAGGCGGAAATGTGCTAAGAACATGGACCTTAAAAGATACACTAATAGAAAATAAAGACACAAATGGTGTTTTTTATGCTCCCTTTCAGAAAGTATATTATTTCAAAACACTTCCTACTACGACGTCTAGCTCAGGAGCTTTCGGTACGGTTCAAACCTCTCCGAACGAAATGATGAGTTCTTTAAATCCTGACAATCAATATCGATTGAAAGCGGTCATCAATTCAGGAGAATTTGAAGTAACCGGAACAACCAACCTAGTAAACGGAATGACAACCACAGCAACCTCTCAAAACTTCACCTTCAAATTCGCAAGCAATCCGGGAGAATATAAAGCGACGAGTGTCACCATTTCAAATTCAGGAAATGCCTATGTCGTAAATGCCCAATTGGGGATTAGAATAGCTGAATACATAGCAGGAGAATCAAGTTTAAAGACGATTAATTGGCAAGTTGGAGAATCTAATGTTTCCCCAAATTCACCAAAAACATTTTCTGCAAATGGTGTTACGTTTTATAACCTTGTAAACAACAATGTAACAGAAGATGCGCTAATTGATGAGCGAAATTTTTTAGGTTTTGAAGTAACGATAACTGGTGGATCTGAGGACTTAAACAACTACATCACTGTAAATCAACCCTCTAGCTCTTTAGCTCAGAACAAACCAACCTATACGAACCTCGAGGTAACAAATGACTACCGAGTCATTGGTATCTTTTCTTCGATTCAAACAATAAAAACGTACAGGCCTTTTTATATCTCTCCTCAGCAAGCTTTCATCCGAGCGATTGATAAAAAAAGTACGCAAGAACTTTGCGAAGGACCCATCACTGGACTCCTACAATTCTGCTCCAAGCACCCCGCGGACAACGTTTTAGGGAATGAGGAGAGCTTTGCATGTAATTAATATACAAAACCCATAATGTCAAATCGGCGCACCTTATTTGCTGATGTGATTTTGCCCGTACCAATTCATAGGGCGTTCACCTACAGGATTCCATTCGAAATGAATGATGCAGTAGGTATTGGCTTAAGGGTTATTGTTCCGTTTGGAAAAAATAAGCTTCACACTGCTATTGTTGTGAATATTCATGAAAATGTGCCAAATGACTACCAATCAAAATACGTTGAGGCAGTATTAGATCATTCTCCGATTATTACAAAGAAACAATTATCATTTTGGAAATGGGTTTCACAATACTATATGGCGGCTATTGGAGATGTAATGAATGCAGCCCTACCCGCCAATTTCAAGCTAGGTAGTGAGACCAATATTTTATTACACCCTGATTTTGAATCGGGTATTGACGGCCTTGATGACAGAAGCCAAGAAATAGTAGAATACTTGGAATCCAAAGGGACCTGCGATCTCAAAGAGCTCTCTGAATTCCTAAATATACAGACGGTTCAACCCATTGTAAAGACGTTGATTGAAAGGAGAATAATTATTTCAAAGGAGGAAATTAAGCAACGATATGCTGCGAAAACATCAATATGTTACCAGCTTAAAACTCAATTTCAAAATGAAAATAACCTCAATATTATTTTAGAAGAGTTGGAAAGCAACACGCGACTGAGCAAACAATTAGAAGCTTTGATGCAGATTATAAAAATTGCCGAAAAGGAAAATGGATATTTCCCGGTACAAAAAAAGATACTACTCGAATGTGGAATTAGTGCATCAGCTCTAGCTACTTTAGAGAAAAAGGGTGTGCTAAGTGCAGAACGTTTTCAAATTGATAGAGTTCAGCTCAATTCAGGTAAAAATATAGCTTTCAAAAAGCTTACTGAGTCGCAATCCATAGCCCTAAAACAGCTTGAGGGAGAAATGCTTGAACATAAGGTCACCCTGCTTCATGGTGTGACAGGATCGGGAAAAACAGAGCTATATGTTCAATTGATTCAAGATCAGCTTGACCAGGGTAAACAAGTTTTATTTTTGCTACCTGAAATCGCTTTAACCACTCAGTTGATTCAACGTTTATCGGCCTATTTTGGAGAGAAAATAGGTGTTTATCATTCAAAATTCAATCAGAATGAACGTGTTGAAATTTGGAATAAAGTGCTGCAAGACGATCCTCATGAGTTTAGAATTATACTAGGCGCAAGATCTTCAGTCTTTTTACCCTTTCAAAATTTGGGTTTAATTATCGTTGATGAAGAACACGAAAGCTCTTTCAAACAATATGACCCTTCTCCGAGGTACAATGGCCGAGATGCCGCCATTGTTCTTGGACGGATGCATGAGGCTAAAGTATTACTCGGTACAGCAACTCCATCTTTGGAAACCTATACGAATGCCAAGCAGGGGAAATATGGATTGGTATCACTGAAAGAAAGGTATAAGGGTTTACTCATGCCTGAGGTGCTTTATGCCGATTTAAAAAGAGCACGAAAGCTCAAAAATATGAATTCTCACTTTTCAAATTTTCTTTTAGAGGAAATGGATCGTGTTTTAAAAAAAGGAGAACAGGTTATTTTGTTTCAAAATAGAAGGGGATATACCCCTTTATGGTCTTGTGAGGTATGTAATTGGACGCCTAAATGTAGCCATTGTGATGTCTCGCTCACCTATCACAAATCTGCCAACCTGCTCAAATGTCATTATTGCGGATATTCTACAAACCCAGTTGGATCATGTCCTTCATGCGGAAGTAATAGACTAAATATGATTGGTTTTGGAACGGAAAAAATTGAAGACGAGCTGGGCCTAATATTTAAAGACCACATCATTAAGCGACTTGATTTAGATACAACTCGCTCAAAAAATGCCTATGAAAAAATCCTCAACGATTTCGATAAAGGCTTAATTGATGTGTTAATCGGAACGCAGATGGTTACAAAGGGACTTGACTTTGATAATGTTTACCTCGTTGGCATTCTAGATGCAGACATGCTTTTGAATAGACCTGACTTTAGAGCCTATGAGCGTTCCTATCAGCTCATGTCGCAAGTTGCAGGGAGAGCAGGAAGACAAGGGAAACAGGGAAAAGTAATTGTTCAAACGGGAGACCCTGACCATTGGGTCCTTCAGCTTGTCGGACAACATGATTATGAGCAGTTTTATGAAAATGAAATCATTGAAAGAAAGAACTACCACTACCCCCCATTCTATAAGCTCATTTCTTTCACACTAAAACATGAGAACATCCATAGCTTGGATACATCGTCTCAATACTTAGCCGAACTTCTTAAAAATGTCTTTAAGGAGAGAGTAATTGGGCCTGAATACCCCCTTATTCAAAAGATTAGGAATAAATTTCTGAAAACCATTAAGTTAAAAATCGAAAAAAACGCACCTGACTTAAAGGTCAAAGAAAAAATAAAGGAAATTATTGACAACTTTTACGCTGATTCAAGCAATAAAAAAGTTCGTGTTGTCATCGATGTAGACCCGCTGTAAATATTTACCCCAAATAAGACTTGAGAATAACATTTTTAGTGGTGTGCTTCAAACGACGAATTGCTTTTTCTTTAATTTGTCGAACACGTTCTCTGGTTAAGTCAAAACGATCACCAATTTCTTCTAAAGAAAGCGGCATTTTGCCTTCTAATCCATAAAACATACTAACAACTTGACTTTCACGTGGCGTTAAGGTCTTTAAAGATTGTCTTATGTCACTTCTTAGTGATTCAAGCACCAAGTTAGATTCTGGACTCGGCAAAGAATCTTTACTTCCCATCACATCATACATACTCGATGAAGAATCGTCACCTTCCACCAAGGGAGCATCCATCGATATGTGTCTTCCATTTTGAGACAAGGATTGTTTTACTTCTTGAGTTGTGCAATCTAAAATTTCCGCTAATTCATCCGCAGATGGGGGACGTTCAAGTTTTTGCTCAAGTTCTGAAAAAGCTCTATTTATTTTATTGATATTTCCGATTTTATTCAAAGGAAGTCGAACAATTCTGGCTTGTTCCGCGAGAGCTTGAAGAATAGACTGGCGAATCCACCAAACCGCATAAGAGATAAATTTAAATCCACGCGTCTCATCAAATCTTTCAGCAGCCTTGATTAAACCCAAATTCCCTTCGTTGATTAAATCTGATAATGTCAAACCTTGATTTTGATATTGTTTAGAGACAGAAACTACAAAACGTAAATTTGCTTTGGTAAGTCGCTCAAGCGCTTGACGATCTCCCGTTTTTATTCTCTTCGCTAATTCTACCTCCTCGTCCGCAGAAATCAAATCCACTCTACCAATCTCCTGAAGATACTTATCTAAAGAAGCCGTCTCACGGTTGGTAACCTGTTTTGCAATTTTAAGTTGTCTCATAGTTTATCGCATTTACACCTAAGACGATAAAATTTCGCTAAGGTTGGATGTTTTTACTATTTATTTTTAAAAAGGTTCTAAAAAATTGAAAAAAAGTGTTATTGAATTGGATTATTACTATGCTAAAAATCCTGAAACTTGCTTCTTGAAAGAATCTCTCAAGTCATCAAAAGACAATGAATCTGTATGTTTTGAGTACCGGTAAGTATCCAAGACAGTAAACAACTGTCGTATTTCTTCTATCTTTTCCGAATCAATATGATTGGACAACAAAACATATATTTCATTTCTCGACAAGCGAACACTGTCTTGCGAAAGTACATATGAGCAATATATAAATAGGCATTGCTCCATTAACGCAATAGATTCAATAGTATCAGATGGTCCGATTGCTGCTTCTAATGCGTTTTTTACGTCGATTAACTTTGGAGGTTTAAACCCTTGTTGTTTTATGCGCTTCGGACCTAACCATTTTTTTGGATTCTTAAAGAAAAAGAGCAACAATAGAAGTAAAACGCTTAAACAAGAAAGCACATAAGCGTTTTGCCAAAAACCGTCTTTGGAAGGTTTCAGGTTCTTTGAAACAGCTTTCGATTCCGTTTCAACTTCTTTCTGAAGTGCTTCTCGACCTTCAGTCGACTTTAATTTTTCACCGAAGGTATTAAGTTCCAAATTTTGCGACTTCAATACCTTGTAGTGCTCGTTCTTCGGATTGAAAAAAGATAACTCAACAGGTGAAATACGAATGTATCCATCCTGTAATACTCGAATCGGATAAGTATAAATAATATTACCCTTAAAACCTGATTTTGTGAGCTGATAACTATCAGTTGTTATAGGGTCAGAATATAACTCTAGGCTATTTGGAAGCACTAGCTCGGGCATTCGCATTTGATGTAAGTTTCCTCGACCATTAATTTCTATGGCTAAAGAAACGATGTCGTTAGCATTGGCGTTGGAATCAGAAAGAGATACTTTTAGTTGAAAATCACCAACTAAGCCGGAAAAATTAAGAGGTTGTTTTTCTCGAGGTAAATCAAGAACTTCTATCTTTTTAGCCTCAGAACGCACGACATAGCTGCCATAACCTGCTAGAACCATTTCGAAGGGCTGAATTGTTGCTTCACCAGGTTCATTCAAAAAAATCACATTTTCTTCAAATTGTAATTTAAGGTATTCTTGACCTTCTATTGCTACCCTAATCCAATCCAACTCTTTTGATGCATTCATTTTAAACTCGTCGTAATTGACCTCAATTTTATATGGATTATAATTTCTAATACTCGAAAACTCTTTCTTAGAGAAAATACTTGATTGAAGATATACAGGTTCTCCACGGTATATTTTGAGTTTTGAAGGTTTTGTTTCTGCAAAAATGGCAGGTCTTTTAGTTCTTGGAGCTATATTCTTTTGTTGCTTTTTTTGTGTTTGATTAGAACCTTTTACAAACACGCTTAGTTTATTAGACTTATACGATTTCTTCTTAGACTTTACCTTTACTGGACCAAAAGTATAGGACCCCGGTTCCATAAAGAAACCCGTTAGGGTTTGATGGTAAATTGTGCTACTACTTCCATTGACAATGTTTTGTCGCATACCGCTCATAACATTCATGCCTGACTGAAATTCAGCTGGGAAATTCAACTCAAAATTGCTCCCTATATTTGAAGACATCTGAACTGTGATATACTCTCCTACTTTAGGCTGAAGGTTTGAAACCTCTAGTAAAACATAAGGACTTTGACATAGTGACCAGGAGATCGAAAAGAAAAAAGGTATGTAAAGCAAAACTTTCATTACCAGTCTTTGCCATTTTTGGATGGGGCACCATGTTTCTTTTCAATTCTACGCTTTGTTTCTGCCTCTTTTCTCAATAAATCATTTAATATTTTCCGCTTCTGTTCCTCTTCGAAAGAATAAGCTTTCTCTTGATTTCCAGACTGCTTCTGTTCATTTAATTTGGATTGCGCTTGCTTATCATCTCCCCTATTATCCTCCTGGTTCTTTTGACTTTTAGGATTATTGGATTGAGATTTTTCTCTTAAAGCTTGGGATAGATTATACTTCAGCTCTTCATCTTCCTGATGAATCTTAATGCCTTCCTTATAAAAATCAATAGCTTGATCTATTTTCTTAAGCTGCATGGAAGTATTCCCTAGATTTCGAAGAAGCGCTGCACGTTTAATGTTATTAGATTCAGCTTTAACTGCATTCTGAAAATGCGCTAATGCCTTTATGTAATCTTTAGACCGATAGGCTGTCTGGCCAAGTTCTATATCTAATTTGGCTCTTTCATACGCTGACATCTTTACACCATTCTGTAATTTCTTGGCACGCTCATAGCTCATTAAAGCATTATCATATTCCTTAAATTTATAAAGCTCTTGTGCATTTGATGCAGAATCTGAATACGAATGAACCTGCTGTGATAATGAAGTTCCGTAGACTAGGAAGAGACTAAAAAATATAAAGTTTTTCATCTATTTCTTTTTAATTCTAAATGGAATTAATGTATATACAAAGAATGCAAGCAACGCTATAAACAGAGGAACATGAAAGACCCTCTGTTCAACTTTGAACTTCAAATCTCGTGAATATCCTGTTGAAGCAAGGTTAATTTCTGTTAATATTGGATCAGGGTTAGGATAAGTTTCGGTGATATGAAACCAGGGGCCTTTTGTTTGTTCCGAAAGCCTTTTTACCAATGATAGATCTACCTTGGAAAGTATAATATTACCCGCAGCGTCTATGCGCATTGACTTTTTATCTGAACGAAGAATAGGACCTCCGGATTCTGTTCCAACTGCAATAGATAATAGCTTTATGTTCGATAAGCTCAATGAATCAGCAATTGAATTGAGAGATGCCTCATGGTCTTCACCATCGGTAATTAAAAGTATGGAATGTGCAGCTTTCTTTTTTTCAAAAGAAAGCATAGCTTTCGTTAATGCGCCGCCAACATTTGTTCCTTGATTACTAAAATGACGCGTATTTGCATCAGAAACCATAAGCTTGAACTGCTCATAATCGCGTGTAAGAGGCAATTGAACAATAGCATTTTGGGCGAAAATACATAAACCTATTCTTTGGCCAGATAACTTATTCACTAATGATTTAAGAAGGTTCCTTCCTGACGCTAATCGACTTGTATTCTCTATATCCCTAACATCCATAGAACTTGAAAGGTCAAGACACACCATAATATCTCCTGTTTTCAAGGGAACAGCCGTATCCTCCTCGCCAAAAACAGGATCTGCGATGGCAAAAACGATACCCAAAAAACAAAATTTCAAAGCCAAAAACTTAATAATATGGCGCTGGGGATGATCTGAACTCCCCTGTGTATAATGATGAGTACATCGCTTTAGGATTGATTGGTGCTCTTTGTAAAGAAAGAAATAAGCAGGAACAAGAAGCAGAAATATATAAAACACATGCACAAACTGGAAGTGAAGCCCTCGAGTCAAATAATACGCAAGAGTCAAAATCAAAATAATTGACAATAAAATATCAATCAGAAGACCATTTCTTGCATTCAAAGTATATCTACTTGCGCTCTTACTCATGGCTCTTGAATAAATAAAAATCAACAAAAAGTATAAGACAACCCAATATCAGAATTAAAACTAAAAGATTGTGAGGCAGAGGAATCCCCGCCTGAATATCAGGCCTATTCTTTATTCTTTTTTTCTCAATCTTATCAATTTCAAATAAGATTTTCTTTAAAGATTGAGAGTCAGTAGCACGAAAATATTTTCCGCCAGTAACAGCTGATATCTCTTTAAGGACCTCCTCATCAATTTCAACAGGAGCATTGAAATAACCAAGGCCAAAGGGAGAAGGATCGGGCATCGGAGCATAGCCATTGGTTCCCACCCCAATTGAATATACCCTAATACTTTCACTTTTGGCCAATAAAGCTGCCTCCACAGGATTTAATGTCCCTCGATTATTGGTTCCGTCGGTCAATAAAATGATTGCTTTTGACTCTGTCGTGTCTCCTTTTAACTGTGCAACAGCTGTACCCAAACCAACTCCTATTGCGGTTCCGGGAAGCATATCTTGACCATTAGCCCTCTTAAGTTGAGAAAGAAGCAAGGAGTGGTCGATCGTTCTAGGACAAAGCGAATACGCTTCACCAGCATAACTTACTAAACCAATTCGATCTCCCTTCCTTTTGCTCACAAATTGTTCAATGACATCTTTTGCTGAACTCAACCTATTTGGTTTCAAATCCATGGCCTGCATGGATTCAGAGACATCAAGAACAAAAAGCATATCTATACCAACACCATTTATATCCTCATTTTCCTTTTGTTTTTCCCATGTAAATGGATGGGCCAAAGCAATTACTATAAAAACTACAAAGCATAATTTCAGAGATAAAATGATGCGCCTTAACCAATCTACAGATACAGAAGAAAGGGCATGCTGAACAGCGGAAATGTGTGTGAATGTAACACCGAATTTTTTAGATCGTTCTTTGCGAAGAAGAAGTAAAAAAAATATAGGTAAAAGCAATAACAAATAAAGCCAATTCGGCACTAAAAAATCATACCCAGTATATCGTACAAATTCAATCATGCTCTTTGGTCTAAATGAGGTGTGGTATCTTCTAAGACATTTTCTATGGTAATTTTTAAAAATTCGATACGTTCGTTTGAAATACTTGAATCAGCAAATTTCACGAAATCAGAAGCTGTGAGTAACTCTCCTATTTTGGTTCGTGTAGATTCATTTATATCTATTTTTTTAAGTAAAATTTTAGACTGATAAGTAGTCTTGTCTAAGAAAGAGACCTGGAAACGTTCCGTTAAGTAGATTCTCAATAGATATGAGAAACGCACAAAATGTTCTTGTAGCTTATGATTAAGCCACAATTCTTCGGAATACAATTGATTAATATCAGATAGCACCCGCTCTTTTAATGGCAATACCTGCTCGAACTTTTTTTGGTTTTTTAAAAATCGCTTAGACCAAAAAACAATAGCAATCAAAACCAAGCCAGAAGCTAGAAACAGTAATGTCCAAAAACGAATATTCGAACCGTCCCCGTTAACTTTCCAACTTGAGAAAGATTCCTTAATATCATACATTTCTATGCCCTCAACTGTATCATAAAATGAAACTTTTAAATATACCTTTTGCGATTTTAGAGTCTTGTTTTTGAGTCTGTACTCAAAACCGTCTAAAGAAAGCTCACATGAATCCCATGCCACAACGGTAAACTCTCTTTGGCTTAACATTTCATTACTTTGTCTATAGCTAGTGTCTTTTACATCAATTATTTCTAATCCCGTATATACTTTTTGATGTATAGCTGAATTTGAAGATATATAACTAGCAGGGTAAAATACAGAAGAATCAAGTAATTCTGGAAATACATTTTGATTTTTCAGGGTACAAGTAATTGAGAAAAAATCTCCTACCCTAGGTTCTTTATTAGAGACAGCCACCTCAACATAATCCTGACAAAAGGATATAAAGGATAAAACCATGAAAAATATACCTAGCGAATTTTTCATTACATTAATCCATTTAGCTTTTTAAATACATCCACCTCTCCACCGAGCTCCATGTAATGAATATTATTTTTGCGACATTCATCATGCCAATATTGACGAGTTTCGTGTTCAAGCTCCTTTAATTCAATTCTTTTCTTCCTTGAAAAACCGTTGTACCAACTTTTCTTCCCCGTTTCGGCGTTAATAATTTGATAAAACCCTTTTAACGGAATATTCGACTCCATTTGATCTCGGACATTTAAGGCATAAACCCTATTCTTTTTCTTAGTTCTTACCAAAGCCTCCTTTTGAAGTTTATTTCTTTCAAAATGAAAATCACTAAGTACAAAAAGTCTAAAACGCTTCAGTTTCAAGGCACGAAGAAAGCGCAATGGCTCCTGTAGGTCAGAATGAACCGATTCATTTTTCCATTCAATTAACTGCATAGCAATCATCCAAATATTCTTCATGCCCGATTTAGGCTCAAAATAACGCTCCACCCTATCTGAAAAAAAAAGCACCCCTACCTTGTCTTTATTTAATGCACATGAAAATGCAATTGTGGCATAAAGCTCAATCATTATTTCCTTTTTTGATTTTTTACGGCTTCCGAAATCCATAGATTTTGAAACATCAATCATGAGTATATTAGCTTGTTCTCTTTCCTCTTCAAATACTTTAACATGCGGTCTATTATATCTTGCGGTCACATTCCAGTCAATAAATCGAGTTTCGTCTCCAAATTGATATTCACGTACCTCACTGAAGTTCATTCCAAAACCTTTAAAAGAACTTGAGACCTCCCCCAGCCTGTTTTGATGAGTCAAGCTTTGCGTCTTGAATTGAATCCTACGCACAGAACGTATGAGCTCCTTTAGGTTCAAGGGACTTCGACGTATTGAATAACTTTTTCTATAATATCTTGCGCTGAAACGTGGTCCATTTCTGCTTCATATGTCAAGCCTATCCTATGATTAAGCACAGGAGTAGCCATAATTTTCACATCGTCTGGAATCACAAAAGATCTTCCCTCCATAAAAGCACGTGCTTTGACTGCACGAGCTAAACCAATACTACCCCTAGGAGAAGCACCGAATAACAAATAAGGTTTCAAAGGTTCAAGTGCTTTGATGTTTGGTTCACGAGTCTGATGAATGATATCAACAATATACTTTTCAACCTTTTCATCTAAATAAACCTCTTTGACAAGCGCTTTAAGCCGCAGTACATCTTTTTTAGATAATATTTTTTGAAGTTTGCTAGACGGCTCAGGTTGTATCTGAGATTTAATTATTTCCTGCTCTTCAAGCGCGCTTGGGTAAGCTACCTTTACCTTGAGTAAAAATCGGTCCTTTTGGGCCTCAGGAAGTGTATATGTCCCCTCTTGCTCAATAGGATTCTGTGTTGCCATTACAAGAAAGGGCTCAGGAAGTTGAAAGGTCTCATCACCAATGGTAACTTGCCCCTCCTGCATTGCCTCTAACAATGCACTTTGCACCTTTGCTGGGGCTCTATTGATTTCATCCGCCAATAAAAAAGAAGAAAAAATAGGACCCTTTCGTACAGTAAAAGCATCTGACTTTTGTTGATAAATCATTGTACCTGTTACATCCGCTGGTAATAAATCCGGAGTGAATTGGATTCTACCAAAATCCAAATTCATTGTCTGAGAAAGTGATCTAACGGCCATCGTCTTGGCCAATCCTGGCATTCCTTCAAGCAAAACATGTCCCTCTGTCAAAAGCGCAATGAGTAGAGCATCAATCATATCACTCTGACCAATAACAGCCTTACTAACCTCAGTTCTGAGCTGATCCAAAAGCATCTTCTCCAAGGCAATGTCAGCATTCAATTTCCTCAAATGTTCGGCTGGATTTGTTTCTTTAGACTTATCCTTTGATTTATCGTCATTCATAGCAATGGATTAAATATTTGATGATTCTTTATTTAAACAAAAATCCGAAACCTTGAATTTTATGAATTGTATTTCATGTTAATTCTTGTTAATCTTGTAGAGGTGAATAATCGAAGAGAAATAAATTGCCTGGAATGCCAGGAAAAGCTAGTTGGTCGCAGAGACCAAAAATTCTGTTGTGACTACTGTAGAAATACATACAATAATAGACAAAATGAAGACGCAAATGCGGTCGTTCGAAAAATCAACAGCATTCTTAGAAAAAACCGAAGAATATTATCCAAATTAAATCCAAATGGAAAAAAAACGGTTCATCTCATACATCTTGCCGAGCTTGGATTCAATTTTCACTATCACACAAATAGCTACTCCACAAAAAATGGCCACCAATATTTCTTCTGCTATGATATGGGATATAGAGCCATTGAAAATCAAGAGTTTTTACTCGTGCACAAACAAGAATATGTTTCTTGATAAAGAAAAATAACAAGCATGGAGCTTAAAAACAATACCTATCATGGTGCCGAAGGAAAAAAGAGTCTAATAGACCTAGAAATACCAAAGCGCTTCAATGGACAGATCATTATCTTTATTCACGGTTTTATGGGATTTAAAGATTGGGGAGCGTGGCATTTAGTCCAGCAATTCTTTACAAAAATGGGATATGGTTTTTGCAAATTTAACACCACGCATAATGGAGGCACAATATCGGATGGTATTGACTTCCCCGATCCAACATCTTTTAGCAGAAATACATATAGCAGAGAAATTGCAGACGTCAAAGCTGTTTTAAAATGGATAGATCAAAAAGTCGATGTATGGACCGGACATTTCATCGGGCATTCAAAAGGTGGAGCTATTGCACTTATTGCAGGACAAAGTAACCCATTTATTAGTTCAATTTCCACATGGGCGTCAATTGCCTCTATTGAAGAACGATTCCCCAAAGAATCCTCACTTGAAGAATGGAAATATAATGGGGTCAGAACAATTAAAAATGGCAGAACGCTTCAAGATTTACCTCAAAGTATTGAACTATGGAATGATTTTCAGCAAAATAAATCTAATTATGATTTGAAACAGATATGTGAAGCATATCAAAAACCTCTATTTATTTGTCATGGTAAAAATGATACCTCTGTCAGTTTAGACAACGGAGAAAGACTTTCCAAATGGTCCAATACGAAGTTAAATCTCATTGAGAATGCTGACCATGTCTTTCTCAGCAAGCATCCTTGGCTTGAAGAAACATTACCCCATCCACTTCAGGTATTATGTGAACGAACAGAAAAGTTTATTTCTACTACAGTTATTTGATCTTTGGTAGAGGCATTTTACCCTAAAAATGGTATTGTATTTCATGTTATAACTATATTCTTTTGTCAAGAGTTAAAATGCTTTTTTAATTTTGCGCTCTAAAGACAAATATGGATGTAAAAATAGTTTATGGGTCGGATACGGGAAATACAGATTATGTGATTGAAACGTATTTACTAAATGAACTGAGCGTTCGTTTCGATAGTGTATCCCAAGTAGATATATACAATATTGACCCTAATGAATGGTTATCAAATGACCTTTTTGTTATTGGGATCCCAACTTGGTATGACGGTGAATTGCAAAGTGATTGGGACGACTACTTTGAAGATTTTAAACAACTAGATTTTAAGGATAAAACTTTTGCTATTTTCGGTCTAGGAGACCAAATTGGATATGGTGAATATTTTGTTGACGGAATTGGCATATTGGCAGAAGTCATTTTAGCCAATGGAGGTCGTATTATTGGTTACTGGCCAACAGATGGATATACTTTTAGTGAATCAAAGGCACTCGTGGACAAAGATCATTTTTATGGATTGGCAATTGACGAAGATAATGAGGATGAGATGACCTTTGAGCGAGTAAAGATATGGAGTGAACAGATACACGAGGAGTATCGAAATGTCGTACTTAATCCTTAATCGAAGGTTATTTTAGAATAAAAGATTTAAAAAATATTAATCACAGGCCCAAAATAAAAGCAGAAATTAATATGAGGAGCGGTAGGCCAAACAAACCGATGATGGCTAAAACTTTACCCTTCTTTTTTCCTTTACTTTTTCGAATATCGAATAATCCAAAAATACTAAGCGAGGTACCAATTAAGGCCATTACAAAAAGGGCAATAATTGGGATGAGGCTGGTCCATAAAAATATGTACAAAACTGGTACATAGGTCACAACTGCAATAGTGCTAAGAATAAACCCTACTAAAGCGTCTAGTTCATATGAATCCTCTTCATTTTCAGGATCTAAGGATTTTTTAGGGGGCTTCCTTAAAATTTTATTGTCATCCGTTGATGTGAATTTGTTTTCTTCGAATAAATTGATTTCCTTTTTTAACGCATTTTCTTTTTGAGCGATGTAAGTATAATTAGCAGAACTTCCAATGAAAGCATCAATGGGCGAGTCATTTTCTATGGAAGCCAAATCAGTCCCTTTATTGATATTTCTATAAGTTAATTCCTCTTTTAAGTTTTTCTTAATGTGAAGTTCCTCTTTGTCGTGAACGATATTTTTATTAATGGAAATAAGATCGTTATTTTTCTCTTTTTTGCTGAATAAAGAAATCTTTTTCCAGTTGACCGTCAATCCTTTTCGATGGTATCTTTTCTGTACTGAACAAGAGAAAAGAAAAACGATTAAAGTCAGTGCTGTATATTTAAATAGGCGGATATTCATTCTTTTTGTTTTGATGAATATAACAAATGTACCTGAAACTTCATAAGAAAAATGAACATGAAGATATACGTTGGCCCTATAATAGAAAACCTTTCACGTTCGTGAAAGGTTTTCATTTGGGTGGAAGATGGGTCTCGAACCCACGACCCTCGGTACCACAAACCGATGCTCTAACCAACTGAGCTACAACCACCATTTAGTGGCGACAAATATAATAAATTCTTATCATAAAAATTAATCAAAATAAATGCCTGTGTAAATCGTTATGGTCTTAACTTTAGCATCTTGAAAATAACAAACAGCATTTTATTCGTTATGTTGGCCTTGCAACTTTGCAGCCAAGTCAATACTATCAAGGGCTTCTGTATAGATAATAAAGGAAAACCGATAGAAAATGTATTTATAAAAGCCAATACAATTCCAATTCAAAATACCTACAGCGATGAAAATGGAATGTATATTTTTTCGTTTAGGATAGGAGACAGTATAGAATTGGTCTATCAAGCAAATGAAATCACCAAAAAAGAAAAAGTTTTCATAGAAAAAGAAATGAAACTATTTCCAGAGATCAGCTTTTCTATTCAGCAACAGCAAGGAGTGGATGTTATTAAAGACCGAGAAACACCTTTTGAATTGGAATCATTACCTGTAATTGATGCACAGCGAATTACGGGAAGTGTAGAAAAAGGACTAGTATTAACAACCGCAGCTACCTCAAATAATGAATTGACTTCCAATTATAATGTTAGAGGAGGGAATTATGATGAAAATCTTGTATACGTCAATGGATTTCTCGTTTATAGGCCTTTTTTAACACGAAGTGGTCAGCAAGAAGGAATGAGCTTCATTCATTCGGCACTCGTTCAATCCGTTCGTTTTTCTGCGGGAGGTTTTGATGCCCAATATGGGGATAAATTGAGCTCGGTTTTGGATATATCCTACAAAGACCCAAAAACCTTTAAATCGTCTCTAATGCTCTCTTTATTGGGAGTTGAGGCACATGCAGAGCAGAAAGTTAATGACCGGTTTAGCTATATAGCCGGAGCCCGATACAGATCAAATGGTTACTTTCTAAATTCTTTACCAACCAAAGGAGCCTATAACCCAGTTTTTATGGATGGGCAGATTGCAACAAAGACAAAACTTTCAAAAACATTAAACTTAAACACCCTACTCCACTACTCTTCGAATAATTATCGATTTAGTCCTCAAACATCTGAAACAGATTTCGGAACAGCAAATGAGGCATATTCGTTTCGAATTTATTTTGACGGACAAGAACAAACGAAATTCGAAACAATGATGGGTGGTGTTTCTCTAAATTGGCAACCAAGCGACAAAACAAAGTTGGATCTTTATGCTACTGCTTTTCAGACAACAGAGCGAGAATACTTTGATATACAAGGCCAATATTATATCAATGAGCTGGAAACAGATCCCTCCAAAGAGGAATTTGGCGATTCTATTGCAGTGCTGGGAATAGGGACATTTTTAAATCATGCAAGAAACCGACTTGACGCAACAATTATTAACATCTACCACAATGGAGAACAGGTGCTTTACAATGGTTTCATAGATCAAAAAAGAGAAAAATATAGAAATAGAACGTTAAAATGGGGCTTGTCATTCCAAGCCGACGAATTTCAAGACGTTTTGAGTGAATGGAGAATGATTGATTCTGCGGGATATAGTGTGCCACAAAATAACCCAAATGAAATTGAACTTTTCGAAACTATAAAAGGTGACTTATCATTAAGCAACCAGCGTTATACAGGTTTTCTACAGCTCAATTCTATTTGGTCCAAAACGCGAAAAAATATTTTTATCACCAGAAGCTATAAAGTTGGAGAGCATGGTGAAAAACAAAAATTATTTTTGAGTGATACAGTAAAGGAGGTTAGCTCAAAGCTTGCGCTTCGTATCGGAACGCGAGGAGGATATACGACTATCAATAATGAGCTATATCTCACACCGAGAGTTGCATTGGTTTATTACCCTAGCGCTTTCGTGGTACAAAATGAAACAATAAAAAAACGAAACATCTCTTACCGATTATCCTCAGGAATGTATTATCAACCTCCTTTTTATAGAGAGTTTAGATACTTCGACGGAACCCTTAGAACAGATGTTCAATCACAAAAATCGGTGCATGTTGTTGCTGGTACTGATTTTTATTTCAATATGTGGCAAAGAGAGTTGCCATTCAAGTTTTCAGGTGAATTATACTATAAATACTTGTGGGATGTCAACCCATATCAAATAGAAAACGTTCGTACTAGATATTATGCAGAAAATAACGCTGTAGCCTATGCCTATGGTTTAGATATTAACATTCACGGAGAATTTGTTAAAGGTATTGAATCATTCTTTAAAATAGGCTTACTCTCAACAAAAGAAGATATACTTGATGATCAATATATAGAGTATTATAATCAGTCAGGAGAACGCATCATTTTTGGATTCAGCGACGACCAGGTCGTTACCGATAGTGCAATAATATATCCTGGATTCATACCCAGACCAACAGACCAGCTTTTTAATTTTGGTGCCTTGGTTCAAGATCAAATGCCAGGCCTAGAGAGCTTCACTGTGCAGATGGGGATGCAATTTGGAACTCGATTGCCATATGGTCCTCCAGACCCAACACGTTATAAAGATACTTTAAGAATGAAATCATACTTTAGGGTCGACCTAGGTATGTCATACGACTTCATGGGCAGAGCTTCAAAAAATTCATTCTGGAAGAAAAACTTTAGCCAAGCGCTTTTGTCTTTAGAAATATTCAACCTTCTTGGAATCAACAACGTACTATCAAAACAATGGATTCAAGATGTGGGTGGTCGTTATTATTCTATCCCCAATTACCTCACGCAAAGAAGGTTTAATTTGAAAATGATTGTCCGATTCTAGCTATTATTTGGAGAAAATAAAAAGCGATTTGGAGAAACAATATTCATTTTAACAGCATACATAACAATACCAGCAGTATTTTTAACCCCCAGTTTCGACATTATATTTTTACGATGTGTATTTACGGTATGGTTACTCAAAAATAGGAGATCGGCAATTTTTCCATTGGTATTGCCCTCCGCTACTAACTTAATAATTTCATTTTCTCTTTCGCTCAAAACAACAGCCTCGCAGGTGAAGGATTCAAAATCCAAATCATTAACATCAATCTCTGCCTTTTGAATCGTTTCAAGAATCTGTCCACAGAAAAATTTATTTCCTTTACTTGTTTCAATAACGGCATTTACAATTTCCGACAACTCACAATCCTTTTTAACATAGCTCTTCACCCCTATCCGAAGCGCATCCACGAGTATTTGTGCATTTTGTTCAGGAGTAATGGCAATAAAACTGAGGTCTGTTTTAAGCTTTTGAATTTTTGAAATTATATCAATGGTAAAACCATCAGCGGTAAAATCTAAAATGACTATTGAAGGGTTAAATGACATGATTTGCTCAAAAAGCTCTTCGTTGTTCGTAGCTTCACCGACAATCGGCAAACCCGTTTGTATAGATACGATCGAGCGCAAACCAGCACGCACCAAATCATTACTATCAGCAAGAACAATCCCCATATTATTTAGAATAAGTCTAAACAAAAATAGACATATTCAATGAAATATTGTTCGAATCGCATATTATTATGGATGATCGTTCATTGAAACGTATATATAGTAAGGTTGTTTCAGAAAATAAAGTTCAGTAAATGTTATGCAAATTAATAATAGATATCATTACTTTTGACTATGATTCGGACTGAAATAGGAATTGACCTTAACAAAGCAAAGCTTCTTTTAGACTCGTCAGATATCATATCGATTCCAACAGAAACAGTCTATGGACTTGCGGCGAATGGAAAGGACCCCATGGCGATTTCGAAAATTTATACTGCAAAAAAAAGACCCTTGTCGAATCCGCTTATACTTCATTATAAAGACGCATCGTCAGCATTTCAAGATATCACCAAAATCCCAAAAGAGGCCAAAGTTCTTGCCGAAAATTTTTGGCCTGGACCATTGACGATGCTTCTTCCTAAAAGCGAGAGCATACCTGATGCGGTGACTTCTGGGAAATCTCATGTTGCCATTAGAGTGCCCGGGCATGAATTATGTCTTTCACTACTAAATACACTTGATTATCCTATTGCAGCGCCAAGTGCAAACCTTTACGGAAGAATTAGCCCAACTTCACCATTTCATGTTTATGAACAGCTCAATTCAAGAATTCCATATATTTTGGATGGAGGCATTTGCGAAAAAGGTATAGAATCAACAATAATAGGTTTCGAAAACGATAATCTATTCATATATCGACTTGGTAGTATTTCAATCGAGGCTATTGAAACCTGCATTCAAAAAAAAGTTCATGTAAAAGACAAAGTAGAGGACAACCAAGCACCCCTAGCAAGCGGAATGGTTAAACATCACTATGCTCCATATACAGCAATGTTTAATATAGTAGAAAAAAATAAGGAGAAGGATCTTTCTAATTGCGGATTTATTGGCTTTGATACCCTTCACCCTGATTTCCCTAGTGAAAATCAATTTTTGCTAAGTGAAACTGGTAATATAGATGCCGCAGCAAAAGAGCTTTATCGATCCTTTCATGTGATGGACGCAAATAGGTTCAAATCAATTTATATTGAATTCATGCCCGAAAGTGGAATTGGCAAAGCCATAAATGACAGAATAAACAGAGCAATCCAAAAATATTCGGCATAAAAAAAGCCCTTTCTTCAAAGGGCTTTCAGAATATTTTAAAATTATTTATTTCATATGTCTGCCATGACGATTCTTGAACTTATCAATTCTACCAGCCGTATCGACAAACTGAGCAACACCTGTAAAGAACGGGTGAGACTTGTGAGAAATATCAAGCTTAACTAGAGGGTAATCATTACCATCCTCCCATTTAATTGTCTCCTTTGTTGGAGCACATGAAGGGCATAAAAATGCATAATCATTAGACATGTCTTTAAAAACAACAAGTCTGTAATCATCTGGATGTATCTCTTTTTTCATAATAGATTGTTCAAAATGGATTGCAAAAATAGGAATTTCTTTTTTAATAACATCAAAACTTTTCATTAAATATTAGATAACTAGTTTGAACATAGCTAAGGTGATAAGTCTTTTTGGTCAGCTCATAAAGTATTCTTTCAATCCTTATTTTTGAAAAAAGCAACAAATGAGATTTACTTCTCCAAAATACATTGAAGAAATAGCAGCAGAGCTAAAGAAAGATTTTCAAGGTCCTGACAAACATATAGTCACAGGATTAAGTGAGATAAATCAAGTAGAAAAAGGTGACCTGATCTTTGTGGACCATCAAAAATATTACGAAAAAGCACTTGCTTCAAAGGCTAATACCATCATTATAAATAAGCAAATTGAATCACCTGCAGGAAAGGCACTTATCTTATCGGAAAATCCCTTTGATGACTACAACAAGTTATGTAATATCTTCTTCCCAAAAACTGTATTAGGTTCAAATCAAAACCAAAAAATAGCTTCAAGTGCAATCATTGCAAAAAATGTCTCACTCGGTAACAATATTAAAATTGGTTCACATACAAGAATCCTTCCTGGGGCAGTAATCATGGATAATGTGGATATAAAAGACAATGTTATTATAGGCCCAAATGCAGTCATTGGACATAACGCATTTTACTACAATACCAAAAACAGGAGGCACACACGTATGAATACTATAGGAGGAGTAAAAATTGAAAGTCACGTTGAAATTGGAGCCGCATCCACGATTGATGCCGGTGTATCGTCTTATACGACCATTGGTGAAGGAACCAAAATTGACAACCTTGTTCAAATTGGACACGATACTGTGATTGGTATAAATTGTATTATCGCATCAGGAACCGGAATTGCTGGCTGCGTTACGATAAAAAATAATGTTTCCATATGGGGACAAGTAGGATGTGCAAGCAAAGTTACCATTCACGATAATGTTGTCGTATTGGCACAATCAGGAATCTCAAAAGACCTTGAGGAAGGTAAAATATACTTCGGAACACCTTGTGTAGAGGCAAAACAGAAATTCAGGGAATTAGCAGCATTACGAAACCTGCCAAAGCCATTCAAAAAATAATCATGTATACAACAAGGGAGCAAGATTTAGTATACCAAAATGAGGTTAAAGAGATCAAGCTATTGTCTTTGTTGGAAATCACGAATGCAATCAACGAAAATGCACCAGTAAAGCATTTGATGAAGATATTCACATTCATCCTTAAAGAGCAGCTAGGGTTTTCAAAATTCGTGTTGCTCATGAACCAAAAAGAATGGGAAAATCCTGTAAAAATTGGCTTTAAAGGAAAAATTGACTTGAAAGCAATTGATAAAGAGTTTAGTCGATTCAAGGAAATTACCATTATTGAGTCCTCAAAATCTAGAATTCTACATCAATTTCAGGTAATTATCCCAGTATTCCACTCTGAAAAGCCACTTGCATTTTTATTGCTTTCCAGTAATCTTGATAGTGAGAATGAAACAAGCTATTTTTCATTCGTACAGACACTGACAAATATTATTGCGGTTGCTGTTGAAAATAAAAGACTCGGGGAACAAAATGTCATCAAAGAAAGAATATCAAAAGAATTAGAGGTGGCCTCTGAAATGCAGAAGCTATTGTTTCCCTCTGAGCTACCTTCGAACAAAAAAATGGACATTTCGGCAAAATACATCCCAAGACATGCTATTGGTGGCGATTACTATGACTTTATACCGCTTGGAGATGATGAGTATATTATATGTATTGCGGATGTTTCAGGGAAAGGAATCAGCGCAGCATTATTAATGGCAAATTTTCAGGCTACCATTAGAACACTTTTTAAATACCAAAGATTTGAGATGCACTTTCTGATAGAAGAGCTCAATAAAAAAGTAATGAGAAGCGCCAAAGGAGAAAAATTCATTACATTTTTCATAGCCCATTATAATGCGCACACAAGACAAATGAAATACGTGAATGCAGGACACAATCACCCTTTTATATTACATGGGAGAAAAATATTTATGCTTGATAAGGGCTGTATCGGACTTGGTATGCTCGACGAAATACCGAAGATAAATATCGGAAGGATTGAGCTAAGTCCTAACTCAACATTTGTGCTTTATACAGATGGTTTAATTGAGCTCGAAAATAATGAAGGAAAACTATTTGGTGTAAACCAACTCATAAAGGCAGCGCAGTCATATGCTCCATTAAAAATGGAGGATATGAATAATATTATATTTTCAAAGCTAGACGATTGGAGAGGAGACCTAAGTTTTGTCGATGATACTGCAATCTTTAGCTGTAAATTCTTCTAGCTAGCGAATAATATACATCTTTCCTAAGCCATTGTGAAAATATTGGTTGGCGTCTGTATCTAAGATGCTGATGTCTTTTCCATCTATTTTAGCTTTGACACGATAAAGGTAAACTCCATTTGCTAATAAATCTCCAAATTGATCTCTTCCATCCCACGCAAATTCAGTTATATTTCGTCCAATCTGAATAGGACCTATTTCACCTTCAGATATTTCTCTTACAACGCGACCGCTAATGGTCATTATCTGAATTAAAAGGTCATCCGGAACGCGGTCACCTGTGAGCGTAAAAACAAACCTCGTTTGGGTCGAAAATGGATTTGGATAATTCATGAGCTGCGAAATCCGTGATTCATGCACAACGTCAAAATCAATTTGATACTCAAAATCACCGGATTCATTGCCAGACTTATCTGAACCCTGAACAAGAAGTGTATATATCCCTGACTTATCAAAATAAGCAGGATAGCTAATTTTAAACTTGTTTTGATTACCATCACCAGGAACCCAGTTCATCACAATGTTTCCTGCCGCATCTACGAATGGAATTCGTAAAGTAACACCATCAGGATCGGTAATAAATATGCCAAATAAAGAGGTATCTGCGTCAGAATCCAAAAGCAAATATGGGTTCTCATCATTTAACGAAATATTTATCTCAGAAGTTGGCGCTACGATATCTTTATTCAAAATATGAATCCCATTGAAGGTAACATCTAAAATTGGATTAATATCCTCCGAAACCACTGTAAAAGGATATTGAAGCACATTGTTGAGATGAGACTGTTCCGGCTGATCTGTGAGCGTTAAGTTTAAGTCCACATATGGGTTCACCTCCATGCAGAAGAAATTTGAGCCTACTAAATTTGTAGTCTCAAAAGTAATCGTATCGGACAAGAGAGCTCCAATTCTCAAGGAGTCAGTTCTCTCATAAGGGATGAAATGTTTTTCCTGATTTTCATCTAAAATAAAATATGAAACCAATAAAGAATCCATAGAGACATCGCTAATATTTGCAACGTCTATGGAAAATGAACCCTGCTGTCCTTCCTGTAAGGTGTCTGAAGGTGCCCAAAGAAAATTACCATTTCCGACTATGGCTGCTTCTGGAATTGGATCATATAAAACATGCCAAAAATCCATTTGCGCAGGTGTTTGGTTGATAGGGTCTTTATATTTACTGAGCAGCTTTATTTTTGGATTCAATCCCACATCGATTATACTCTGCAGATTAATTATAGAATCATGTTGCGTAAATAATGTATCAATTGAACTTTGGTAATTTCCCAATTCATCTAAGAGCTGTATTTCTAAATAAGTTGTATCTGCCGTATTGGACTCCAATGGGTTTTGTTTCCAATGAATAGATTCCCATTCTTTTACAGGACCAATTACAGGTGAAGACTCAAATCCAAGAACCTCTGCACCGGAAATTAATGTATCCAAATAAATATCCTCATTGTTCTGAGAAAAAATTTCCACAACAAAATTAGGATCTCCTTTTCGAGTCAAAAAGATAAATGGACGATTTGGCCTTCCGGGAACAATACTATCAGAACCCATATCCGAAAAAGTATTATACAAATCCGGACTCAATGCGTTCCATAGATCATAGCGTGTTGTCATCGGAGTATAAATCAGCACATAATTACCAATTGGAATTTCATTTTCAATAAAATTTTTAAATGCATTTAGCTCAGTAGCATTGGTCTGATTAAATGTGAAATATTTCATTACACGGTTCTCACATGCTCCATTATCATTATTGTTGCCAAAATCATTTCCTGGATTCGAAACTGAACCATTTGCATTAACATAGCGTGTGCCCCACGCTTCAAGAGTTGCTTTATCGACTACAGCGACGTGAAATTTCGGAGTGGTAGTGCAAATATTATAATCTTGTTGAATGCTATTTAAATACCAAGCATTGTCATAATGCCCCGGTGATTGAGAAGTGGATTTACAAAGGCAAGAAATATCTGCTTCAATAGGTGTAAATTCTCTATATTGGTTCGCGGGATTTAGTTCAACACCATTGAATGAATTAGACACAAATTGTCCATATACATCTTGACCCCAACCTCTTTTGTTTGTAATGTACTGAAATGACCTTTGCTTCCAGATAAGCTCAGTATCTTCGAGAGCCACACGCCAAAAATATACTATGCTGTCCTGCAGCTGCAATGGAGCAGGGATTCCACTTGATTTATAAATCCAATCTGAGGGATTTACGGTAAGTAAACCTCCTTCCACACTCAAATTGTGCGTTCTAGCAAATTGACTATTAAAACTTGGTGTTGTATCCAATTCAAAACGATAGGTATTAAAGTCTGCGAGTGCATCAATAGTCGAAGCCTTTATACTAATTGAATCTATTGGAACCACAGCGAAATTTTCAGGCCATACTGGCTCCACTCCATCTACATTTATGAGAAAATTTTTAACGACCTGGTTGTTTATCAATTCATCATACTGCTCATCAATAAAGTCAGGGCGATCAACCTTTACAGTGAACTTATTAATCCCAATTCCTTGGCTCGGTTGAAATGGCAACTTAAATTTCATGACATTTTCATAGTTCAATCCGGGAATATTAAAAACATAGTTCGAATCAATATTTGAATTAGGGAAATTTCGATTAATGGTAAGATCAAACGTATCTATGATTGCCCTTCCAAGATTACGAATTTTAACATTGACCTCAATTGAATCCGTTGCCAAGGAAATGTCCTCAGGGCCAAAAGAAACACGAGAATCCGTAAGTTCAATTTCCGGAAGTTCGTGCCAGTTCAAGCGAATCATAGGATCACCATGAAGTGTCATTTGCATGAAAGTTGTCTCATAGATCAAATTTGAGCTTTCATCTAGAACCGAATCAATTGTTGCCTTTATATGTTCACCAATTGTTCCTCCATAATTATGGCGAGAAAACTGATTATAAAACTGATTTGAATAGGATTGCAATGCGCCCGTAAAGCCATAATTAAGTGTGCCTAAATAAGCAATAACACCCGCATTTGGTGTCAAAACAAAACTTTCAGAATTAGATGTCGAATTGTGAAAAATATTCCCATTATAACAGGAATTCGCAAGTAGTAGTGGATACCTACCCTCATTGTCCCAATTAGATGGATCATCCAAGTTAATATCAAAACCACTCTCTGTTGTAGAAAAGTGACCGAAAAAATTCATCAGAGAAACTCCTTCGCTTATACGATCGGTAATGCTTTGTAATTCGGTTGGACTTATTGGATTATCGTTTTCTTTTGCCACAAGCTGAACATTACCTCCAAAGTAATAATCTTCAGCTTTGGTTGCCATTGCATTAAGATAACTCTGAAAAGCCTGCTGCTCTTGAAAATCTTCCCCGCCCGAAAAGTGTAAGATATGCTTCTGCCAATCTTTGGTGCTCGAATTGTAAATATCATCCTGATTTTGTTGTGCATCAAAGGCAATTATTTTGGATAAGTATGTTCCAAGTTCAACTTGTGTTTTTACAGAAATCCTACCTGTTGGTATGAGCGGTGTCCATTTATCCGTTCCGGGAAGATTCGAAGTAATACAGGCATCACAAGAAGGCTGCCCAAAAGAGGGGACTAGTGAGTTTTGATAGGCCAAATTATTCGTTCTCGAGCCAGGACCTATACTTGTTAGAGAAGTTATATTCGCCTCCCTAATACCTTTTCCTAAAAGAAATAAGCCAACGGGCTTATCAACTGACAATTCATATATATGATGAGCAAACCTCCGAATTCCATTAATATGCTTAGGAATACCTCCTCCATATTGCTGATATAGCTCTGAAACCTCAGCGCTAAGCACATTATACGAACCACCATTTACAGATGAGCGATGCGCTTTATATTCGTTAACAACAGGACCAAGCTGATTATTATAGACAAAAAGCAAAACACTTTCTAAATTAGGACTAGAAGCATAATCAGTAAAAAATCCAGTTTGGTTGACAGGTTTTAAGGAGGCAACTTCATTGATACTATTATTGCTAGCAATAAAAACTTTTTGTCTGTCAGTTAATGTAGCATTTGGGACCAAACTTTGATAAACCCCGTTACTTTCCACGAGCGTTAATTTATATGGTTCTGCCCCTATAACGAAGGCTACTGGGTTATTAAATTGACCACCAATAATTTCAATTTTAGACTTTACGTCAGATGAGTTAACCACCTCAAAATCAACCGTTGATTCGGAAGAGAATGTCAAATTCCTTGGATAACGAAAGGACCAGTAATTGATGGATTGGTAATCGGTGGCCACATTTAAATCACCGACAATATTCACCTTATAGTTGGCATTTCCATTGGTTGGAATAATATCCACGGGAAAAGACCCATTAACAAAAACACTTTTATAGCCAGTAAATACCGAATCAACCAAGGTGTAATTGCTACTACCTATTGTATGTCGAGTGTGGTGATTACCACCACCCGGAGTTGATTGTACTGCATTGGAACGACCTACAATAACAGACTCATAATCAATCAAAGGAGCATTTGGGCCTTGATATATTCCTATAAAATTTAGTGAATTAACGTTCCATGTGTATCCTGAGCTTCCATTTTGTGGCGCACTTCCCCAACCTTCTCCCGGCATATAAAAAGAGCTTGAAGCATCCGCTGATTTTTCCCCCTCATTATAGCTACCATAATAATAATTAAATCTCTCTTCCACGACAAAATCATCAGCAGTATAATTTTCGAAATCAACACCTGTCTCTTCAGTGAAACGGGAATTACTTGAGGATGAATTCCAGGTGAAAAAATAATGCAGCGTATCATTGTAAAGACTGTATTTTGGATTTCCAATCCAATCCGCATTGTCATACAAAGAAGAATCCAACCAACCATCATTACCCTCTGCATAGAAAAGAATAAAATCACCGGTATCCATGGTTTCATCACCCCCATCTTCAATAAAAAGAGGTATTTCGCTCTCCTTCCCAAATATTTGAAAGTTTGAAGAACTCAACGAAGATGTAGGAACACCAGCATTTAATAAGGTATTATAATCAATTTTGTGAATTCCTGACTCCACCACAGGAAATGAAAAATATTTTTGATTATAAGAGATCCATTCATTTCCGTAGATCTGTGCTTCAGCAAAGCTGCTGAAAAAAGAAACTACCAAAAAGAATCCAATTCTCATTTTTTGGCATTTTTAGGTTTATCTAAACGGAGCTTAATTGAAAAGATGTGTGTGTAATAATTCGCATCACTTGCCCCTAGACGCGTGAAGGCATAATCCAGAGAAAAGCCTTTAAAACCAACACCTAATCCTATATTTGGTTGCATACCCCAATACTGACTATCATCTAAATTTGAAAATTGCTGAATACTAGAAATTCCACCACGGACCTGAACAAGCTCTTTAAATCCTATCTTAAGGCCGAAATGAGGATCTAAAGAAAATGGATTGAGCTTAACGAGTGTATTTCTATTCCCATCGGTCGTCACATCAATATCTATTTCACCACCTGCATACATACCCTTTGATCCAAGATTATATCTTGTGCTTGCTGCTAAAATCAACCTAGGCAGAGTCAATTCTATACCATTTTCAGGGATTTCATTTCCCGTTTGAAGAAAAATATTTTGTGTTTGTTCATCCAAAGTAAAAACCCAAGCATTAAAGGTTGAGGTTACATCCCTAGCCATTAAACCAAAGGTGAAATGTTCATTCCGTTTATATTTCAGTCCTGCATCAAGTCCAAAACCCCAAGAGGAAGCAAAGTCACCGACCTTTCGATAAATCACTTTTGCACTACCACCTAAACTCAAGCCCGGGACTTTCAGTTTCCTAGCATAGCTACCAAAAAAGGCATAATCGCCAGCTGAAAATGAGCTGACATTATCATAATTAATCGCACCATTGTTGTCTATAAGTTGTGTGGTATTTGGAATATCATCCACTCCAAAACGAATAAAACCAATCCCTAAAGCGCTTTTTTCATCTATGGCATGCGCTACGGCTAAATAATCATACTTTGCTATTCCAGCAAAATATTCAGAGTGCATGAATGAAACTTCAGCCCAATTACTAACGCCAACCAAACCTGCTGGATTCCAATAAAGGGCGTTTGCATCGTCAACATCAGCCACAACACTATTACCCATACCATAAGCCTCTGCTCCTACTCCTAGGTTCAAAAACTCATTTGAATATTTGGGTGCAATATTTTGACCGTACGTACTTGAAATCAAAAAGAAAACAAGCAATATAGATACTACTTTCAAGGGCATAGAACTAATTTAATATTAATAACAACAGAATTCGTTAAAAATTGTGTTCTTTGTAATTGAAGATTTATAGTATCAAAGATATAGAACAAGTATTGATTTAATATCATTTTAGTTGAAAGACCATGTTTAATATTGCAAATTTACTTACCAGCATGAATATCATATGCGGGATGCTGTCTATACTATTTTGTTTTAGTGGCAAGTTGGACTTTGCCGTTTATGCAATTTTTTCAGGGGCAATATTTGATTTTGCGGATGGATTCGCAGCTCGAAAGTTGAATCTAATGAGTGATTTAGGCAAACAATTAGACTCTTTATCAGATCTAGTTACCTTTGGGGTAGCGCCGGGTTGTCTAATGTTTTTTATGATTATTTTAGGTGTTGACGCTGGCGGGTTAATTGAAGCTTCTTCCAAAAGTCAAACCTTCTATGATTATTATGTCCTGCAGGAATTTTTTACATGGGTAAATGCTACATTTTATGACATCCCTAATAAATTTGATGCCAGTATAAAGTATCTTCCATTTATTGCATTTGTTATCCCGTTTTTTGCTTTGTTCAGGCTCGCTAAATTCAATATTGATACCCGTCAAACCATAAATTTCATAGGTTTACCAACACCATTAACAGCTATTATTTTTTCTTTTTTTCCACTTTACTTTTCAATTAATATGGAAAGCTGGAGTAACGAAATTGAATTGATTCATCTTACCTTCGATTGCCACACACTTGCTATTATTATTTTTCTGTTCTCTTCTTGTATGCTTTTGCCTATCCCCCTGATGTCTTTGAAAATTCAAAAAACGAATCCTAAGGAAAATCAACTGAAATTATTTTTTATTCTCATTTCGCTAATAAGTATTCCCTTTTTCAAGGTACTGTCTATCCCATTTATTTTAACTTTGTACTTCATAGTTTCAATCTATCATTCATTCAAAATAACTAAAGATGAAATTTAAAGCCGAAATTGATGTCATGCCACTCGACGCATTGCTTGATCCTCAGGGAAAAGCGGTAAGTAGTTCTATGGGAAATGTTGGACTCCCAGAGATAGATGGCGTTCGAATTGGAAGACACATCAGACTATTTGTTGAAGCAGATTCTCAAGAGATTGCTGAAGAAAAAGTAGAGGAAGCATGTAAAAAAATACTTGCAAATCAAATTATGGAGAGCTATACTTTTAGCTTGTCAAAAGCGTAAAATGTCCCGGAGGGATTTTTGTACATTTAACCCCAAAGAAAATACTTTTAATACCGAGAGGTATACCTGTCATTCCATTGAGGAAGCTAATCAAATGATTTCTGGAGCTTCTGCGGCATATCACTTACTTGCAGATAAGACAAATCGAGAGATACATGATTTACTGCTTTTGATTAAGCAGAATTTGATTTCGATAAAGGAGGATGTCGCTTCCATGTACTGCAAAGAAAGTGGCTTAACTAGAGAGCGTTTTGAATCAGAATTTGGGCGTACTATATTTCAGCTCGAACTGTTTTCAAAATATATTATCGAAGCAGAATATATTTACAATTTAAACCGGGAGCAGATAGTAAACAAAAAGCGTTTAGAAAAAAGAGTAATAGGAATAGGACCCGTGCTTATTCTAGGTGCTAGTAACTTCCCTTTGGCATATTCTACTATTGGCGGCGATAGCGTCGCTGCACTAGCGTCTAAAAATCCTATCATTGTTAAAGCACATCCATTCCATGTCGGCACTAGCTATATCGTTGCTAATGCAATCCGAGAAGCTATAACTAAACTTGATTTTCCAAAAAACACTTTTTCTCATGTCATTGACGATGGACATGAACTAGCGGCGCACATTGCAAAACATCCTGATATTAAATCAATTGGATTCACCGGAAGTCAAAAAGGAGGAGAAGCATTTTTGAAAATTGCCAACAGCCGTAGGTCCCCTATTCCTGTTTTTGCAGAAATGGGAAGCTCAAATCCAGTTGTTCTTTTAGCGTCCTCTTTGAAAGAAGAAACAGAAATACTTATTGAGAAAATAACAAATTCTGTCTGTAAAGATTCAGGCCAATTTTGTACCAAACCAGGTTTGTTTTTTATTCCAACTAATATTTCCAATGACTTTATAGAACAACTGAAAGATTCGATATTTGCATTTGAGGAACAACCAATGCTGCATCCCAGTATCAAAGAAGAATTTGAAAAAAAGACGTCGTTTTTAAATGAAACTTTTGGTAGGAAAAGTTTTTTTCAAAGTAAGCAATCAAATACCTATTCACATTTCCCAAAAAAGTCAATGCTTTATACAACATGTGTGTCATTCTCGACATATCCTTTTTTACAAGAAGAAATATTTGGACCACATACTACTATATTGAGCTATTCAAACCATAAGGAATTAATACAAACCCTTAATGAACTAGATGGTCAATTAACTTTCTCGATTTTTGGCGCTAAGGAAAAAGATGGAACGATTTTAGATAAATTGATTTCTGTGGCTACGAATAAAGCAGGAAGAATCATATTTAATGATTTACCAACGGGTGTTGAGGTTGGTGCCTCGATGCAGCATGGCGGACCTTACCCTGCCAGTTCTGACAGCCGCTTTACTGCAGTTGGAACAGATAGTATTGCGAGATTTCAAAGAAGCGTAACATTTCAAGATTTGCGCATTTGATAAAAAGATTACTTTTATAAAAAAATGACTTCATGGAAGAAAATGAGATTTCAAATGACTACAAAAACATCTATCTAGGAGCGATTATTTTATTGGTTCTAGGATTAGGTGTTATGACCTTTTTGTGGTCAACAAAACGCAATGAAGCTAAGGAATGTGCATACATAAACCTTAAATACCAAGATACTTTACAAGGCATGAATAAAATGCTAAAAGGATATATTGGCGATATGTCAACCGACTTGAAATCTGATTTCAAAAAAATGTTAGGTACCTATGACCGTCTACTCGAGAAAGATGCCTCTAAGGCCGATAGTTTAAATGCACAAAAAATAAAAATTCAAGCTCAAATAGAAAAAATTGAAAAACTTCAACGAAGCAAAAATTTCTCCGCTGCGCAGATTTTAAAACTTAAAGAAGAAAACGAAAGCCTTAGGGGAATTATGCGAAGCTATGTTGTGCAAATAGATTCATTAAATACTTTAAATCTGGAGCTAGAATTGAACCTAACGGAAACAACGAACAACTTGAACCGAACAACAGAGGAAAGAGATCAGTTTAAACAAGAGGTTGCGGAAAAAATGGAGCAAGTTAAAAAAGGCTCCAAGCTGAATGCTTACAACTTTAATTCTGGGGCGCTTAAGTCAGCTTTAAAGGCAAAACCCACGACAAGAGCTCGCCAAGCAGCACAACTTCAAGCGACTTTTACAATATCAGAAAATCCTATCGCTAGTTCAGGGAAGAAGGTTGTGTATATGCAAATTCAAGGACCTTCGGGAAAAACGTTCCAAAGAATGTCAAGCTATCTAATGGAAACCGAAGGTGGATCAGTTGCCTACACTGAGAAGAAGGAAATTGACTACCAAAATAAAGCCATTGACATATCAATCTACTATGATATTCGCCAAGAAAGCCTATCGAAAGGAAATTATAAAGTAAATATATATTGTGATGAGAGCCTCATTGGTTCTGATAGTTTTACATTGAAGTAATATGGAAGAAGGACACGTAAGCTGTAATATAGACGCAAAAGGTCTCGCGACTATTGAATTTGGACACCCATCGAGTAACGCGCTGCCTGGTAAAATACTGAGTAAACTTGCAAATGCCATAACTGAAATGAGCAATGAACCCAACTGTAAGTTAATTTTATTAAAATCTTCGGGTAGTAGAGCATTTTGTGCGGGTGCTAGTTTCGATGAGCTTATCGCCATTCAAAATATAGAAGACGGAAAGGTGTTTTTTTCTGGCTTTGCAAACGTTATCAATGCCTGTAGAACTTCATCAAAACTAATTATAGGAAGGATTCACGGAAAAGCTGTGGGTGGAGGAGTTGGAATCGCTTCGGCAGTTGATTATGCGTTTGCGACCGAAGCGGCATCTGTAAAATTGTCCGAACTAGCTGTTGGAATTGGACCATTTGTTGTTGGTCCGGCTGTTGAACGTAAAATTGGCCTTTCTGCAATGAGTCAATTAGCTATAAACGCAACGGCATGGAGAAGTGCAAGATGGGCGGAAGAAAAAGGTCTTTACGCACATGTCTACCAAGACATTGATCAATTGGATGAAGGTATCGCCGCACTTGTTGAAAAACTCACCTCTTCTAATCCGTCGGCAATGGAACACCTAAAGAACGTATTTTGGAAGGGAACAGACCATTGGGACCAGCTATTATCTGATCGTGCAGAAATAAGCGGAAGACTTGTTTTAAGTGACTTTACAAGGAATGCTATACAGGCATTTAAAAAAACTTAAAATCATTTCGCATTTTTTTTTCTTTTGGTTTGTTCATATTCATATTAATTGTATCTTTGCACCCCTAATTTACGCTATTAATTAGCAATTAAATTGACAAACGTGGATACATTAAGTTATAAAACGATATCAGGAAACGCGGCAACTGCTGAAAAAAAGTGGTTTGTTGTTGATGCTGAGAATCAAACGGTAGGAAGACTTGCTAGTAAAGTTGCAAAGATTATTCGAGGTAAATATAAGACCAACTACACTCCGCATGCAGATTGTGGTGATAATGTAATTGTAATAAATGCAGAAAAAGTTTCTTTCTCCGGAGCGAAGCTTAAAGATAAAGAATATGTGCGTTATTCAGGTTATCCAGGAGGTCAGAGATTTACTGCTGCAGAAGACCTTTTGAGAAAGCACCCTGAAAGACTTATTGAAAAGGCAGTAAAAGGAATGTTACCAAAGAATACTCTTGGTAGACAATTATATAGAAATTTAAAGGTTTATACTGGAGCTGAGCACAATCATGAAGCTCAGAAACCAACAGTATTAAATCTAGATACGGTTAAATAAGTATTATGGAAATAATCAACGCATTAGGAAGAAGAAAGACAGCAGTTGCAAGAGTTTACCTTTCAAAAGGTAAAGGTGTAATTACTGTAAATAATAAAAAAGCACAAGAGGTATTTCCTACGGATGTTTTGCAGTCAAAACTAGTACAGCCATTTGCGCTTACTGATACTGTAGGTAAATACAATGTGAGTGTTAACGTAAGTGGAGGAGGAATCAACGGTCAGGTTGAAGCCATTCGCTTAGGTATATCAAGAGCTTTGGTTGAAGTTCTTGAAGACAACAAAGTCGCTTTAAAGGAAGAAGGTCTAATGACTAGAGATCCTAGGATGGTTGAACGTAAGAAACCAGGTCAACCAAAAGCGAGAAAGAAATTCCAGTTCTCAAAGCGTTAATCGCTCACTGGAATGGTTTAGTATCCAAGCGCTATTGGAATGGCAATTGCCCCCAATTTTGCTGACGAATTTAGGAACGTAAACAAATATATATGTCAAAATTATCTTTTAAAGAATTGTTAGATGCAGGTGTACATTTTGGTCACCTCAAAAGAAAGTGGAATCCAGCAATGGCCCCATATATTTTCGAAGAGAAAAAGGGAATCCACATTATCGACTTGAATAAAACTATTGTTCATTTGGATCAGGCAAATGCCGCAATGAAACAAATTGCAAAATCAGGAAAGAAAATTCTTTTTGTTGCCACGAAAAAACAAGCAAAAGACATCGTTGCTGAGCGTATAAAAAACGTGAACATGCCTTTCGTTACCGAAAGATGGTCCGGTGGTATGTTAACGAACTTTCAAACAACACGTAAGTCTATCCGTAAAATGACCTCTATTGACAAAATGAAGTCAGATGGGACTTGGGATACTTTGAACAAAAGAGAAAAGTTATTTAAAACACGTCAAAGAGAAAAATTAGAAAAAACATTTGGTTCTATTTCCGATATGACTCGTCAGCCAGCGGCAATCTTCATAGTGGATATTTTAAAAGAGCACATTGCACTTGCTGAAGCCAGAAGATTAAATATTCCAACGTTTGCATTAGTTGACACGAATTCCAACCCGAAACTTGTTGACTTTCCTATCCCTGCAAATGACGATGCGAGTAAATCAATTACAATCATTATTGATGAAATTTGCAAATCTATACAGGAAGGTTTAGAGGAAAGAAAGCACCTTAAAGACAATCCAGAAGCTGCGAAGACAGAAGAAGCAAAAGTTGAGCCTGCAAAAGCAGAAGAAACTGAAGTAAAAGCAGAAGCCTCTACGAAAGAAGAAGCTAAAGCTGAGGCACCAAAGACGGAGGAAGTCAACGAAGTAAAAGCAGAAGCAAAAGCTGAAAAAGCACCAGCGAAGAAAGAAGTAGCTAAAAAAGCTACTGTAAAAAAAGCAGCAGCAAAGAAGGCTACAACTGTCAAAAAGGAAACAAAAGCTGAAAAGGCACCAGCGAAGAAAGCACCCGCTAAAAAAGCTACTGCAAAAAAACCTGCAGCAAAGAAAGCACCAGCAGCAAAAGCTGTAAAAGCTGTAAAAGCTGTAAAAGAAGAAAAATAATCCAAAACTGAATAAAATGGCAATAAAAGCTTCAGAAGTTAACAAACTTCGACAACAAACAGGAGCCGGAATGATGGACTGCAAGAACGCTCTTGTAGAGACCAACGGCGATTTTGAAGCAGCAGTTGATGTTCTTCGAAAAAAAGGACAAAAAATCGCTGCAAAAAGAGGAGGTAATGACGCAAAAGAGGGTGTTATTATAGCCCAATCTAGCAATGATTCTACAGCAGGTGTAATTGTAACATTAAATTGTGAAACAGATTTCGTCGCAAAAAATGATGGATACGTAGAGCTGGTTCAATCTTTAGTTGACTTAGCATTAGACAAGCTTCCAAAATCATTAGATGAGCTCAAAACATTGGCTTACAATGAGAAACTTTCTGTAAATGAAAAAATTACAGAACAAATCGGTGTTTTAGGTGAAAAACTAGACCTTTCAGCATACACATTAGTGGAGTCTGACAGAGTTGTTGCGTACAATCACCCAGGAAACCAACTAGCAACTCTAGTAGCACTAAATAGTGGCTCTGAGGTTGCGGAAGATGCAGGTAAACAGGTTGCAATGCAGGTTGCTGCTATGAATCCTCTAGCCGTGAGTAAAGATGGCATTGATTCGAAAACAATCGAAAGAGAAATTGAAGTTGGTAAAGATCAAGCGATTCAAGAAGGTAAACCAGCTGAAATGGCTGAAAAAATAGCGATGGGTAGGTTGAATAAATTCTTCAAAGAGAATACACTTCTTAGCCAGCAATTTGTTAGAGACAATAAAGTCACTGTTGAACAATTTCTGAATAGCTCAGAAAAAGGTTTAACTGTTTCTGACTTCAAAAGGTTCTCACTGAGCTAGTCATCTTCAAAACTAATTTGAAAAGCTATCTTCGGATAGCTTTTTTTTTGATTATTACTTTTTACCCTACTTGATTTATATATATTTGTTCAACCAAATATATATGAAATACAAAAGAATTTTACTTAAGCTAAGTGGAGAATCCTTAATGGGCACTAAACAGTTTGGTATTGATAATGAAAGAATCAATGCATACGCCAAACAAATTAAACAAATTGGAGATAGTGGTCATGAGATAGCCATCGTAATTGGAGGAGGAAATATATTTAGAGGAGTTCAGGCAGAACAAGGAGGAATGGATAGAACTCATGGAGATTATATGGGTATGCTTGCGACAATGATCAATTCAATGGCACTGCAATCAGCTTTAGAATCTAATGGTGTCCATACTAGGCTTCAATCCGCAATTGAAATGAAGGAAATTGCAGAACCATTCATTCGAAGAAAAGCAGTCAGACACCTAGAAAAAGGAAGAGTCGTCATATTTGGTGCTGGAACCGGAAACCCATTTTTCACAACAGACTCTGCAGCATCCCTTCGAGCAATTGAAATAAATGCAGATGTGATTTTAAAAGGAACTCGGGTGGATGGTATTTATTCCGCGGACCCTGAAAAAGATGAAAATGCCACTAAATATGATGCTATTACATTTGACGAGGTTTACAAAAAAGGATTAACTGTAATGGACCTTACGGCGTTTACGTTATGTAAAGAAAATAACCTTCCGATTATTGTTTTTGATATGGATACCATGGGGAATTTAGAAAAGGTGCTCTCTGGAGCCAATATAGGAACAGTCGTTCATAATTAAATTTTTTATCATGACAGAAGAATTAACAATGATTTATGACGAGCTTAAATCATCAAATGTAAAGAGCATAGAGCATTTTGATAGTGAGCTAGCTAAAATCAGAGCAGGTAAAGCATCACCTTCCATGCTTTCAGGCGTGATGGTCGAATATTATGAAGCCATGACACCCTTGCAGCAAGTAGCAAACGTAAGTGTAATGGATGCCCGTACGTTGATTGTTCAGCCATGGGAAAAATCTACTTTAAACGACATTTCGAAAGGGATTATTGATTCCAATCTCGGACTAAACCCTCAAAACAACGGCGAACAATTACTTATTACTGTTCCACCACTCACAGAGGAAAGACGAAGAGATTTAGTGAAAAAGGCAAAAGCAGAAGCTGAAAATGCAAAAATAGGCATCAGAAATAATAGAAAAGATGCCTTAGACATGGTTAAAGATCTAAAAAACGATGGCCTCTCAGAAGACCATTTTAAAAATGCCGAAATTGAGATTCAAGATATTACGAATGCATCATCTAAAAATGTTGATAGCTTATTTGAAATTAAAGAGACGGATATAATGACTGTTTAAGGTTTTAAACCCCTCCTCTTAGGTTATCATAAATAATTCGGCTATAAGGTCCCGCGACTTGCTTGTTCCCTTTCTATAGACTCAAAAAGCGCTTTAAAATTACCAGCGCCAAAACCCCTAGCTCCCATTCGTTGAATAATTTCAAAAAACAATGTTGGTCGGTCTTCAACGGGTTTGGTAAATATTTGCAGTAAATAACCTTCCTCATCAGCATCAATCATGATACCAAGGCCTTTTAGCGTTTCAATATCTTCACTAAGCTCATGATTATGCTCTTCTAACCGAATAGGAACTGCTTTGTAATACTCGTCAGGAGGTGTACTTAAAAATTCTATACCCCGCTGTCTCATATCCGTCACGGTGCTGATTATGTCATTGGTTGCAACAGCGACATGTTGCACACCAGAACCTTCATAAAAGTCCAAATACTCCTCAATCTGAGATCTCTTTTTACCTTCTGCCGGTTCATTAATCGGAAATTTAATTCTACCATTTCCGTTTGACATCACCTTACTCATCAGTGCTGAATATTCAGTATGAATCTGCTTATCATCGAAAGAAAGGAAATTTTCAAAACCCATAACATCCTCGTACCATTTAACCCAGGTATCCATTTCACCCCAGCCTACATTTCCAACCATATGATCGATATATTTTAGGCCAACAGATTTTGGGTTATAATCGGATTCCCATTTTATAAAACCGGGTAAAAAGGTTCCTTCATAATTCTTACGCTCAACAAACATGTGGACTGTCTCTCCGTAGGTATAAATTCCTGCGCGTACAACCTCTCCGTGTTCGTCTTTTTCAACAGTCGGTTCCATGTATGACTTTGCACCTCTATTGGTTGTCTCCTCATAAGCCTTTCGCGCATCATCGACCCATAATGCAACTACTTTAACTCCATCTCCATGTTTGACAATATGATCATTGATCGGAGATTTTGAATTCAAGGGAGTTGTCAAAACAAGACGTATTTTATCTTGCTTCAAAACATATGAAACAGAATCTTTACTTCCTGTTTCTAGTCCCTTGTAAGCATAGGATTGAAAGCCAAATGCTGTTTTATAAAAATGAGCAGATTGCTTTGCGTTACCAACATAAAACTCTACATAATCTGTCCCCAATAAGGGCAGAAAATCTTGCGCGCCTTGGAAGATTTTTTCTAATCCGTAATCTACGTTCTTTACTTCTTTCATGGTCTCTTTTTAAATGTCTATTAATGTATCCAAGATTTATAATAATCTTTCGCTTCTATTGAAACAGCTTGTTCTGTAATTTTCAAAGGCTTAAAAGTATCCACCATAACTGCAAGCTCCTCTGTTTTTTCTTTTCCTATGCTTCGCTCATAAGCGCCTGGATGAGGGCCGTGAGGAATACCTGAGGGATGCAGTGTTATCTGTCCCTTAGAAATATCATTTCTACTCATGAAATCACCATCAACATAATATAAAACCTCATCAGAATCAATATTACTGTGGTTGTATGGTGCAGGAATCGCATCAGGATGATAGTCATACATACGCGGGCAGAATGAACATATTACAAACGCAGAAGTTTCAAATGTTTGATGCACCGGTGGAGGCTGATGAATCCTTCCTGTAATCGGCTCAAAATCATGAATAGAAAAAGCATAAGGAAAATTATATCCATCCCAACCTATAACATCAAAAGGATGGGTGTGATATATATATTCATATAATACTCCTTCCTTTTTAATCTTTACCATGAAATCTCCAGTTTCATCATGAGTTTCCAAGTTTTCTGGAGTTCTTAAATCCCGTTCACAAAACGGTGAATGCTCTAGTAATTGACCAAACCAATTGCGGTATCTTTTGGGTGTGTAAATAGGGTGATTGGATTCCACAATAAAATGTCTATTCTGGTCATCCTCAAAATTCATTTGATAAATCATACCCCTTGGAACAACTAAATAATCTCCATATGAAAATTCAATATTACCAACCTGAGTTCTTAAAGTACCTTTTCCTTCATGAATAAATATTACTTCGTCTGCATCCACATTCTTATAAAAATAATCTTCACTGAGGTTCTTAGGCCTAGAAAGAGATATGGTAACATCGCTATTCGTAAGAATCGGTACACGAGCATCAATTAAATCCTCAATAACTGGCACATCTAATCCTTTGAAGGCCCGCATTTGCATATTTTTAGCAACCGCAATTTTGGGACTGACATCTTTGGAACCTTTTATTTCCTTAACCTTAGTAGGTGGCTGAACATGGTATAATAATGACGACATCCCGTCAAAACCGATGGTTCCAAAAAGCTGTTCATGGTAGAGAGCTCCATTTGGTTGTCGAAATACAGTATGTCTTTTGTGGGGTATTGAACCCAATTTTCTGTAGAATGGCATAATATCAATGAAATTAATAAAAAATCACCTTACACAAATTTCGGGTCTATTCAATGAATAAAAAATGACGAATATCAGTTTTGATGATTATTTAATTTCAAAGGTTATTTTTGTATCAAATCTTAGCTATGTCGAAAATTCTAGTTATCGGTGCTTGTGGTCAAATAGGTATAGAGCTTGTTATTGAATTGCGTAAATTATATGGAGTAAAAAATGTAATTGCATCCGATATAAAAGAGCAATGCCCACCTTCTATTGTTGAAGGTCTTTACTTACAATTAGACATAATGAATCACATTCAGCTAGAAGAAATCGTTGTTAAAAATGATATCCAACAGGTTTATTTGCTCGCTGCGTTGCTATCAGCCACCGCTGAAAAAAAACCGCGTTTTGCATGGGAGTTAAACATGCAAGGGTTATTTAATGTCTTAGAGCTTGCGAAAAATAAAAAAATAACCAAAATATTTTGGCCAAGCTCAATTGCTGTTTTTGGTTCAAATTCACCGATGGACTTGACCCCTCAGTGCACTATAATGGAACCTAGTACTGTATATGGTATTTCAAAACTTTCAGGAGAACGTTGGTGTGAATATTATTTTAAAAAATATAATGTAGACGTACGAAGTATAAGATATCCAGGTTTGATTTCATATAAAAGTGCGCCAGGAGGAGGCACAACAGATTATGCAATTGACATATTCATTAACGCCGTCAGAGAAGGGAAATATACATGCTATCTTAATGAGGATACAAATCTACCCATGATGTATATGACTGATGCAATACGCGCAACAATTGAAATTATGGAAGCGCCAAAAGAGCAAATAATGATTCGCAGCTCTTACAACTTAGCGGGTATAAGTTTCAATCCAAAAGATCTCGCGATTGAAATTCAAAAGAAAGTGCCTGATTTTAGAATCGATTACAAACCAGACTTCAGACAAGAAATAGCCGATACTTGGCCAAATTCAATTGATGACTCTGCAGCAAAAGAGGATTGGAAATGGAAAAATAGTGTTGGAATAGAAGAAATTGTAAAAAAAATGATTACCGGTTTTTCCTAGTATTTAAAAGGGTTACAAAGAAAATATAGCCTCCTAAGATTAATTTTGTTTAACCTTTTACTTGTTTTGTTAAACATTTTTTGTTTACATTTACAGTGAAAACATTAAACAAAATATTATGTCGACCATCGAATTTAATGAAGCACTAATGGATATTGAGAATAACCTCAAATCATTTGCCCTGAGTTTTACAAGAAACATGGAGGATGCAAAAGACCTAACGCAAGACACCATGTTGAAGGCTATAAACTACAAAACCTATTATACGCCTCAAACAAATTTCAAAGCCTGGGTATTCACCATTATGAGAAACATTTTCATCAACCAATACCGTCGGAAAGTAAAATCAGGAACAATCTTCGATAACTCAAAAGAATTGTATTTGATTACTAATAGTAAGGGCCATGAGCAAACACCAGTTTCGCAAATTGCCACAAAAGATATCGAAGAAAAAATAGATAGCTTAAGTTCCGAGTATAAAGATCCGTTTGTACTGCATTTTAAAGGTTTTAAATACAAAGAGATAGCTGATCAATTAAATATTCCTATAGGAACAGTTAAAAGTAGAATATTCATTGCACGAAAAAAATTGATAGATTTACTTCCTGATTACTCTTATACCTTAAATTAGGAAATGTCGCTTAAAGTTATTGTTATTGGTTCTGGTGTATCTAGCCTTTCTTCTGCCTCCTTTTTAGCTAAGGAAGGACATGATGTAACGATAATTGAAAAAAACGATCAAATCGGTGGTCGTGCTCGAAAGTTTAGCAAAGAAGGATTTACATTCGATATGGGTCCAAGCTGGTATTGGATGCCAGATGTGTTTGAAGATTTCTATAATAAGTTTAATCACACTACGAGTGATTTTTACAACCTTAAACGTTTAGATCCGTCATACAGAGTTTATTGGAAGGACGCGACGCACACAGATGTTCCTGCCAACATGAAAGCGTTGGAGGAATGGTTCGAGGAAAATGAAAAGGGGAGCGCCTTAAAATTAAGAGCCTTCTTAAAAGATGCAGAGGTCAAATATCAGGTTGGTATGCAGGATTTGGTTTACAAACCAAGCATGAGCGTCTTTGAATTTGCAAACAAAAAAGTGCTAAAAGGATTGCTGAGTATGAATCTTTTTTCATCTTTCGGAAAATTCATCAGAAGTTATTTCTCGAATGAAAAAATAATTGGCCTTCTTGAATTTCCCGTTTTATTTTTGGGTGCTATGCCCAATGAGACTCCCGCACTATACTCTCTTATGAACTATGCGGATATTAAACTAGGAACATGGTATCCTGAAGGAGGTATGCATAAATTTATAGAGGCCTTCGAAAAAATTGCGTTGGAAAATAAAGTAAAATTCATAACTGGTGAAGAAGTAATTTCATTTGATAAAGAGAATCGAAAAATAAAAAGTGTAGTTACAACGAAAGGAAAATACTCAGCAGACATCATCATATCAGGGGCAGACTATCAGCATACTGACAAAAAATTGTTAAATGGTCATGCCAATTATTCCCAAAAATATTGGGACAAACGCGTTATGGCGCCTTCTTGCCTTTTATTTTATGTAGGTATAGATAAAAAATTAAAGGACGTACAACACCACAATCTTTTCTTTGATGAATCCTTAGAGCAGCACGGTATAGAAATTTACAAAGATCCAAAATGGCCAAGCGCCCCTCTGTTTTACGTTTGTGCTCCATCCATTACGGATGCAAGTGTGGCTCCAGAGGGAAGTGAAAACTTATTTTTCCTTATTCCCATAGCTCCAAATTTAGACGACAGCGAGGAAACCAGAGAAAAATATTTCAATATTTTACTCAAACGATTCAAGGAAAAAACGGGCAACGATATTGCCAGTAACATCGTATATAAAAAGAGTTTTTGCATTGAAGATTTTAAAAATGACTACAATGCATTTAAAGGAAATGCATACGGATTGGCCAATACTTTGCGGCAAACTGCTATCTTAAAGCCGTCATTGAGAAATAAAAATTTAGATAACTTCTATTACACCGGTCAATTGACCGTACCTGGACCTGGAGTTCCGCCCTCCATTGTTTCGGGAGAAGTTGTCGCAAAATACGTACTTAAAAACCATTCATAGGATGAAAGCTATATTTGATAATTTAAGCCAAGACATGAGTAAAATGACGACACGTCGTTATAGCACTTCATTTTCGTTGGGAATTCGTTTTTTAAACAAAGAGTTACACAGACCCATATATTCAATCTATGGTTTCGTTCGTTTTGCGGATGAAATTGTTGATTCATTTGATGGTTATGATAAAGAAATTCTATTAGCGGAATTTAAAAAAGATACTTATGACGCTATAGAAAAGGGAATCTCACTGAATCCTATTTTAAATTCCTTTCAATGGGCAGTGAATAAATATAGGGTTCCATTAGACCTCATTGAAACCTTCATGAATTCCATGGAAATGGATCTAGATAAAAAGGTTTATGACAAGGATACTTATGAGAAATATATTTTAGGTTCGGCAGAGGTAGTGGGTTTAATGTGTTTAAAAATATTTGTCAGTGGAGAGGATAGCGAATACCAAAGATTGAAAATGAATGCCATGAAGCTTGGGTCTGCATTCCAAAAAATTAATTTCCTTCGGGATTTAAATGATGACTTTAACGAGTTGGGTAGAACCTATTTTCCTGGAATCAATATGAATGATTTCAATAATATCGTCAAAAAAGAAATTGAAGCAGATATAGAAAAGGACTTCAGACTGGGATATGAAGGTATTCTCATGCTTCCAAAAAGAGCGAGATTTGGTGTTTATATGGCTTATAAATATTATTTCAAGCTATTTAAGAAAATTAAAAGAACAAAAGCCGAAAGAATTCTAGAAGAAAGAGTGCGTATACCAAACCGCAAAAAAGCCAGGATTCTTGTTACATCATACGTAAGGCACAATCTCAACATATTATAGCATGATTGAAGTGCAATTGGTTGACAATCAAGACAACCCAATAGGGGCTATGGAAAAAATGCTGGCCCATGAGAAAGGCGAGCTTCACAGAGCACTCTCGGTGCTTATTGTGAATTCAAAAAATGAAATACTGTTGCAAAGAAGAGCGCTTGGGAAATATCATTCACCGGGCCTTTGGACAAACACATGTTGTAGTCACCCTTATCCAGGGGAGGATTCTCTAGAAGCGGCTAACAGAAGACTCAAAGAAGAAATGGGAATGTCCGCAGATTTAGAATTTGCGTTTAAATTCCAATACAAATGTGACTTTGACAACGGTTTGATTGAGCATGAGTTAGACCATGTTTTTGTTGGTAAAACAGACGATACACCACACATTAATACAGATGAAGCGATGGCTTTTTCATGGATGTCAATTGATGATCTTGAAGCAAACATGCAAAAATCACCAGATGACTATACCTTTTGGTTTAAGCTCATCATTCAGCAATATAGGAAATCACTTAAAGCTTATTTCTAATGAAAGTATGTAGAAAGGCCAGCTTTAACGCTGCGCATAGACTTTATCGTCCAGATTGGTCTGATGAAAAAAATGATGAAGTTTTTGGAAAATGTAATAATTACAATTTCCATGGACACAATTACAAACTGGAGGTTTGGATTGATGGACCAATTGATCCAGAAACAGGATATGTCATAGACCTTAAGATTTTAAAAGGAATAATCAATGATGAGGTTATTGAACGATTCGATCATCGTAACCTTAATGAGGACTGTCCGGAGTTTAAAAACCTTATTCCTACTGCGGAACATATTAGCATGGTTTGTTATGATTTACTTAGAGCAAAGCTCGAGCAAAAATTTGATCTATCTGTTAAGCTATGGGAAACTGAAAATAACGTAGTCGTCTACGAGGGCATCTAAATTACTGAGCAATGACTCATAAGTTAGAGACAATCAAGGCAGAAGAATTTAAAGAACTCGATAGGCACAAATTCACTACATTTTTTAATGCACTTTCAGGTGCGAAACCAGGATATCTAATTGGTTCTGGTGAGGGAGAGGATGAAAACTTAGCCATTTTCAATTCGATTATACACATTGGAGCAAACCCGCCTTTACTCGGATTTATTCAGAGGCCCACAACAGTGGACAGACATACTTATCAGAATATTCTAAAATACAAGCATTATAGCTTCAATCTAATCACTGAAGATTTTTTTGAAGAAGCACACCAAACCTCCGCGCGATACACAAAAGGGATAAACGAATTTAAAGAGGTCGGACTAACGGCTATATATAAAGAAAAAACAAGGTGTCCCTTTGTTGCAGAATCACCCCTTCATATTACACTTGAACTGCATGATGACATGGAGATTAAATCAAACAAAACGCGATTAATTATTGGAAAAGTTATCTCAGTTTCACAGCCCGAATCATTGGATGAAAATAAATATAGACTCAACTTTCAAGTGCTAAAAGGCATGAATATCTCGGGTCTTACTGATTACTATACACTAACCAAGGTTAAGTCCTTAAATTACGCAAAACCAAAGTAAAGTATGGAACCTAAAAATGCACTATTTTGGCATAGACGAGACATCAGAATAGTTGATAATTCAGGATTACACAAAGCCTTAATAGAATCCGATGCGGTCATTCCTGTGTTTATTTTCGACACCTTCATTCTTGACAAGCTAACGGAAAAAGATGCTAGAGTATCGTTCATACACCATGAAATTTCTCAACTCAAAAAAGCATATCAAGAGCTAGGCTCTGACCTCATTGTTGCATATGGTGATCCAAAATTGCTTATTCCTAAATTGGCTGAAGAACACAAAGCCTCTTTCGTATATACCAATCGAGATTATGAACCATATGCAAGGTCAAGAGACTCGTATTTATATACCAAGCTAAAGGAAAATAATATTTCATTCCTCGGTGCAAAAGACCACGTCGTATTTGAAAAAGAAGAAGTATTGAAAGCGGACGGTCTCCCGTATACAGTCTTCACACCATATTCTCGGAAGTGGAAAGCTTATTTTGATGAAAATTACACCGCCTCCTACCCTAGTGAAAAAAATACCGCTTCCCTTTTTAAATGCGAAACGATTCAGAATCTTATCCCTTTAAAGGATATGGGATTTGTTGAAAATAAGATGAGTTTCCCTAAGAAGACACTTGAGTCGCAAACAATAAATAATTATCAAGAGAAAAGAAATTTCCCTGCAGCCAACGGAACCTCACTTCTTAGTATTCATCTACGATTTGGTACAATTAGCATTCGCTCACTAGTCAATAAGAGTCTAAGTATGAGCGAAACTTACCTTAATGAGCTTATTTGGAGAGACTTCTACCAAATGATTCTTTTTCATTTTCCACATACTGCTGAAAATGCCTTTAGAAAGAAATATGACTTAATTGAATGGGAAAGAAACATGGACAACTTTGAGCTATGGTGTCAAGGTAAAACAGGATACCCAATAGTCGATGCAGGTATGAGAGAACTCAATGAAACGGGATTTATGCATAATCGAGTACGTATGATTGTGGCTTCTTTTTTCACTAAGCATTTACTCTTAGACTGGAGACTTGGGGCTGCATATTTCGCCGAAAAACTTCTTGACTTTGATTTGGCGAGCAACACAGGAGGTTGGCAATGGGCGGCCGGTTGTGGTTGTGATGCCGCACCCTACTTCAGGATTTTCAACCCAACAACTCAGCAGCAAAAATTTGATAAAGATTTTAAATATATTAAAAAATGGGTTCCGGAGTTTGGGACAAAAAAATACCCTGAACCAATCGTTGAACATAAATTTGCAAGAGAAAGAGCATTACACCGGTATAAAAAAGGCCTAGGTAAATTATGAAAATAGGAGAGCCATGTCCGAAAATAGATTTTAACAATCAGTACGGGAAGCCTATACCATTCGGTGACATGATAGGCAGCAAAAATATTGTCTTCTTTTTTTATCCAAAAAATTTTACGCCTGGATGTACTAAAGAGGCCTGCGTATTTCGAGACAGCTATGCGGAATTTCAGCACCACGACTGTGAGGTTATTGGCGTTTCATCAGATTCGGAAAAATCTCACTTGTCTTTTTCAAATGCATTCAATCTGAATTATCATTTAATTGCAGATCGAAATGAATCGCTTCGAGCATTATTCAACGTACCTAAAAATTTATTTGGTCTTATTCCTGGGAGGGTGACATTCATATTCGATAAAAAAGGAATATGCATTGGCTTGTTCAACTCAATGATCAATTCCCAGGGTCATATACGCTATGCAATAAAATGCCTTAAAAAGGCCAATAAATCAAAAGAATACAAATAGATTATCCCTTCAGAACACCTCGAGATATTACAATCTTTTGGACCTCAGATGTTCCTTCATAAATTTGGGTGATTTTTGCGTCTCGCATTAACCTTTCGACATGATATTCTTTCACAAACCCGTATCCTCCATGAATTTGAACTGCCTCAACAGTCTGTTCCATAGCTACTTTCGAAGCGTAAAGCTTCGCCATAGCACTTGATTGATCGAAATTTTTACCTTGATCTTTGTCTATTGCTGACTTATAAACCAATAATCTTGCTGCTTCAACCTCAGTGGCCATGTCAGCAAGCTTAAATGCAATTGCCTGATGCTTATATATTTCTTTACCGAATGCTTTTCTTTCCTTTGAGTATGCTGTGGATAGTTCAAGTCCACCAGCCGCAATTCCAAGCGCTTGCGCCGCAATACCGATTCGGCCACCGGAAAGCACCTTCATCGCAAAGGTAAAGCCAAATCCATCTTCACCGATTCTATTTTCTTTCGGAACTTTTACGTCATTAAATAAAAGGGTATGTGTATCACTACCTCTAATACCTAATTTATCTTCTTTCGCTCCTACAAGAAATCCTTCCGTACCTCTTTCAACGATAAAAGCATTTATTCCTTTATGTCCCGCCTCAACGTTGGTCTGTGCAATAACTATATATGTACTAGCAGTTGAACCATTTGTAATCCAATTTTTTGTACCGTTTAATAAATAATGGTCTCCCATATCTATGGCGCTTGTCTTTTGAGATGTGGCATCGGAACCTGCTTCAGGTTCAGACAAACAGAAAGCCCCAATCTTTTGACCCGACGCCAAAGGAATCAAATATTTTTGTTTTTGTGCTTCAGTTCCAAACTTTTCAATACCCCAGCAAACCAAAGAATTGTTTACGGACATGCATACAGAAGTTGAGGCATCTACCTTTGAGATCTCCTCCATTGCCAAAACATATGAAAGCGTATCCATACCGCTACCCCCATATTCTGGAGAAACCATCATACCCATAAAACCTAGCTCACCAAGCTCCTTAATCTGAGCTGCAGGGAACTCTTGCTTATTGTCCCTTTCGATTACTCCGGGCTTTAAAACGTTTTGAGCAAAATCTCTTGCTGCTTCTTTAACGGCTAGATGCTCTTCAGATAACTCAAAATTCATATTGGTAAAATTTAATTTATTTTTGACAAAAATACTTAATTCTAAGGGGAAAATAAAAAGCTCATGATGATAAAAAAAATGATAGGTCTAATGAGTGGTACTTCTCTAGACGGGCTAGATATAGTCCATGTTAAATTCGAGGAAAAGGAAGGCGAAGTTGACTATGCAATCATTTGTAGCAACACTATAAGCTATCCTTCTGATTTAGAAGAAGCTATCAAAAAATCACATAAGCTGAAAATTGATGAAGTACAAATTTTAGATAAAGCAATTGGTCTATTTTTCGCAGAACAAATCAACTCTTTTATTGAGCAAAATAAACTTGATCAAAATAACATTGATGCGATTGCTTCGCACGGTCAAACAATATTACATCAGCCTGAAAATGGTTTTACTTTACAATTGGGTTGTGGAAGTACGATTGCCTATCATACCGGAATTCCGGTTATCAATGATTTTAGATCTTTAGATATTATTGCAGGAGGACAGGGAGCTCCTTTGGTTCCCATAGGGGATTTTAATCTATTTAATGGCAGCGCCGAGGCCTTTGTGAACTTAGGAGGATTTTGCAACATTAGCTTCAAGAATCCTAAAAACGAGATAAAAGCTTTTGATATTTGCCCATGTAATTTGCCTTTAAACAAGTTTGCAGAACTATTAAACGCGGCTTACGATAAAAATGGTGCTTTTGCACAAGCAGGAGAATTAAACGAATCGCTTTTACAAAAACTTAACGAGCTAGAGTATTATACTAAAAATGCACCTAAGTCATTGGGTACTGAATGGCTAGACAAAAACTTTTATCCCCGAATATCTAGGGATCTCAATCCCAATAATATTTTAAGGACACTTTCCAAGCATATCTCGACTCAGATTATTGCCACGCTTAATTATCATAAAATTGATTCAGTATTTTTTACCGGTGGAGGCGCAAAGAATAAATTCCTAATGAATGAACTTCAAAAAAATTACCCGGGAAAAATCATTGTTCCAGATCATAAAATAATTGATTTTAAAGAGGCATTGATTTTCGCATTTCTAGGTTATTGTTACCTATTGAATCGTGCAACAACAATTCAAACCGTTACAGGATCTGCTCTTTCACTTAGCACCGGTGTATATCACAAACCAGGATATCCTACTTATCCACAACCCTAATGAAGCTAATTGAAAAAAAATCAATCGTTTGCATTGGGGATTTGTTATTTTTGTTCACAATTTGAATGAAACTTACTAATGAAAGAATTATTAGAGAGATTTGAAAACAAACAACCTGAAATCGTCTTTGAATGGAGCGATTCTGAAACCGATGCCAAGGGTTGGGTCGTTATAAATTCACTTCGAGGTGGTGCTGCTGGTGGTGGTACAAGAATGAGAAAAGGGTTGGATAAGCGTGAGGTAGAATCTCTTGCAAAAACAATGGAAATAAAATTCACTGTCGCAGGCCCCCCTATTGGCGGAGCTAAATCAGGAATAAATTTTGACCCTAAAGACCCAAGAAAAGAGGATGTGTTGAGGAGATGGTATGCAGCTGTATCTCCTTTGCTTAAGCATTACTATGGAACTGGAGGAGATTTGAATGTCGATGAAATACACGAGGTTATTCCTATCACGGAAGATTGTGGTGTATGGCATCCACAAGAAGGTGTTTTTAACGGCCATTTCCAACCGAAAGAAGCACAGAAGATCAACAGAATAGGTCAATTAAGACAAGGTGTACTTAAAGTCATTGAAGACGAAAGCTATACGCCATCTGTGACCAGAAAATATGTAATTGCCGATATGATTACCGGATACGGTGTTGCAGAATCAATTAAGCATTATTACTCCATTTGGGGCGGTTCATTGCATGGTAAAAAAGTCATTGTTCAAGGTTGGGGAAATGTTGGTTCGGCAGCGGCATTCTATTTGGCCCAAAGTGGTGCTAAAATTGTCGGAATTATAGATAGAGTTGGTGGGTTAATCAACACGGATGGATATAATTTCGAAGAAATAACAGAATTGTTTCTGAATAAAAACGGCAATGAGCTCGTAGCAGATGGTATGCAAAGCTATGATGATGTCAATGCGCGTATTTGGGATAGGCCAGCCGATGTATTTATCCCATGTGCTGGGTCTAGAATGATTTCTAAAGAACAATTAGACCGTATGATAACAGCAGGTGTCAAGGTAATTTCAGCAGGCGCTAATGTTCCTTTTGCAGATCCCGAGATATTTTTTGGTTCGATCGCAGAACAAGCTGATGAATCAATTGCACTTATTCCTGATTTTATTGCAAATTGCGGTATGGCCCGCGTTTTTGCATACCTTATGTCTAATGACCTTAAAAAACTTGAAGATCAGGAAATATTTGAAGATACGAGTAATACAATAAAAGATGCTTTAGAAGCCACATATAAAGTAAACAATGATACAACAGGCTTGGCAAAATCAGCCTTTGAAATCGCACTAAACCAACTTATTTAAGCTATGGAAGTATTTATATTAGTTGTTTTTATTATTGGATACCTGGCAATCACGTTAGAGCACCCACTAAAAATAGACAAGTTAATCCCAGCACTGGTAATGATGGCATTAGCATGGGCAGGAGTTGCGTTTGGACTTGAATCATTTACAACATGGTTTGATCCAGGAAGTCACCATTTGGTAGAAGGATTCTCAAGTCTCCCATTGAACGGTGCACATGGTGAAATGTCTAAGATGGATTGGATGGAGGAAACATTGCTTCATCATTTCGGAAAAACCTGCGAAATTTTAATTTTCCTGGTCGGAGCCATGACCATTGTTGAGATTATTGACCATTTCAATGGTTTCCAAACCTTTAAGGCAATGATCAGTACACGTAAGAAATCAAAGCTTTTATGGATTGTTTGTATCCTTGCTTTCATTTTGTCTGCTATTATTGATAACCTTACCGCAACAATTGTATTGATAACGATACTGAGAAAAATCATCAAAGAAAAAGAGCTTAGAATGTGGTTTGCAGGAATGATAATTATAGCCGCAAATGCCGGAGGTGCTTGGTCGCCAATTGGAGACGTAACTACTACCATGCTTTGGATGCAAGATAAAGTTACGGCAAGTGTTCTTGTTCAGACCTTACTTATTCCTTCGATTATATGTATGATCATTCCAACAATTATAGCGAGCTACTTGCCCGCATTTAGAGGAGAAATTGATGCAGAAGAAGCAACAGATAATCGCAATAAGAATAGTGCGTTCATGCTTATTTCAGGGCTTGTACTCATTGTTTTTGTTCCGATTTTTAAAACGCTTACACACTTACCTCCATACATTGGAATGATGCTTTCACTAGGTATCATGTCTATGATGGCAGAAATACTTACCAACCGTGATTTTTCATTAAAGACATCAACACATGAGCAGGACCACGGTCATGGCCCAACATTTAAAGCACTTACGAAAATTGAAATGCCGAGTATTTTATTCTTTCTTGGCATCCTGATGACAGTTGCTGCATTGGAATCTCTGGGAATGGTTTTCACTTTTGGAAATACTGTGAACGGGATTATGCCAGAAAATGTATTTGTAGCGCTACTCGGTATCGGTTCAGCAATCATTGACAATGTGCCACTTGTAGCTGCATCTATGGGAATGTTCCAAGATGCAATTGATGCAGAGGTGTGGCACTTTATTGCCTATGCCGCTGGTACTGGTGGATCAATGCTTATCATTGGTTCTGCTGCAGGAGTTGTAGCAATGGGAATGGAAAACATTTCATTCTTCTGGTACCTAAAAAGAATTTCCTTACTAGCACTTATAGGTTATTGTGCCGGTATTGGTGTATTTTTAATTTTATAGTAACTATCTTTCAACTAAACGTTTTAACATTATGAATCCATTTTTTTTAACTGCTGCTCCCACCGAAACAACCAAAACTTTTTGGGAAGTTTTCGTCAATACCGATGAGCTCGTTGGTCTAACCATTAACGTTACCCTATTATTGATTTTAGGATATGTTGTTTTCATCTTTGTGAAAAAGTATTTTGACTTCAATAGCATCCTTAAAAGCTATAGTGCAATCAATAGAAAAATAGAGGAAGAGTATGATTCTATGATGCTGAGTAAATATGAAAACTCGACGAATCCCTTCAAAAAGCTAATTTCAAAATATATTTCAGCATATAAAGACGGGAATAAGAAATCTATTACTGAATCTCAATTGAAAAACCAAGGGGATTTCGAAATGGCAAGACTCGGAGAAAAGCTAGGTGTTTTGGCTACGTGCTCTGGTGTTGCACCCATGATTGGCTTCTTAGGGACTACGCTTGGTATGGTTTCTGTTTTTATTGGGCTTGAAGGTGCAGGCACCTTAGAGATCAAAACAATCTCCGGAGGTATTCTTACAGCGATGACCACTACTGTTTCAGGATTGGTCGTTGGTATTGTCGCCTACGTTGGGTATAATCACCTTGTGATGAAGCTAGAAAAGATTGCGATTGAAATGGAGAACATCTCATTCAACTTAATGAAGAACTACGATAAGAAAGGGGAACAATAATCCATCATATCATGAGCTTGAACCAAAGAAATAAAATTAAAATTGAAGGAGGAATGGCCAGCATGACTGACCTAGTCTTCTTGCTATTGATTTTCTTCATCATTATGAGCTTGATGGCGAACAATCAAACACCGCTTGATCTGCCTAAAGCAGAACAAAATTTACCGACAGACCAGACGCCTGTTGAGCCGACTGTTCTTGTCTTAGAAAACAACAACTATATAGTAAAATTAGGCGATGAAGAAAGTGAAGAGGTGAATTATACCGATATGGAAGGTTTAATTACCGCTGCGGTAGAAAAATCAGGGAAAACCAAAGTTCGAATTGCAGGTCATAAGCAAGCCGATTATGAATCTGTTTTCAAGGTTCTGGGTTTATCGCAATTCAATGGATGGGACCCAGTACTGGCTTACGACAAATAAAAAGCATTGAAAAAGGAACAAAAAGACAAACACAAGAAGAAGTCTATGGTCTTCACGCTGAGCTTTATGCTTATCGTATTAATTTGCTTGTCTTTCATCAAATTTAGCGTTCCCATTGAGGTCAAATCATTGGTAACGGTTGCCCCTCCTCTACCTCAAGAAATCAAAAACTTTGTGGCTGAATCACATAAAGCCCAAAGTAAAAAGCCTTCAAAATCGAAAAAACCTGCCCAAAGTAAAAATCCAACAAACAATTCCAATGATGAATTGACGGATAACAAACCAGATGAGGCGGTCTCAAACCCTTTTGGAGGCAGCGGGGGTGGACAAGAGTTTGGAGGAGGCAGCAATGGAGAAGGCGATGGTGGTGGCGACAACGGAGGTTCAGGCGGGGGTGGATTCGGAGAATTAATTCGTTTAAATAAACCTGTGCCAGATCAACCTAATACCGATTATGACGGTCAAGTAACGGTTTTACTTACTGTAAATGACAAGGGAGTAGTGATATCTGCCAAATCAACCAGCGCAACGACACATCCTGATCAAAATGTTATCAAACTCGTTGTTGATTACGTAAAAAAGAATGTAAAATTCAAAGCACAACCTGGTGCATCTCTAAGAAAACATACCTACTCGGTTCAAATTAATGCAGGATAAGTACAAATCCCAGATTGATTGGCTATTCTATCAATTTCCTGCCTTTCAAAAGCAAGGAGGACTAGCATATAAACCCGGCCTAAACTACACAAAAAAGCTTCTAAATCATTTTAATCTCGATGTTTCAAAACTCAATGCAGTTCACGTAGCAGGTACCAACGGAAAAGGTAGCACCTGTTGCTTTTTGGCTTCTTTACTCACAGAATCAAATCAAAAAGTCGGTCTTTTTACATCACCACATATTTTTGACTTTCGAGAACGCATAAGGGTTAACGGAGTAATGATTACTCAAACAGAAGTTTTGAACTTTATTGAGGAAATTCAAAGCCTAAAGCTTGATTTTAAACCTTCCTTTTTTGAAATCACTTTTGTACTTGCAGTAAAATATTTCTTAGACCAAGGTTGTGACTTTTGCATATTTGAGACAGGTATGGGCGGACGCTTAGACGCAACCAATGTGCTACACCCAATCGCAACAGCAATTACAAATATCAGCCTAGATCACACGGAGTTTTTAGGAAATACGCTAGAAGCTATTTCAACGGAAAAAGCTGGGATAATCAAGGCAAATACGCCTCTTTTTATAGGAAAAAAAGAACCGCATAGCTTTCCAATATTTGAGTCCATATCAAAGAAAAAAGATGCTATACTGCATATAAATAAAAATCAGTACCCCTTTAAAGGATTACCTGAATATCAAAAAGAGAATTTTAATCTTGCCCTCAACTTGTTTGAGTTTGTTTCGAAAAGTAAAAATCATCCCGATAATCTAGAAAAAGCTTTACAACATTTGGAGCAAAACACAGGCTATGGTAAAAGACTGGAACGTATTGCTCAAAATCCTGGATTGTATTTAGATGTATCCCACAACGATGAGGGCATTCAAAGATCAGTTGAATATACCAAAAACCTATCAAAAGGAGAGCTGTTTATCATTGTTGGTGGTGCAAAGGACAAAAAATACAGCACCCAGACATTTGAGGTTCTTAATCATGCGCAGACGAGCTTTTGTTTGTTTTCGAACCCTCGATCTAAATCAAAAGAGGATTGGAAGCAAGTAAAAAGTTTTTTTGAAAGAGAACCGCCAATTTTCTCAAATTTAGGCGAAGCTATTGAACGAATAAGACCATTGATGGCTCAGGAAGATACGCTTCTAATTACAGGTAGTTTCTTTTTAATTTCGGATTACAAACCGTCCTTTTGGCAAATAAATCGTTTGTAAATCCCAAAATAGCTTTATCTTTGCCCCGATGGAAAAGCAGGTCATCCTTAATGCGAAGCACCTTGAATTGACTCTTAAAAGACTTTGCCATGAGCTCATTGAAACCCACAACGACTTTAGTGAAACAGTGATTATAGGCCTCCAACCAAGAGGAATTCACGTAGTTCAACGGGTAAAAGAACAGCTTGTAAACATTCTTGACAAAGAAATTACTTGTGGTTCCCTAGACATTACTTTTTACAGAGATGACTTTAGAAGAAGAGAGACGCCACTAATCCCAAGTGTAACAAATATTGACTTTAGCATAGAAAATAAGAACATTGTCCTTGTAGATGACGTACTATTCACTGGAAGAACAATTCGATCAGGACTAGATGCACTGCTCTCTTTTGGAAGACCCAAAAGTGTTGAGCTACTAGTGCTTATTGACAGACGCTTCAGAAGAGACCTTCCAATTGACGCAAACTACGTTGGTAAGGCGGTAGACACGTTGTTGTCAGAAAGAGTATCAGTAGAATGGACAGAAATTGAAGGAAAAGACAAAGTAGTACTGTATAGTAAAGAAAATGATGAATAATTTAAGCGTTGAGCACCTTATTGGAATTAAAGAGCTGTCGACTGAGGACATTAATTTAATATTCAAAACAGCCGATAGTTTTAAGGAAGTAATCAATCGTCCCATAAAAAAGGTACCATCCTTAAGAGACATTACCATCGCCAATTTATTTTTTGAAAATTCAACTCGGACCAAATTGTCCTTTGAGCTGGCAGAAAAAAGACTGTCGGCGGACATTGTGAACTTCAGTGCATCCGGAAGTTCAGTTAAAAAAGGAGAATCTCTTGTAGATACAGTAAATAATATCCTCTCCATGAAAGTGGACCTTGTTGTCATGCGACATCCAAACCCCGGAGCAGCATCTTTTTTAGCAAAAAAAGTGGATGCAAAAGTCATTAATGCGGGAGACGGAACGCACGAGCACCCGACACAAGCGCTTCTAGATGCTTATTCAATTAGAGAAAAGCTGGGTAGTGTAAAAGGGAAAAAAGTCGTGATTATAGGAGATATTTTGCACTCAAGGGTGGCACTATCCAACATTTATTGTCTTCAAAAACTTGGCGCCGAAGTCATGGTATGTGGTCCATTAAACTTGATTCCTAAAAACATGAAGGACCTTGGGGTCAAGGTATCTACAAACCTCAAAGAAGCGTTGGAATGGTGTGATGTGGCCAATATGCTGCGCATACAGCTGGAAAGACAGGATGAGACTTACTTTCCTTCCTTACGAGAATATTCAATGTTATTTGGACTCAACAAAGAAATTCTAGATTCACTATCTAAAAAAATAGTTGTGATGCATCCTGGGCCTATAAACAGGGGTGTTGAGATCACCTCTGACGTTGCAGACAGCGAACAAAGTATCATTCTTCAACAGGTTGAAAACGGTGTTGCGGTGAGAATGGCAGTAATTTATTTGCTTGCCTCTCAAATTGAACGCTAATTTTTATATTTTTGAGGGTAATGAAAAACTTTTCATCTGAACATAAAGGAAATGTTGCAGTCGTTTACTCACAAGTGGATAAATTAGACTCAACAAATGCACCTGAACTCAAAAGCTTATTTATCCATCTGAATAAAAGCGCCAATAACCTTATTATTTTGGATATGAGCCAAACCAAATATTGCGACTCATCCGGTCTTAGCGCCATATTGATTGCGAATAGGCTTTGTAAAGATACGAGTGGTTCTTTTCATCTAGCTGGATTGCAACCTGATGTTTTTAAGCTGATTCAAATTGCTCAGCTAGATAAAGTACTCAATTTGAGTGAAAATCTAGACAGTGCATTGGCCTCCTTGAAATAGTGAATTTCTATGTAACCATTCTTGGAAGTGGTGCTGCACTACCCACTAAAAACAGAATGCCAACGGCGCAATATGTCAATTGCAACAACCGTCATTTTTTAATTGATTGTGCTGAAGGAACCCAGCTTCAGCTTCGGAAATATAAGATTAACTTTCAAAAAATTAGCCACATATTCATTTCACACCTTCATGGCGATCATTATTTCGGATTGATAGGTCTGATAAGTACCATGAATTTATTGGGAAGAGAAAAAGAGCTCACTATTTATGGTCCGAAAGAACTCGAAAATCTGATTCGTCCAATGTTCGAGTTCGGAGGTGCACGATTGGGGTTTAATGTAAGTTTTGTGCAATTGAAGATGGATACGAAGACAATTATATATGAAGATGATATTGTCGAGGTCCACAACTTTCCATTGGTCCACAAAATTCCAACATGCGGCTTTCTAATCAAAGAGAAACCAAAACCACTGAAGATTAACCCAAAAAAAATAAAAGAATACAATTTAAAAATTGAACACTTTAATGCTTTACAGAACGCTCAGGATATTGTTCTTGAATCTGGAGAAAGATGCAAATACCAAGAGCTTACATTACCGGCAAAAGACGCTTTGAGTTATGCCTATTGTTCGGATACCAAAAAAAGTTTAAGTATTTCAAAATATGTGAAAAGTGCTACGGTTTTATACCATGAGGCAACATTTCTCATAAAAGATCAGAAAAGAGCAAATGCCACAGCGCACTCTTCGACAAAGGATGCTGCGGAAATAGCTTCCGAGGCAAGAGTTCAAAAGCTGCTTGTGGGTCATATTTCATCTCGCTACAAAACGAATGATCAGCACCTTAGAGAACTTAAAGAGCTATTTTTAAATAGTGATGTTGTGGAGGACGGAATGTGTATTGATCTGACTAAAGTATGATCAAAGACTTAATAGTCATCATGATTAAGAAAAAACTTGTAAAAATTGTAATAAATAATACAGCAGCCTCCACCCTATTTTTAGTCTCCACCACAATCTGTTCTTTTTTGTGAAGAGATGCCGTTTGAAAAGCTACTTTGTCTACGATAAATAATTTCATGACTTCATGATTCAATTTGTGTTTTAATTGTCGCATTGTTGTGTTTGTTTGTGCTTACAAAGATGATACACTCTCCTCTGAGAAAACTGCTCAAATAACAGATAAAAAGCAAATTAAAGAAGCCTACACAGTAAAATATAAGTATTGATGCTATATATGTTACACAAAAACACTTAGTTCATTTAGCTTAATAAGTCAGACTGATGATGATAATGTTACATATCCGTATGAGGTGGTATGTGAAACCTGTAAAGGAGAAATCCTTCTCGTTGGAACATATTATTTAATGATTGAATAAAAAAGCCTCCTCGAAAGAAGGCTTTAATTGAAGAAAATTATACGTTAAAGAGACTTATTGTACAACAAGTTTTTGTGTTGCAGTATATTGATTTTTATTTGAAAGATTTATAAAATAAATACCTGGCTTCAATCTTTTAGTTTGATATGAATTTTGCATCGCAATATCCATATGATCAATTGTTTGACCACCAGCATTCAAAATAGTTAAAGTATTGAACTCATTATCTGTCCAAGTGACTGTGGCAAGCTCTGAAGCAGGGTTTGGATATACTTTTACTAACTCTGAAGAAATCTGATTGATATGAGCAAGATCATTACTGTATACATTTGTATGGGCTTCTTTTGAACAACCATTAACATCCATAACAGTTACCTCATAAAACCCCTCCGATACACTGAATAGATCTTCTGATACATCACCTGTGTTCCAACTATAAGTATAAGGAGCAGTTCCACCCTCAACAGTGAGATTGATATCAATAGAGGTTGCATCCATCATCGGATCCTCAATTTCAGCATTCGCCTGAATTTCTTCAGATTGCAATACCTCATAACTTGAATAAGCAATACATCCGTTACCATCAGTAATCGCCAACCGATAAGTTCCAGCTTCTAAGTTTTCTATATCCTCTGTTTCAGGACCATGTAACCATTCATATGAAAAACTAGGTATTCCTTGCAATATTGTAATATCAATTGCACCAGTATTTTGCCCATGACAATTTACATGCTGAATACTTTCTTCAATTATAATTGGAGTAGATTCCTCGATAACAAATGTGGTATCCAAATTACATCCCATTGCATCAGAAATACTAACGCTAAACTGGCCAGCAGGGAGAATTAAGCTTAGTCCTTCAGCACCATTAGACCAAATAGCCTGATACGGGGCATTACCCCCCATAATTTCCAAATCTATTTGCCCACCATAGAAATCATCACAAGCAGCAATAATATCTGCATTGATTGCCAATGCATTGAAATTTGCAGCCATTTCAACAGCTGCGCCTGCATCCAATCTTCCTTCACCCAATAAACCTGCATAACCAGGATTAATATCATCAATAAAAACAGATGAGGACTTTAGTATATATTCTATATCATCATTACTCAAACAAGGATTTACGTCTAACATTAAAGCTACTGTCCCTGAAACCAATGGTGCTGCATAAGAGGTACCCGACGAAATTATATTCCATCCTGGAGCAGGACTCAAATAGACATCGTAACCAGGTGCACAAATATCAACGGCAGCATTATGCTGATGTGTGGATGCGGAATTACCAATAATCCGCTCATGGTTGTCGCTAGAACCAATACTTGTTACTGAAAAAACATTTTCATATGATGCAGGATAAACAAGATTCTCCGCACCGCCACAGGTTGATCCATTTCCAGCTGCAGCAATAAGAAAAGAACCATTGTCATATGCCGTATTAATGATATCCTGCACGTAAGCGTTATACTGACATCCTGATGCCCAACTCATATTTATTACCTTATAACCTGCATAAGATGCCTCTAAAACTGAATTATAATTCATATTGTAGATAGCTAGTGTGCTATTATATCCAATGTGACTTTGAAGGATATCATTATTCGTTCCTCCCGCAGCAATTATGGAAACGGCAGTACCATGCGTAGAGGAGGCAGTATTTCCAGGAGCAGAATAAATAACATCGTTTTGCAATTCGGAATGACCCAAATCCGCACTTTGATCAGATATTGCAATTGTAATATCAGGGCTTCCGGTAGTAAAATCCCAGGCAGCTTGTGCATTGATTAATCCAAGGGCATAGTGATAACCAGTCTCGATATAATCATTTGGCGTGGCAAGGATTTTATATTCTGGTGCATATTCAACCTGCGAAAGCACAGAAACATCATTTACTAATTTAGCATACAATTCAACCCTATTAGTCGTTTCAGAGCGAAACTCAAAAACATTTTTTAATGACGCCTTTCTAGCAGATGGGAAAGCCCTATGAACTGAAGAAATACCTAAGGCTAAAATCGCCTCATTTAATTCAATGTCATTTGAGACAAGTTGTCCATTAGCATCAATGAAAGGTACGTCTGCAGGATTAGAAATTGTAGCCCAAATATTAGCTTGAATTTGATCCTGAGTATTGCCATTAAAAATTGAAAGAAAGAAAATTGTAAACGATAATGTCTTGAGTAGATTTAAAGTTTTCATATCCGAGTTTTTAAGAGTTGTAATAAATTTGCTATTACTTATTGGACATAAAAAAGAATACATGGCTTCAAAATTGAAAATACATGACGCTACGAAAGGACAAATACGTATTACCTTTAGAATATTTACGTGTTATTACTTAGAAGCTAAAAGTAAGCTTCAAGCTATTTTTGGGAAAATCGAAACAAGAAAATTGCCGCAATAGTAAAGAAAAAGTTGGGTGTCCAAACGGACAACAATGGAGGGAATCCAAGGTTCAAGGCAGCAACAGTCAACATTTTCATTGCAAAAATATATACAAACACAATACCCAAACCGATCGCAATATTTACACCAACCCCTCCCCTTCTTTTTTGAGATGCCACCGAAACACCAATCAGCGTTAAGATATATGCTGCAAATGGATAGGATGTCCTTTGATGAAGCTCAATTTCATATAAAGGAACAAGACTAGAACCTTTCAAGCGCTCCCTGCTAATAAATGATTTTAATTCTGAATAAGTCATCGTCTCTGCGGTATTTTCTCTTTGAGCCATATCGGAGATACTAAAATCAAAAGTAGTATCTAATACTTGAATATGTCGAATAGAAATTGAATCTTCAAAAAATTGTTTTTCATAAAAATCATGAAGAATCCAATTCTTTGAATTTGCTTCATTCAAAGCGTACCTTGATTTCAAAAAGAATTCTGGCTCTCGGTTTTTAGACCACTTTTGAAAAGTAAAATCATTTACACGTCCATCTGAGGTGTTGTAATTTGAAAAATATACAGATTCATTATTCGGAAACTCTGCATGATAATCTCGAACAATCATTGCATCACGATAATATTGTTCTTCAAAAGCCAAACGAACTTTATTGGCGCGAGGGACCATAAAATGATTAATGCCTAGAGAAAAAAACATCAAGATTGTCGCCGAAATAAAATAAGGTCTTAAATAACGTGACAAAGGTTTACCACTGAACCATATAGGAATGATTTCTGTATCCTTCGCCATGATTGTTGTAAACCAAATGACAGAGAGAAAAATAATCATAGAGGTGAACATATTTCCATAAAGAATGATGAAATTGACATAATAGTCAAAGATGATTTTCTCCAATGGGGCTTGATTTGAAATAAAGTCTCCCAGCTTTTCAGAAACATCAAATACAATGGCAAACATCATAATGATTCCCAACATGAAAAAAAATGTTGAAAGGAATTTCTTTATGATATATCTATCAATTATCGATAACATTAGATCCTTTGATTCATTTGTTTAACCATCTTATTCTTCCAAGACGTAAAAGTACCGTCAATAATACGTGATCTCGCCTCTTTCATCAACCTAAGATAAAAAGACAGGTTGTGTATTGTTGCAATTTGCATGCCCAGAAACTCACCTGATTTTAGGAGATGTCGCAAATATGCCTTGGAATAATTCTGATCAACAAAACATGGACTTTCGGCATCAATTGCAGAAAAATCTTTTGACCACTTTTGATTTTTAATATTTATCGTGCCTTGGGCGGTAAACAGTAGACCATGACGGGCATTTCTTGAGGGCATAACACAATCAAACATATCAACCCCTAAAGCAATACATTCTAATAAATTCCATGGTGTTCCCACTCCCATAAGATACCTTGGTTTTTCGGTGGGTAAAATCTCTGTTACTAAGGCTGTCATTTCATATAAATCTTCCTCAGGTTCACCAACTGACAAGCCTCCAATCGCATTGCCCACGCCGTCAAAAGATGAAATAACTTGAGCAGACTCTTTTCGAAGGTCCTTATACGTGCTTCCTTGAACAATTGGAAACAAGGCTTGACTATGACCATATGGGCAAGACGTTTTGCCCATTTGATCCATGCATCTTTTCAACCATCTATGGGTCATTTCCATTGAGTTTTTGGCATAAGCATAATCACATGGATATGGTGTACATTCATCAAAAGCCATTATGATATCCGCACCAATACTGCGCTGAATATCAATTGCTTTTTCAGGTGTAAAATGGTGATAACTTCCGTCGATATGAGATTGGAACTTAACTCCCTCCTCCGTGATTTTTCGAGCACCGGAAAGAGAATAAACCTGATACCCTCCACTGTCCGTCAAAATAGGCCTGTCCCAATTTATAAATTGATGAAGCCCACCTGCTTTTTCTATAACATCCATGCCAGGACGAAGAAATAAATGGTAGGTATTTCCTAAAATGATTTCAGCTTCTATATCTTGTTTGAGCTCTCTTTGATGGACACCTTTAACTGTTCCGGCAGTGCCCACAGGCATGAAAATAGGCGTTTCAATTACACCATGATCAGTGTGAAGTTTTCCTGCCCTCGCAGAAGAATCTTTGTCTTTATGTGAAATATCAAAGTGCATAAGAATGTTGATAACAATATGCGGTAAAGATACATTGAAAACGATTCATAAGTCATATTTGTAAAAGCAATATAAATGAACTACTTACACCAGCATATCGGGCCCAATATAATACTCATATTATTAGTTATCTTTTTGATAACGTTCGTTGTGCAATTGTATTTTATTATAAATGTTCATAGAAAACTAGCATTTTTCAAACCCAGCAAAAGTAAAGAATCTAAAAATGTCCCAATAAGCGTCATTATCGCAGCTCGGAATGAAAGTGAAAATCTTTTCAAAAATCTACCTAAAATCCTTGAACAAAAATATAGATCTTTCGAGGTGATTGTGGTCAATCATCAGTCCATAGACGATAGTAAAGATATTTTAGAGGCGTTCTCAAAGCAATACAAAAATCTGAAAGTTGTAGAGTTGGCTAATGACAAACATATAAGGCCGGGAAAGAAGCTGCCCTTAACCATCGGAATAAAAGCTGCGCAACACGAACATATGATTTTTACTGATGCTGATTGTATGCCAAATTCAGACAATTGGATCAAGAATATCGCGGCTAAATTCAATGGAGACGATGCAATTGTCTTGGGTTATGGACCGATGCTAAAGAAAGCCGGTGTATTTAACAAACTTATGAGATTTGATACGGCGTGGATTGCCATAAATTATTTGTCAATGGCGCTCAATAATTTGCCTTACATGGGTGTGGGGAGAAATTTAGCATATACAAAAGATGCTTTTTTTGCCGTAAATGGATTTAAGTCTCATTATTCAATCTCCTCCGGAGACGATGATTTATTCATTCAAGAAGCTGTGAAAAAGAACAAATATACCATTGAGATAGCCCCCGAAACCTTTATGTATTCTCCATCGAAAGAAAACATGCAAGATTGGATAAAGCAAAAATCAAGACACTACACAACTGCACCTAAATATCCTTTTATTAAAAAACTATTGTTAGCAATATACCCTGTCTCATTAATTATTACTTGGATTTGTTTCGTTTCTTTGGTACAATTGAGATACCATGAGCTGCAGCTCACTATATCAATGATTGTACTATACGGCCTAAAATGGTGGATTGGAGCAAGGTGTCTTATTAAACTTGAGGAAAAAAAGCTTGCATTATTCTTCCCGTTTTGGGATTTATTTTACGCTGTTTTTATTCCGATACTGTTTGTGATTGCAAAAAACAAAAAGAACGCGACATGGTAGGGAAAGATCATTTATCGGACAAAGCAAAGCACGACTTAACGCTTGTTCAAGCTGCCATAAAAGGAGACCAATTGGCTTATGCGGACCTTATGGAAAGGTATAGAGAATCTATTTACTATATGATGCTGAAAATGGTCAAAAATCCAGATGATGCAGATGACCTGACCATCGAGGCATTTGGTAAAGCCTTTAATAGACTTCCCCAATACTCACCTAGTTTTGCGTTCAGTACATGGTTATTCAAAATAGCATCAAACAATTGTATTGATTTTATTCGCAAAAAAAGAATAAAAGTCACGTCAATGGACACTGGTGTACGAACAGACAACGGTGATGTAATGAAAATTGATGCTAAATCAAATACTTTAAATCCTGAAGAAACCTACATGCAAGATCAACGTGTGGTTCATATGCGACTACTCGTCAGCAAGCTCAAGCCGAAATACAGAGACCTTGTTGAGATGCGCTACTTCAAAGAATTAAGCTATGAAGAAATCGCAACAGAGCTTAAGCTGCCTTTAGGAACAGTAAAGGCTCAATTGTTTCGCGCCCGAGATTTTTTGTCTAGCATGGCAGAAAAGACAAAAGACACCATTTAAATGGATGCCGTTCGACATTATTTTCCTGAATTGTCCACAATCCAGCACGAAATGCTCGACCAACTTACACCTTTATATGCAGATTGGAATTCAAAAATCAATGTGATTTCAAGAAAAGACATGGCGCATTTTAGAGAAAGACACGTGCTGCACTCCCTAGCGATATTCAAAACCATTCGATTTCCTGAAGGCAGTCGTATTTTAGATATTGGAACAGGAGGAGGATTTCCGGGGGTACCTCTGGCAATAGCAAACCCAACCTGCTCATTTGTATTATTGGACTCCGTAGGTAAAAAACTAAAAGTAATTGATGGTATATGTGAGAAACTTAGTTTATCAAACATTGAGACCATACATGACCGAGTTGAAAATCATCACGAAACATACAACTATTTAATTAGTAGAGCCGTCACGAACCTTCCTAATTTCATGAAGCTAACAAGACATCTGATTACGAAATCCAACCAAAGATTCTCTTCAATTTATTACTTAAAAGGGGGGGATTTTAACGATGAATTAAGCACTGTTAAGCTAAAGGCCAAAACATACGAGCTAAGCAAAATTTTTAAAGAAAGCTTTTTCGAAACAAAAAAGATCGTAAGACTTAGCCACTAATTTAAAAGTGGGGGATGAATCAAATTGAAAGACGGAATTTCAGCATAAAAAAGTTCTTCCGTACTTAGGTCTTTAAAGAAGAACTTTCCGTACATTCTACCCATCGAATTGACCAACTCACAGCCGCTCACATAAGTGAATTCTTCTCCAGGCATAAGTGTAGGAGTCTCTCCTACAACTCCCTCTCCCCTTACCGTTGAAACTCCAAACAATAAATGCACAACATGCCACTCGCGAGATAGAAGTTGAACAGGATAAGAAAGACGATTCCTTATCGTTATTTCATAGTTATAGAAATAATTAGAATCTGATTCTAAGGACAAATCCTCCCGAAACCAATTTTTCACTAAAATCTCTATCCCTTTTGTTTGCGTATGAGTCATGAAATAAAGTTATTTCATTATTTTGAAATATCCGCATCATTGAACAACTTTAGTTGATTTTACTCAATTATTTCCTATAAATGATTAAAATTTGAGCAACAAATTAAACTCAAGTAGCCATGATTTTGAACCGGATATTGAAAATAATTAATGAAACCAAAGAATTCTTTATTTAGAATAGTTCTAAATTATTGTATACTGGTATAAAATATTTCCTCAATACCTTACTAGGGAAGGGATTTTCGTAATTTTGTGACTTAATTATAATTCCAAATTTCATGTCCAATACAATAAGTATTAGAAAAGGTCTGAATATCAGACTTGTAGGAGAAGCGACAAAAGAAATAAAAGAAGTTCCAGTATCCGGAACAGTCGGGGTTTCCCCCATAGATTTTCATGGTTTAACACCAAAAATGGTTGTCAAAGAAGGCGAAACCGTTTTGGTAGGTGATGTTCTATTTTTTGACAAAAAGAAAGAACAGATAAAATTTGTAAGCCCTGTCAGTGGAAAAGTCAAAGAAATTGTTCGAGGAGAGAAAAGAAGAATAATGAATGTTCTTATTGAAGCAGACGGTAAGCAAGATGCTAAGAAGTTCACAGTAAAAAATGTGAATGACTATTCGGCAGAGGAGATGAAAAGCCTTCTTTTAGAATCAGGATTTTGGAGCTCCATGAAGCAACGACCTTTAGACATTGTTGCAGACCCTGAAAATAAAGCAAAAGGACTATATGTTTCATCTTTTGATTCAGCTCCGCTCGCACCAGACTATGAATTTGTTTTAAACGATGAAATGGAAGCGGTCCAGAAAGGATTTGATGCGCTATCCATTATAATGGATGGTAAAGTTCATTTAAGCAGTAAACCATCCTCAAGTTTTACGAAAATTAAAGGAGTAACACATCACAGCTTCGATGGATTACATCCTGCCGGGAATATTGGAACACAAATTCATCATATAGACCCCATAAATAAGGGAGAATTTGTTTGGTCTATTAACATTCAAGAAGTTGCGGCAATCGGTAAGTTTCTTGCCTCAGGATGCGTCGATGCATCAAGAAAAATAGCCCTTACGGGATCAGAGGTTGAATCACCTGCTTATTTAAATGTAACGCGAGGAACAGTAATGGGATCACTAGTAAAAGATTTCGTTACCGGTGAAAATGTGCGTTATATATCTGGAAATGTTCTAACGGGGGACAGAAAAGGTTTAACTGAATATTTAGGACACCATCATAATCAAATTAGCGTTATTCCAGAAGGGGATGAATATAAATTCTTTTTGACCAGTGGATGGCTAGGACATGGTTTTGATAAATTTTCAAATTCGAGATTATTTCCAACATTTTTGTTACCGAAGAGCAAGAAATTTCGATTAGATACAAATACAAACGGAGAAGAAAGGGCTTTTGTAGTTTCGGGCGAGCTTGAACGAGTATTTCCATTTGACATACTCCCAGTTCAGTTAACAAAAGCTGCAATTACCAATGATATTGATGGAATGGAAAATTTAGGAATTTACGAGGTAGCTCCTGAAGATTTTGCACTCTGTGAATACGTATGTACGACCAAAATCAATATTCAAGAAAAAATAAGACAAGGACTAGACTTAATTGCTAGTGAATGTATGTAAACTTAATACTTAAAGAGTGAAATTTTTAGAGAAATATTTACACAAAATGGAGCCCCACTTTATCAAAGGTGGTAAATACGAGAAATGGAATCCTTTATTTGAGACACTGGCAACTTTTGCATTTACGCCAAAACTAGTTACAACAAAAGGAACGCACATTCGCGATGGTGTTGACCTCAAACGTACGATGTTTACAGTTGTAATTGCTTTAATACCTTGTTTGATTTTCGGTATTTATAATACCGGTCATTGGGAAATGGCTGTTGCTGAAGGAAACAGAGACATACCCTATTTTGCAGAAATGGGAGCCAAGTTCTTAATGGGACTAACCATTGTGTTACCCGTAGTAGTCGTCTCTTATGGTGTTGGTTTAACAATCGAGTTTATTTTTGGAATGCTCAGAGGGCATTCACTACATGAAGGCTTCTTGGTCTCGGGAATGCTTATTCCTCTAACGATGCCAGCAGATGTGCCCTTATGGATGGTTGGTTTAGCTACAGCATTTGCAGTTATTATCGGTAAAGAGATTTTTGGAGGTACGGGAATGAATGTTGTGAATATAGCATTGACAGCTCGGGCCTTTTTGTTTTTTGCTTATCCTACCTCGATGTCTGGTGATAAAGTGTGGATGTCAGGATTGGGAGAAAAAATGAACACGAATGCAGCTGATTTAGATGGTTTTTCAGGAGCAACTGCCTTGGGGGATTTAGCTTCTTTTATGTCCGACAAAGCAACTGTAGCTGGTGAAGCAGTGCAGTCAAACATGGCTGTTCAAAATTTCTCAAACGAATATGGCGCTTGGGAGTCATTTATGGGAATGATACCTGGCTCTATTGGTGAAACCTCTACAATGGCTTGTCTAATTGGCGGACTTCTTCTTGTTATTACTGGTGTTGGTTCATTAAGAATAATCCTATCCTTTTTTGCAGGTGGTTTTATTATGGGCTTACTACTAAACGCGATAGGAGGAAATCCATATTTAGATCTACCAGCTTTTTATCATTTGATTATTGGAGGATTTGCTTTTGGTGCTGTGTTTATGGCGACAGATCCTGTTACTGCATCGCAAACGGCAACAGGTAAAATTATTTATGGGTTTTTTGGTGGGTTTTTGGCCATTATGATTCGTGTGCTTAATCCAGCCTATCCTGAAGGAGTATTTTTAGCGATACTTTTCATGAATGTTATGGCCCCAATAATTGACCACTATATTATTCAGGCAAACATCAACAGAAGACTTAAAAGATTAAAAACAGCATAATTATGGCACTCAATAAAGAATCAAATGGATTCACTTTTGGATTTGCGATTGTTCTAGTAGTAGTACTTGGCGTTATTCTTGCTTCGCTTGCAGAAGGACTAAAACCTAGAAAACTAGGCAATATACGTGTGAAAAAGCAAATCGATATTTTATCGGCAATGATGGATGTTGAAAAAGAAGGAATTGATCGAGCCAACGCAGAAGCAGAATTTACAAAATATGTAGATTTAAACAAGGCGGTAATTCTAAACAATTTAGGGGAACAAGTTTCCACAGGAGAAGAGGCATTCGAGGTAGATATCAAAAAAGAATATCGAGATAAAAATCTTGCTGAAAGCGATAAAAAATTTCCTCTTTTCAAGGCGCAAGACAAATCAGGTCTTTCGCGTTTTATTATACCAGTCGTTGGAAAAGGCCTGTGGGGTCCTATTTGGGGGTACATATGCTTAGAAGAAGATATGAGAACGATTCTTGGTGTATCATTCGACCATAAAACAGAAACCCCTGGTTTAGGTGCTGAAATTAATAAACCCTTTTTTATGGATCGTTGGAAATCGTCAATGATTAGCGACGATAACGGAGATTTTAAGAAGTATGAGGTCGTAAAAGATAACTCAGGCTCAAGTGATCCAAGCAAGGTGGATGGGATTACAGGTGGAACAATTACTTCGAAAGGAGTAGAAGAAATGGTAAACCGAAGTCTCAAAATTTATTCGAACTATTTCAAGAATCTAAATTCAAAATAATATGAGTACTGATAAAAAAACATCTGAACCATTATTTTCGAAGAAAAATAAACAACTGATCACAGATCCGTTGACAGACAACAACCCTGTCACTATTCAGGTTTTAGGCATTTGTTCTGCACTCGCAATTACAGTTCAAGTGAGCCAGGCGATTGTAATGTCATTGTCTGTCCTTTTTGTGATAATTATGGGTAACCTTATTGTTTCTTTGTTGAGAAATTTAATTCCTTCTAGGATTCGAATCATTGTTCAATTATTGGTTGTGGCATCTCTTGTAATTATTGTAGATCAAGTTTTGGCGGCGTTTCAACCGGATTTATCTGCAAAACTTTCTGTATTTGTAGGATTAATTATTACCAACTGTATTATCATGGGTCGCCTCGAAGCATTTGCTATGGCAAATAAACCTTGGCCATCCATACTTGATGGTTTAGGGAACGGATTGGGTTATGGTGCAATTTTAATACTTGTCGCAGTATTTAGAGAACTGTTTGGCTCAGGTACCCTAATGGGCTATCCTATTTTCGGAAATTCTCTACCAGGTGAAGAATCTGGCTTGTATGCTATGGGCTATCAAAATAACAACTTAATGATATTGCCTCCTATGGCTTTGATAATCACTGGTATCATTATTTGGGTTCAGAGATCTAGAAACAAAGCACTAATTGAAGAGCACTAAAAAGTAAATATTATGGAAAGCACATTAGATATATTCGTTAAGGCAATTTTTAGTGAGAACATGATTTTTGCATACTTCTTGGGTATGTGTTCTTATCTAGCTGTTTCAAAAACAGTAAAAACAGCAGCAGGACTAGGGGCAGCAGTAATTTTTGTACTGGCAGTTACTGTTCCTGTGAACTTTCTCCTTGAGAATTATGTTTTAAAAGAAGGAGCGTTATCATGGTTAGGATCCGAATATGCAGAATTGGACCTGAGTTTCCTTTCGTTCATCATGTACATTGCTGTTGTTGCATCGATAGTTCAGTTGGTTGAAATGCTTGTGGAAAAATTCGCACCTGCCTTGTATGGTGCATTGGGAATATTTTTACCTCTCATTGCGGTTAATTGCTCAATCCTTGGGGGAGCATTGTTTATGGCGGAAAGACAATACTCTACTATTTTGGATGCCACTGCATTTTCGTTAGGATCAGGAATAGGATGGTTTATTGCCATTGTAGCGATTGCTGCGATTCGTGAAAAGTTGCGCTATTCCAATGTGCCAGGCCCACTTAGGGGACTAGGAATTACATTTATTGTAACAGGACTAATGGGTATGGCTTTCATGAGCTTCATGGGCATAAAATATGGAAAAGAAGCTGCTTCCGAAGAGGCGGTTCCGATTACAACTATGATTGATAACAACGAAGAAAATAACATCAACTAATTATGGGAACGATTCTGATCACAACATTAATTGCATTTTTATCGGTCATTTTGTTATTGACCTCTATGCTATTGTTTGTAAAAGCAAAAATATCTCCGAAAGGAAAATTGGTAATTGACATTAACGATGGAGAAAAGATTCTGGAGGTAGACGGAGGTAGTACCTTATTGGGAACACTCGGTAGCAATGGAATCTTTCTACCTTCTGCCTGTGGAGGTGGAGGCACCTGTGTTCAATGTGTTTGTCAAGTGAATGAAGGTGGAGGAGAAATACTACCGACAGAAGCTCCTCACTTCTCGCGTAAGGAAATTGCATCAAATCACCGTCTGGGATGCCAAGTGAAGGTGAAGGAGAATATGAAAATTCACATAGAAGAAGAAATATTAGGTATCAAAGAGTGGAAAGCAAAAGTATCATCAAACTACAACGTGGCGACGTACATCAAGGAGTTTATCGTTGAAATTCCCGAGGACATGAATTATAAAGCGGGGGGATATATTCAAATTAATATACCAGAAACGCAAGTTAAATTCGCTGACATGGATATTACAGCACACCCTCAAGACCACCCAGGAGAACCGAACAAGTTTGAAAAAGACTGGTCTGAAGGTAAGTTTGCCATGCGCGACCTCGTAATGAATAACACAGAAGAGGTAGTTAGAGCTTATTCGATGGCATCTTACCCTGCTGAAGGTAGAAAAATAATGCTAAATGTTCGGGTTGCCGCTCCGCCATGGGATAGAGCAAATGATAAATGGGCTGATATTAATCCAGGAATAGCATCTTCTTACATTTTCGGTTTGAAAGAAGGAGATGAAGTAACGATATCAGGACCATACGGAGAGTTTTTTATTAATGAATCTGATGCCGAAATGCTTTACATCGGTGGAGGTGCGGGAATGGCTCCGATGCGTTCACACCTTTATGAGCTTTTCAAAACATTGAAAACTGGCAGAAAAGTCACGTATTGGTATGGTGGACGATCTAGAGCTGAGCTATTCTATATACACTACTTTAGAGATCTAGAAAAAGAATTTCCAAACTTTAAATTCTACTTGGTATTATCGGATGCATTACCGGAAGATAACTGGGTAAATAAAGAAAATTGTGAAGACGAAAAAGGAGATGGTTTTTCAGGTTTTGTTCATCAAGTAGTAATGGATCAGTATTTGTCTAAGCATGAGGCTCCAGAAGATTTAGAGGTATATTTTTGTGGACCTCCACTCATGAATCAAGCGGTCATCAAAATGTGTGATGACTGGGGAATTCCAGATGAGAATGTGAGATTCGACGACTTCGGAGGATAATAATTTAAATGCTATTTCTTAATGCATCTAGCCAAAATCTCTATTTCTTTTTTGGTATTAAATGCATGTATACAAATCCTTAATCGAGATTTTTCCTCAGGGACTGTAGGGGGATAAATACCCTTGGTATAGATTGAGCTCCGTTTCATTCTATCAACGACTTCTTCAAGCTGCTTGGGATTTTCATATTCTAAAATCTGAATAGGTGAAGTTACATCAGATAAGAATGGTAGTAACTGGCACAATTCTCTGAAATAAGATATATTACTTTGTAAATTAGAACGCAATACATTCAATTCTTTTCGTTTTACGAGCTGAGAAATATCTCTATAATTCGAAGGTGGCAGCGCAGTTGAATAAATAAATGATCTTGAAAAATTTACTAAATACTCCTTTAAGGATTCAGAACCTAGAATAACCGCTCCATGTGAGCCATAGGCCTTACCAAAGGTAATTACACGCGCAAAAATTTGTGCCAAAATTTTGTTTTGATAGCATAAGCCTTTTCCCATATCCCCATACACTCCACAAGCATGTGCTTCATCAACAATCAAAAATGCATTGTACTCAGCACATATTGATGCTATCTCCACTAAAGGGGCCAAATCACCATCCATAGAATACAAAGATTCAACAAGCACATAATTGATATCTGATTTACTTTGAGAAAGTTTATTTTCCAGGTCTAAAACATCATTATGCTTAAATGAGACTGAATCTGCTAAGGCTAAACGAATTCCATCTCTTGAACTGGCATGAACGTATTGATCATAAAATACCACATCACCACGTTGTAATATGGCAGACAAAAGACCTAAATTAGCAACGTATCCCGAACCATAAACCAATGCGGACTCTGCATCAAAATGCGTGGCCAATATTGATTCACATTCCTCTGCAATACTACTATTTCCCGAGAGTAATCGAGAACCTGTTGAACCATTGAACTCAAACTTAGAATTACTAGTAGGGACTTTTGAAAGTCCTAAATAATCATTTGAAAAAAAATCAATCCCTTGATCAGGTATTTGAAGCGCTCTGAAGGTTTTTGATTCCTTGCGCTGTAGAAGCTTTTTTAGCAGTCTGTCATTCATTCTAAAGTTTCAACTTGAGTCACCATTCTCGGCTGAAAAGCTTTACTTGATTTCTTTAACTTCGCTTCGGCATACGCGGCTTCTCTTTCGGCTGCTATTCTTTTCTTTTCAATGAGAATTGGATCCGGTTTGGATACAGGCTGTTCACCGTCAGCAAATGATTCTTTTGCAACCAATCCGAGGATAGAAAACATCTCCTTGTCCTCATTAAATTCAGGATTTGGTGTTGTAAGTAGTTTGTCTCCCGCAAAAATAGAGCCAGCACCTGCCATAAAACATAACGCTTGGGCCTCCATTGACATTTTGGTTCTTCCAGCAGAAAGGCGAACAACTGATTCAGGAAATGCGATTCTTGTAGTCGCAACCATACGAATAAGTTCCCACTGTTCTATAGGTTTCTGTTCTTCTAATGGCGTACCTTCTACTGCAACCAATGCATTGATTGGAATAGATTCAGGCGGGTTCTCCATTTCCATATAACTCATTAAAAGACCCATTCGATCTTCTTCGGTTTCTCCCATCCCAATAATTCCTCCTGAACAAACAGATATACCAGCCTTTCGTGCATTATCAATGGTATCTAATCGTTGATCATATTCCCGAGTAGAAATCACATCTTTATAAAATTCTTTTGAGCTATCTAAATTATGATTGTACGCAAACAAACCTGCATTCTTCAACCTTTTCGCTTGATTTTCGTTCATCATTCCGAGTGTGCAGCAAACCTCCATACCCATATCATTTACACCCTGAACCATCTCAACAACTTTATCGAAGTCGCGATTGTCTTTAACTTCTCTCCAAGCCGCACCCATACAAAGTCTTGAGGACCCATTTGTTTTTGCATTCTTAGCTTGCTCCAATACGTCATCCACCTTCATAATTCCTTCTGCATCGACATCAGTATGATATCGAGCAGCTTGTGGACAATAGCCACAATCTTCAGGGCAACCACCAGTTTTAATACTCAACAAGGAAGACATTTGAACTTCTCTCGGATTGTGGTGTTTGCGGTGAATTGTAGCCGCTTCAAAAACAAGCTCCAATAATGGCTTTTTATATAGTGCCAATAAAGTCTCTTTAGTAGAATATTCAGGATTAAATTTCATAGTACAAATATAAATAAAGTGCGTTAGGTAAAACTAACAATTTATGAATACTGAAAGATAGAAAATTATTAAAGAAAAATGTAATTATTCTGCAGTTGCTCCTGCTTGGTCAAGATACAGACGAACAGTAAATCGCAACGTATTTGCCAATGGGCTCTGACGACCATTCAACGAGGCTAAATATGAAAAGTCAATCGCAAACATATTGTACTTCAGACTTGCCCCAAGATTCATGAATTGACGATTTCCTTTATTTTTACTTTCAAAGAAAACACCACCCCGAACTGCAAAAACATCATTATACCACCATTCTGTTCCGAATGCAATATTTATTTCTGACAACTCCTCTCTGAACCTTGTGCCTTTTACAACTTCATAGTTTCCATCAGCATCTGCAACAGGCACATCATCGTCATCAACAACGACATTTCCTGGAGCATCGTAGAAAGATTGAATCATACCATTGATTACACCCACATCAGGATTCAGACCAGAAGTCATGATATAGTCTTGTCCATCAAAATAATAGCTCGGTGGTGTTGGAACCAATAATTTTTGAAGATCTAAAGAAAATGTCACTTTATTGTAGGCATCAAAATTTGCTAAGAAACTATTTCCAATCTTTAAATTCATAGGAATGAAATCTCTCGTTGCAAGCTCGGAGTAGGCCACTTTATTCCCTATATTATTAATTGTCGTTGCAAAGGTATATACCCCGTCAAGGTTTCCTATTTTAGCATCATCATTGTAATAACTGAATGACAAATCAGCAGCACCAACAACACCCGGCTTTGTATTCACACCACCTACTGTCAGTCCTCCAGTAAGATTAGAATACGCAAATTTCCCATTGATACCAAGACTTAATTTATTTGAAAGCCGAAAAGCATAAGCACCTGTAATTTCAAACTCACTAGGTTTGTCATCACGAATTACATTACCAGAAGCATCCGTAAAGGTAATCTCTCCTAGACTGAAATAGCGGAGCGCACCACCAATGGTATGGGACTTATTTATTTTATAATATCCAGATAAGTAAGAAAGATGAATATCATTGGTCAGCTGACGCAACCACGGAGTATAAGATAAACTAACCTCAGAAGTTTGCTCAGAAAAACTTAAAATTGAAGTGTTCCAATAAACAGATGTGGAGTTAGGGCTTAATGCCGTGCCTGCATCTCCCATACCACCCGCTCTTGAATCAGGCGTTATCGACATGAACGGAAGAGCAGTCGTGATTGTATTCAATTGTAAATCCTCGTCTGTAACCCCGCTACCGCCTGTTGGCTGTGCAAAAGCTGTCAAAGAAAAGGAAACCAAAATAATGGCTAAAAATAAGTGCTTCATAAATTCTATAAAATCGGTAGTAAATATACGCAAAAGAGGAAGTTTTATTGTTGCGCTTATTTCAATATGACTAATTTTTCTGTTTTTTCTGCAGTTTGACCACTTGTATCTTTTACTTTCACACGGTAAATATAGACGCCTTTGGCCAATTGATCACCATAATTGTCTTTTCCATCCCAAAATATTTGACTTACCCGAAATCCTTGAGTAGGAATGATCTCGTTGAGTGTTTGTACTAGTCGACCTGAAATCGTAAAAATCTGAATCTGGACCTCTAATTCATTGCATGCAAAAGAATGCTCAAACATAAACTCAGTGGAGCTTGTAAAAGGGTTCGGATAGTTCAAAACATTTTGAAGTACTAAATTCTCGTTGTCAACAACAACAAAGTCTATGGTGCTTTTAGAGGAGTTGTTGTTTACATCCCAAACTTTGAATTCTAATGTATGCGGACCAGGCGTCAAATCATCAAATTGGAAACGAATTTCGCCGGATTGATAAGAATCAAGATCTGCTACATAAAAATCATTCAAAATAAAGGGCTCCGAAGAATTTCCATCTAAGATTGCAGTAATATCATGACCGATACCGTTACCCACCGTATTTACACCATTTTCATCAAAAATCTTTGCCAATAAAATGGGCTCAAAATCTGTTTGACCGCCAGCAACAAAGTTTTCGTCATTCATATATAGTGTCACCTCTGGGCCAACAGCATCTGATATACCATTTGGATCAATTCCGCCAATAACAACTGAGGTGTCATAACCTCCCGCATCTATTTGATCTGCAAAACCATAATAGCTGATTTTCCCATTCCCATAATTCAATGAAATATCCTTTGGTACAACAAAAGAAAATTCGAATGCACCATTGGTTATAGAAACCTTTCCTTTGTAGATAACATTTCTTTGCAATTCATATTCAATCTCCGGGGAATAAAGGTCTTGACCCAATGTAGTTTGTAGTTTTATTTTATCAAAAATTGAAGGTGTCATAACACCATTGAATCCTGTAATTGTGTTGCCAAAATGATCTTCAATATGCCCCTTCATCACGACCTTGCTCAAAGCTCTTATTGTGTCTATTGCGAGTTCAGGAGAAATCCCATTAATGCTATCCGTTACGACATTTAGGTCAGGTAATGCAATCTTTAGCGCAGGGTCTCCAATCAGCGTAAAGCTTCTTTTATTATCGCTCGAACCTGTTTCATTTTTGGTGCGCATTACAATATCACCAAAGGCCAATGGAGTGCCGTCAGGATTTCGGTCGAATACATTTTGAAAAAACTTATTACCCGTTGTTGTATTCACGCCAAAATATACAGAACGAGTAGTCGTCATTAAGGCTATCGCCCCGCCATTTGGATTCAAAGAAACCCATTCTCCGGCAGAAATACGAGCAGGATCGTCGTATTTGGTGAATTCACAAGTTGCAGATACAAAAAGCGTCAATGCATTGATATTGTTCCATGAATTGATTTGTGGAATAGTGACAACGCGCTCTTCAGCAAGCCCTACTTCCCCTCCATGCCCAACATAATTGAAAACCAAAGCTCCTCGCTGGATTCGATCTGATATGGCCGATACAATCTCAGGATACCTTTGACCTCCAGCACTCGTCTGTTGTGGATAAGAATCAAGATAAAGCTTGTCACAATTCATTTCATTGTGGTTTGCCTTAGTGTATTGGTATTGAGGTTCGGTGTCATTATAAATAAAATAACCTGATTCTTCGTCGTCGGCAACCTGAACATATTTCTGACGCCAATCACCAAAGGTATTTAAAGAGTTGTCCTCCAAGCAACAAGACGCTCCGGCATTTGCAAATAAATCCGAACCGTTATTCATATAGTGTTCAATTTTATCTACTTGTTGTTCAGCTTGTGTAATTGTAGAGGCCAAAATACGGCCAATTCCTATGTCTAATAAATCCGCGCCTGTTATTGCCTCATTATCGTCTAACATACCATAGAAATCATCGGTAACCAATGCAGAAATATGATTTTCGCTACCTACAACTTGATACGTCAAAACAAAATTATTATTGTCGGGAACTCTGTTTTTCGGATCGTATGTGCCATCACCAAAAAGCAATAGGTATTTTGGGGCAGTTTCAGGATTTGCTTGCGCGCGATCGTAAAACATCTTAGCAAAAGATCTTATTGCAACTGCATCAGGCCCTCCTGAACTAAATTCATTATAAATCTGACCTGTTGTAACCACATGCACTATCAGTCCTTGATCGCGGTGTAAATCTGCCAAGCGGTCGGCTTGGGTTTTAAAATTGGGATGAGTAACAATAAGGTATTCCGCTTGCGGCAAAGCATGCAGATTTTGATAGTCAACGGGCCCGATAAATTCAGCACTCAAAAAAGTCCCCCCATTGCTAGCGATGTATTCTTTGTACCCTAATGAATCAATAAACTCATAGTTGCTTCCGGATAAAACACCGGAAATAATTTTAGGATGATGTCTATCAGCGAGGCTCCAGATAAATCCTGTACTAGGAAAATTTGAAAGCTGAAAACTCCCTACACCATTTTGTGGTCCAGTCAAATTTCTAAACCCAAGCTGGCTTCCATAAAAAACAAGGTTCCTTTTCGCGTTTAACTGAATTCTATCCAAATAGGTCATTACACTTGGACTATTTCTTTGTATCGTGATTTTCAATGGTATTGATCCTGAGCCTGGGTTTGACAATGAAAAAATTTGAGAAGACCTAACAAAATCAATGGATGTATGAGGCAATACAGCTTCTGTTAAGGTTATTCCATTAACAGAGTACCTTTGTAAGGTTCCTGCTCCACTTGTCGCATTAGTGGCGATAGAGGTTTTAAAAACCACAGGGCTATTGGCTATGTTAGGAATGGAAAAATTAAATGTTTGTTCTAAATCAATATCAAACAGCTCACCATACCAACGCTGACCGCCTCCGATTAGGGAAATCAAGTCATTTTCGTAACAGGCATGGTAATCATATACGGTAATTGTTTCATCCGGAGCATCCGTTATAATGGGATTTGAAGTGATTTCTGCTGAGGGTCTTTCGGAATTAATATTGATAAAATAGTAGGAATAATCAGAATAAATATTTTTGATCTGCTCAAATTCATCTGTTCCATTAGCGCGCCACCGATTTGGGCCCCAACCATAAAATAGAATAAAGTCGTTTTGGTTAAAAACATTATCAGCGGCACCAAAATATTGAACGGAGTTCTGCGCCAAATCATCCGTTCGGTAAACGCTATTTAGCTCGGGTAGCTTTCCGTCTCCATTACCGAAAACATGTACATCCCGAGGGTTAAGGTTAGACATGTCGATACCCATTGCTGCAAGAAAGTCATAATTAATCTTGTATATTCCGTCATTTTGAAGCGCGATTTTATACCATTCTCCTGATCCATTTTGCAAGACTGATTCAGTGACAAAATCTTTATTAACGGCAAGCACCTCTTTGTATGCATTGATTTTAACCGAGATTATTCTTTTAAGCTTTCCCGCTTCTCTAATAAACGGAATACCTGAAACCACTAAGAAAGGTTTGTGCGCACTATTTGTAAACTTTACTTCCAAGGAATTTTCCTTAGTCAATTGTATTTTAAGCTCTTGAAAATACTTTTCGTCCGATTTTAAAGCGTTCTCTGTGATATATTGAACAGATTGCATCTTCAGTCCTTTTTGTTTTAATACCGTCTTATTGTAATATCTCGGTATACCATTATCATAGTGGACTTTGTCAAAATTCGGAGCCAAAAATGAATTTTCACCATTTTCCAAAGAAATAGGATTGTTCCACTTAATATGCTCTGTAAAATCTTGACAATATGAAAAGCTAAGTGATAAAAGAAATAAAGAGAAAAATAAGCACTTATTCATAATCCGAACGAAACAATTGAATTGATAGTCTAAAAAACGGCAAAATATTCAAATTATTACAATTAATATACGATATTTGTAACCTTACAAACTATAATCACGTTAAGATTGTTCGTGACTAAACTCAATTGTGTGAAGAAAAAGCATTTAATCCTATTTGTTTTTGTGATCGCTTGTCTCTCGACAACGAATCTAAATTCGTTGCGTTCACAAGATCCTACGTTCACGCAGTTCTTCTCAAACCCCATATATCTGAACCCAGCACTTGCCGGCTCTTCAGGTTGTCCTAGGTTTGCGATGAACTACCGGAACGAATGGC
>CAJWRM010000006.1 GCA_913046365.1 uncultured Flavobacteriales bacterium
CATATCTGGTTCAAAATTAGTGGAACAAAACCCAGCGACACTTAACAAAGGATAATTTGCGTTTTCATGAATAAAGTTTTAGGTATTGCCTATCTTTATGGTGACTAGAATTAAACTCAATATGAAAAATGTCTGGGGATATTATGTTTACTTTCCAAAGGAACAATTGGAAGACTATTTAAAGTTGGACTTTCAGGAATACCTTAATATCTATTATTCAGAAACACCTGAGCATTGGTTTGTTCTTAAAAAAAATGTGAATATTGCTTTTGCTGCTGATACAGATGAGAAGAAGGCAGAAGTGCTTAAGAATGATGTTTTTATGACCGAATTTGATTATTCACTTATGCATGAAAAGTATTCACTATTATGCACTATGTCCTTACCTTTTGATGATGATATCCTTAGATGGGTCGCTTTTCTTTATGGCTATAACAGGTATTTTGAAAAAATCGGTAATCCTCCATTAAAGTTGTGGTTGAATTCGAACAATTTCAATCATCCTTTTGATGAACCACCAAGTGAAAATTATTTTAATAACATGGGATTGCTGGAGTTGGCATCTACATTTGAGCATGGCCAGAACGATTTCGGGGATGCTGATCAGTACGGGGGTTTCTTTGCTAAAGAGTTACATGAGATGATTGTGGCTGGTCGGAAACCTGAAAATGTCACTCAGGTTCATTGGGATGATATGCGCCAAGAAATAATTGATGCTGCAACAACTGAAAAACCTTAGATTAACTTATCACTGCATAGATCAATCATTAACTCTAAACGTAATTTAAATTTATAGTTTATATTTCCTGTGGTAAATTCGGACAACGATTTTTCATAATTACCGAGTGATTCCTTGTTTTTTTTGACGAACGATGTGTAATGAGGGAAGCCATCTTTACGATAGTTCCAATCGGGTTTTTTTTCGAGAAGACAATCGCCATATTGAATACCTGTCGATGTACCATTAATTAAATTTTCCTTATTTCGATTGTTTTCATGTAAATCGAAAAGTACTTCGTGCGGGTCAGGTATATACAGGCATAATCTAAAAACGCCTTTGCTGGTCTCTATATGCAGCTCATAATCATTTTTGTGACTGACTTTTAGATTGTATTTTTCACACAAAAATTCTGCAGCCATTTCACGAGCCTCTTTGTAATTATGTCTTATTGTGGTGCCGTTCATGTAAATGTTTTATTAAAGGTATTGATATAATTCATTGGACCCATAAATTTACAGCCTAAAATCCGAACGATTTGCCTTGTGTTTTGTTAAAGAGACATGCAATTCAACAGCTCATTACCCATCTACAGCGTTAGCGAGCAAATTTCCGTTGACGTCTCTCCACAAAAATTGTGGAAGCTCATATCCATGCCTGAGAACCTAAACCTTTGTCATCCGTATTGCAAAAAAAATACCGTACAAAAATGGGGAGGCATAGGTGCCAAAGACACCCTCGAGTATTACAATGGCTTGACCTTGCACCGTGAATTCATTGAATGGCATGAGGGGCAGGGCTATACGCTCATTATCGGCAAAAAAGATGTGGCCACAGCTCGTGTGACGTGGCAGATTAATGCCTTGTCGGAGCAAAGCGCAGAGCTTTCTATTGGGATTGAATTGTTACCTGACGTCGCTTTACGGCGCTATGCACCCTGGCTTAGAGGCTTGATTCGTCGCTTTTATTTTATCCCAAAAATGCAACATTACATTCACACTGTGGTCAAGGGTTTCAAATACTATGCAGAGCACGAAACACCCGTCAACAAAAATCAATTTGGCTACAACGCCATGTTTTCGGTTAAATAAGCAAGATTCACTAAATTCGCGAAGCACTAGCTAAACCATAACCTAAACCACCAATAAAACTTGTCCCTAAAAACAGCAGCCGGCAGTATCCACAAAAGAGCGGTCTTTGATGCCGTTTCTGAGCTACCCCATGCAGACTGGATCAAGGTACAAAACGGACGCAATATTTATCTTTCGCTGCCGTACCTCAGCGCACTTGAGCAAGGAATGGGAGGGGAGCTGAACTTCTTTTTCTCCATCTCCTACAATGCCCAAGATGAACCCGTGCTGATTGCGGTATTTGTACGGGTCAAATTTGTGGACAAGCGCAAGCGCTTCGGTGATTCGGTTTTTAAGCTGCGTTTCCCTTTTAAAAAGAAACTTGAAAATATTTTAAGCATCAATGCCTTGGCCTGTGGCAATGTCTTTTCGGCAGGGGAGAACGGAATGCTATGGACGGAGGAGCTCCAAGCACAAGATGCCTTTGAAGAGGCCGAAAGGGTACACCAAATACTAATGACCGAGCACGATGCAAACAAGGAGGTATCTTTGCGTGTGTTCAAGGATTTTTGGCCACAAACCGTTCCATCCGCAAATCGACTCATTGAAAAGGGCTTCTTTGATTTCAAAATTGACGTCAATATGGTCCTAAAGATCCATGAAGATTGGAAGACCATCAATGATTACCTCATGAGCATGAAGACGAAGTTCAGAACGCGGGCCAATGCAGTATATCGAAAGTCAGCGCCCCTGATCATTAAAGCTTTAAATGCTCAGGATATTACAGAAGAATCTGAGCACATTGTACGTTTGTTTGATAGTGTCCTAGAGAAATCTGATTTCCATATTGGAACCATGAACCCAAAGACCTTTGCAGCGTGTAAAGAAAACCTCGGAGATGATTTTATCTTTATGGCCTATTATATGGATGAGAAAATGCTTGGATTTAGCACCGCATTTCGGAATGCAAACTCGCTAGACGCTAACTATGTCGGACTTGACTACGCGTACAATGAAAGCTACGATGTATACCAGCGTATTTTGTACGATTATGTGGAGCTCGCCTTACAAACCAAGGCTACGGAGCTGCAGTTTGGACGCACCTCTGAAACCATCAAAAGTGCCGTAGGGGCTGTGCCTGTGGATATGACCATTTATATTCAGCACAAGAGGAGCTTGTCTAATGTAATACTCAAAAAAGTCATTCAATCAGTGGCACCGAGCCCTTTTGAATTGCGCAAACCTTTTAAAGCCAATTTTAAACAGTAATGGATTCATTATCACAAATCGTATTAGGAGCCGCAGTCGGAGAAGCCGTTCTCGGAAAAAAGATTGGCTCAAGAGCAATGCTCTGGGGAGCGATCGCTGGAACTATTCCAGATCTGGATGTTTTCTTGCGTTTTTTTACTGATCCAATCACGTCCACGGAGATGCACCGTGGTTTTTCACATTCATTGGTATTTGCCATTTTAATGGCACCCATTATGGGCTGGATTGCCAATAAGATTCATAAGAAACGTGAAATAGGTTTCAGGCCTTGGACCAAGCTGTTTTTTCTTTGTATCGTTACCCATCCCTTGCTCGACAACCATACAACATGGGGAACTCAGTTCTTTTGGCCTTTTGAATACAGAATCGCGTTCAAAAACATCTTTGTTGCCGATCCTTTGTATACCCTTCCATTCTTGACCTTCTTGTTGATAGCGATGTTCCACAAGCGGACCAATCCTAGACGGAGCATGTTCAATAAATTGGGATTGATTGTCAGCTCGTCCTACATGGCATTGACCATTGTGCTCAAAGGTATTTCTTACTATCAGTTCCGTGCCCAACTGAAAAAGGATAAGGTTGAATACCTAGACATGGATACCAAGCCAACGCCACTAAATACGATTTTGTGGAATGCCCAGGCAGAGACAGAAACTGGCTACCGTGTAGCGAACTATTCCTTTTTCGATAGCCAAGACATTGAGTTTTCCAATGAATTCCCCAAGAATGATTACCTCCTCGAACCCTACAAGGACCAAAAAGCGGTGCAGCAACTCATTAAGATTTCGGCTGGCTGGTACATTGTTGAGGAAATTGAGGGCGAGCTCTTCTTTGTAGACATACGCTTTGGACAGATGGGTATGGACATCAATAAAGCACCTTTCTTATGGCGCTACAAGCTCATTCCAAACGAAAAAGGACAAATTCGTGTCGAACGTGCGCGACAAGACTTTGGTAAATCATCTGCAGAATCTGTTTTCAGTGAACTTTGGAGCCGCATCAAAGGAAATTAAAAGCAGCGCTTTCCGATAGGATAAATTTGGCGTTACAAGAAAGGGTGAAGCAATAAGCGAATCGAGAAACAAATCATTAGTACTCCAAACACGCGAAAGACATTCTTTAGCTTTTGGGGCTCAATCAAGTGGCTAATGCGCTCGGCAAATAGGGCTTTTAAAACATCTGTCGAGAAAATCACAGCAAGGGTAACCATCAATGACAATAGGGCAGTGCCTTGGTCGTAGAGCGCCTCGGTGTAGCTCACAAAGCCAAACCATACCGCAAATACAAAGGGGTTCACAAAATTAATCAAGAAGCCATTGATGCTATACACCAGTAGAGAGCTTCTTTGAAGTCGGCCTTTCACGATCGTATTGAGGTTTGGTTTTAGCACATATTTTAGCCCAATCAAAAGTAAGATTGTGCCTCCGATAATAGACGCCCAAAATACAAAGCTGGGTTGCGCGATAAATTCAGTAGTACTATAGAGTGCTATTCCCAAACAAAGCATATCTCCGAGGATAATTCCGAGTGCAACAGATACTCCTGCTTTAAAGCCTGATTCTATAGAACTCTTGAGTAGGTAAAAGAAAACTGGCCCAATAAAGAGCAAGGTACCCAACCCCAAAAAAAAACCTGTTAAGAGCGCCATTATTCCTTGTTTTGCTTCTTCTTATATTGCTGAAAGGCTACACCAAAAACCAGTCCTAGAGAGATCCCTAAAGCAATGTTGTCAAATGCTACACCAACCGCTACTCCGATGCATAATCCAATGCCAATATAGTAGTCAGCTGACTTTTTTTTCTTCTCATTCATAATGTAAAGATAAAAAAGCCCGACCAACGGCCGGACTTTCATCATATTTAGTAGTAATGCTACTACTATTTAGTAAGGTGTATTTCTTTAACTTCTTCTGGCTTCATTGTCCATTTGAAGTAAATTAGGTCATGGTTATTTCATGATTTTATTGGGTTCATTATAAACCCGCTGAATCACTGTGTCGGTCATTCTTCTCATTTGTTCCATTGAGCCATCGTCTTTGTATTCTTTTCTGAGTGCTTGGAGCTCTTTTTTAAGGCTTTCAATCAATTCTGCTGGGGCTTCGGAATAGATATTGCGCATTTCATTTGGATCTGTTTTTAAATCATATAGCTCCCATTCATCCATTGAGTAATAGAAGTGCATGAGCTTATATCGGTCTGTTTTTACGCCATAATGAGGTTGTACTTTATGCCATATTGGATACTCGTAATAATGATAGTAGACAGATTTTCTTTTGTTCTTATCGTCTCCTTCAAATGCTCCTTTAAAGCTTTTTCCTTGCATTTGGGCTGGGATATCTAGGCCTGCCATATCTAAGAGTGTAGGTGCGAAGTCAACGTTCATGACCATCGCATCCGAGGTGGTTCCTGCTTCAATGGTTCTTGGATTCTTAATTAAGAAAGGCATTTTGAACGATTCTTCATACATCCATCTTTTGTCAAACCAACCGTGCTCGCCAAGGTAAAAGCCTTGGTCCGAGGTGTAGACTACAATGGTGTTCTCGCTCAAACCATTTTCTTCTAAATAATCTAAAACGCTTCCGACTGCGCGGTCAACACCAGCAACACATCTCAAGTAGTCTTTGATATAAGTCTGGTATTTCCAATACTTCAGTGCATCGCCCTTCAAGGAGTCATTTGGCGACCAATATTGTCCCTTGTCTCCATAGGCAAGCCAACGCATTGAATCCCTTCTGGACAATCCAGGAGGCGGCACCTGCTTCATATCTCTCCTGTTCAGGTGGTTTCCAATTTCCATCATGTTTTCACTTGCTGCAAGTCGTCCTTCATAGTCATCATTAAAAGTTTCCGGAAGCGGAAAGTCAAAATCGCTGAACAGGTCATGAAACATTGAGTCAGGTCTCCAATCTCTATGCGGTGCCTTAAATTGATATAGTAGCATAAATGGTTTTGTGGTATCTCGATTTGCCAACCAATCCAAACAATCATCTTCGATGGCTTTTGTAGAGTGTCGCTTCGTTTCTGTCACGGTATCTTTTCCATTGATACAAAATTGAGGATTGAAATAGGTTCCCTGTCCACCCCAATTGATCAAAACCTTAGAATAGTCAAATCCTGTTGGGGTCGTTCCTAAGTGCCATTTTCCGATGACTGCGGTTTGGTAACCATTTTTTTGGAAAACCTTAGGAAAGGTAAGCTGCTCGCCATTAAAGTCTCCGCCATCAACATTTTTATAAAATCCATTGACGTGTGAAAATTTACCTGTCAATATGGAGGATCTACTCGGTCCGCAGATCGAGTTGGTACAATAAACAGCATCCATTCGCGCACCTTGCTGGGCAATACGATCGATATTAGGCGTTGGCGCAAGCTTGCTGATTTGAGAACCATAAGCACTGACCGCTTGGTAGGCATGGTCATCAGCCATAATATAAATGATATTTAGTGGCTTATTTTCTTTTTTTGCAATGCCTTTTTGTTCTTCATTTGTTGAATTACACGCGTAAAGCGAGAGTAGAAAAAGACCAGCAATACCGAATATACTGCAAAGACTGTAGGGTTTCATATTAAAATCGTTTTTAGGTAACTGTTTTTAAGACCAAATCTAAAAGCAGAAAACAATTGTGTTTTAGGTCTGAGTCCTTATCTTAGTGTTTCAAGGACACTAATATAATTAATTGAATTAAGTTGTGACTTACAAAAAATATAAAACTTGAAAATATACCTGATTTCTGCACTCCTTTGCGTATCTACACTTTGTAACGGACAAGCATCCCCAAATTTTTTATGGCTTGTCTGCGAGGATCAATCTTTGTTTTTTTCGATGTATGGAGATTCAAGTGCGCATACACCAAATATCAATCAGCTGGCTGAAGACGGGCTAGTATATCAAAATTGTCATACACCTTCTCCTGTTTGTGCGCCAAGCCGTAGCAGTCTGATTACAGGAATGTATCCTACAACACTCGGTACACAACATATGCGCGCCTATAAAAAGTCAGCCGCAAAGAATGCAATCAATTCGCATAATTCGCTCCCATATTATAATGCGAAACCAAAGAAACCTGTTCGATTCTTTACCGAAGACCTTCGGGCCAACGGATACTATTGTACGAATAACTCCAAAGAGGATTACAATATGCCGATCTCACCCTTGGCATGGGATGAAAGCAGTCAAGAAGCACATTGGAGAAATAGGGAAGAGGGTCAAGCTTTTTTTTCTGTCTTTAACTTTAATGTAACCCATGAGTCTAGAATTTGGAAAAACGAGATTACATACTCAAAAGAAGAATTGGGAAATGTTCGAATCCCGGATTTTTTCCCTGAAGACGACCGAATTAAAAGTGATTTCTTGACCAACTATAAAAACATTGAAAAGCTGGACCAACAAATCGGCGTAATCATAGCGCAGCTCAAAGCAGATGGTCTGTATGACAATACCATAATCTTTTTCTTTAGCGACCATGGTGGTCCTTTTCCGCATTATAAACGTTCTATTTATGAGACAGGTTTGCGTTGTCCAATGGTGGCAAAGTGGAATGATTCTGCTTGGACAGGAAATACCTATCAGCTTATCAGCTTTGTTGATTTTGCACCGACAATACTGGATGCAGCAAATATCAAAAGAGAATTTCCATTTGAAGGTGTTTCTTTCTTTAAAAAAGACCAGCGGCGATATAGCTATGCGGCTACCGACAGATTTGATGGAGGTATAGATATGCGCAGGAGCGTTCAAGACAGAGGTTTTAAGCTGATATATAACGGCGACACAACAAGTCCTGTTTATAAGCCTGTAAAATACCGTGAACAAATGAAAACGATGCGGGTATTGGATTCTCTTCAGGAGAAGCAGGAGCTGAGTGCCTATTTTTCGAATTGGTTTTCAAAAAATAAAGATCGTTTTGAGCTGTATGAAGTTTCGGAGGACTACTATGAGGCGAACAACCTAATGCCTTATCCGCAAAATGAACGAATTTTTAAAACATTACAGCAGCATTTATTCACTTGGATGGAGGAGTCTGATTTTGGTAATTTAAGCGAATCAGCAATGCTAGAGGCTATGTTTACCAGCTCCATGACCATACCAAAGCTGAATGTTCCGAAACTTATTTTGAATGAGGCAGGTTATCTCATTGAGTCTAATAATCTATATGCCTCGGTGGGTTGGCGAAACAAGAATGAAAGTGTTTGGAAGATCTATACGGCGAACGAGCTGATACATCCAGAGGATGACTTCGAGGTTTTGCTCTTTCAACCTGGGTATGAGGTGTTGTTGAAAACCTTTAAAAAATAGCGTGTAGCTTTATTACTGAACAAGGAAAGGAATGTTGGCTACCGAGCATTGTCCTTTTTCGTTCTTGACGAAGGCGAATATGCGGTAAGCTCCTTTCTTTTTTGGACTAACAAAGGTGAGCTCAGTGTCACTTTGCTTCACGATTTCAAACTTTAGTGGGTCTGGTGATATTTGAATATCCCCACCAATTTTATTGCTAAAGGCCTCCGGGAATAATACGTATTCTAGTATTACTTTTTTGTTGTTGTATTTGAGGTACTCAACACTCAATGTTGCCTGCGTATCAGGGGAGAGGACATGGTCTTTCCTCCAGCCAATATTTTCAAGTGAGATATTTTTTATTGACGGTGCGCGAGATGTTGGCCATTCTCCCGACCAGCAATATTGCATCACATCAACAGCCTCCGTTGGCTTTCCATTGCTGAGAAACATTCCGTGCCAGGTAGCAGTAGATTCTTGCTTTTGTCCCCAAAGAAAGCAATAGCTTCCGAGACAACGTTCTTTGTCTTTTTCAATGAGCTGCTGGTACCTTCTCTGTCGCTGCTCTGCCTTCACGCCGTTCGGTGGTTCTATCTTGGCTTTCCATGATGTTGTTTTGGCTTCAAAGGGCCCATTTACGCCCCATTCAGAGACAATGTAGGGTTTATCCCAATTGAACTTTCTGAGATTGGCTCCAGCATTTTCTATGGATCCGTATACATTGAGCCCCAAGATGTCGACACTCGGACAATGTTTTTTTATGTGGTATGCTTTTGAGGGGTCAACACCAGCAATGACTGTCATGGTCGGATGATTCGGGTCGACTTCTTTAATGAATTTTGCAAGGATCTCTATGGTCTCCCAAACTTTAAAATTGCTATACCTGAGGTCAACCTCATTACCGATACCCCAAACCAGTAGTGCAGGATGGTCCTTATATTTTAATACCTCATTTTTGAGATGTTCAATTTGACCTTTTACTGCATATTCATCATTGTAATCCATTCCGCTTCTTTCGGGTCTCACGTATAATCCTAGTGCAACCGTTAAGTTATGGTGATGTGCAGAATCTAAAAATGCTCTGTTGTTGGTACTCCAAACCCGAATAGAGTTGGCTCCTGATTTGACCAACAGGTCAAAATGGTCTTTTGCCCCTGCACCCTTAATATAGTATGGTACTCCGTTTCTATGGAGCTCAAAGTCGCCTGAGGCATTTGTAGTTACCTCGACTTTACTCACCTGTGATTGCATACTAAGTGTGGATAGCATAGCAAATACCAGACTAACAAATAGATTTATATTCCTTTCCATTCGGTTGGTTTTTTAGGATTACCACGGAATTCAATTAGCTGAAAATCGCCTATTTCAAATTGCGTACCCTTGAGTATTTTAAACCTAATTTCTTTGAGTGCGTCCCATCTAAATTCACTATATCCGGTCAGTGATTTCAAAGGAAGGTAGGCGTCATATATCCCATTTCCTCTATCAATGAAATGGCTTTCATTTACTATTTTTTGTAGCCTTCTTCGTTTACCTGTATAGGCCAAAAGAACGGTTTGAAGCTTTGGTAGCTCAGCTGCTTTAACCTTAAACGTCAGTGCCGATGTCGTGTGAATAGCGGAGAGGTCTGTCCGCATCCATTGGTAGGGAGAAAATCCAAAGGTATTCCAGGATGCTTTTTTCGATGTGTCCAAATCAACGATTACACTCTCGTTGTTAAAGGAGCTTCCGAATTGAATACTCGAGGAATATTTTGTATTGATGCCCCACCAATATTCTTTTCCGACGCCGAGCTGGATCGGGTGTGTATCAAATACCTTTGTAAATGTATCCTTTGTCTTCTTGTAGTGATGCTCGTGTGGTACAATTACAATATTGTCTATGTGAAGATCACCCTGCCTTTGAAATTCAAGACGGAGCTCTTTGATGTTACCCATGTTTACACCTCGTTTTTCAAAGTTGAATGCCTGTAAAGGAATACGTATTCTTCTCCATTCAGTATCAATTTTACCTCCTTCAAGGTCCAAGTAGTTTATTTTCGCTCTGCATTGATTCCCACCGTAGTCGACAAGAATGAAAAACATTGGAACATTTGAAAGCTCACCCGCATCGATGCGAACACGAAGCTCGATTGCAGTCGATTCTATAATGGGCTGAAGGTTTTTACCTTTATAATTACCCCATTTTAGTCCCATTCCGATGTACTTACATGAAGACTCATTCCACTTTACATGTAGGTGATCTTTGCCAATATAGCTGTTGGTCGTCTCAAAGGAGACCTCCTTGCAAGCATTGTTTTTCATTCCCCATAAGCCATCTTCTTCTGAGGAAGTGAAAAGGGTTTTATATGGAAATTTTTCAAATGATGAAGTTGATTTGGACGGCTCATAAATAGCTACCTCGCGCATTGAGGCGCAAGACAAGGTGCAGCAGACCAGCATCCCTAAAGCTATTTGTGTGGTAAACTTCATTATTGATCTAATAGGGCTGAGTTTGCAGTGAAAATAATGTGGTCTATATCTGTGCGTACATCTTTACCAAAGTTTTCCGGACAAATTGGATTTCCAGAGGACGACGGGCATGCCTGGCATGCAATTCGGATGGCACGAATATTATTCGGGTTCATATCAAAAACAATATCTGGATTATTAGGATCTCTCGGCTCAAAATCTGAATACCTAAATGATTTTAGCTGCCACCCGTTCCAGTCAATAGGGACCTTCATTTTATAAACCTCCATGGAGGATTCAAAAAGATCAGAGGCATTATTGTCGAGGTTATCATTGAAAGGAGTATCCGTTTCCTCTGAGATTAAAATATTGATGAATTGTCCAGTGTGAACATCGTCAAGATCTGAGAGCATACCTATATTGATATATAAGTCATCTGAGGCTTGGCTAACGTTAGCAATGTTTAGCGGTATGTCTAAACTACCTAAGGCCCAGTCCCAATTCACTCTGCCACCCATCTTGAAATAGCTACTTCCCAGTAATGCATCATCATTTGCCACGGAAAAAGTCATGCCCCCACCATCAGTATTATAATAAACAAGTCCGTCTGATGGAAGCCCATCCTCAAAGTCTTCGAACCAGATGCCATTTTCGTAAGTTTTGGCTGAGGCAATGGTGATCGTATCTCTGAGTGTATCGATTTCATTTTCAAAGGTCAGCTCTATTGAGCAAGCCTCCTCCGAAAAGAATGGAACTTGTGTTGGACCGCCATTCCAAACAACCGTATTTGAGTCAATCAGGTTTGAAAACCCTATAATTTCTCTTGTGGCATTCGTAGTCAATCCTTGAATGGCAATTTTCCATTCAACAGGCTTATTAAGTGCACAATGGAAACCAACTTGCTCGTTGCTGGCAAAACTAGGGTTGTCATTTGTAAGTGTTAGCGGCTCTGTAATCTCAAAGTTTCCATATAAGTTATCAATGGATGGTCCTTCAAAGTCTTCCTTTGTACAGGTATATAGAAAACATACCAAGCCCAGAAAAAGAATAAGTTTTGTTTTTAGGTTCATAAGGCGACGGATAAAATGAATAATAGTCTATTGTATTTGTAATCTGAGTACGGTTGGTCTGTAAAGGTCATGCCCCACCAATTGTACTGAAGGTTTGCGTAGACATTCTCGCGGATTTTGTATAGCATTCCAATGGAGAGCATATGGTCTTTTTGATTGACTTGTGTTGACGTAAAATAGGTGATGTCACCATAATTGTCACGTTCTGTCAAGAACTCATTTCCATTCGCATTAAACTGCTTATAGGATGCTTGAATAAAAAACTTTTTCGCCAGCTCCACATTTAGTGATGCATTTACCTGGTGGCTAAATAAATTTATGGAGGAAATAGTATCTCCGCCTCTATTTGTAAGCTCACTTTCTGAAGAAGCAGAAAAGCTAAGCTCTTTTTTCCAATTTAGCCAGCGGTGTATATTGAGTTTAATCGCAGCTTTTACAAGTCCAAAGCTTCTTTTTTCTGCGGTTCCTTGACCAATAACTTCCTTGAAAAAACCTGCATTTATTTTACCAAGGAATACCTTGCTTTTATTATTGAGCCTTGCTTTGAGATAGACTCCGCTTCTATTAGGTGTTGCATCTCCATAAGGGAGTGCATTTGAGTAAATGGGATTGAAGACCATCAGATTACTCGATAGGTCTTGGTTGTATATCCGGTCGTCTGATACAAGGTCAAACACAGAGGTCGGTCTTGTCATTGACATATTGGTATACAGCGGATAAATCGTATTGCCATTACCAGCAGCAAAATTCAAACGCCTCGTCTGTGCACCAGCACTTCTAAAATTAGGATCTACATAACGATAACCTAATGTTAAGGATAGGGTAGAATCTTTTTTGCTGTATTTGTTTTCTAGTTCAAAGAACATTCCTTTTGTCTCGTTTGAGATTGAATCCGCGATTTCATTCACAAGCTCAGAGTGTAGCCAATGTCTTTGAGAGAAACCAGTTTCCAGCTTCTGCTCAAAATGATGCTTTTCGTTTCCAAAATGATGAAGCAGCGCCATATCATAAACAGGGTTTCGGACTGAGATGTTTTGCGTACCGCTAGATGCAACTTCAAATAAGCTTACATAATTACCTGATAATGTGATGTTTTTGTTTATTTCTGAAACCATAGATCCTCCCGAAAGTAAGAGGTCGCTTGAATAAGTAGTACCGCTAATTGCACTGGAGCCTCGAGGTCGAGTAACAAAAAAGTCAAAAGCTAAAGTTCTGATAAACCGGTCAAATTTAAAGGAGAAATCAGTCTGAATACCTTGTAATCGCCATCTGTTTTCGGTATAAAAGTTTTCGTAATGAATGATGTCTCGATAAGGTTTTAGCATGTCATTTTCATAACCTGAAAGCTCTTCATCATAATTGTAAAGCGTAAACCGAGATTGCTTGAGAAAGAGGTCGCCTACGCTAAATCTAATCTTATCATTTATAGTTCCTTTTGCTCTGAGCTGACGTACATTGATTTCAGTTCCTGAACCGAAAAAACTACCAAAGGAATTTCGGATACGAAGCTGAGCAAAAATTTCAATATCCTTGATGGGGTTGACGTGGGTATTGAGATCTAAAAGATTATATCCATTAGATGTATTCTTGGCAGATACCGTATCCTCTGTATTGTTTTTATCGATGGCATCACGTGCAAAGTAAGAGCGGGCTTGTCCGTCAAACCAAATCTTGTCTTTTATTTGTGCTTGCAGCTCATTTACAGAACCGAAGACTGCACAAACAACAAGTAAAAGCGTTAAACATCTTTTCATAGATTAAAAATTTATTTTTAATTCAAGCATCGTTTCCCAACCCTTCAAATGGTTTTCTATAAAATTAGGGTCGAAATAGCGGTATTGATTGTAGCGGAAAAATACCATTACATTTTGTCCGATTTTATAATCTATACCAAAGCCTAGGAGTGTGTTCTTTTGGTTTCTTGAGTTCGTCAATCTATATAACTTTTCCCAACCTAACCGCTCAAAAAAGGTATTCGTTGCGGTAGCATCAGGATTATCCCCGAGATCTGTAGAAGCATTACCTATTATTTTCTCGATACCATAGCTTAAAACCACGACGGTTTTTTCGTTCAGCTCAATACTGAAATCTAATTCTTCGCTAAGCTGGCTAATAAGGGCTTGCTTCCCAATTTGAGGCAGTGCTTTTAAGTTTTTTTGGCATGAATTCAGCCGTGTTAGAGAAAAAATATAGTAGTTCTTTCCAAAAATCTTATTGCTGTATTTTGCCTGAAATTCAATGGTATTGAAAAACTTTTTAAAGTTTGCTAAGCCGTTGGCGCTCGTATCGGTGATATTCACGTTTTCAAAAACACCTCTATAGGTTGAGTTTAATGCGTTATATGGTCCCCAGTTTTGCGCAAATAAATAGATTCTAGACAGTGTTTGGCTATTTACATTATGAATGTATGACAATGCCGCATAGGAGGTGTCAATTTCTGCAAAGACGCCAATGCCACCATTTAGCTTAAGCTTACCTAAATTAATGTCCGCATTAATAGATGCTCCTTGTCGATTATTTACAGGAAAGCCAAGTCCGACCATGGGACTTTGATAAGGTGTTCTTACGGTTGTTCCGATACCTGCAACGTTCGGAAATACTTCAAGTACAGATGTATTCAAAAAGTTACCTGTAACATTAACAAATTGTGGTGAGATTCTATAAAGCTGCACATTCAAAGGAACCTTGGTTGATTTTGCAGTTTTGATGTTTAAAAGGATTGCTTCGCCATAACCGAGTGTTCTGAGCGGATCTCGATAGTTACCGAGTCCTAGCTCCATTTGGACTTGTATTTTACTCCATTTCTTATCCAATTCGAGGGTGTGAATAAAATAGTTTCTTCGCTCATCACTCAAAGAATCTGTATCTGCCCAAGAGGAAAGATAATTGTAAGCAATTTTAAAGGAGGGGCTTAGCATATTTTTCAGCTGAAAGCATCCAGTGAAATTATCACTAGTTTCAAGTAAAGATCTATTGAAGTTACTTTTTCCAATGACTCCCTTAACTGAGAAATTGAATGGAAGCTTCGTTCCTTGAAGGAAAATACCCTGAAACGCACGGCTTCCGTATCGAATTCCTTGATCAACCAACCCACTATTGTAATACTTGGAATATCGGTCAACAGGCAGCTTATTCAATGGAGTTTGCGGTCTTCGTTCAAATATGCTAATTCTATTGAATGAACGATTACCCCATACAGTAAGTCTACTCTGTCTGTACCATGATACACCTCCAGACTTGAAATTAAAGGTTCCGAATTTTGTGGCAATAGATGTGGTCAGATTTAATCCAAGGTTCAGGGTTAAAGCTTTCGTATGTTCGGGAGAAGGTCCTTTATAAAGACTATTAAGCATTAGATCTGCTCCAAAAGTGATGTTATCCCTAGTTTTCCCATTGAGTTTTAGAAGAAACATGGGCTCCCTGTAGGCGTCTCCGGAGCTAATCACTGTGGTTTTTCCACTATTGTTAGGAAATGTCTCTTGTTGGTTTCTAACAAAGCCTAAAAAACGATAAAAACCGGAAAAAGTAATGGCGCTTGTTGGATTGTTAAAGCTTAAGCTATTGCTGCTAAATGGTTTTTTTTGCGTAATGGTGTCCTGGGCAAATGAAGCACTGCACCAACAAACTATTAGAAACTGAAACAAACCCCTCATAACACGCATTGTGTATATTTAACACTAAGGTACTAAATTAAATATATTGACACCATTCTTTTTCCAAAGCTAGTGAATTAAATGTACGATAATAATGGCGTAAAATATAACGTATAAAAAATGTGCTTACGGGGTAATATCTTTTACGCATCTGAAACCCGTATGGCTCATTCCTGTATCCTGTGAATTGGGCATTCTTGCTGATACTCTGTAGCTTGAGCAGTAGCTATCATTACATAAAAATGACCCGCCTCGAATGACACGTTTTGGATCATTAGGCTCCAAGGGATAGCTCCATGTTTTAGGACCTTTTGGATTATCTTGTATTTCATTTTTACGGGGGACTGAATAATAACTTTCATCATACCAATCTGAGCAGATTTCCCAAACGTTTCCTGCCATGTCGTATAGGCCGTAGCCATTTGCTTGATATTCCATTACAGGTGCCACACCTTCAAAGCCATCTACTTTTGTATTTCGGGTAGGGAAGTCTCCTGTCCAATAATTGCATCTTGGTGTTCCTTTCTCCACAGACACATTGCCCCAAGGATAAACCTGATTCTTTAATCCTCCTCTAGCTGCCCATTCCCATTCTGCCTCCGTCGGTAGTCGTTTACCGCACCATTTGGCATAAGCAAGTGCATCATGATAGCAAATATGTACAACGGGGTCATTTTCTTTGCCTCGAATATCACTTTCTGGACCATGAGGATGTTGCCAATCCGCACCTTTCGTCCATTGCCACCATTGAGATATGTCAATGAGATTATAAATGTCATCGCTTGGAATGAAAACCATTGACCCGGGCTGCAGGATATCAGCATTGGGTTTCGGTGTGTGCTCAGGTAGCTGCTTTTTAAGAATATTCCAATCAATGGCTTGTTCTGCAACAGTCTTGTAGCCTGTAGCTGCTACAAATGCCGAGAACTGCTTATTCGTAACTTCATGAATATCCATGTAAAACGCATTAACGCGCACTTGATGCTGCGGGAGCTCTCTTTTGAGCGCCATTTTAGGATTGCTTGCCCCCATGTAATATTCACCGCCTGGGATGTAGGTCATCTTCATTGTCGAATCTTGACGACAATGCAATGAATCAACGGCAGAAACATTCGGTTTATCCAATGTTTCTTTTAATAGGTGTTTTGTTCTTGAATTCTCGCAGCAAGCCTTTTCACAAGTATTGCTCGTGCTGTCATTTGAGTTTTTGGGCGAGTCGTTGCAAGCGCCAATTAAGAACAACGAAAATAGTAGTGGGATATTTTTTTTGGTCAAATTCAACATATCAATAGTTTGAATTGATTTTTTTTAAAGGAGTCTTTTTCCATGTGATTCCTTCTTGCCACTTCGGTGCATGGACATCTACAAGGTAATTGTCTAAAATCTTCTCTAATTCTTTTGCTTTATCGGGAAGATCCGCTAATAGATTTGTTTGTTCCATTTTATCCTCAACTAAATTAAAAAGTAAAATGCTTTTATCGTCTTGGAATTTAACAAGCTTATAATCTCCTTTTCGCACTGCGGAATGTGGTCGTTTCAGTGCAATTCCATTTTTGTAGGGAACATGAAAGAATATTCCGTCCACAGCTCTTGAGATATCAGCATCATTTTTATTCAAGAGTATTGATGCATAGCTGCCCCCGTCAATTTCAGTTAATTTACTTTCTTTATTTCCAGCTAGCTCAATTAGGGTAGGTAAGAGGTCTGTTCCAGAAACGGGTGTTGCCGATTCGGAGCCCTGCTTGATTCCCGGTCCTGCAATCACAAGCGGGACACGCACACCACCTTCTAAAGCATCCCATTTGCCTCTGCTTAACGGATAATTATAGCTTTTTTCATATTTTTTTCCTCCTGGTATATTTGGTACAGAACCATTGTCAGACATATATATAATATAGGTGTTGTCTTCAATTCCCAATTCTTTTACTTTTTCCAAAAGGATACCAAGACCCTCATCTAAATCTAAAGTCATGGCTGCGAATCCTGTATGTTTTTGTTGGGCTCCCTTTGGCTTGTTTTTTAGCTTCGCATAGCTGCTTTCTTTTGATTCAATGTCCGCATGTACTGCATAATGAGAAATTTGCAGATAAAAAGGTTTTTCCTCTTCGGTACTCGACTTCATAAATTCAATGGCTCGATCTGTAAGAGAAAAAATATTTTTAGGATCTTCTTTGTAAGCATGTATCCACTGAGTTTTGTCATTTATAAAGTGCCCGTCTTTATTTTTGGTAGGCCCATCGCTTACATCGTATCCAAGCACTGAAGGCTCACTTCCCATTCCCCATTTTCCGAAATGTGCTGCTCTATATTGACTATTTACGTTTTTAAGTGCCCTAGGAATGCTTGTAAATCCTTCATGGTCAATGTGGTCTGTATTCATCCCAACACGAATCAGTGAAAGCCGTGCGGGTGTTTTTCCGAATTGAAGGCTATATCTTGATGGTGCACAGACAGGTGCACCTGCATATGCATCAGAAAAACGAATACCTCTTTCGGCAAGTAATTCTAGATTTGGGGTTTCGAAGTAATCACTTTTCGAGCCCGGTTCATTATGCATCATCTGAACAGATGTACCATTCCAGCCTTGGTCATCTGCTAGAATAAGTATGAAATTTGGGGGTGTCTGCTGTATTGATTTTTCTTCTGAAGCGACACTTGTATTACAAGAAAAAAGCAAGAGCAAAATTGAAATAGAAAAAATTGTCTTTAGCATCAAATTGACTGATTTTTCTTCAATAGCTTTTTTTAATCTCATGGTTATAATGTTGTATTGTTCTGTAATTAGCCTGTATGAACTTTATATAAAATTGCTAAATTATTTTTCTTTTAAATAGGTTCTTTTCCCTTGTTTATCATGCAAGTCACCAAAAGTAATGTTCTTCGCTTTCTGCATGGCTTTAGCATTTTCAATCTGTCTACCAAGACCATCGGGCTTAATAGATGCTTGAGAAATTCGTTGCTCAAGCACAATTTTTAAGGAATCCATGAGCTCACTATAATTTTCATTTGACGTAAGATTGATGAGCTCGCTATTATCATTTTGATGGTCGTACAGCTCATAGCCGAGTGCACCCTTTTCACCCCATGCTGTGAGACGGTAGCGCCTAGTTTTGATCGAATATCCATTGCGCCACCTGGTTAGTGCACTTCCTCTAACTAATGCATTTTCGTCCTTCATTACTGCTTGTAAGCTTTTTCCAACGACATGCTCAGGTATTGTTATATCAGTAAGCTCCATTAGCGTAGGGTATAGGTCAATCAGCTCGACAGGGCTCATGGTTCTTTTGGGTGCTATCGCCGTACTTTCTATGCGGGGCATTGAGATGATTAATGGAATTCTTGTGGCATTTTCAAAAAGTGTTTGTTTTTGCCAATGTCCGTGTTCTCCCATGTGATATCCGTGATCCGAGGTAAATACAACAATGGTATTTTTATCCAATCCGGAAGCCTCAAGATGATCAAGCACTCTACCAACCTGTGCGTCAACAAATGAGATGGTTGCATAATAGGCTTCTTTGATTTCTTGAGCAAGTTCTTTTTCGAGATTCAGCTGGACCTTTTTTGCTCTGATTGATTTCGCAGCAGGTTCAGGAAGCGTTTTTAGATAGCTATCCGAACTCTCGGGAATTTTAATTTCTTCCCGGTCATAAAGCTCAAAGTATTTTTTTGGAGCGACAAAAGGAGTATGTGGTCTGAAAAAACCAACTGCCAAAAAGAAGGGGGTGCCATTTTTAGAAAAGTCATCTAGTTTTTCAATGGCTTCGTTTGCGCCGATACCGTCTGTCTGCTCCTCGTCTTTTCCATTTGCGGCAAGCCAGCTTAATGTGCCGCCATACCTTCTCGGAATAAGGGTATTGATTTTATGCTCTTCGATTTTATCTCTTCCGTAAGGATTCACAGTTTGATCCCAAGAATAGATGTCATCATTTCCAGATGTGCCAATCGCACTGGGGTTGTCATAATGAAACATTTTTCCAATGCGCACCGATTGATAGCCTTGCTGTCTGAATCTTTGACCGAGCGTTATAACATCAGGTACCGAGTTTCGAAGGTTCATGTTGTTCTCTGTGATTTTTGTTTGATTGGTATACATACCCGTCATAAAAGATGCACGCGATGGGCCACATAAAGGATATTGATTATGAGCGTTTTCGAAAACAACCCCTCTCGCGGCAAGCCGGTCGATGTTTGGCGTTTGCACTATATTGTTTCCGTAAGCCCCTAGATCACAGTTTAAGTCATCAGCAATAATGAATAGAACGTTGAGCTTTTCACTTGCTTGAGACGAGCTTTGTTTTTTTACATGTTTTGGTTTTTCTGCATTTTGACAGCTGAATGAACCTGCAAGTATGCCCATAAAAAAAACGACCCGGACAATGCTTTGTCTCATAAAAACAGTTTTCAAAAAAGAATTATCGCTCGCTGATGATTATTTTTTTAGTCACCCACTTTTGATTTACGAAACAGTTTAAAAAGTACAGGTCACTTGTGAGTCCAGTTGTTTCAATCTCCACTTTGCTTTTTTGCGGCTTCATTTCAAGAACGATTCTTCCTGTAAGGTCTTTTATTTCTATGGTTTCAATAGGGTCGTTTGACTCTATAAATAAATTATCGCTTGCGGGGTTAGGGAATGTATTCAAGTAAATCTCATGTTCAATGATATCAATTGTATTGGTATTAAAAATTGTCATTTTTTTCCAATATACAGTATCGAAGTTGGCAACTCCCCATGGAGCCCTTAAACCAAATCTAGCCACAGGCCCTTCAAAAAGGTCGCCATTGTCTGGTTCAGACTCAAGGTCAATGATATAGGTAATGAATTCTGTCATGCCTGTATCTACTGGAAATCTCCAAGAACATATTTTGTCATTACTCCCTGGAGGGTAGGCAAATAGTATTGCATTTGGATTTGCGTTTGCTCCTACTGCTACCGGGTTTCTTAGTGTTATTTCCACTTGATTATAGGTGGTAGCGTCAATGCCTAGATCCGCTTGGAGATTGCCACTTCGCATGATTGGTGTAGCGTTAAAAGCCCGCATCGCAACCGCTTCTGGCTGTGCAAAAAGTTGGCATCCGTTATTGGTTTCTGATGCTGAAACCCAACCTTCTTGAGAGTTTTGCCAATTGTATTCTATTTGGCTATTAATATGATTCGTTGAAAATGCAAAAAGCACGAGGAATGCTGCATTTAAAAATATTGTGTAGAGGTTTTTATTCATGGTTGGGAAATTTAATATGTCTGCTATTACACTAAAGTAATATTAACTTTTAAAAGTAGAAAAAATCTTATTGTTAAATTAACACTAAGTCAATATTGAAAAACAAAAAACCCGAACAAAAGTCCGGGTTTTATTATTGTGGAGTCGGAGGGGTTCGAACCCTCGTCCAAACGACGATTCTTCAAGCTTTCTACATGCTTAGTTTCTGATTGGTTTTCGATTAAAGCTCGGACAGAGACCCCCAAAACTTTAACTTAGATACTAGTGTCTTATGCCCACTTAGCACCATCGTGAGCACCAGCCCGATGGGTTGGACTTCCTGGTGGCGAGCCTAACGGGCCGAGGCCTGCCGGAAGTACTTGTTCTACCTACTATTATTCAGTGGAATTAAGCCAACTAACATTCCGTTAATTAAGCAGCAAGTGCGTATGACGTATTGTCAATTATAGTTTGTGACGTAATTTTTAAGAGGTTCACCACAACCCTCTGCATGCTGACACTTGACCAATGCTACCGCTGTCAAATCCAATGTCGACCCCAAAGAACGTTTTTACAAAGTTAGAACTAATAACGTGTAAATTCAAAAAGGGTTCACAAAGTCCGTTAAAAAGACGGGCTTCCAGTTGTACGGTATTTTTTCGGTCGATCTGAATAGGTCCCACGCGCTTTGATGATCGATTTTGGATAATCTGTTATAATCGCATCAATACCGAGATCCATCATTTTGTGCGCATCATCAGTTGTGTTAACCGTCCATGCGTATGCGGAAATACTTTTGTCACGAAGTTGACTCAGCTTTCTTTTATTTAGGGTTTTGTGATACATTCCAAGTGCAAAGGGCTTAAAAGATAGTTCCTTAAGGTATGCATTTGCAGACTTCGACGGCAAATAGGTGAGGTAGGCGAGTCTTAGCTCTGGTGCTTTTTTATGCATAGCTTCAATTATGTTTTTGTCAAAGCTCATGTAGACTATGTTTGGAAACTGATATGCAGCAACTTCTTTCAGAATTAAATCAACATACTCATCCGGATGGGGTTGTGAAATACCATATTCTGATTCCTCTGATTTGATTTCAAATAAGATGAGCTTTCCGCGAATGGTTGATTTCAGTTTTGATACTGCGTCTTTTAATAATGGCTTTATTGCAATTCCCTTCTTTTGTTCTGGAAATTTTGGGTGTACTTTCGATCCGCAATCAAAGGATTCAATTTCATCCTGAGTCATTTTGTAAATATTATAAAGCTTTTCATTATCAATACTTTCCCCATTTGAGGCAAGGCAAAAATCTTTATGAAAATAGGGTTCATGTGAAATTACAAGATTCCCTTCTCCATTGACCACAACATCCCATTCGATGCCATCTGCACCATCCTCTATTGCCTTTTTAAATCCAGCAATAGAATTTTCAGGCATTGTTCCCCTACAACCTCTATGTCCTATCACTCTGATTGTATTTTGGGTATGAAATAATCCTGAATTTAAAATCATAATAAGTAATGGAAGGTATTTCATAAATAAAATGATTGGACATAAAAAAAGGCTTCATTTGAAGCCTTTTCTAATGATTGGTTTAAAGTCTTCCGAGCATTCCTTTTTTTAGCTTAGAGCTTGCAGGTTTGTCTCCAAGCCAAATCGCGTAAAGCGCTTTCTTGAATTCAAGACCTTCAACAATACCTTTGTATTTTCCGTTGATCGTAACTGCAACTCCCTTTCCTGGCACGTAAATCATTAGAATTTCATCTTTCACCTTGAATGGGTCAGAAAAGAATCCTTTGAATTTGGCAATTTCAGCTGCGGATGCCTTACCTGTTGAAGCGTTTTCAAACCCTTCTTTAACAGATTCGTTAAATTTGTCTCTAGTTACTTTACTTGACGTAATAACAATTTTAATCGCAGAACTCGCATCTGCCGCCATTACTTTATTGGCGTCCATTGTTGTTTTTTCAAGATAAAGACCGGCAACATATAAATCAAGTGTATACTTCTCCCTGAGTCCACATCCATTAAAATATAGGGCCTTTCCCTTGATGTCTAATTTTGGAGGAAAGGTAACTCCTGAAATAGTTCTGTTTTGCGCAATAGAACCGTGTGCCATAAAAAGTACCAAAAGGCTAGATAAAATAAATTTCATAAGATTATATTTTTTTAATTCTGAAAACAATTTTTGTTTTCAATAGGGTTTGCAATTATCATGCTAAAATAAAGATTCAGTCTGTGAATTCCTTAATTGATTTGTTATATTTATCTTAAAATACTAGAAAATTATGAAACTATTAGCCATTCTATTACTCTCAATAGCCGGAATGTATTTGGGGTATAAGTTAAGAAAATCGAGTAAAGACAATGATAACGAGCGTTTTTCTATCTATGGAGGGTTGACCTTCTTAATCGCTTTAACCGGAGGGATTTTGGCGACATGTTTGTTTCTTCTCAAAGGGGAATCTTCGACGATTGAAAACAAAATGATGTTCCGGCTTATTTTCATCTCTATTATTGGTTTCATGTTTGTGTTTCTGGGGGTGAGACTTGCAGGAAGTGCTAAGCGTGAAGGGAATAAGCTTGGTCAAATTGCCGGATTAACATGGGTTCTAGTCGCTTGTTTTGTGGGTGGTATGATGATTACCAAGACAACGAAAATGAATAAGGGTTGGACCTCAGAAAGACAAGCGCAGGTCATGAGTTCCTGTGAAGGCATGGCAGACCAAGGCAATAGTTTTAATTGTCCTTGTTATGTTAGAGAAGTCATGAGTACATTTAAAGATCCAGCAGATTATAACAAAGCCATGGAGGATGAGAGCAGTGGGAAGAAGGCAGCGTTTATTGCTCAAATGGATAACGATTGCCCTTGTGGAGGTGCGAGCTTTGATGAATCTGAGGTGGAATCAATTGATCTACCTTTCTAAAAATAAACAATTAATACCCTATGAAAACAGTATATATTTTAATTGCCTCTATTTCTTTTATGCTTTCCTCATGTGGAAGTCCAGAAGAATCAATGAACAAGACTATGGCCGATTTCACTGAAAAATGTAACGAAGATATGTTCGATTGCGACTGCTACGGTGAAAAAGTCAAGTCACATTTCAAAACAGATGAGGCATACATCAAATATTATGAAACAAATGGAGAAGTACCAGATGAGTTGGCCGAGTCTCTATTCGATTGCATGAAGTAAACGTATTTTGTCTTTACTAGTGCTTTGCAGCCAAGTATCGCTCCGCATCTAAAGCAGCCATACATCCTGTGCCTGCGGCAGTTACTGCTTGACGATAGGTTTTATCTGCAGCATCTCCAGCTACAAAAACACCATCTACGTTTGTATAGCTCGTTCCAGGTTGTTCATACTCGATATATCCTGTTTCATCTAGCTTTAGGAACTCATTAAAAATATCAGTATTTGGCTTGTGACCAATAGCAACAAAGAATCCTGTACAAGATATTTCGACTTCTTCGTTTGTTTTATTATTGAATGCTTTAACACCCGTAACAAGCTGTCCGTCACCAAGTACTTCTTTTGTTTCGGTATTGTATAGTATTTCAATATTTTCTGTTTTTCGAACGCGTTCCGCCATTATTTTAGAAGCCCTAAACTCGTCCCTTCTCACGAGCATAGTAACTTTAGTGCAAAGCTTTGATAAATAGTGCGCCTCTTCACAAGCTGAATCACCAGCGCCAACGATCACTGTTTCTTGGCCTCGATAAAAGAATCCATCACATACTGCACAGGCTGAAACACCCCCCCCTAACTTTAGGTATTTTTGCTCACTTTCAAGCCCAAGGTATTTAGCAGAGGCTCCTGTAGATATGATTACTGTGTCGGCATGTATTTCTGTTCCATCATCAGCCCAGCATTTATGTACTTCTCCTGAAAAGTCTACTTTATTTATGAATCCAGGACGAACATCCGTGTCAAATCTTTTCGCTTGATCCTTTAGTTCAATCATCATTTCTGGCCCAGTTACACCATCTCGATACCCAGGAAAGTTTTCTACTTCATTTGTTGTCGTTAGCTGACCTCCTGGCTGAAGGCCTTCGTATAGCACCGGTTTCATATCTGCTCTTGCAGCATAGATTGCTGCGGTATATCCGGCAGGTCCTGAACCTATGATTAAGCATTGAATTCGTTGTATTGCGCTCATAAATAAATTTTTTACAAAAATAATTGAATGTGTATAATAGACTAATGAAATTGAAAAAAGCTTCGTGTTATTTTTTCAGCTTGAATTTTGCAATTCTTCCTTCCGTTGCTGAAGCGAAAAGCTTATTTTTTAAAACGGTCAAGGTATAAAATTTGCCAGATGTCAACGGACTCCAGTTTAATCCATTATCCAATGAGTAGTCTATTCCTGTGGTTCCACAAGTGTAATAAACACCATTGTGTTCAATTACACAAGAACGGTATCCTCTAGGCTTAGTATTAGGTGCTTTCCATGTTTTGCCCCCATCAGTTGTTACGAAACAGTTTTTTTCGGCATCATCTGGTTTTTTGTAGTTTCCTCCAACAACGACGCCTTCCAATTTATTTTTCATGGCGATAGAGTATGCCCCTGAGCTTGCCTTAGATTCAAAGGGAAGTAAAGTTGAAGTCCAAGTTTTTCCCAAATCCTCAGTTTTAATGAATCTTGAAGATTCACCACCTGTAACGATCATAAATATTTCATCTTTATAAATGATGCTCGTGCCACTTGCAGAAAAACCATATTCCCCCTCTAATGCGACCAAGGGTGTTTTAACTGGCTCCCATTTTATGCCTCCGGAGGTTGTTACATATACTGGAAACACTCCATCAACCGGGTCTCCATAAAGCATTCCCTTCAAAGCATATAATGCCATGCCGTCATAAAAGATGTCTTTATAGTCTGCACTCATGCGCATGGCAGCACCATTTAAAATATAGGTAAGCTGGCTTGAATTGCTGCTTTGCATGGCAATTACTTTTTGACCATTTACATCAATATCTCTTAGCTCACGAAGAGGAGAATTAAGGTTGAGACATCTAGACTTATTTGTCTTGATATTGTATTCATACACCAAGCCTGTATTTGCGCTTAAGTAAATGCTATTTTTAAATCCAGCTATTCCTCTTGAGTGGGTTCTTGAGTCTGCATAATGGTGAAATTGAGCAAATGATGCTGTACAAAGCAGGCTAAATATCACGAAAACGAGCGTTGAAATGCTTTTTGTGTTCATTTTTGATTGAATTGATGTCATTGGGTATTGTTTTTTTCCATCTTTTATGAGACCATATCCACTGACTTGGTTCATTTAAAATATCCTTCTCAAGGAGATGTACATATTTTTCAGTGAGTTCTCCATATGGTAAAGATAGGGGTTCTGAGCAAAGAAGTTTAAATTCAAGTTCATAATAACCACGCTTAATTTTGTGGACAGTGTAATAAATTACCGGCAGATTGTAGGAATTTGCGATCATTTCTGTTCCAAAAGTAAAGGCTGTTGGTTGTTTTAAAAAAGCTGTCCAGTAGCTCTTTTTTATACTGCCCGGTGATTGATCTCCGAGAATAAGCAAAGCGAATGGGTTGTTTTCAGGCTTTCCTATTTCTGTTTTGTAGCTTTTGGAATCAGTTACAATCATACCGAGTCTTGCGCGCCTTTTATTAATCTCCGAGCCAAGTGATGCTTGTCTTAACGGCATTCCTATACCAATCGCTTTGTGCTTAATCGCTAAGTTTTGATAGGTGATCCACCATTCCCAATTGTTAATGTGTCCTGAACAGAGGATAATACTTTTTCCTTCGTCAAAATAAGCATTGACAAGCTCTGGGTTACGAATTTTGTATCGTTTTTCCAATAACGCTTTAGATATGCTAAGGTTTTTGATTCCTTCCACAACGATATCTGCAAAATGTTTGTAGTAATCCTTCGTAATCTGTCTTTTGGCTTTTTGATCGAGCTTGGGAAAGCTTGCATCTATATTCTGTACAACTACTTTTTTTCTATATCCCAAAATTCTATACAACAGAAAGTATATCAGATAGGCGAGCCTATATAAAATTGCTAAGGGCAGCCAAGATATGGGTAGAAAAAATAGGAAGAAGAGTGCTTTTCCCATTATTTATTGTATTTATTTTTCCAAAGACGTTGCTGATTTTGCTCAATGTCTTTTTCCTTGGTGCTTGATCCTGCATTGAAAAAGGAGGTGCCTGCTATTTCCTCGGGAAGATATTCTTGCGCTATAAAGTTTCCTTCAAAATCATGGCTGTACTTGTATTTTTCTCCATAACCGAGCTCTTTCATCAGTGCACTTGAGGCATTTCTCATTGCGATTGGAACGTTCAGGTTTCCAGTTTTTTGCACGGTCTGCTGCGCATTATTTATAGCCATATAAGCCCCATTTCCTTTAGGGCTATCTGCGAGATAGATGGTGCATTGTGCTAATATGATTCTTGATTCTGGCCAACCTATTTTTTCTACTGCTTGAAAAGTCGTATTGGCCATTAGGAGCGCGTTGGGATTTGCAAGTCCAATATCTTCGGATGCTGAAATGATCAGGCGTCGTGCGATAAATTTGGGATCTTCACCACCTTCAACCATTCTTGCAAGCCAATAGATTGCTGCATTTGCATCACTGCCTCGAATTGCTTTGATATAGGCTGAAATAATATCATAGTGTTGGTCACCGTCCTTGTCATATCTCGCTAAAGATTGTTGGGCGTTTTCTTGCACCAAAGTATTTGTGATCTCAATACTTTCGTTTTGGGGCAAGGAGCTAATTATGATTTCAAATACGTTTAATATTTTACGTGCATCTCCACCTGATATAGCCAATAAACTTTCATATTCTTTAAACCTTATTTCACGTTTAGCAAGTAATTTATCTTTTAAAATCGCTCTGTTCAAAAGCCTAATCAGGTCTTTTTTTGTATGGTCTTTTAACGTATATACATGACATCTAGATAGAAGAGCGGAGATTACTTCAAAGGAAGGGTTTTCAGTTGTAGCTCCGATTAAGGTTACAATTCCTTTTTCAACAGCTCCTAGCAATGAGTCTTGTTGTGATTTAGAAAAACGATGTATTTCATCAATGAAAAGAATGGTTCCTGATTCTTGAAACATTCCTGCATTTTGTACCTTGGCGATCACTTCGCGAACATCTTTTACACCTGATGATATAGCCGACAAGGTATGGATTGTTTTTTTAAGCTTTTCCGCAACAAGATGGGCCAAGGTCGTTTTTCCAACGCCTGGAGGTCCCCAAAAAATCATTGATGGAATAATTCCTGCCTCCAAAGATCTTGTAAGCGGCGCATTTTCCGAAAGTAGGTGTTCTTGCCCTATGTATTCATCTAGGTTTTTTGGACGCATTCTTTCTGCAAGAGGGGCGAGGACATTCATATTACAAATTTAAGGAAAGATTGAAACCATGAGGTAAATTTGTGGTCATTTCACATATCCTGATTATTTTTACCGTTGTGATAAATGGGAAAAAAATAGCCGTTGTATTGCCGGCCTATAATGCAGCTAAAACGGTGGGGAAGACCTATAGTGAAATCCCTATGGATTTAGTAGATACAGTAATTCTTGTAGACGATGCGAGTAAGGATAATACATCAGCTGTTGCCCAAGAGCTGGGTATTGAACACGTTATTCGTCATGAGTCGAATAAGGGTTATGGCGGGAACCAAAAATCATGTTATGAGAAGGCGCTCTCTTTGGGTGCGGATATTATAATTATGTTACACCCAGACTATCAATATACACCAAAGTTGATTCATGCGATTTCGGGTATTATCGCTTTCGATATTTATCCAGTTGTATTAGGTTCAAGAATACTGGGAAAAGGGGCGTTAAAAGGCGGTATGCCCGTATATAAATATATCTCAAATAGAATACTTACTTTGTTTCAGAATATCTTAATGGGACAAAAGCTATCTGAATACCATACAGGATATAGAGCTTTTTCCAAAGAGATTTTTGATAATATTTCTATACAAAACAATTCAGATGACTTTGTATTTGACAATCAAATGCTCGCTCAAATTTGCTTTGCGGGATACGAAATAGGAGAAGTCACTTGTCCTACGAAGTATTTTGAAGAAGCGTCATCAATTAACTTTAGCCGATCAACAACCTATGGTTTGGGGGTTTTAAAAACTTCATTACTTTTCCGTTTAGCGAAATGGAAGATATTCACGCACAAAATATTTAAATAATATGTCAGACGATAAAAAAGTTATTTTTTCAATGGTTGGTGTCACTAAATCAACGCCTCAAGGGAAACAAATTATCAAGAATATTCACCTTTCTTTCTTTTACGGTGCTAAAATTGGTATTATAGGTCTAAACGGTTCTGGTAAATCAACAGTAATGAAGATTATCGCTGGATTGGATCAGGCGTATCAAGGGGATGTTGTTTTTTCACCAGGTTATTCGGTAGGCTATTTACCACAAGAGCCCGAATTAGATCTTGATAAGACTGTCAAGGAGATTGTAATGGAGGGTTGTCAAGAGACTGTCGATGTTTTAAAGGAATATGAAGAGATCAATGCGTCTTTCATGGATGAAGCAGTGCTCAATGATCCTGACAAAATGGAAAAGCTTATTGCGCGTCAAGGTGAGGTTTCAGATAAAATTGATGCTTTGGACGCGTGGGAACTTGATAATAAGCTTGATCGGGCAATGGATGCCTTACGTTGTCCACCCGACGAGCAAAAAATAGGAACGTTATCAGGGGGTGAAAAGAGGAGGGTAGCGCTATGCAGGTTACTGCTAAAGAATCCTGATATTTTATTGCTAGATGAGCCAACTAACCACTTGGATGCAGAGTCTATCGATTGGTTAGAACAACATTTACAGCAATACAAAGGGACCGTAATTGCTGTGACGCACGACCGTTATTTCTTGGATAATGTAGCGGGTTGGATATTAGAATTGGATAGAGGAGAGGGGATTCCGTGGAAAGGCAATTACACGTCATGGCTCGAGCAGAAAGGAAAACGATTAAAAGAAGAAGAAAAGTCTGAATCGAAAAGACAGAAGGTCTTGGCGAGAGAGCTTGAGTGGGTTAGGATGAATCCGAAAGCGAGACAAGCAAAAAACAAGGCTAGAATTCAGAATTATGAGAAGATGTTATCCCAAGATACGAAGGCTAAGGAGGATACCTTGGAAATTCCAATACCGAATGGTCCTCGTTTGGGAACCAATGTGATAGATGCAGAAAGTGTTTCTAAGTCATTTGGGGAAAAGTTACTTTACGACAACCTCAATTTCAAATTGCCACCTGCGGGTATTGTAGGTGTGATTGGTCCAAATGGAGCAGGAAAAACGACCATTTTCAAAATGATCATGGATGAATTACAGCCTGACGGAGGTCAATTTCAGGTGGGAGATACAGTAAAGCTAGGCTATGTAGATCAAACTCATAAGGATATTCATCCTGATAAATCAGTTTTTGATGTTGTTTCTAATGGCCTAGAGTATGTTGAAGTAGGGAATCAAAAAATCAACTCTAGGGCATATCTATCTAAGTTCAACTTTAATGGTTCTGACCAGAATAAAAAAGTAGGGGTGCTTTCAGGTGGTGAAAGGAATAGATTGCATTTGGCCATGACCTTGAAGATAGAAGCAAATGTTTTATTGCTTGATGAGCCTACCAATGATATTGATGTAAATACCTTAAGGGCTTTAGAAGAAGGAATTCAGAACTTCGCAGGTTGTGCAGTAGTGATTTCCCACGACAGGTGGTTCTTAGATCGAATATGTACGCATATCTTGGCTTTTGAAGGAGATTCTGAGGTTTATTGGTTCGAGGGAACATATTCTGATTACGAAGAAAACCGAAAGAAAAGATTGGGTGACGCTGGTCCAAAACGGATCAAGTATAGAAAGATTGTTTAACTATTTAGCATTAGTCACAAATTCTTCCTTTGTGCAGACCGTGATGGTACGCCTCCTCTAAAGCTTGTAGCTCTTTTATTAATTCTTCGCTAGGTTTCGTGTATTGTAATTCACGTAGGTCCGGTTGCCCCGCATCTACCCAAGCTGTATACCAAATAGAACCAGTAGATAAAACAGCTCTTTTAATGCGTCTTTCGACCATGCCATTCATTTTAGAATGGTAGAGGTCACAGAATTCTTTAGAGTATACTTTCGTGGTTACATTTCCTCTTCGCTCATAGCTGTATTTCAGATTAGATGGTATTTCTTTTGTGGATTCTATTTCCATCCTAAATACGGAGTCAAGTGCATTGTGAGAGCCTTTAACAGCTGTCCAAGCAAAATCGAGTACATCCTTTACATAGTCTGCTTTTCCAACGAAGTAATCGTAATTATCTGAATTGACTTCTACCAGACGGCTCTCCCACAAACCGTGAATACCTACTTGATTGGTCATTTTTCCATTGTAGTTTTCAGTCGTATGTAGCGGAACATGTGCGTCTCCAATGTAATGTCCAATATCTGCTGAGTATTTTAGAATTAGATCCACATTTTTACGCTCAAAAGCTTTTTGCAGTCGATACTTCATGCGTTGAATATGCCAAGGTACAATTCCGTATGCTTGCAAGGTGTCTTCTGAGAATTTTTCTACAGCTGCCTTCCAGGTTTTTGGCATTATTTTATATGGGTCTTCACCTTCATGGTAGAAGTGATCCAAGTCGATATAATGACACGGCGCTTCTCCATCCACCGCATATCTTCTTTTGTCGGGATCAACAGCGTGCTCTGTTATATACTCAATATGCTCTTTATAAAAGCCAAACATTTCATTGGGCAGGGTAAATATTGAGATGCGGTTTATTTTTTTGTGTCCAAAAAATCCCCACATAGCTCTTTTTGGTACATGCGTCACAGATAGTGATACGGCAATAGAAAATATGAGAAAAAGGTATTTCATTTATTGATTGTATAATTTTCCATCTTTAAGTATCGGAATAGCTTTTGATGTGTTTGGTGTGAGGCAATAGATCACATCTTTGTTAAGATTGAGGTTTCTAAGTCTTCGTCTATGAGAACTTGATTTTAAGTAACCCATGTAGTTGTCTTTTGCGGATTGGTATAAATATTTTGCAGCAATAGACGAATCCTCAACTGAAGTAAAGTCTCCGGTTGCAATAAGTGCATCGGAAATTGCTCCTGCGCATATGGTATCCTCAAGATTGAATTTATCCTGCCATCCTGAGCATAAACAAAGTGTATTTTTATTTTGTTTGATGAGCCAATCCACCATCGCGTCTAAATTAACAAGCGCACCAATGACTACAGTGTCTGCATCTTTAGCGGCAGCTATAGATTTGGTTCCATTTGTAGTGGTCAGCACCACCTCTTTTCCTCTAAATTCCTCCTTCATGTAGGAGTAGGGGGAGTTCCCAAAATCAAAACCTTCCACAATTTGTCCTTTACGTTCGGCGCCAACAAGGAATCCTTTCTTTTTGTACTCTAGTGCATCTTCAAGCGTAGGTACTGGAATAATGGATTTAATCCCATTGTCAAAAGCTGCGCAAATAGCAGTAGTCGCTCTTAGTACATCGATTACTACAACGATTTCAAACTCATCTTTAAAGTAATCGTATTCTCCTGGGGTGAAACAAACTTCAATTTTTTTTCTCTTCTCTTTCATATTTGTCTAACAATAAAAGTAAACATATGTCGGTTAAATTTTGCAGAATTTGTAAAAAACAAAATAGTATATATTTTTTTCTAAAGTTTTTAGATAAAAAAAAGAGGGCCGAAGCCCTCTTTAAGTTTGTTGTTTTAATGATGTTTAGAATCTCCAACCGAATCTAATTGCGCTACCCATTGAGTTTGCAAAACTTTCATCACCTGTATTATACCCTAACATTAATTCAAGTCCAACATATACATTTTCAAAAACATAATAATCCATTCCACCTACTATGTTAACCCCGACACTATTATCATCTCCCATTGAAGCATAATCAACTAATCCACCGAAGTAAGGTGACATTCTATCTGTCCCTCCAAGGTGGTACTCATAACCAAGGCCAATAGATATCATATCAGAACCTGTGTTCATCCCGTACTGAACTCTTCCAGCCATATTGTCTTTAAAGAAATAACGTAATCTAACACTAGGAGCTGTAAAAGACATGCCCTCTCCTGAGGTGTAGTTCATGTTCCCTTCCAAAGAAAATGGATTTCCGTCTGTTGGCTTCTGAGCCAAAACAGATCCAGAAATAATCATACCGCAAAATAAAATAAGTAACTTTTTCATAATAAATTAATTTTAAGTTCTCTACAATGTATGTTAGTATGTATTACGTTAAAGGACTAGCGATTTGAGTTATGAAGGATGAATTGTTAATAACGTGGGTTTAAATCACTTTATATAAGTGATTGTATTTCAGACTTAAACCTTTCTGCCAGTTGGTTTGCGGCATCGATTGACCTGCTTTCAGAGTAGATTCGAATAATAGGCTCTGTGTTACTCTTTCTCAAGTGTACCCATTCTTTTCCAATGTATATTTTGACGCCATCTGTGGTATCAACCTCTTCATTCTTGTAATTATCGGCCATTTTATTGAGTATGTGATCTACATCAATTTGAGGCGTTAGCTGAATCTTGTTTTTGGATATACAGTATTTGGGAAAGCTGTCCCTTAAAGCTGAGGCTGAACAATTCTTTATTGCTAAATGCGATAGAAATAACGCAATTCCAACGAGTGCATCCCGTCCATAATGAGATTCAGGATAAATTACACCGCCATTTCCCTCTCCGCCTATTATGGCGTTTTCAGTTTTCATAAGGTTTACAACATTTACCTCACCAACTGCTGATGCGTGATACTTTTCCCCTCTTTGCTCTGTCACATCTCTTAAGGCGCGGGTAGAGGATAGGTTTGACACTGTTGACCCAGGTGTATGGCTCAGTACATAGTCCGCGACAGCGACTAAGGTGTATTCCTCGCCAAACATGCTTCCATCTTCACATACCATGGCTAAACGGTCAACGTCAGGATCTACGGTAAAACCAACATCTGCTTTGGTTTCTTTTATTTTTTCCGCGAGGTCTGTCAAATGTTCAGGCAGTGGTTCCGGATTGTGCGGGAACTGTCCATTGGGTTCGCAGTACAACTTTGTTATATTGTCTACTCCAAGCGCCTCTAAAAGTGCTGGTATAAATATGCCTCCTGTAGAATTTACGGCGTCTATAACGACGCTAAAATTTGCATTTTTAATAGCATCAACATTTACAAGCGGTAAAGCTAAAACCGCATTAATGTGTTTTTGAAGATAGCTATCATCATTTGTAACGAGACCTAAATCATCTACCTCTGCAAAATGAAAAGAGGCCTTTTCGGCAATCTCAAGGAGTGCAATTCCTTCTGCTCCTGAAATAAATTCTCCTTTCTCATTTAAGAGTTTTAGAGCATTCCATTGCTTGGGATTATGGCTTGCTGTAAGAATGATCCCGCCATCTGCATTTTCCATAGGGACTGCGATCTCTACTGTAGGTGTTGTAGATAAACCAAGATTCACAACATCAATTCCTAAACCAATTAGACTCGAGCAAACTAGGTTAGAAACCATTTGTCCGGAAGGTCGTGCGTCTCGACCGATGACTACTTTAAGTCTTTTATTTGGATTTTGATTTATTAACCAAGTGCCGTAAGCAGAGGCGAATTTGACTGTATCGATTGGTGTGAGTCCCTCGTTCACGCTACCACCGATTGTGCCGCGAATTCCTGAGATTGATTTTATAAGTGTCATGATAATGATTTATGTGCAGTAATCATCTGTAGCAGACTTACAGCGGCTTCGATGCCTTTGTTTCCATGCTTTCCTCCTGACCTTGCAACCGATTGTTCTTTTGTATTGTCTGTAAGTACGCAAAACGATATTGGGGTATTGAAATCTAGCATCACACGCATGATGCCATCTGTTGCCCCTTGACAAACAAAGTCAAAGTGTTTTGTCTCTCCCTGAATGACAGCGCCAATAGCAATGATTCCGTCTAATTGTTGATTCTTTAATAAGAATTGTGCACCTAGAGGTAATTCAAATGCACCAGGTACTTTTTGAATTTTAATATTTGCCTCAGCGACATTGTTTTCTAAAAGCGTTTGAACTGCACCTTTACATAGATTGGAGGTTATGTCATCATTCCATTCAGAAACAACAATGCCGATCATTAAATCGGCACCGCTTTTAATTTTGTTTTTGTCGTACGCTGATAGGTTCTTATTCGATGTTGCCATAGCGTAAAGGGTTTACTTGGAGTTTCTAGCAATATATGCTTCTAAGTTTTTCTCTTTTGCATAAAAAGACTTAGGATAGATGGTTGCAATTTTTTCGTAGTGAGTCACTGCTTCGTTATATTTTTTAAGCTTTTCAGCAATTAGGCCAGCTTTGAATAGATACATTGGACTAGTAAAATCATTTTCGTTTGTGGCAGCAGCTTCTTGATAAAGTGCATATGCTTTGTCGTAGTTTTTGAGCTCAGATTGACAATCTCCTTGTAAGCCTATTACCTCAACGCTAACATATGTATCATCTACATTTACATTTTCGAGTAAAACTAGGGCTTCTTTATATTTTCCTTTTCTCATGTATTGCGTAGCAAGGATGTACTTACTTACCTCACCACCAATTTTACCGTCATATTTCTTCACACTTCTTTGAAGTTTTTTAATCGGATCGGTTTTAGAACCTGCTTTACTTGTGTCAGCCAAGTTGTTTTTACCATCGTTTGCTATGGCGTTTAAGGCAACGAAATAGGTTTCTTTCGATTTCTCATTATCAGGTTTCCACATCCATTGACGGTAGCTTAAAAAGCCAAGCACCAAAACAACAAGAGCACCCGCGGTAATCGTGGTAATTCGAAAGCTTTTGTTTTCACTAAATTTCTTTTTAAAGTCTTCTAAGGAAAAGTTTTCAGTCATTTTCTAAAATTTGTAGGCAAAAATAGTCTTTTTTTTGCAATTATGAACTACAGATAAACCGCCGTTAACAGCAAATAAAAGTACTACGTATTAATAAGTTATTTCTATAAGGGAAGTGTCTAGGAATGATGTATTTGCAGTCGCAATATCGACGATGGAGGTCCCAATCACCCAGTACATAATTGAGTAATTATCATTTGCGTTATTTGCACAGTAAATAGTCGTGTCTATATTTCCGTAGAAATTTTGTTCGTCTGCTGGACAGCATTCAGCACAATTGGTTTTACCGTCCTGTTTTATATATCTAAAATGATCTTCTAACTGCGGGCTATTATTTTTTAAGCGAATTCCGACCCATGATTTACCAAAAGTTTCTAGGTTTATCGTGTTTACTGCGTCAAGAGATAACGCTGAAAAATAGATGGTCTCTTCACCTTCGAAATACCCTTCCTTGTCAAATGTAATTTTGTATTTTTCCATTTGAGCCCTTTCAAATGAAAATGTATAAGACCCATCATTGTCGCTAAAAGTTGAATCTGTAAGCAATTCTTCACCCGTCCCTACTGGATAGCTATAAAGGTATAGTTTACAGTTTTCTAGTCCACTTGAGCTACTCAAATCTGTTATGCTTCCTGAAATCTCAAATATACCTGCGTTTTTTTGACAAGAGAAAATAAGAGCTATCATAAGCACCAAAAAAATCAACTTTTTCTTCATTTCAATCTATTTAAAAATGATTCTTCTTTCGATTTCGGAATAAAAAGATAATCCCCTTCTTCGTTCTGTACACCATCTTCTTTTATGACTTCATGATTCGAAATTCCGTACTGAACGTATTCCAGTGCAGTAAAAAATTTTATAAAGTCATTTAGGTTTTTCTGTGAAATTTCTATTTGAACAATTGGAAGGTGTCTAATAAGTGCAGGTTTTAGTGCTTGAAAAACGATCCATTCATAGCCTTCAATGTCACATTTGATATAATCTAGTTTTGGTTCGCCCTCAATGAGGGATAGTGGGTTTACAATTCGAACCTCTTGTGTTCTTTCATTTGAAGTTGTTTTTTCCTTAGAAACATATGGAAGACCTGTGCGAATCATTCCATCTTGCATTGGAAGTACCATTGTTACTGTTCCCGATTCCTTTCCTAGAGCTACATTGTGAAGCGTTACATTTTTTTTGTTTCCTAAAAAATGAGTCAACACATTAAAATACTGGGGTAAAGGTTCGACGCAAATAACTTTTCCCTTTGAGGTGATTCTTGAGAATGTTTTTGCGAAATAGCCGAGATTTGCACCAATATCTAGAACAATATCATCCTCTTTTATAAATGACTTAACCTTATAATGGTACTTGAATTTCTGATCACCCTTTAAAAGTCCGGTATCTAAAAAGATATAAAAGCTACGATGCAATAATTTTAGATAGCTTTTCTCACTTAATATTGAAAACAGGAATTTTTTAATGGCTTTCATGAACACGAAAGTATCAAAAAAAGAACTTTACACTCTCTTTAAAACAAGACAAATTATTAGTGGGTGAATTACAAATTGGTATTTTTAAAACGTGAAATTGAAACTTTTTCATTTTCAATGTTCCCAATTTCGTCTGTTTAAGATAAATTGGATTTGTATATGCCTAGACCTGCCGGAAGAGAATCCCGGTTTTTTTAAATACAAATTATGTGAACTAATATGAAGATTGTAGAGCTAAAAACAAAAGAAGAATTGTTAATGGGTTATTCCCTTTTAACAGAGTTGTATCCCGACTTATCACATTTAGAATATGAAAAACAGCTTGAGGTTATGTTGCCTAATAATTATTCTATGCTTGCCGTATATGAAGAAAACGACATTATTGGCCTGAGTGGCGTTTGGCTGGGTCATAAGCTTTGGTGTGGTAAGTATTTGGAACTTGATAATGTTGTTGTAGCAGAGGATTTTCGTTCTCGAGGAGTTGGAGGAATGTTATTTGATTATGCCAAAAAACTTGCGAAGAAAAATGCCTGTACTTCTATCGGTCTAGATGCTTTTACTTACAACCATGCTGCACACAAGTTCTTTTTTAAAGAAGATTTTATTGTGAAGGGGTATCATTTCGTGCATGTACTTGACGAGAATAAGCTTTGATATTTCTATTGAATTATTTCAAGATTCGCAAAGCGAAGTAATATAGTTTTACTTCCATGGTGCGGGAAAAATATCGTTGCTTTTTGATCTGCTCCGGTTCCTTCCACATGCGTTACTTTTCCTTTGCCAAATCGTTCGTGCTGAACATTGTAACCTACCTTTATCTCATTATTGCCAATATTTGATTGATTGCCTGATGCCTGTGCTCGTTTTACATCCTTTAGTGAACGCAGATTTCCGGGAAGGGGAGCGCCAAGGTTTTTATTTAACCCTCCAGTTCTAGGAGCTTGAAGTTTATTTCCAAAAGCACTTCTTCCAATACTTTGCTTTACAGTATTAAAAGAAAGATAGCTTGGGTCAATTTCGTCCAAAAATCGAGAGGGTTCGCAGCTAATAGCTTGACCCCATAAAAATCTGGAACTCGCATATGAGATTGTACATGAATGCATGGCGCGAGTGACCGCGACATAGAACAACCGTCTTTCCTCTTCAAGGTCAGATCTTGACTGAAGCGACATTTGAGAGGGGAATAGGTTTTCCTCAAGTCCAACAAGATATACATTTGGAAATTCAAGTCCCTTGCTTGAGTGAATCGTCATGAGGGAAACATGGTTTTTTTCTTCAGGTTTATCTTGGTCGGCGTCTGTGAGTAATGCAACCTCAAGCATAAAGTCAGCCAATGTTTTTACCGAATCGTCTTCATTGGAATTTACAAATTCTTGAATACCTCCGAGTAGCTCTTCTATATTTTGAAAGCGCTCTACTTCTTCCGGGCCTTTGTTTTTTTCATTTATCAGCTCGCGCATGATACCAGATGCTTTGGCAATCCGTTCTGCAAGTGTAAATGCATCTTTTTCATTTACTTCTGCTTGAAAGCTCTTTATCATGGTAACGAATTCTCCAATTCTTGCTTGTGTACCACGATTGATTTCTACAGGGTATTTTTGGAAATTCGAAATGACCTCCCAAATACTTGTGCTGTATTTATTGGCGGCAACAATTAGCTTTTCAATACTTGTCTTTCCAATCGCCCGTCTCGGGTAATTGATGACTCTTTTTAAGGCCTCTTCATCATTTGGATTTGCCGATAAACGAAAGTAGGCGAGTAGGTCTTTTATTTCTTTTCGTTGGTAGAATGATAGACCTCCATACACTTTATACGGTATATTAAGCTTCCTGAGTGACTCCTCGAAGCTTCTAGACTGCCTATTCGTTCTATACAGTATAGCGAAATCATTATATGACCCACCAGACTTTTGTTTGTCAAATATCTTTGCTGAAATTGCTCTTCCTTCCTCGTTATCAGTCAATGTTCTGATTACTTCTAGTTTATCCCCAGTTTGGTTGTCCGTCCATACCTTCTTGTGAATTTGATCTTTGTTGTTCTTGATGACACTATTTGCTGCTTCTACAATATTTTTGGTACTTCTGTAGTTCTGTTCTAGCTTAAATAATGAAAAATCAGGATAGTCCTTTTTGAAGTTTAGTATGTTTTCGATATTCGCTCCTCTAAATGAGTAGATACTTTGGGCATCATCCCCAACAACGCAAATGTTTTCATATGCCGCCGCTAGCTGTTTAATAATAAGGTATTGTGCGAAATTAGTATCCTGGTACTCATCCACAAGAATGTACTTAAATTTATGCTGATAGTAATGGAGTACATCAGGGAAGTCTCGAAGGAGAATATTTGTATAGTATAATAAATCATCAAAATCCATTGCTCCTGACCTTTGGCATCGATTCATATAGCTTGTATATATTCGTCCCATCTCAGGTCGTCTTGATTGCTTATCTTCTAGTTTTATTTCTGGATTATCGTTGTAATCTTCTGGGGATATCAGATTGTTCTTGGCCGTGGATATTCTACCAAATACTTGACTTGGCTTATAGGTTTTATCATCTAGGTTAAAGCCTTTTATAAGATCTTTTATCAGGCTTTTAGAGTCCTGTGTGTCGTATATGGTGAAATTGCTCGGGAAACCTATTCTATCTGCATTGAAACGAAGAATCTTTGAAAAAACCGAATGGAAGGTTCCCATGGTTATATTCTTTGCTTCATGTCCCCCCGCTATTGAGCTGATTCTTTCGGTCATTTCTTTTGCAGCTTTATTGGTGAAGGTAAGTGCAAGGATATTAAATGGATCAATATTGTTCTCCATCATGTGGGCAATGCGGTACGTCAAGACCCTTGTTTTTCCTGAGCCTGCTCCGGCGATAACCATAGCAGCTCCGTACATATGTTTTGCTGCTACCTTTTGGCTCTCGTTTAGTTCATTCAGAAAATCCATGAAAAATGCTTTGTACAAATCTAAGTATTCAGATATTGAATTGAAAGTGTAAAAGATGAGAAAAGAAGACAACTTTTGAACAATAAAATGATTTGGATAATCTAAAGATTGTATAGCTTTATAGAATGAAAAAAGTTATTATTTACCATAACAATAGATGTTCAAAAAGCCGCCAAGCACTTTCCTTACTCAATGAAGGAAATATCGACATTGAGGTTGTTCAATATATCAATGATCCTATCTCAAAGGAATCGCTTAAATTATTATTAAAAAAATTAGGATACACTGCCGATCAGTTGTTACGGAAAAACGAGCAAGTATATAAAGACTTGGTCAAAGGTAAAAGCTTAACACAAGATGCGCTTATTGATTTAATGCTCATGAATCCAAAGCTTATCGAGCGTCCAATTGTGGTATCCGAGAACGAAGCTTTTGTAGCAAGACCGCCGGAACTCGTGAAAGGTTTGTTTAAATAAGCTTATAAGGATAATGTTTTCTGCTTGTAAGTCTAAAAAGTTTAGGATATTATTCTTTTTTTGATTCCACCTCATTATTTCAATTATCTTTGACTGCTATTTGATTCATGAAGTTAGAAACAATATATCTTAAGGCGAATACGCCATTTTCTAAAGCCATTGAGACCTGGTGTTCTGCTAATGCTAATGAAGTTGTTCAGACCAAAGAGCGTTATGAGCTTTCAATAGAAAATTTTGATTCATTACTTATCGTAAGTGAGAATCAGTCTATTTCTAAAGAGAATTGGAGCCTTAAATCTTTATTTGATCAAAATCAAAAATCGACCTATAGAATAGATATCAATGGAACGCTAAATGTTTCAATAGTTAACCTGAAGCTATGGTTGCACTCAAATAAAGCCAAGAATTTATTGGTTGTTGGTAAAGATGAGATTATTAAAAACGAAAATTTAGATCGTTTCTTAGGTAAACTTAATGAGCTTAAGCTCTAAGCTCAGCTCCTAATTCATTTTTAAGCTTTATTCTAATTTGTTCCATAATTGGATCTACAGTTCCGTCTTTAAGCGTCTCGTTATCATCTTGAAACATAAAAGATACGGCATAAGACTTTTTGCCTTTTGGCAGTTTGTCTCCTTCATAAACGTCAAACAATGAAATATCCTTGATTAGCTTTTTGCTTGCAGCATATCCCAACTTTTCAATTTCCGCGTATTCAATGTGCTCATCAAGTATTAGCGAAAAGTCCCGTCTTACAAAGAAAGTCTTAGGGAGCTCTTTGAAACTAATGCTAGAATTACTGTATTTTAAAAGCTTATCCCAATTGCATAAGGCGATAAAAACTTTTGTTTTTATACCTGCTTTTTTACAATAGGTTAAACTTGCTTGACCGAATTCTATAAGTGTTTCTTTTCCTAATGTATACTGATAGCTCCGTTCAAAGAATCTTTGTTCATTGGCTCCTTCTTTTATTCTTAACTTAATTCCAAGCTTTGCCATTAAAGCTTCACAGCTTTGCTTAAGGTTAAAGAAGTTTAAGGTTTTGGTGGTGTTTTGCCATGATAGGTCGTCAGTTTTTCCACACAATGCAAAAGCGAGCTCTCTCGTTTCTATGAATTGATCGTTAGCGACATAATAAGATTTTCCAAATTCAAATAGCCTTTGTACTTGTTGCTGACGGTTTTGGTTATACGCGAGGTTTTCTAACAAACCAAAATAAAGAGATTTGCGCATTGTATGCAACTCTTTACTTAGTGGGTTCAATATTTCCACACTCTTCATTTCGCTTTCTGGAAGATCGTTTCTTCTCAATGAATTATTCATGACCTCATTAAAGCCATTTGCTACGAACCATTCTGAAGTTGTTCTTTGCAGGTTTTCTATGTTTTTTGAATCTTCTACTGGAAAAGAAATATTCCATTTTTTTGGAAGTTCAACCTTATTGAAGCCGTAAATTCTTAAAATCTCTTCAAGAATATCTTCAGGCCTTGTTACATCTATACGGTATTGAGGTACAGTAGATTGTATGTGATTATTTGAACCTATTTTACATTTAAAATCAAGGCTTTCGAGGATAGAGATTACTTCCTTTGTTTTCAAAGCTGTCCCGAGTCTTTGGTTTAAGAAATCAATCGAAAAGATTACTTTTTTTTCTGATGCATCAAATTCATCTACAAGCTCAGGTTTCATTGTAAGTTTGGCTCCAGTGATCTCCTTTATAATGGAAATAGCGCGGTTCATTGCGTCTTCTGTGAAGGAGGGGTCAACCCCTCGCTCAAATCGGAAGCTTGCATCCGTTTGGATAGCGTGTGCTTTGGATGTTTTACGAACTGATGTTGCATTAAATATAGCGGACTCTAGAAATATACTTTTAGTGTTTTCTGAAACTCCCGAATCTAAACCTCCAAAAACGCCTGCAATACATAGGTTTTTGCCCTCGCTTGTAATCATCAATTCTTCTCCGTTTAACTTTCTTTCTATACCATCTAAGGTTTTGAAAGAGCAGCCTTTGTCGGCTTTCTTTACTGTGATATTGTCACCTAATTTACTTCTGTCAAATGCGTGCATTGGTGTTCCATATTCATACATGACGAAGTTAGTCACGTCGACCACGTTATTCACAGGGTCGAGACCGATCGATTTGAGCCTGTTCTTTAACCATTTTGGAGATTCTTTAACCTCAACATCGTAGAGAATGGCTCCAATATATCTAGGGCATAGCGCCGTATCTTCTATATTTATTTTGATCTTGTCAGTATCTTTATTATCTGAATTTACAACCTCTATATCAGGAAGTCGAATACTCAAGTTTTGATTTTCATGAAAATTGAGGAAAGCCTTAAGGTCTCGCGCTACACCAATGTGTCCCATGGCATCGCATCTATTGGGTGTTAGTCCTATTTCCAGCTGAAAGTCAGTGTACAGGTCATAATATGCTGCTGCTCGTGTGGCAACAGGGACCTCATTCGGAAGAATTAAAATACCTTCATGAGAATTTCCCATGCCAATTTCATCCTCAGCGCAAATCATACCGAATGATTCGACACCTCTAATTTTTGCTTTCTTTATTTTGAATGTATCTCCTTCATTCGGATAAAGGTTTGTACCCACTGTTGCGACAAGTACCTTTTGTCCTTTGCCTACATTGGGCGCTCCACAAACAATTTGAACCGTTTCGTTTCCGAGATTTACCTCCGTGACCTTTAAACGATCTGCATCAGGATGCGGTTCACAGGAGATTACTTCTCCAACAACAACACCGTCGAGACCGCCTTGAATTTCCTCAAACTTATGAAGCCCCTCTATTTCCAATCCCGTATCCGTTAGGATTTCAGAGGTTCTCTCTGGAGTCAGATCGAAATCTAAATAGCTTTTTAGCCAATTGAATGAAATTTTCATGTCACAAGGTATTTGATTGCGAATTTATTAATTCTGAAGCAATCTTGTTCATTGATTATAGAATATTCACCTCTCTTTCTAAGTGTACATCAAATTTATTTGCCACGTCTTCAATAATTTGATCCGATAGGCTTAGTATTTCTTTTCCTTTTGCATTCTTATAGTTCACAAGAACTAAGGCTTGTTTCTTATGCACACCGTAGCGACCTTCAAAGGTTTTTCCTTTCCATCCTGCCTTTTCTATGAGCCAACCTGCTGCAAGTTTCGATTCATTGTTTGGAGCATCGTAGTGAGGAATATTCGGGTGCTTTTCAAGAAGTATTTGTAAAGTTTTTTGTGGAACGACTGGATTCTTAAAAAAACTCCCTGCATTTCCAATTTCTTGTGGGTCTGGAAGTTTGGATTGACGTATCGATATAACAGCATTACTCACATCCCTGATTGTGGGGTTTGTGATTTCCATCTTCTGGAGCTCGCTCTCAATGGCTCCGTAAGAAGTATTCAGCTTATGTTGGTTTTTACTGAGTCTAAACGCAACATGACATATAATAAATTCACCTTTCAAATTACGTTTAAAAACGCTTTCACGATAACCAAAAGCACAATCCGTTTTGTAAAATCGTTTTACTTTTCCCGTTTCAATATGAACGGCATCTAAATATTCAAATACATCTTTTATTTCAACTCCATATGCACCAATATTTTGCATTGGGCTTGCACCTATATTTCCTGGAATTAAACTGAGGTTTTCGACACCACCATAATTCATATCAATACATTTAAGCACGAATGAATGCCAATTCATGCCTGCGCCAGCCTCAATAACAATCGAGGTGCTGTTTTCTTCAATTGTTTTAAACCCAAGGATTTCATTTTTTAGTACTATTCCATTATAATCCTTAGTGAATAAGATATTACTTCCACCTCCAAGTATGAATAGAGGTAAGCTTGCTTTTTGATGCAACAACTGTTTTAAATTTTTCACACTATCAAATCGAGCATAATATGCCGTAGACACTTCTATGCCGAAGGTGTTATATGGTTTTAAAGAAGTGTTCTTATCAAGCATAGCTCAAATGTACATTCAAAAGTGAAAGCTCTTGGACCTTTACGAAAAAACATACTAACAATAAAACCTTAATTTGTCATCTTATTTGCTGTTAAAAAGAGTAAAAAAACCTTTCTACCTCCCAAGTGTTACTATTTTTGTCGATACGCGTTTTATATTTAAAGAACCTTTATGAGATATTTTTCGATATTACTTCTATTCGTTTTGTCAAATACGGTTTATGCTCAATCCAATACCAACGGTCTTTCCACCTCTTTTAAATTTAAGGAGGTAATCGATAAAGTTTCTATGTATTATGTTGACTCTACTGATGATGAGGGCCTCACCGAGACAGCTATTGTTGCTCTTCTCGAAGAGCTTGATCCACATTCCACCTATATTCCCGCGGATGAACTTCAAGCGGCTCAAACCTCTATTAATGGAAGCTTTGTGGGGGTTGGGATTCGCTTTCAGATTATGAAAGACACGCTTAATGTTGTAGCAACCATATCAGGAGGACCCGCAGAAAAGTTAGGCGTTTTGCCTGGAGATAAAATCGTAGTTGTAGATGAAGAAAATATCGCAGGAGTGGGTTTGCGCAACAGTGACGTTAGGGAAAAGCTCATGGGAGAGCTCGGGAGCAAAGTGAAAGTAGAAATTCAACGCAGGAATTCAAAGAAAAATTTGGTTTTCAATATTACCAGAGATAAAATCCCGGTTTTTTCAGTTGATTCATATTACATGGTGGATGACCAGACAGGTTATATCAAGCTAAATAGTTTTTCTCGCCGTTCTCATGAGGAGGTAAGAATGGCATTAAATGATTTAAAAAATCAAGGTATGCGCAATTTGATTTTTGATTTACAAGGAAATGGTGGAGGTTTGCTTGGCACGGCGCATCGGCTTGCTGACGAGTTTTTGTCAAATAATAAGCTCATTGTTTATTCTGAGGGCCGGGCACAGCCGCGCAATAATTTGCGCTCTGAATTTCGAGGTCTCTTTGAGAAAGGAAAATTGATTGTCCTGACGGATGAATATTCTGCGAGTGCAAGTGAGATTTTATCTGGTGCTATACAAGATTGGGATAGAGGATTAGTTGTAGGGAGAAGAACTTTTGGAAAGGGCTTGGTTCAGAGACCGATGGGGCTCAGCGATGGTTCTGAAATTCGACTGACCATTGCAAGGTACTATACACCATCGGGCCGATTCATACAGAAGCCTTATGATAACGTTGAGACCTATAGAAAAGATATTTCACAGCGATATTTAAATGGGGAGTTTGTGCATTCAGATTCTATCAAAATGCCTGATTCTTTAAAGTTTACAACGCTAATCACCAATAGAACTGTTTTTGGTGGAGGCGGGATTATGCCAGATTTTTTTGTCCCCCTTGATACAAATGGGAATTCAGATTATTATTCTGATTTATTGAGAGGAGGGTTCTTAAATACGTTTTCATATTCATATACAGATGAAAACAGAAAGTCCCTTTTACAAAAGTATCCAAGCTTCAAAAATTTCAAGGAAGAGTTTAGCTGTGATGATGCATTCATGAAATCATTTTTCAGCTATGTAAGTAGAGAAGATGAAACACTAGAAAAAGATGAAGAAGAGTATAAAATCAGTGAAGAGGCGATTAAACTCAGATTGAAGGCGTATTTGGCAAGAAACTTATGGAATACTAATGAGTTTTATCAAATCTATAACGACTCGAATGAGATTTTAAATCGAGCGATAGAAATTATACAGAATAACGAATACGATAAAGTGAACCTAGATCGATAATGAGGAGAGTTGTTATAACAGGACTTGGAGCATTGACTCCAATTGGAGAGACAATAGATTCATTTTGGGATGGATTGAAGAATGGAAAAAGTGGAGCCGGTCCCATTACAAAGTTTGATACGGGAAAGTTCAAAGCTAAATTTGCTTGTGAACTTAAAGACTATAATGCTTTAGATCATTTTGATAGAAAGGAGTTGCGTAAATATGATCCATTTAGTCAATACGCATTAGTGTCAACGGATCAAGCTGTAAAAGATGCAGCACTTAACTTCGACGAGGTCGATAAAACCAGAGTAGGAGTCATTTGGGGCTCAGGAAATGGAGGGATTCAGACCTTTCAAGATCAAATGACGGAGTTTTGTGAGGGTGATGGTACGCCTAGATTTACGCCTTACTTCATACCTAGAATCTTAGTGGATATTGCTTCGGGAATTTTATCTATTAAGTACGGGCTTCAAGGCGTTAATTTTTGCCCAGTATCAGCCTGTGCTACCTCAAATACAGCATTGATAGAAGCCTTTAACTATATTAAATGGGACAAGGCGGATCTTATTATAAGTGGAGGTTCAGAAGCAGCAATTAACCAAGCCTCTATGGGTGGTTTTGCATCTGCTAGAGCGCTGTCAACTAAAAATGATGCGCCTGAATCTGCCTCAATGCCTTTTGATGTTGAGCGGGATGGATTTGTGATGGGAGAGGGTGCAGGTTCATTAATTGTTGAAGAGTATGATCATGCCATCAAAAGGGGCGCTAAAATATACGCAGAGATTGTCGGTGGAGGAATGGCGGCGGATGCCTATCATCTAACAGGTACACACCCAGAAGGAGAAGGAGCAGTCTTAGGTATGCGGGAAGCGCTTCGGGAAGCAGGAATAAGCCCGAATGATATTGATCATATAAATATGCATGCAACGTCAACTCCTCTCGGCGACCGTTCAGAATTGATTGCTGCTAAGCGTGTATTTGGAGACGACTCAAATGTTACGATTTCTGCAACAAAATCAATGACTGGACATCTTTTAGGCGCAGCAGGTGCTATAGAAGCGATTGCTTGTATCAAATCACTTCAAGAAGACTTTGTTCCCCCTACGATTAATACAAAAAATATAGAACCCGATTTTGTCAATTTATTTGATTTCCCATTAGGTAAAGGTCGATCGAAGGTTGTAAACTACGCCATGAGTAATACTTTTGGTTTCGGTGGCCATATTGCCTCCATTGTACTGAAAAAATATTCAGGTCAAAATGAGCGTTAAGTCCCGTTACTTGTTCTTTTTAGCTTTCATGCCTTTTGTGTTTTCGGCGCAAAATAAAATTCACGAGGTTAGAGGAAAGGTTTTGGATACCCAAGGAATTCCAATTGAATTCGCTACCGTGAAGCTATTGAGCGCTGGAGATTCAACATTGATTCATGCAATGTATGCAGATGAGCAGGGTCAATTTCAGTTCAAGGCTGTCAATTGTAATTCAACTTATATCTTGAAGCTTTCAAATGTTGGATATACCACGAAGCAACTTCCTCCTTTTAGATCTAATACTTGTAGCACGCATGATTATGGTCCTATTGAGCTTTTTGTAGATGTAACACTGAATTTAGAGGAAGTAAAGGTGCAGGCTCAAATCGACGTACTTAAAGCGGGTATAGACAAAAAGATTTACAATGTTGGGCAGGATATTTCTGTTCGTGGTGGAACAGCAAATGATGTATTGAATAGACTTCCTTCTGTTGAGGTGGACGAGGATGGGGGAGTCACGCTTCGAGGGGATGGTTCCGTTATTATTTTAATTAATGGCAGGCCAAGTTCCTTAAGTGGAGGGAATGGAAAGACATTGTTAGATGCGCTTCCTGCAGGGTCAATCGAGCGTGTGGAAATTGTAGCCAATCCATCTGCAAAGTATGATCCCGATGGAACCTCCGGCATCATTAATATTGTCCTTAAGAAAAGTCTTTTCAAAGGGCTGAATGGTGCTGTTTCTTCAAATGTTGGTTCTGGTGATTTGTCTTCGGGCAATATCTTTGAAGGCAACATATCTTTGAATTACCGGAACAATAAGCTGAACGTATATTCCTCATACAACGGAAGGACCTACAATGGGTATCGAAATAAATTTTCTGATATCTATGAAAATCTAGGTGAAGACTCAATCGTTAGATTGAATCAGAGCAGATTAGGCACTGACCTGAACAATTCTCAATCCTTAAGGGCTGGCATTGATTTAAATCTATCTGAACGCCATAAGCTTGGTGTTTTTGGTAATTTAAGCCTAGGAAGAAGAGAACGACGTGGAAACCTTTTGAATACCTTATATCAGTATACTGAATCTCCTAGTAACTTATGGAGGAGAACAAGCTTTGATCCTAAAACAAGAACGAATATTGATTTAGGATTGAATTATGAATGGTCCTTTAAGAAGGACAGGGGAAAGCTTCAGTTCAATGTAAACCAATCCTTTGGTGATGAGGATATCAAAGGGTATTACTCAGAAGCCTACTTCACTTTAGATACTTTGCTAAATGGCGAAGATACGTTGCGGCAACAGCTTGAGAATATTGAATCCAATGATATCAACACTATTCAGCTCGATGTGGAATATATTTTTCCGAAAATCAATTCAAGAATCGAGTTGGGTGCCAAAAGTATTATTCGGGACCAATCTGTCAGTACCTTTTCTGAAACCTATGATCACGACGCTCAAGCCTTTTCAGAAGATACATTGGCCAATTTTGATTACCGCTACGATGAACGTATATTTAGCATATATGGAATCTTCGGTCAACAAATTGATAAATTCAAATATCAATTTGGGGTTAGGTTAGAGCAGGCTTATCAAATCCCAGAGCTAATTTCCGATTCGAGCTCTATTCCAAATACGTATTTTAATGCATTCCCTTCCGCCCACATTAAATATGCATTAAATGAACGCAATGAGCTTGGCCTGAGCTATAGCCGAAGGATTTCTAGAGCAAGAGCAAATCAGCTGAACCCATTTACAAATTACGCTGACCCTTTTAATTTGAGACGAGGTAATCCATATTTACAACCAGAATATATTCATTCTTTTGATCTCGCATACACTTTCGAGAAAAAAACATTTTCAATTTCTTCAAGCTTATATTATCGCAGAAGTCAAGGGGTAATAACGCGTATAAAAGAATTCTATGACGACAATACGAGTGCAATAACCTATCAAAACTTGAGTAGTACCAATGCCTTGGGTACTGAAATTGTTTTGATGTTCAAGCCCTTTTCTTTTTGGAGGACAACTGCATCTTTTAATGGTAACTTAGTGGAGTATTACACCGATCTCCAAGGTTTGTCTAATACAACCGGAGCTTATGTCAAAGCTAAATTTAATACTGTATTAGACTTTTGGAAAAAGACCGCGAGCTTTCAGGCAAGTTATGGATACAATGGACCGAGGGTAATGGTACAAGGAACAGTTCAACGAAAAGGAACTTTTGATTTGGCTTTTGAAAAGAAGTTTTTAGACGGCAATATGGCCTTTGGCATACGGGTCTCTGATTTATTCAATCAACAATCTTTTTATATGGATGCAGTTCGAGAAAATTTCCAACAAATAGCTTACTACAAATGGATGTCAAGAAGAGTATTTTTGACATTTAATTATAAATTCGGTAAAATTGAATTTAAGAATAAAAGCACCACAGAATTGAATAGCCCAGGACGTCGCTAATCTTTTTCGCCCTCAAGGTTTTTTAATATTCTCCCTAGTTCTTCAAGTATTGTATTAGGTAATGACATTAGCTCGGTGTTCTTATGTGACCGAAAAAGACCAAGAAGATCCATGCTGTCCATTTCTTTACCAAGAATGGGTAGGGTAATTTTATTGTAATCGAAGGTAAAGTAATCGCTCCATAGTTTTTGATTAAGAATTAAACCATCTATTGCGCGGACTAATGCAATTGCATTTGTCCCAAGTGCAATTTCGCGTTTAAATTTACTTTTGTTCTTTTCATAGCTCAAGAAAAGTGTTTCCCAATCGTCTCCGTTTACGGATAATTCTATTGGCTCAAAGACTGCAGATTCAGTATCTTCAAGAAATGAATAAGCGTTATGCAGTGTGGATAATCGTTCTTGTCTTTTACGCAGAACTTTCGGAATAATTCCTTGATTCAGCATAGATGTCTTTAGCTGAAACAAAAGGGACTCATAAGCCTCGTGTACATCTTCATGCTTATCTAATTGGAGAATCAGCTCAGCTTTTTTTCTGTCCATGTTTTCTAAGCTTATTCTTTCGCATTTTGATGTTGAGCATTTCTACGATCAAGGCATACGCCAATGCGAAATAGATATATCCTTTGGGGAAATGCTGACCAAAGGCCTCTGAAATCAGGAGAATACCCACGGCGACAAGGAAACTGAGTGCAATCATCTTTATCGTTGGACGGCTTGAAATGAAGTCCCCAATTTGCTTTGCAAAGGAGATCATAACAATGATCGAGATGATGATTGCAAAAACAATAATAGCGATTGGGTCTGAATTGGTTTCTGCGCCGACACCATTTGTCATACCCACGGCGGATATGATCGAATCAAAGCTGAAGATTAAATCAATAATAATAATCTGACCAATAATATTTAATAGTCCTTTCTTTTTCTTACTGGTTATGTGATGTTCGTTACTGATGTTCTTATGCATTTCATCAACAGATTTGTAAATAAGGAATAGGCCGCCAAGCAGAAGAATTAGACTTTGTACACTGAAAGGAGCGTTAAATAAAGTGAATAACGGCTTTGTAAGACCCATCAAAATGGATACAACAGAAAGTAATCCTAAGCGAAGGATGAGTGCAATGGATAAACCTATGTTTCTCGCTTTTCGTTGGTCTTGAGCTTCAAGCTTCTCGGTAACAATGCTGATGAATAAAATATTATCAATCCCTAATACAATCTCTAAAACTGAGAGAATTAATAGGTAAATCCATCCCTCCCAAAACATGAAGATATCCAGGTAATCAAGCATTATTTAAATGTTTAAAGAACCGCTCTAATTCCTTAGGGTTTTCATTTGAATCCGTTGTTAAGAGGAGTAGCTGGGATTTGTTGTCCTGAAAAAAATCAATAATTTGATCTTGAATTTTTTTACTTTTTTTACCGGAGTATACTTGAATCCCAAAGCTATTGGCAATAGCCTTAACATCGGTGCCGTGCTTTGCTTCAAAATACCTTTCCAATTGATCCGAGGATTTCGAACCATCAATAATCTTGAAAATACCCCCTCCTTTATTATCGAGTACAATTATTTTTAAGTTTTTCGGAAAAGGATCTATCCAGAGGGCATTGCTGTCGTATATGAATGAAACATCACCACTAATGAAAACATGCTGTGCATTAGGATTGGCAATAGCGCCTCCTACTGCTGTGCTTGTGCATCCGTCTATACCACTTGTTCCACGATTACATTCATAATGAACATTTGGAACCGGATCGAATAGCTGCATATATCGCACGATGGCGCTGTTTCCGAGATGCAAGGTACATTTCTCAGGTAAGGTATGGTAAAGTGCATGGAACACCTCCAAATCTGTATTTGTTTGCGCTTTATTAAAGAAGCTAGGAATGCGATCCTTAACGAGGTAATCAAGTTGATTCCATGTAGCTTTGAAGTTTTTGTTGTTTAGCAGTGTTGCCTTTTTGTTGAGTAGCTCAAAAAAGGATGTTGGTTTACATTCATAATGATCATCTAATCTCAAAAATAAATCGATGCCAATATTACTTTTGTTGATGGCAATATGTCTTTTAGGTGGGTGCTTAATAAAAAAAGATTTGATGCGCTTCGAAACAATCGCACCTCCGATAGTGATAAGGATATCAGGAACGAATCTTTTTTCTCCTTTAGCATCGATTGAATTTAGTGCTCGGTCGATACAATTTACAAAGGACCTATCGCTAATCCCTGAGGTGTTTTCATTGAGCACAACAACATTTGAGTTCTTATTAAAATCAACAAGAGCACTTTTTAAAATATAGTCTGTGCTGCCTTGCCCGCAAAGAACGAGTATTTTTTGATCTCCAAAGCTTTGGATTTCATCTTTAGTTAGAGAAAATACTTTTTCTTTTATTTCCTCTTTTTTATTGGCTTTTTCCTTTTGAATATGGATATCAGATACTCCATATAGTGGCTCTTCCAGGTGTATGTTCAGATGCATAGGTCGATACGGAGACTCCTGCATTTTGCCAAAAAAATCTGTAATCGAGTTATGATTCATCTTTCCATTACTATCCTCAACAGAAAGAGATTGCTTTACGTGTTTACCGAATACTTCGTGTTGCATAATGGTTTGCCCATGTCCCTTATTGATAAGGCGCTTAGGGCGGTCTGCGGATAAAATTAACAGCCGCTGTTCTCTATAAAAAGCTTCCGATATAGCAGGGAAGTAGTTTAAAACCGCCGATCCTGAGGTACAACATAATGCAACGGTTTGCTGAAGGGTTTGTGACATTCCCAATGCATAAAATGCAGCGGCACGTTCATCATGAATGACATGTGTTTCGAAATCTGGGTGCACATCAAAAGAAATAGCAAAAGGGGCATTTCTCGATCCAGGAGAAAAAACAATGTGTTTAATGCCATGATTTATGCATTCCTGAATGATTTTTTGTACTACTGGCTTATTGCTGATTTCCATCTTTTGCAAATCTACAATAAATCAAAAATTCTAGTGAGTGTTTCGCTCTTACTTTCTGTTTCTTCCCATTCATTTTCGACCTTAGATTGAAGGGTATATCCTCCGCCAACATATATATGGGCTTTATTCTTTGTGAGCTGACAACAACGTAAGTTCACATAAAGCTTACTCGTTGTTTCTGATACTAAACCTATGTATCCACTGTAAAGACTTCTATCTTGATTTGAACCCTCAAGTTCTATTTGTTCGATAAGTCTTTTACTTTGTTCTTTTGGAACACCATTAACCGCGGGGGTAGGATGAAGCCCCATTGCAATATCCAAAGGATGCTTTTTATTTAGGTTAAATGAAATATCAGTGCGCAGGTGTTCTATATTTCCGGCTGTTGCCGTATGTGGGCCGTTAATATTGATGTCTTTTGTTCCCTGATTCTTTAGCTCACTCGTAATGTATTCCGTTACAAATTGCTGTTCCTGTCGTTCTTTTGAGCTCCACTCAAGTCCTTTAGAAACCTCCTTGGTTCCAGCAAGTGACATTGTTTTCGACTTTTCTCCATTGCTTTCAACTAATGTTTCAGGAGTTGCACCAATCCATGTTCCAAAGTGTGGTGAAGAAATAAGATAGACAAACGCTTTTGGGTAGGATTCACATAGTTTAGTGTAGAGCTCCCAGTATTTATCCGTATCCAACATACAGGTCTTGATTCGAGACAGAACAACTTTATTAATGGCCTTTTGGGGCATCAGCTTTAGCGCAAGTTTTCCTTGCTTGATGTAGCGCTCTTTTGATATAGATATCGGTTGTTGCTCATTCAAATGTAGTGCGTAGTCAAGAGGATCAAAGTGTGCTTTGTCATTCGATTCAAACACAAGTTGCTTTGTGACATAAAAATTTGACACGATGAATCCATTTGATTTTTGGACATCGTTCTTCACTACTTTGAATGATCCCAGCTTCTCAACAGATGATTCATTGGGTATGCGATATGCCAAAAGGTCCATGGACATTTTTAAATATCAATAATCATAACTGTTAATCTACCGGAGCAGACTAGTTTGTCTGTACCTTCCTCTCTGATGTCTACTTGCCAAAGATGCGTTCGTTTTCCCGCGTGCACAATAGTACCTGTTGCAATTACATTTCCGGAGCGAATTCCTCCAATATGATTGGCGTTTATTTCGATACCAACAGGATGTTGTTTTGAAATATCCAACAATAGGGTAGAGCCCATGGAGCCAATACTTTCAATAAGTGCTGCACTTGCACCTCCATGAAGCAGTCCCATAGGTTGATGGGTTCTATGGTCTACGGGCATTTTGGAGACAACATAATCTTCTCCAAGCTCAATACATTCTATGCCCAATTGCTCCATCAATGTGTTCTTGTTCATTGAGTTGATCAGCTCGATGGGTACTTGATTCAATTTTTTCATATCTATCTAACAAATATAGGTCTTTACTGTTTTGAAACACCGTTAAATCCGAAACTAGGACATTTAAAATGATAAATCTTTGCTTACGGGAAATGAACTTCATAAGGAACACATAAAAATGTTTGTCAGTTATGAAAGTATTACTACTTTTGCCTCGGAGAATTGGCAGAGTGGTCGATTGCGGTAGTCTTGAAAACTATTGTACCGAGAGGTACCGGGGGTTCGAATCCCTCATTCTCCGCCAAAAAATTAAAGGTCTCAGTTTTGAGGCCTTTTTTTGTGGATATACATTGAGTATGTTATTTGGCAAACAGCTTTTTAAGCAACAAATACACGAATAGAAATACTGAACCGAAAGTTAATCCGATGACAAAATCTGCAGGATAGATAGGCCAGCCATGTACGAGTTCATGAACGAAATCAATGTTGTGGACAAAAATACCTCCACCCACAAGAATCATGGCAAGTGTGCCCACGATTTTAAGCGCTCGGATGATTAAAGGAAGTGCACGAACCATAAAAAAACCGGTCTTTTTCATAAGAGGGTTTTCGCTCGCTGAAATGAGATTATATCCAGCATCATCCATCCTGACCAAAAGGGCTACAAATCCGTAAACACCAATAGTCGAAAGTAAAGCGATAATTGAAACAACGAGTATTTGTATTGAGATGCTTTGGTCTAGAACAGTACCGAGTGTAATGATAATAATCTCAATAGATAAAATAAAATCAATTAAAATCGCTGACTTTATCTTTTTTGATTCTAAGATAGCTGGGTCCTCTATTTGATTTTGCTTTTTGTCACTCGTTTTGTTCTTTTTGTTAAAGAACATCTTAAATACATTTAGCGCTCCTTCAAAGGACAAATAAACACCCCCGCAAATAAGTATTGGAATAATAACAATAGGAAGGTAAGCGCTAAGCAGGAATATTGCAGGTAGAATAATGACTTTATTTAAGAAAGATCCTTTTGTTAATTTCCATAGGACGGGTAGCTCTCTACTTGACATGAATCCAGACGCCTTATCTGCATTAATAGCAAGGTCATCAGCAAGAATACCGATGGTCTTCTTTGTTGCCGCTTTACTGAGGATCACAACATCATCCATGAGCACTGCTATATCGTCAAGTATGGCTAGAATTCCTGATGTCATGCGATGGGTTTTATTTGATTGCTAGTTCAGTTGATGTAAAGATAATTTATATCTACGAATGACGTGTCAGAAATTTATAAATGCATACTTACTCATCGTAGATTACGAGATGGCGTCTTACTTGAAATATAAATGATTGATACTGCGTTTAAAAAGTTGAAACCAGCAAGGATGAATATTGAGGTTAAATGTAATCTTCTATGAAATGAAAGGTTAATTCATATTAACATTACATAGGATGCTAAGGCTAGCAAGATTCAGTAAATCACTAGTCCACTCATACTCACGAACCGACAAGCTCAATGTTAGGTCTTTGAATGAGGTTTGCATGGTGTATCGTTTGAATCTTCCATCTCTATGTAAAGGTGCAGTTTCAATATCATTCAGATGAAAAAAAGTAAATTTGAAGTCTTCAAAATCTTCTTCCGTCATAACCAATACCATATTGCCTAAACAAAGCTGAATGTCGCTGCAACAATCGCATCTTGATATGTATCCAAATGGGTTTTTGTGAATTATTGAATGTGATTCCATTATTTTCTTTGCTCGCGTATTTTTTTATAAATTATGTTTTCCTCTATCCAGGCATGCTCTTCTAATTCTAATTCAAATTTTTCAAGCTGCTGGATTAAGATTCTACAAAATGGGTTTGTGGCACATTGCTCTTTTTTCAAAAGATAAATTATTTCACAAAGGAAAGGTTCTTCATCCTCATGGGAAATTGTGTCTGAGGCAGTCTCTTTTGAACGTTGAGACAGATATTCTTTGAAAATGATGTCTTCTTCAATAGAAATATGAAATTTCAGGGCTAGTTCAAATTTGATAAAAACCTTAAATAAAACAGCTATTGAAGGGTTATCAGGAAAAATCTTTATCAATCCTAGAAAACTTTGCTCAATTTTCGGAATAATAACGTTTTGAAAGCGCCAGTGAGAGGCTTTCAATCTATCTACCACAACTGCAGGATTGGCGTGTAAAAGCTTATTTCTCTGAACAATCTTATTGGGTTGATTAGAGTGAATATTTTGTGGTTTTCCGATATCCATGTGTTTACACTAAACGAATTAAAGTCCAAAATTAAATGTCGATAGATTGAATTCAAATACCATGAATAGGGTATAATCGAATTTAAGTTGGTTTTGCTATGCTCTTTTTCCGAGTTCGATGAGCTCTAAATCATGAATTCGATCCTTTGAGATATTGAATCGAAGAATCGTTTTCATTTTATGAAAACCTTTATATCCTGAAGCTCCAGGGTTCATCCATAACATTTTATGACGTTGATCCATTTTAACCAATGTGATATGTGAATGTCCGCAAACGAATAATGTGGGAGCGCCGTTTTTTTCAATTTCTTCAAATGTTGGTTTTGAATATTTTTCCGGTTTACCTCCTATGTGGGTCATTAGTATAGAAACATCCTCTATTTTAAACCTGAGAAACTCATCTGTCTCTTGACGAATTTCTTTATTGTCAATATTACCCCAAACCGCTCTTGTGGTTTTGAAGGCTTTTAGTTCATCTAGAACCTCGATTGAGCCAATATCACCAGCATGCCAAATTTCGTCAACCTCAGAAAAATAGGATTTGATTTTAGGATCTAGGAATCCATGTGTGTCTGATAATAGTCCGATTCTTTTCAAATCTAAATTCGGGTTTCTTGGTTACTATCATCAATTGAGTCGTCCTTTAAATCACTTTGCTGTTTTTTATATAAGTCAAAATAAAACCCTTTTCTTTTTAATAGTGTTGGGTGGCTCCCTGCTTCAATGACAGTTCCGTCTTCAATTACGATAATGTGCTTTGCATTTCTAATTGTTGAAATTCTATGACTCACAATGACGGTGGTTCTATCTTCTTTGTCTTTTTGAAGCTCTTTCAAGATCTTGTCTTCAGTTTCTGTATCTACAGCTGATAAGCAATCGTCTAGCACTAGGATTTCAGGGTTTCTGAGTAGTGATCTTGCAATACTAAGACGCTGTTTCTGCCCTCCACTGAGATTTACGCCGCGTTCTCCTAGTATTGTATCGTAGCCATGCTCAAGCTGTTGTATTGTATTTAGGATATCAGCTGTTTCACATACGATATCCAACTCTTCATTTGATACCTGTTTATTGTTTGATCCGAATTTTACATTATTACCAATAGAATCTGAGAATAAGAAAACATCTTGCGGAACAACGCCTAAAGCATTTTTAAATCCATCTATTTTGATAGAAGAGGATTTTTTACCATCAATCGTAATTTCTCCGCTATCGGGATTTAGCTGTCTGAGCAGCAAGGCGAGAATTGTCGATTTACCACTTCCAGTTTTTCCAATGATTGCAAAGGTCTCTCCTTTTGGAATACTAAAGGATAGATTTTTAATTGCTTCGATGCCAGTATTTTCATAAGTATATGAAACGTTTTTAAACGAAATATTCGATGCGAAAGAGTAGGGCTCCGTTTCATTTTCTTTATTTTGATTTGTTTTCACCCAAAGAAATTCGTTGATTCTTTGCTGTGATGCAGCTGCGCGTTGAATTAACGAGGTGACCCAGCCGATACTCGCAAAGGGCCAAGTTAGGTTATTCACAAAAAATATAAATGCGACAATGCCTCCAAGTGAAATCTCATTGGTGAAGGACATTTTTCCTCCAATGTAAATTGAAAGTAAAGTACTCAATCCAATAAGGAAAAGAATGGTTGGTATGAATAAGGCATTCACCACTACTAGCTTCATGCTCTTATCCTTATACGTATTTGCTGCTTTCTCAAACTTATCGCTGATAGAATCCTGTTGGCTATATGCTTTGATTACGCGCATTCCCGAGAAACTCTCTTGAGCAATTGTAGAAAGTAAAGATTGTTCTTCTTGAACTTTTTTACTCAAAAAGTTCATTTTAGCAGAAACCTTATAGATTAAGAAAGACATCAAAGGCAATGGGATTAAAACTAAGGACGTTAAGCTTGGTGATATTACAATCATTTGATAGACAACAAGTGTAAAAAGAACTACCAAATTTATTGAATACATAATACCTGGGCCTAAATACATACGTACGTGGCTGACATCTTCCGAAATACGGTTCATTAAATCACCGGTATTGTTTTTTTTGTAAAAAGAAAGATCAAGGTTCTGATACTGCTTATAAATCTCATTTTTAAGATCAAACTCTATTCTCCTTGACATCACAATGATCGTTTGTCGCATAAGAAATAGAAAAAAACCTTTAGCAAGCGAAAGTGCCATGTATATCCCTCCGATTTGAAGGGAAATCAGTAAAGCATCGTTGATAGATTCTATTTGTATTTCAGACATCAAAGAATCGACTGTTGATTTAACAAACAGAGGCATTCGAACACCAAAATAATTGCTTGTAATCGTAAATAAAATCCCAAGTAAAAAATGCCACTTATATTTGAAGAAGTATTTATTTAGGTGTTTAAGTGACTTCATTTAGTTTTGCTAATTTTGTCTTGAAGTTTAGAGGTGTAAAACTAACGATTTGGTGTAAATAAAAGTTCATTAAGGTTAGATTTACATAAAAATATCTTGGATAAAAAAAGAATGAAAAAAATCTATTTTTTAAAAAGCTGTTCCACAAATCAGCGTATTCTAAAACAACTTAACCTTGGTGACGATGTTGTCCTTCAGAATATCAAGGAAGAAAATATTGATGAAGAGACCCTAGATCGTTTAAAAGAAAAGGTAGGTACATATGAAGCCTTGTTTTCAAAGAAAGCAATGAAATATAGAGCTCTAGGACTTAATGAAATGAAATTGACAGAGACTGATTTTAAACGCTATATGCTTGAAGAATATACTTTTTTAAAGCGACCATTTATTATTAATAATGAAGAGGTGTTTATCGGCAATAGTAAAAGTGTTGTTAATGCAGCAATTGAATCATTTAATAAATAAACCATGCATAAACCTATTTATTTGATTCTAGCACTTGTCAGTTTTGTTAGCTCTTGCTCTTCAAAAAACATTCCGATTCAAGAAATTGAGCCTGCAAATCAAGTTAAACCTGACGGAACATTTCAAAAGTCTGCGATAGACAGTGCCCAGGTGATCAAAATCAACAACCGGAATCGTAAAAAATCAATTATAAACTCCTCAAAATCAAAGGAGAAAAAAGGATTGTAGTTTACGATTTGTTGTATACCTTTACAAACAGTTAAATAATTTACGAATATGAAAAAGATACTTTTATGTCTTGTGGTTTTATGGTCACAAGCGTCTTTTGGTCAGGTTCTAACCGAAGACTTTGAAAATGCAACGGCTCCTGCCTTGCCTAATGGATGGACAGCAACAACCCAAGCTACAAATGGCTATACCGGTTATTATACAGGTACTGAACTGGATGCTAATGCCGCTGGATATTGGCCAGTTACAGCAAACGGCTCATCAACTTTTGCCATGACTAATGATGACGTTCAAAATGAAATTTTATGTGATGAGCTTTTGATTTCTCCTTCTATGGATTTTTCTGTACAATCTAATTTGCAGCTTGATTTTAAGGCATATCACGATGGAGCTTATGGTTCCGGTGATGCGACTGTTGAAGTATCCACTGATGGCGGTACAACATGGAGCGTTGAGTTGACGTTAACACCGGCAGCTTCTTGGGAAAACTATTCTGTAAATCTTTCTGCATATGATGGGGCCTCTAACGTTTTGATTGGTTTTAGATGGAATGATGGCGGTGTATGTGGTGGCGCAGATAACTGGGGTACGGGATTAGCAATTGATGATGTTGTTGTTGATGAAACACCTTCATTTGACGTTTCTATGGTAGATAATTCCGGTCAAGAATATACAATCATTCCTATTGATCAGATTACAGGTCCATTTGGCGCTTCAGGAATAATTTCTAATGTAGGCGCTGTTGAGGTAACGAATGTGTCTATGACAACCAATGTTTATGATGCAGGTTTAAATTTGTTATACACGGAAACAAGTACTCCTACTTCAATTTTGTCGCCTGGTTCTGACTTTAATGCCACGGTCCCAGGTTTTACACCTACTGGCGATGGTGTTTATACCATAGAACTTATAGCAAATATAAATGAAATTGATGCTAATCTTATAAACGATACGGCGTCCTATTCTATAGTTGTAACGAATACATATGCACGCGATAATGGTTCAGTTGATGTTTCTCTTGGTGTTGGTGCTGGAGCGACTGCGGTTTTGGGAAATACTTATGAAATCATTTCGCCAACAACATTGTCATCAGTTTCATTTTTTATGATTCCAGGTGCTGATGGGTTGGGTGATACCGTTCGTGTATCGATCTATGATGTTGTTGCAGGTATTCCAACCTCGCTAATTACCCAGTCAGATTTGTACATTATTTCCGAGGCAGATACAACAGCGAATGGAGCATTTTTGACATTGCCGATATTGGATAATGGCGCTCCATTTAACCTAAATGCAGGGACATACTATGTTGGGGTGAATGAGTATTTCACTGTCGATAATATGGCTCTGGGACAATCTTTAAGTATCGAAACGCCGAACTCATGCTTTGGAAGTATAAATGGAGCGGCATTTGAACCCATGGAGGACTTTGGTTTTCCTGGTCCTTTTATTGTGCGCCCTAATTTTGCATGTACGAACAATACAGTCTCAATTACTGAGTGTACAAGCTACACCTGGTCTGCAAATAACGAGACATATACAGAGTCTGGAGAATATACTGAGCTGTTTTCTGATGTTTCTGGATGTGACAGCCTAGTAACACTTGATCTAACAATAACAGGTCCATCAGAAGGTGTAGATGTTCAATCAGCCTGTGAATCCTTTACGTGGATTGATGGAAACACTTACACTGAAAATAACAATACTGCTACATTTTTATTGACAGATTCAAACGGTTGCGACAGTACTGTGACTTTAGATTTAACAATCAATACTTCTACCACTGGGGTGGATACTCAGGTTGCTTGTGGGGATTTTGAATGGATAGATGGTAATGTATATAATGCCAACAATAATACAGCGACTTTTACTTTGGTAAGTGCAATAGGTTGCGATAGCATTGTAACCTTGGATTTGACAATAACAAGTTTAATAGAAACAACAGAAGTACAAGAAGCTTGCGGTGAGTTTACGTGGATTGATGGAAATACCTATACGGAAAATACATCAGCAACATTTATGTTGACTTCATCCAATGGTTGTGATAGTTTGGTTACATTAGATTTAACAATTGTGTCTGTTATAGAAACTACAGATGTTCAGGAGGCCTGTGGTGAATTTACATGGATTGATGGAAATACCTACATAGAGAATAATAACACGGCAAGTCAAACTTTACAATCTGTTGGTGGTTGCGACAGCATCGTGACCTTAGATTTAACAATTATTCCGCTTCCGAGTAATGTTGTATTTGTATCTGGTGAGACAATCACAGCCGATGCATTCGCTTCAGCTTATCAATGGTATGATTGTGCAACTGGTCTCCCAATCGCAGGAGCTACATCTCAGTCTTATACAGCAACAGAAACAGGAAGCTATCAGGTTTTAATCGACATTAATGGATGCGTGAATGAATCTATTTGTGAAACTGTTGAAGTAAGTACTTCTGATTTAGTTGAAAATTTTGTGGACTTTAATTTTAGTGTGTTCCCAAATCCATCAAATGGCGTATTTACAATCGCTGTAGAAGGAATTAATAATACTCAAATTGAATTATTTGTAATGGACGTGAGTGGAAAGGTTGTTTATACCCAATCGATTTCTTCAAGTTCAAGCAAGCTAATTGTACCTATGAACATTTCGAATGCTGAAAAAGGCGTTTATTTTGTTCGAATCAATGGGGGTAAATCAATAACGAGGAAAGTTATTGTTTCGCAAAATTAATCTTAGATAATAACTGTGAACAAGGGGGCTTTGGCCCCCTTTTTTTTATGGAGTAAAAGTCTGCTTTATGCACAGATAAAATATTTCTATTGTTGTGAAGTCAGTTCTTTTATAAATCGCTATTTTTGTCAACGCTAATTCATTTTTTACATTCTGAATTTAGCACGGAAGTTAACGAACTGCATTATTTATGTCCGTACAAAGTATGAATCCTCATTTTGAGTTATCTAGCGATCCTGTTATCTCTCAAATGTCCTCAATGGATCATGACCAGATACTTTTCTGTAGTGACAACGAAACAGGTTTAAAAGCGATCATTGCAATTCACGATACGACACTTGGTCCAGCCCTTGGAGGTACTAGGATGTGGAGCTATAAAAATGAATTGGAAGCTTTGAATGATGTTTTGAGGCTTTCTCGCGGTATGACTTTTAAAAATGCAATTTCAGATTTAGCGTTAGGTGGTGGGAAAGCAGTAATCATAGGTGACTCCAAAACAATGAAATCTGAGGCTCTTTTTAGAAGGTTCGGCAGATTTGTAAACTCTCTCGCAGGGAACTATATCACTGCTGAAGATGTAGGTATTTCTCCATCAGATATGGTTTGGGTGAACAAGGAAACGGATCACGTAGTTGGATTGCCCGGTAAAAGTGGAGATCCTTCTCCTGTGACTGCCTTTGGAACCTATATGGGTATTAAGGCTTGTGCTAAAATTAGATATGGAACAGATTCACTTGAGGGCAGAAAAGTTCTTGTTGAGGGTGTGGGTCATGTTGGTGAATATTTGGTAGAACACCTTCGTAAAGAAGGGGCTGAGGTTTTTGTCACAGATATTCATGTTGATACTGTTTCTCGTATAGTTAAAACTTATGGGGTAAAAGGTGTTGAGCTTGATGCTGTATATGGTTTGGATATGGATATATATGCACCGTGCGCACTCGGTGGAACAATCAATGATTCTACCTTGTCTGAGCTAAAATGTGGTATCGTAGCCGGTGCTGCGAACAATCAATTAGGTATAGAAGATCAACATGGTCAAGCATTATTAGATAAAGGAATATTATATGCTCCCGATTTCGCAATCAATGCGGGTGGTGTAATTAATTGTTTTTCGGAAGTTGAAGGCTTGTCGAGTGAGTGGGCGATGGGTAAATCAGAAGAGATTTATAATACGATTTACAATATTGTTAGTCGTTCTGAAAAAGAAAGAATTCCATCTCATATAATCGCGATGAAAATGGCGAAAGAAAAAATCAATAAAGGTCCTAAAAAATAGATTCTAAATGCTAAACAGAAGACACTTAAGAATTAAGGTACTTCAAATGTTGTATATATTTTACAATCAGAAAGAATCAATGGACCTTAAAGCAGCGAATAAACAGCTTTTACATTCTGTAGATTTAATGTATGATTTGTATTTATATCTTTTGCTGACCTTTCAGGAAGTCAGAAATGCTTCTTTACTAAAAATGGATGACAGAGCAAAGAAAATGAGGCCTTCCTTCGAAGATTTAAATCCGAATCGAAGATTTGTGGACAATCCTTTAATTGCAAAAATGATTGCTTCTAGCGGGTTTCAAGATGTTTGTAAAAGGCGGAATGTCAATTGGAACTCTGATGAAAGGCAAGAGATTTTCAGAAAGCTTTTTATTGAAATAGAGAAAAGTGAGGTTTATTTTGAGAATATGGAATCTTTAGATGATGATTTCTCCAGTTTTAAAACTTTTTTAGTTCAGCTTTTCCGATCTGAGATAGCGAATTCGCCATTGATTTATAATTTTTTCGAGGAAGAGGAGATTTCTTGGATAGACGATATTGATTTGGCGTGCTCAATGGTGATCAAAACCTTAAAATTGAGCTCTCAGACTGGAAGTTTTGAATATCTTCCTTTGTATAAGGAGAATGACGATGAAAAGGATTTTATCCAAACGTTGTTGAAGCAGACGGTATCTTTAGATACCAATAGTGAAAAGCTAATAGAAGACTTGGCCGACAACTGGGAATTAGATCGAATTGCCAAAATGGACGTTTTACTGTTGAAAATGGCATTTGCCGAGCTACAGTCTTTCGAGAGCATTCCGACTAAGGTCACAATCAATGAATATTTGGAGATTTCAAAATATTATAGCACACCTAAGAGTAATATTTTTATAAACGGGATTTTAGATAAATCATTAAAGAAATTGACCAAGGACAAGAAAATTGTAAAGAAGGGTAGAGGTTTAAAAGAATAAATATGGGTTTGATAAAATATATATGTCTATTTTCAGTGGTTTTACTTTTTTCTTGCAAAGGAGAAAATAAACTTGAAGTAGGGCAAAAGACAAGTATGAAAATTGACAAGATTTTTAATGCTGGCACCAGGGTAAAAGGAGAGGTTATAGAGGCTACATTCAATATTGAAAATACAGGAGACTACCCACTTGTTTTTGGAGAAATAAAGGGATCATGTTCTTGTACAGTTGCAGAAAAGCCGGAAGATCCAATTCTTCCGGGAGAAAAAGGTGTGATTTTAGCAACGGTCGACACAGAGAGTTTTCGGATTAACTCCGAGGTCTCCAAATATGTAACACTAGTAGCAAATACAGAACCAAACAGAGTAACCTTGAGGATTACCGCACAAATAAAATAAATAATAAATTAAATATCAGATTATGGAAGATGGCAGCTTAACAAATATACTTTTTATAGGACTCATGTTTTTTGTGTTCTATTTCTTTATGATACGACCTCAAATGAAAAAACAAAAAGAGCTAAAGAAATTTAGAGAAGGTTTGGCTAAAGGTGATCACATTGTAAGTATAGGAGGGATTCATGGTCGTATTCTAGAAGTTACGGACACGACAGTTTTAATTGAAAGTGAGAAAACTAAAATCCGATTGGATAAGTCAGCTGTCAATCAAACTGGAGCAGATTTGCTACAAACGAAGTAGATCGTATTTTTTAAGAATCACATTTTGTATAATTAATGGTAGTTGTATTTCTTCTTCTTGGAATTGTTTTTCTTTTGATAGGAGGAGATCTGTTGGTTAAAAGTTCAGCTGCTTTGGCTGCAAAATTCAGTGTTTCTCCATTTTTAATCGGAATAACTGTAGTTTCTTTTGGTACCTCAGCCCCAGAACTTTTAGTAAGCTTAAATGCTGCTTTGCAAGGGAGCACAGGCATAGCTATGGGGAATGTTATTGGCTCTAACATCGCCAATATAGCCTTGGTTCTTGGACTTACAATTTTGATTCGTCCTATAAACGTAGATTCTAAACGATATCTATTTAGCTGGTTAATAATGCTCGTGGCGTCATTTATGTTTTATGGGTTCTCTATTGACGGTATTATAGATACTATTGATGGGTTGTTTTTTATTTCTGGTTTAATACTGTTTATTTCACTATCAATTCGTTACCGTCATTCAAGTATAAATGAGGAAGAAATTGAGGAGAGCATAAATACCAGACTGATTCCGCTTTATTTTGTTTTAGGCGCGGCAGGTTTATATTTTGGTTCCGAATTCATTGTGGCTAATTCAGTAATTATAGCAAAATATTTCGGGATTTCTGAATTTGTGATTGGTATTACCATTGTAGCATTGGGTACCTCGTTGCCTGAGCTTGTAACCTCTGTAATTGCTATATTGAAAGGACAAACTAGTATATCGATAGGTAATTTAATTGGTAGTAATATTTTTAATGTATTTGCGGTTCTCGGTATAACGAGTCTTGTTCGACCTTTGGGTGCTGATACAAGTCTTTTATCATCAGATCTTCCCACAATGCTTGGTATAACGCTTTTGCTTGGTTTGTTTTTATTTATAAGCCGGAAGCTTAGACGAATAGAGGGGGTTCTATTGATAAGTATTTACCTTATTTATATAGTATTTTCTATATCTTAATTAATCGGGCAGTATAAAGCTTGCACCTCTTTCACTTGTAGAAACAGTTTTTCTTGCCATTTCAAATAGTCCTCGTCCTAGTGATGTGTTGTTTTTTCTTTGGATTATTGTTGGGCTTCGTTTTGAAATACTATTGAAATCAAAAAGTTCCAATGTTCCATTTTCGCAATCAATACGAATTATGTCTCCTGTTCTTATTTTTGCGATAGGACCTCCTTCTATGGCTTCTGGTGTTAGGTGAATCGCCGCGGGTACTTTCCCAGAAGCACCGGACATTCTTCCATCTGTTATCAAACCAACTTTATGTCCTCTTTTTTGAAGAATCGTAAGAGAGGGAGTGAGGTTGTGGAGCTCTGGCATACCGTTTTGTTTTGGCCCCTGAAAAGGAACAACAGCAATGAAGTCTTTATTCAACTCATCATTTTTGAAAGCTGTTATAAGATCACTCTGCTCATGAAAAACAATTGCTGGTGCTTCAACAATTCTATTTTCTGGGTCTACAGCAGCAGTTTTAACGACTGATCTTCCGATATTCCCTTTTAGTATTTTTATTCCCCCATCTTTTGAAAATGGATCCTCTGCTGACCTAATGACATTCAAATTGAGAGAAACATCAGTTCCATTTTCAAAATTAATTTTTCCTTCTCTAATTTTTGATTCTTTGGTAAATTTGCGCAAACCTTGACCCATAATGGTCATAACATCTTCATGTAACAGTCCATGATCTAAAAGAGTCTTGATTACATAGCACATACCTCCTGCAGCGTGAAAATGATTTACATCTGCTGAACCATTTGGATACATCCTTGTGATTAAAGGTATAAAGCTTGATAATTCCGACATGTCTTCCCAATCAATGATAATTCCTGCGGCTTTCGCAATGGCAATTAAGTGTATGGTATGATTTGTAGATCCGCCTGTTGCTAATAGACCAATAATCGCATTTACAATTGATTTTTCATTGATGATTCTGGAAATAGATCTTTCCAACCCTAACTTGGCATTTTCTGCAGCAAATTCTACTGCCTTTTCATTGAGCAAATTTCTATGAACTGTATCAGGATTGACAAAGCTTGAGCCAGGTAGCTGCATGCCCATGATTTCCATTAGCATTTGATTGCTATTTGCCGTTCCGTAAAAAGTACAGGTCCCAGGTGAATGATAAGAGTCCGACTCTCCTTTTAAAAGTGTATTTCTATCGATTTTACCTTCTGCAAATTCCCTTCGAATACGTGCCTTCTCATCATTGCTAATCCCCGATGGCATTGGGCCTCCAGGAACGAAAACAACGGGTAGATGTCCATAGTTTAGACACCCCATCATTAATCCTGGAACAATCTTATCGCATATCCCAAGACATAAAACTGCGTCAAACACATTATGGGATAGACCTACGGAAGTACTTAGTGCAATGACGTCACGCGAAAATAGCGAAAGCTCCATACCGTCTTTACCCTGTGTAACTCCATCACACATGGCAGGAACGCCACCTGCAACCTGAAGAACAGCATTGTGTTTTTGCGCGTAACCTCGCAATTCCTCAGGATAGTTCTCATATACTCTATGTGCCGAAAGCATATCGTTGTATGCAGTAACGAGCCCAAGGTTTTTTGTCATGTTTCCTGATAGCTCCGCCTTTTCTGTGGTGTTGCATCCTGCAAAGGAATGAGCAAGATTACCACAGCTCAAGGTAGAACGATATACACCTTCTTCAAACATTTCGTTTACCTCATTCAGATAGGCACTTCTTGATGCTTTGCTTCGTTCAGTAATACGCTTTGTTATTTCAACTATTCGTTTGTGCATATACAATTAATTTGTGGTGAAATATACCTCTGAAATATCTTCCTTAAAGCTATGAATCGGATACTTTTCTGTGTCACTTTGAATAAAAACCTGTCTTTTATGGTCACCGGTTATCATTAAAAAAATGTGCTTTGCATTTGATATAAAAGGTTTGTTTAATGTAATTCTTCTCTTCGGTTCACTTGGCGCATTTGTGTTTCTAATCAGTGGTAATTGATCTTGAGTACATTGAATAGATGACTGATCTCCAGGAAAGATAGAAGCTGTATGGCCATCGGCGCCCATGCCGAGCAAAACAACATCTGCCTCATTTAGTTCCTCATACAATTTATTGACTGTTTCCAAATTTTCAGTATAATTTTCTATGTTTTGCACCATCCCGATGAGTGTAGCATCTTTTGCTGAGTCTTGCAGAAGAATTTCAGAAATCATTTTTTGATTTGAAAACGGTGAGTCAATCGAGACAAATCGTTCATCAACTAGGCCGATTTTCACTTTACTCCAGTCTAGTTTAAGCGCAGAAAGTCTTTTGTAAAGTTGCTTAGGTGTTCCTCCTCCTGATAGCAGTAATTTAGTGAACCCTTTTTCTTTTATAGCCAAATGCATAATTTCAGCTATGTGGTCACATAAACTTTCTTCAAGTCGCCCTTTTGTTTGAAATTCAATCATTTCTTTTTCCATGTTTTGGTAACCCAAGACTCATCTTTCATTAAGACCCCATCTCCAGGACCCCATGAGCCTGCCTCATAAAGAACATTCTTTGTATTTGTATTTTTCCAGTTTGATGTAATGGTCTCGATCCAGGTCCAAGCAGCAACAAGCTCATCTTGACTCATGAATAAAGTTTGATTCCCCCTTATAACATCAATGATTAGCCGTTCATAAGCACCCGGAAACCTTTCCTCAAAGGAATCTACATAATCAAGTTTTAAGGCGATAGGTTTATACCTGTAACCGCCGGGCCCTGGTATCTTAGTCATTTGAATAAGCTCAATGCGTTCTTCTGGCTGAAGTCGAATAATTAGCTTATTGTTATTCATTTTTTCTTTGGAGGGGAAGATATTATGTTTGACTTGCTTAAAATTGATTACAATCTCGGAATAACGCTTTTTCATACGCTTACCTGTTCTGAGGTAAAATGGAACATTTTTCCACCTCCAATTATCAACGTAGGTTTTAATCGCTACAAATGTTTCTGTTTTGGATTCATATTTTTCTATATCCTCCAAGTAAGAGTTTACCTTTTGACCTTCAATGTTGCCTCTTGTGTATTGTCCTTTAATCGATTCTGTTCGAATCGAATCCTTTGTAAAAGGCCTTAGAGATCTTAAAACCTTGAGCTTCTCGTTGCGAACCTCAGTTGCTTTTAACGCCATGGGAGGTTCCATTGCCACCAGACATAGTAATTGAAGCAAATGATTTTGCACCATGTCAAGTAGGGCACCACTTTGATCATAATAACCCGCGCGTTTTTCAACACCAAGGCTTTCTGCTACAGTAATTTGTATACTATCTATATGTTCTGAATCCCATGCTCTTTCAAATAAATTATTTGCAAAACGCAGTACCATTAGGTTTTGAACAGTCTCTTTGCCAAGGTAATGGTCTATCCTGTAAATTTGTGATTCACTAAAGGTTTCAATAATGTCATCGTTTATTGAAATCGATGACTCTAAGTTATGACCTAATGGTTTTTCTATAACCACTTTGCTCTCTGAGTTAACGAGCCGAGAGACTTTCAAGGCCTTTGAAATAGGTCCGAAAGCTGATGAGGGCGTTGAGAAATAAAAAATATTTTGATATGCTTTAAATTTAGCCAAGAAGCTTTTTAAATCTTTGTAACCTTCTGCGCTAGCTTCCTTTGCCCGAATAAGATGAACATTCTTCATGAAGAGTGATATCTCATTCTTACTAATATTACTTTCTTTTACGTTTTGTGATAGGAAGGATTCCATCTCTTTATTGAATATATCTTGGTGGTTTTCTTTTCGCGTAATTGCAATAATATTGTAGTTGCATGTAAGCTGACCATCAATGAATCTTTGGTATATGGCAGGATATATTTTTCTATAAGCGAGATCACCGGTTCCTCCAAATATAATTAAGTTGAAGTTTTTGAATTTCTCGGTGTATTTTTTCGCTTTTGGCATATATTATAGATATTATATAGTGTCAAATTTACACTAACTAAGTCAAATAGAAAAGTAAAACTAAAAAGTTAACAACTTGGTAACGTTAGAAACTCTTTATATTTCCTTACCAAAAAATAGTGAATTATTTGATTCGTTGCGTATGTGCACCGTTAAAACGGATTGAAGCATCACGCATGTAGACTTTAAAAACTTTAAAAAGATCGGATTCATATGGCAATATTAGTCTTGGGGCATGTTTAAGTGCATTTTCAAAAGACAATCTGCGTGACACACCCTCACATGACTTCTGAAACCCAAAGGAACTAGGGTAAAGATTTATCCATCTGCTGTCACGAAGTTTTTTAATAAATTGAAGAAATTCATCTGGATAAATGCCATTTATTGATAACGTATGTTTATAAAAAGTTAATAAAAAATCTTCCAAAGTGAGCTCATGGTATTCGTGCCAGTTTTTTGCCAAAAGATGATCGAAATATAAATCTATGGCAATACCAGATACCTTAGGCAGGGGAGTATACAGCGTTTTTCGAACGGCTAGTACAGCGGGGTGGTTGTCGATAAAGGAATCAATCTCTCGATGTAATAATACGCCACGTTGGGTAGCAATCGGATAATTGAGATAGCTTTTGCCTTTACAAAAGTCGCCGAATAAATTAGCGACCATTAAATCTAAATTATTGTTTGAAAAGTACAAGTGGCCAAGAAAATTCATGATGATTTTCTCAGTTTAGGACGATTGATTAATATTCATCCTCATTAAATAGAAAATCTTCTCTTGACGGATAGTCAGGCCATATTTCTTCAATGCTTTCATAAATTTCACCTTCGTCCTCAAGATCTTGAAGATTTTCGGCAACCTCCATAGGCGCTCCTGTTCTTATCGCGAAGTCAATAAGTTCATCTTTCGATGCTGGCCAAGGCGCATCCTCTAAATAAGATGCTAATTCTAAAGTCCAGTACATTTGCTAATATTTTTCAATTATCGGCAAAAGTAAACTTTATTTCAAATTATCCAAGAAAAAAAAGAGATTTCTGAAAATTATATTCAAGATTTTGGAATCCAAGGCGTTTCTTCTGCGTTTAAGTCCATCGTTAATTTTCTACTCAAGGTAAAAAAGTAATCACTGAGTCTATTAAAATATGCAACTAACACATTAGGTACTTCAACTTGATTTGAAAGCTCAACAATTAGTCTCTCCGCTCTTCTGCATACCGTTCTTGTGATATGACATGTTGAGACAGTGACATGCCCTCCGGGCAGAACAAACGTTTTCATTTCAGGTAACGATTTATCCATTAAGTCTATCCATGATTCGAGACTAGTAATATTTTCCGGGTATAATTCTGGCAGCTTCATTTTTGTCCCTTTTTCACCGACAGCTAGTAAAGAACCTGCTGTAAACAACCTATCTTGAACCTCGAGAAGGTTTCGTTTTATTTGATTATCGAGAATAAGGTCTCTTAAAAGCCCAACATGTGCATTGAGTTCGTCCACTGTTCCGTAAGCATTTATACGAAGGTCATTTTTCGATACACGGCTTCCGCCAATGAGTCCAGTTTGTCCCTTATCTCCTTTCTTTGTATATATTTTCATTTTTATACCTTTTCTAAAGCTTGTTCAATATCCCATATAAGGTCTTCATAATTTTCAACACCAACTGATATTCTAATTAGCTTTTCTGTAATACTTAATTCTTCTCTAAAGGCAGGGTCGACACCTGCATGAGTCATTGTAGCTGGGTGCTCTACGAGAGATTCAGTACCCCCTAAACTAACAGCTAGCTTTATAAGCTTAAGTCCGTCTATAAATGCAAAGGCATCCTTCTCTTTTCCCTTAATATCAAAGGACAGCATTGCTCCCGGAGAGTCATATTGTTTCTTGTATATAGCATACTCATCCGTGCCTTCTGGTATTAATCCTAAGTAATACACCTTTTCAACCTTGGGATGGTCTTTTAAGTAATTGGCAACATGCTGTGCATTTTCAGCCTGCTGTTCCATTCTTATTTTTAGGGTCTCTAAACTTCTCATAAGTAACCATCCGGTGTGAGGAGCAGCCATATTACCTAAAAAAGTCCTCAACACCTTTACTCGGGAAATAACCTCTTGGTTTCCGCAACATGCCCCAGCAATTAAGTCGCTATGTCCTCCGATATACTTTGTTGCTGAATAAAGTGCAATATCGGCTCCATGTTCCAGGGGGTGCTGCCAAAGTGGCCCCATGTACGTATTGTCAACAGCGAGGTACACTTTTTTATCATCCGTTGAGTATCGGTCAGCTAAAGCCTTACACATATCAATATCAATTAGTGCATTTGTTGGATTTGCAGGTGTTTCTATGTAAATCATAGAGAGCTTATTCGCTATGCCAGAATTCTTTAAACGCTTTACAATGTCTTCTTGGGAATCATTTGGCGTAAATGAAATCGTATGAACACCAATTTTCTTTAAAAAATCCTTGATAAAATGATCTGTTCCACCGTAAAGTGGAGAACTGTAAAGAAGAACATCTCCCGGTGACAAAAACTCAAGTAAAACTGTAGAAATTGCAGCCATTCCACTTTCAAAAACAGCACAGTCATCGGCCTTATCCCACAGCTTTAAACGCGTCTCAAGAATTTCAAGATCTGGATTGTTGATTCTGCTATATATCAGACCAACCTCTTCAGAGCTTTCTTTTTCTCTTAAACCGTATGCGACCTCAAAAAAAGCTTTTCCTTCTTGTGCATTTTTAAAAACAAACGTGGAGGTTTGAAATATGGGAGATTTAATAGAACCCTCTGAAAGCTCCGGTTTATAACCATGAGACATCATTAGACTTTCAGGTTTTAGGTTGCGCTTTTTACTCATACTCTAAATTATTTCATTTAAACAATCAACTCGCATTTATTTACTTGATTAACAGAGGTAGTAGAATGCTTCGTACAATCAAATTGTTCAAACAAACCATTTGATTAGGGCCACAAAGTTAGAAAAGCTTTTGGTATATAAGTCTAATCTTTTTAAAATAGAAAAAGCCCGCGAGGGCTTTTTCTTATATGTTTATTTGCTTGTCTTTATCAAATTTGATTCGATAGTCAAAATCATAGGTTTTTTGGTCCTTTGGCTTGAGTACGGTTTTCCATTGTATAAGTCCTGTTCTTGCTTTGAGCTTGCCTTTTCCAACATTGATTTTATCGATCATAATATCTGTATTGGTCGTAATTGGAATTTGGTCTTGTATGACAACTTCGACTTCACTCGATTTCATGTTTTTTATCTCAATTGAGTAGGCCAGGTGTTTTTCGATTTTGTCACCAATTGTTTTCTCCTTGCATTTCGAGGAGATTAACTTTCTTGTAATCGCAATATTGGGGTCTTTCCCCAATGATAAATACAAGGTGTCATTCATGGAGGTTGGATCTATAAATGTTTCACCAATATATGAGCCATCGAAAAATATATTCGCTTTTGACGGAATGAGTTGCAGTTCATCGATTTTTAGCATTTCTGCAACTAAATAAACAGACGCATCTATTTTAGGTACGGCATAGTATTTAAAGTTCGTTTCCAGTTCTGATTTTTGGACGAGCACCATATGTTTTTCACCGTTAGAAATAATATTGTAAGGTAAGTCAATTTTGAATTCAGCAGCCGTTAGTTGTTGTGTAAGGGTAGTGAATTCATTGGCATTGATAGCTTCGTCTTCAACATTTTCTGATTTGTAGGAATAGCCCATATTTGTAATGGCCCGTGATGGAACATTTGTCATCTCATAGAGCTGTTTATTGTCATTACGCACGTTAAGTTCTTTTCGGTAACTCATATAGCTTATATACCAAGGGTTTAGCTCTGGTTTTGTCTTATTGGCGTAAGGGTTATTTGTGGAAATATTTAGCTTTATATTCTTCCAATCTAATCCAGTGGTTTGATGAACTTGGGCTTTGTAATTCATAAATATTTTGCCTTCAGCTGATTTGCTTCTAATATCGTATAGAGGTGTCCATCCTGCATTTTTTGATAAATAAGAAAAGGTAATCTCTCCATTTGTAGTGGATTCTGAAATCAGTGATATTGTAATTCTGGGTATTGGATCCTGTTGTCTTCCCGATTGTCCTAATTTTTTCAATTTTTCATTTAATCTTCCGAGTCGCTTTTTCATTTGGCTCAATCCTTTATTTGCCTTATTCTTTTGCTTGCTTAGGTCCAGAACCTTCTGGTTTATTTTATTCATTTTTTCTGCGTAGAATTCAATGATTTCTTTTAATAAATCAATAGAATCATTCACCTTCCCTTGGTTATTGACAAGGCCATTGTTCTGAAGAATATTCTTTGCATTGTTATAAACAGAAATTGATTCGTTAATACGTCTTAGTTCATATCCTTTTGTCTCAATCGAGTCGTTCAATAATTTTATGCCCCTTTTCAATTTGGTTGTTTCTATATTATTCTTTTGAATGCTTTTTGTCGGATAAAACAAGCTGTACTTACTGTCCAAGATAATAACGTTCCCCGTCGCACTTACTTGAATAGTTTGCGGGTCAATGGATGGGCTTATCCCTTCAATAATAATTTCATTAAGACCTTTAATAGCATTATAACTTAAATTAGATCGAAGCTGAGCCCCTGAGGTGTATACGGTAGCCTCATTTAACTTTGCCTTTTCTGTAGCCGTATTTTTTTGTGTATCGCTTGCTGTTTTTTTAGAATCATGGCTGTAAGTAAGATTTACTAAAGCTAACATTAGTGTGGTTAAGAGTAATTTATTCATGTTTTTTTTAATTGTGTACACTTTAGCATTTAATCGGTTCATTTGTATGAACTTTTTGTAACTTGGGGTGTTTTTAAAATATGAGCCAAGAGGTTGTTTCCGTGAGAAATTTGAAGAAATCTTTCAAAGGATTTCAGGCGGTGAGAGATGTATCTTTTACCGTAAATAAAAATGATGTTTTTGGATTTCTTGGACCAAATGGTGCTGGTAAAAGCACCTCGCTCCGTTGTATGCTTTCATTAATAAAAGAGGATTCAGGTGAGATATCACTTTTTGGAAAACCGATGAACTCAAATCGGATAGAGGTTCTATCCAAAATAGGTTCGATTATTGAAAAGCCGGATTTTTATAAATATTTATCGGCATTTAAAAATCTAGAACTTCTTTCAAGGATATCTGGCAGCTCTGTTTCTAAATCTGAAATTAATGATATCCTAGAATTTGTAGGGCTAAAAGGCCGTGAAAAGCATAGGTTTCGGACCTTTTCTCATGGTATGAAGCAGCGTTTGGGTATTGCTCAAGCTTTGATGCATAATCCTGAGCTGATTATCCTCGATGAACCGACAACCGGCCTTGATCCTCAGGGTATTGTCGATATTAGAAATCTAATCTTGAAGCTAAGTCAGGAACAGGGTAAAACTGTTATATTATCCTCTCACCAGCTTTCAGAAATCGAAATGATCGCCAATAGAATGGTCATTATTAACAAAGGAGAAACACTAATAGAAGGTTCGGTAAGCGAGCTTTTAAATACATCACAAATGGTGGTGCGTTTTCAGCTTGATGACGTCCAACGAGGAATGAAACTTCTCAAATCAGACTTTCAGATTGAAGCAGCGCTAGATGCTCTAGGTCAAGAATTGGAGCTGGAGATAGAAAAAATGCGTATTGCCGACGTAGCTGAATGTTTTATAAAAAACGGATTGCGTATCTACAGCATTGAGCAAAAGAGAAAGCTAGAGGATTATTTTATTAAAATGATACAAGAAGGTTAATATGCTACTCAAGAATACAATTAACGAGCTCATTAAAATTATTGCCAAGCCACGAAGCTATATCGGCTTTGGTGCCCTAACGTTGCTTATTGGAGTCATTCTTTTGGCAATGAAGGCAGATGGTAAAAGCTTTATCTCTTTTGTTACGGCATCATTTGAGCAGACCTTGAGTTTTAATGGTGAGATTTTGAATGGTAACCTAATGGCATTTATAATACTTCAAATGCTCATTATCCATGTTCCGCTTCTTGTTGCATTGGTGACGGGAGATTTGGTTTCAGGTGAAGCTGCCATGGGGACATTAAGAATGATGGCCACAAAACCAATATCGCGTTCTGCAATTTTAGGATCGAAGCTTTTGGCAGGGGCTATTTATACATTGCTCTTAACGCTATGGATGGCATTTATGGCTTATGGTGTTGGACAATGGATGTTCGGTTCAGGGGATTTAATCGTTTTGAATAATGATGGCTTGGTGATTATACCTGCTGACGATATCTTGTGGCGATATTTATATGGGTTTGGATTGGCTTACTTGGCACTTTTAGCAATTGCCTCCATGTCCATCTGTTTTTCTGTGTTTTCTGATAATTCAATAGGACCCATTGTCTCCACGATGTCAGTTATAATTCTTTTTACAATTATTGGTTCTTTGGATGTTTCCAGCTTCAATTCCATTCAGCCATTTTTATTGACTACTCATATGTCGGCTTGGAGAAGCCTCTTTGAGATGCCTGTTCCTGTGCAAGAAATCTTAAATTCAATTTATATTTTACTGGCGCACATCATCGGATTTACAGGTATTGCACTATGGAAGTTTAACAAAAAAGATATCAATACATAATGAAAGCACTCTACCTATCCCTCTGTCTTATTTTTATCAGTTTTGGTAGCTCCGCTCAAAGTGCTCAAGAGCTGCTTGGTCGTCTAGTATCCAAGCTAGAGAAGGTCAATGATTATTCTGCAAATGTCCTTATTCAGGCGGATATTCCACTCATTAAGATTCTTCCATCTAAAGCCAAAATTCATTTTAAAGCACCTGATAAATTTAAGGTCGTATCTAAAGGCATTGCAATTCTTCCTAAACAGGGATTTACGGATATGAATATATTTTTGAGCCAACCTGAATCATACATGGTTGTACTCGCGGGTGACAAGGTTATTGAGGGAAAGGAAACGAAACAGCTTACGGTTATTGCCAATTCCAGTGAATCGGACATTATTCTTTTAAAGTTATGGGTTGAACCATTAGAATTATTGATTTTAGCCGCAGAGGTAACCACAAGAAGTAGTGGAAATGTCAATGTTTCTTATAAATATGATGCACAAAAACAATATGGCTTACCCTCAGTTATTGAATTTAAGGTCAATGTCAAAGAGTTTAAAATGCCCAAGAGTATTGCCTCGAATCCACATCGTTCAGCCTCTAAGAAGTCTGATAAAAGGAAGCTCGGTACAATCTTATTGGAACTTACGAATTATGAGGTGAATCAGGGAATAGAGGATTCATTCTTCGTGAAGTAAATGTTGTCTATTTTTCATTGACCTTTCGTACAACTATATATTATTGGATTGATTACATTTGTCCCTATAAAACAAATTATGAAATTACTCGAGAATAAAATTGTACTAATTACGGGAGGGTCGAGAGGAATTGGAAAATCAATTGCTCAAGAATGTATACGCCAAGGTGCTACAGTTGCCTTTACCTACAGAGATAAGAATACCGAAGATCAGGCAATCCAGGTTGAAAAGGAATTGACAGAAGGTGGTGGATTGGCAAAATCATTTATGTCCGACGCTGCAAGCTTTGAGGATGCTCAGAAATTAGTTGCAGATGTTATCGAAGAATTTGGAACGCTAGATGTTCTGGTAAATAACGCAGGTATTACAAGAGATACTTTGTTGATGCGAATGACTGAAGAGCAATGGGACGCTGTAATCAATACCAATCTTAAATCTGCTTTCAATTTAACGAAAGCAGCACAGATACCGATGCTAAAGGCTCGTTCAGGTTCTATTATAAATATGTCCTCTGTTGTTGGAGTTAAAGGAAATGCTGGTCAAGCAAATTATGCGGCCTCAAAAGCAGGGCTTATTGGTTTCACGAAATCTGTAGCTGCTGAGCTTGGTTCAAGAAGTATCCGATGTAACGCGATCGCACCTGGATTTATTGAAACTGAAATGACCAAATCTCTTGATGAAAAGGTTGTCGATGAATGGAGAAATGGAATTCCGCTTAAAAGAGGAGGTACTCCGCTTGACGTAGCAAATGCTACTGTGTTTCTGGCAAGTGATATGTCTGCATACATTACTGGACAGACGATTCATGTATGCGGTGGAATGTTAATGTAAACAATGAATATTCGGCCAAGAAGAAATAGAAAAAATGCCGCGATTAGGGATATGGTCCAGGAGTCTCGCCTGGGACTTGAAAATTTAATATTCCCCGTTTTTTTAAAAGACGGAACAAATATAAAGGAAGAAATAGCCTCATTACCAAATATTTATAGATGGTCAATTGATTTATTGCTTAAGGAGATTGATTCTTGTATGGAGCTTGGTATACGAACGTATGATATTTTCCCCGCTATTGAAGATCATTTGAAAGATCAATCGGCAACTATGAGCTATGATCCCGCTAATTTCTATTTAAAAGCAATACAAAAAATCAAAGAGACTTTTCCTGAGATTGTGTTGATGAGCGATGTAGCGCTAGATCCATATTCTTCTGATGGTCACGATGGCTTGGTTCGAAACGGAAAGATAGTCAATGACGAAACCTTACCTATATTAGCGAAGATGTCTGTAGCACAAGCTCAGGCAGGTATCGATATTATTGGTCCCTCAGATATGATGGACGGAAGAGTTGGTGTAATAAGATCGGCATTGGATGATGCAGGATATACAGAAACAAGTATTATGTCATATACTGCCAAATACGCAAGTGCTTTTTACGGCCCCTTTAGAGATGCCTTAAACTCCGCGCCGAAGTCAGGAGATAAAAAAACCTATCAAATGAACCCTTCCAATAAGGCTGAAGCTTTAATTGAAGCACAATTAGACATTGAGGAAGGTGCAGATATGATTATGGTTAAACCTGCGTTGTGCTATTTGGATGTGATTCATTTACTAAAAGAAAATTTTGCAACCCCGGTTACTGCCTATAATGTAAGTGGAGAATATGCGATGGTTCATGCTGCGTCACAAAAGGGATGGATTGATTATAATGCGGCAATGAATGAAATGCTTCTAAGCATTAGACGAGCTGGTGCTGACGGCATTCTTACTTATTTTGCAAAAGACTTTGCGCAATCATTAGTTGATTAATCAATTCGATTATTATGCACCTTATAACAGATGATTTTTACAGTATTAATAAAATACATGAGCTTATTGCTTCGGGAGAAAAGATAGGTATTAGTGAAGATTGTAAGCATAAAATTCAGCATTGCGCAACTTACTTGAAAAATAAATTGGCTTCTGGGAATCAAATTATTTACGGTATAAATACGGGGTTTGGCTCATTATGTAATACAGTAATTAGTAATGCTGAACTTGAAGATCTACAAATCAATCTTGTTCGTTCTCATGCATGCGGCGCAGGCGTCCAAATACCCAACGACATTGTCAAACGCATACTTCTATTGAAAGCGATTGCTTTGAGTAAAGGGCACTCGGGTGTATATCTAGAAACAGTGGAAAGAATATTATGGTTGTATAACAATGATGTTCTGCCGGTTATCTATGAGCTAGGAAGCCTAGGTGCTTCCGGAGATTTAGCGCCATTGGCACACATGTCACTTTCCTTAATCGGAGAGGGTGATGTTACTTATAAAGGTGAAATAAGGACAACATCAGATGTTTTTGATGAGCTTGGTGTTGATCCTATAAAGCTCCATCCAAAGGAAGGTTTGGCACTTTTGAATGGAACCCAATTCATGGCGGCTTACCTTAGCCATTGTGTTACACAGGGTTTAAAAATATTCGATACAGCAAATGCCGTAGCCTCAATTTCTATTGACGCCTTAATGGGGTTGATTTCTCCTTTTAAATCGAATGTGAACGCATTGAGAAATCAGAAGGGGCAAGTCGATGTAGCTCATATTATTTTTGAAAGACTTCAAGGAAGTGAAATCATTAAACAGCACAAAGAACATGTTCAGGACCCTTATTCCTTAAGATGTATTCCTCAGGTACATGGTGCTAGTAAGGACACCCTAGATTTCTGTAAGACCATAATAGAAAACGAGATTAATGCCGTTACTGATAATCCTACTATTTTCCCCGATGCTGATGAAATTATTTCTGCAGGAAATTTTCATGGTCAACCCTTGGCGCTTGCGCTTGACTATTTGGCAATAGCATTGTCCGAATTGGGAAGTATATCAGAACGCAGAACCTATAAGCTAATATCTGGAGATAGAGGATTACCTCCGTTTTTGGTGAAGAACCCCGGTTTACATTCTGGTTTAATGATTGCGCAATACTCGTGTGCCTCAATGGTGAGTCAAAACAAACAGCTTTGTACACCGGCATCAGTAGACACTATTGATTCTAGTAATGGTCAAGAGGACCACGTAAGTATGGGCGCAAATGCAGCGACTAAGTGTCTAAAAGTGCTTGGTAATGTCCAGGATATTATTGGTATAGAGCTACTGAGTGCTGCTCAAGCAATGGAGTACAGAAGGCCTCTAAGGTCCTCGCAAGTAAACGAGGATTTATTGGTTGATTACAGAAAGCTTGTTCCGTTTATTGAAGATGATCGTGTGCTGTCCTATGATATTAAAAAATCAAATTCATTTCTATTTAAATGATAAGTGTTCACGAACCAAATGGTGAAAATTCTAAAAAAAGTTCAAAACGTCCAATGGGCCTCGTAGTTCTTTTTGTTTTGACCCTTGTCACTGCGGGGAGTCAATTGTTTAGTTCTATTGCCGGAGTATTTAATGGTCGTCCAGATAAATCTGTTTTTGACGCGGTTAAAGTTGAAAATGCAAGGTTGATCAATGAAATAAAAAAATATGGACAAGACATTAATGAGGAGTGGATAGATATAATTCGTCAGATGGAGAATGTGACATTGGCCACATTAGAAAACTTTCAGCTGTATAGCTTTTTGTTATTGCTGATATCTGCGTTGGGATTATATGGTGCTTTCAAAATGTTTAAAGGATATAAATTAGGCTTTCATCTTTATATTGCCTATTCTTTTTTGAGTTTAATTCAATATTATTTTGTTGTGAGCCCCTCAGAAATCCCAATGTTTATGTTACTTGCAAACGGTTTAATATCCTTGTTTTTTATACTAATGTATGCAAGGCATCTCCATTGGATGAAGGAAAATTAAAATATTTTTCCGGGATTCAAGATTCCATTCGGGTCAAAAACCCTTTTAATTTCTTGCATTAGGTTCAAAGTTATGTCTGGAAAAGCGATATGCATATATGGTTTTTGTACAAGTCCAATTCCGTGCTCTCCGGATATTGTACCTCCTAGATCTACTACTTTTTTGAAGATCTCCTCGATGGCCTTTGGGAGTTCATTGTTCCATGTCTTGTCATCAAGTACCCCTTTAAGAATATTGACATGCAGGTTTCCGTCTCCCGCGTGTCCATAACAAACTGATTGAAAACCATATTTAGTCCCAATATCTTTCACACTTTGAAGCAATTCAGGTAAATGAAACCTAGGGACAACAGTATCTTCCTCTTTGTAAGTTGAATGACTTTTTACCGCTTCGCCAACTTTTCTTCTCAGGTTCCATAGTGTGTTTTTTTGTGCTTCTGAATCAGCGAACAGAATTTCATCTGTTTGAAAATCTTCTAGGACACTAATGATTTGTTCGCATTCTTTCATGAGTAGTTCGGCATCAAATCCATCTACCTCTATAAGCAGGTGTGCCTCATGTGAATCAGCTACTTCGACTGAATAATCCTCTGTAAATTCTTGGGCGAGTAGCAAGGCATCTCGTTCCATAAATTCAAGTCCACTTGGGACGATTCCAGCTCTAAAAATAGCTGAAACCGCTTGGCATGCTTCTTTGGCCTCATAAAACGGAACAAGCATCAGCATATCATGCGTTGGATGGGTTCTAAGCTTTAAAACGATTTTTGTTACTATGCCTAAAGTTCCCTCAGAACCAACAAGTAATTGAGTAAGATTATATCCCGTCGCATTTTTAATCACATTAGCACCAGTCCAAATAATCTCTCCATTCGGAAGCACAACCTCCAGGTTGAGCACATATTCATTTGTCACGCCATATTTTACTGCTTTTGGTCCGCCTGAGTTTTCCGCAATATTTCCGCCAATAAAACAAGATCCTCTGCTGGCAGGGTCTGGAGGGTAAAAAAGACCTTTTTCCTTAACGGCATCTTGTAAATTTTGTGTTATGACTCCGGGTTCTGTTGTTACTTGATGGTTTTTTTCATCAATATTGATGATGCGATTTAGTTTTTCGGTTGACAGAAGAACTCCGCCATGTATGGGTAGTGCTCCACCACTGAGGCCTGTTCTTGCACCAGCTGGTGTGACAGGTATTTTTTGCGTATTACAATACTTTAGGATTTTAGCTATTTCCTCTGAGCTTTCGGGAACGGCTACTAGCGATGGCATGTATACTAAATCTTCAGTTTCATCATGGCTGTATCGCTTTAGGTCAGACTCAATGGTCTTGC
>CAJWRM010000007.1 GCA_913046365.1 uncultured Flavobacteriales bacterium
TTGTTCTTCCGGCATCTTTGATATGTACTTTAATCGATTTTGCACCAGCATCAATGGAGTTTTCAAGTAGCTCTTTTACCACCGAACCGGGGCGTTGAATCACCTCGCCAGCAGCAATTTGATTTGAAATCTGCTCTGAAAGTAAATTAATGATATCCATTAACGCATAAGTTTGAAGATAACTTGATCAATTTCGTCTAGGCCATTCAATAGGAAGTAGCCAAGCACAATAATCACCGAAAGAAGTACGAGTGTTCTCGTATTTTGTGAGTAGACACTATTCTTAGACACTCGATTTTCTTGCTTTTGCTCTTCCATTTTTTCACGCATCAGCATTACGCGTTCCTCTTCACTAAGCTTATCACCTGAGTAAAACTTCTTTTTTAAATCCGTTTTTTCTTTACGGGCATCATAGTACCTCGGAAAGTAACCGAATTTTTTTGGTTTGATATTGGAATTTAAGAATTTCAATAGGAATGTCTTTCTAACAAAAATAAGGAAAAACTCGACCTATTTGTTAGAATCTAAACCTAAATTAGAGACGAACAACCGTTCCCATATATTCTGGGCTTTCACCTTGCTCTGGGTTCTGAAGAACAACCTTCCAGACGAAGGAAGTATTTTCCTTAACAAGTTCACCGGTATTTTTATTGACACCCTGCCAAGCTTGGCTCGCACTCGTTGTTTCGAAGATTACCGCACCGTTGGAAGGATCGATAATAATCATCTTGAAAGGCGTATTCCGTGTCGTTAATGCGAATGGCATGAATGTCGTATTTCGATCATCAAAGCTATTTGGCGTGAAGGCATTTACAGCAAGCAGATTGTAGTTTTTCTCAACATAGAATGAGACCTTATCGGAACTTTGACATCCATTTGCATCTTTCGTCATTGCCTTTATAGCGTAGCTTCCTTTGTCAAATAAATAGAAGTTTTCTTTTTTGCCTGACTTGGCTACCTTTTTGTTGTTGACATACCAACTTAATGTGTTGTCTGAAAATGCTTGGACATTTAATTCAGGTAGTCCATTTTCAAAATTCAAATAGTCATCTGCCGTAACTTGAATACTCTGCGCCTCATGAACCTTAAATGACACTGAGGCTGTAAATTCTTCTTCCTGATTAAAAATACCTATTTGATAAATGCCTTTTTCGTCTAGCTTGACCTCAAGTGTTTCATTCGCAGCAATTTCCTCTATATTCTCTTGAGGTGAAAGAACATAAATCATTTCCTTATTTGTATTGCTGTATGAAAACGCTTGATTTAGACAATGGTCTTTTGGTGTGGAAAAATGAAGAGAGGATTTACCTTCTTCACTTACTAATGGACTTTGGGCCACCTCTCTGTAAACAGGTTGTTGCAGCACTGTCTCCGAAGTTGTTTCTCCGTTTATTTCTTTTGCGATCGGCTCTTTGACAACCTCATCGCAACAATCGGTAACGATTGTAGATAGAGCTGAGCGTTCTTCGTTGATTTGTTGTTTTGCAACTTCCATTTCTGATTGTTCCGTTGCTTCTATCTGTATTTCATTATTTGTTTCAACTGATTCTTCCTCTTCTGTTTGAATTTTTTGGGCTTGAACCTTCTCCGGTACTTCATTTGTTCCCATAAATAAATAGGTAGCCACAATTAAAGCAGCACCAGCCGCGCCTAAAATCCATTTTAATCCATTTGAGGATCCTGAATTTCTTGCATCTAGTTTTTTATTCATTTTCGACCAAGCCTCCTTGTTATATGGTAGTTCGTGGTTTTTTAATGATTCCTTAAATAAATCTTCAATATTGCGCATCTTACTCTCTTAAGTTACTGAATTCTTCAGTTAATATTTGCTTTAAATTCTTTTTTGCCTTGGACAAATTTGATTTGGAAGTTCCTTCACTAATCCCTAGCATTTCAGCAATTTCTTTGTGGGAATAGTCTTCAATGACAAATAAATTAAATACCGTCCTGTAGCCTGGCGATAATTTTTGAATGGCTTCGACAGCTTTTTCAGCTCTTAGCTCAATCATTTCGATTTTTTCGTTCTCTTCAATTTCATTCGAAGCATCCATTTTAAAATCGTTGTCATTGTCTTTTAATATCGGAGCTCTTTTTGCTTTTCGAATGGAGTCAATCGCTGTATTTACAACAATACGCCGAACCCATCCTTCAAAAGAACCTTTAAAATCAAAAACTTCCAATTTGTCAAAGACCTTGATGAAACCTTCCTGCAGCACCTCTTGCGCTGTGTCGTGGTCAGATATGTAGCGCATACAAACCGCTAACATTTTACCATAGAACATCTGAAACAAGGCTTCCTGCGATCTGCGGTTGTTTTGTAAACAACCCTCAACAATTTGCTTTAATTTCTCTATATTCTCCAAGTCTCAACAAATTTTAAACGTATCAATCTTTGGAGCGTTGCCTCCAAATGCAAATAAATCAATCGTAAATAAAACGATTTTCTATTAAATGTATTATTTTCGTGTCGATATTTAATAAATAAATAAATACAAATGAAAGTAACGGTAGTAGGAGCTGGAAACGTTGGAGCAACTTGCGCAGATGTTTTAGCCCAAAGGGAAATCGCAAATGAAATTGTCTTACTTGACATTAAAGAAGGTTTTGCCGAAGGTAAAGCACTTGACATTTGGGAAACTTCTCCAGTTAATTTGTATGATTCTAAGACAATTGGATCTACAAATAACTATGAAATGACTAAAGACTCTGAAGTTGTAGTAATTACATCTGGATTACCAAGAAAACCTGGTATGTCCCGAGACGATTTAATTGCTACAAATGCTGGGATTGTAAAGTCAGTAACAGAAAATATTGTAAAGTATTCACCAAATGCAAAAATCATTGTCGTATCTAATCCTTTGGATGTAATGACGTACTGCGCATATTTGAGTGCAAACTTTCCATCAAGCCGAGTATTTGGTATGGCTGGTGTTCTTGACACTGCAAGATATAGAGCTTTCCTTGCAACTGAATTGAATGTTTCTCCAAAGGATATCCAAGCAGTTTTAATGGGTGGTCATGGAGATACTATGGTGCCTCTTCCAAGATATACGACTGTCGGTGGTATTCCAGTAACTGAATTGATTGAGGAAGAAAAGCTTAATGAAATCATCGAAAGAACGAAATTTGGTGGTGGAGAAATTGTAAAACTTCTTGGAACTTCTGCATGGTATGCACCTGGAGCTTCTGCGGCACAAATGGTAGAGGCTATTGTTAGAGACCAAAGAAGAATATTCCCTGTTTGTACATGGTTGCAAGGCGAATATGGTTTAAACGATATTTATCTTGGTGTTCCAGTGATTCTTGGTAAAAATGGAATTGAGAAAATTATTGAGCTTGATTTGAATGAGGATGAAAAAGCATTACTTAGTGAATCTGTTGACGCTGTAAAAAGTGTCATGGCAGTGTTAGATAATATGAACGCAAATGCTGTTAGCTAAATCATTTTGATAGAATTCATGATATTGAAAAGCGCCTGAGGGCGCTTTTTTTTGTGGCTAATGAAAACGCCGTGGTTACGTTTTTACTTAATTCTGTTCAATTGCCCCTATATCAGGAGGGTTGTTTCTGAAGTTTCCTAATATGTCTGTGAAAAGAGCTGTGCCAAAACCTGCTCCTTGGAGAACAGAGCTATTGGAAAAGCCGAAATCAAATTCAGAGATATTATTAAAGCCAGGAAGCATAAAATTATCTAGTTCAATACGCCAAATACAATTTTCATAAAATGAATCCTGGTATTCTTCCTCTGCTTGTAAAAAACAATGCTGTATGTCAAAATTTAGCTGGCCACTAAAGTTTTGAATTGTATCCATAACAATTTCCGTTTCTAAATTTCCAGAGATTACACTATTGTAGAGCACTCCTTCGGTTATATCTGAACCTACAGTTGGATCATCGTAGTAATTCCGAATACCAATAGCAGGAGATTGGGCATTGCCATAGCCCATAAAATTGCAATGATTAAAGTTAAACCTTCCACCTTTTAAAAAAAGAAGAGAATGATAACCGTTTTTTGAAACAAGTAGGTTCTCTCCTTTCATAGAGGCCCCATCAAAAAGAAATATACCATAGCTTGAATGGTTGAAGATTTTACTGTTTTTGACAGTAACTGCATAATCTCCTATATTGTCTTCTTCGCTGTAGACATGTATGCCTGATGTACCATTTTTGATAATTGCATAATCAATGATTGAGGGCTGAGCTTGATTAAAGTAAATGCCGTAATATTGTCCGGGAACATTGTCATAGAGTGGTTCTAATCGATCTCCTTGAAAAACCACCTCATTGTCGAGAAACCCATTGACCTGAAGTGACCCTTTGTAAACATATAACAATGCATTCTTGTGCAAATGAACCTGTGTTCCGGCTTCTATGGTTAGGGTTTGGGCCGAATCCACTAGGCTATATCCATAAATAACGTGGGGCTTGTCAGCCGGCCAAATACCTTGAGCTTGATCTTGGTAATGGAAGTATGCATCCTGTCCCCAAACTGCGAGATTAACATATTGATCAAGGCCGTTTGTTCTAAAACGAATTGAATCCTCGATAACTAAAGGAGAGATTTGATTATTTATATCCAGTGTTACTTCGACAAACATGTAAAGGCTGTCGTTACCCACCATGTTTATGTTTTCATGAGAGATTCCACTAATTCCGTCCAGGTTCAGACGAAAGGGTGAGTCATCTCCGCCCATGAGTTGTACTTCTTCAATTAAAATATTTTTATTGTTTGTGTTATATATTTTGAATTGTTCAGTCGTCGAACCAATTGTGGTAAATACAGTATCAAATACTAGGGTATCCAATGAGAATTCTAGATTGCCAGTTGTGGTAAAGCTATCCTTTCTGCAACTTTGGTTGGTAAGTAGCAGCACTACAATTACCATGGAAGAGATAACGAAGGTTAAATATCGCATAGGCAAATAACGATATTTCTGTTGAAATATTGGTTTCCTTTCCAAAATTTGATGCGAAATGAGTTATGATTACATTTAAGTCATGAACCTTTTGGTGCAATAGTTGTACTCGGGTATATTAAGTCAATATTATGAAGATACTTTTATCTGTTATTATTTCTTTTTTGTCAGGTGCCATATTAGCTCAAATACCTGAAAATGTAAATGAAAACAATGAACTCATAAATTCTAGCAATACGCTCAATGAAGTTGAGGTAAAGAAAAATGAATCACTTGATTCTGTAAAACAATTCAAGGCAACAAAGATGGTTCCAGGTGCCGTTAGCAATAGAAAGGGAAAATTGGGCGATGTAATATCAAAACAGCAGGGTTACAGGTCTCAATCCATTCAATCGTCACAACTCTTTGATATGGAATACAAACAATCTAGAAGGCAATCAAATTCTAGGATGATATCACCTCAAAGTCAAAAACGGATGGAGGTTGCCCTGAAAAAAATCGAAGAGGATGAGGCGGCAAGTTTTGAGTATAACCTTTACAACTATATGCTTGGGAATTATAATACAGCCAATGAAATGTTTCTTAATCAAGCGGAAGCTATGCGACCCGATGATCAGCGCGTAGTGCTTCAAAGAATAGCCAATGAATGCGTGAAGGGTGATACAGTTTCCACCAAGAAATATTTGAATAAATTGAAGACCAACCAAACCCTTGATATTGAAACTTTAGATTATGCCGAGGATGTTTTGGCTTCAAGTAGAGGAAATGATATTCTTGTAACACATGGGGTAAAAGATTCTTATGGTGTTCTTTATCATCAGCTAAATGGTAGTGCTTATGGTCAAAAACCGCTGCTGGTTTCTTTGGATTTACTGCGCAGTTCGGAATATAGAGATATATTGCAACAAAAGGGAGTTTTATTTCCTTCTTCTAATCAAATTGATACTGATTATTTTAAAAAATTCTGTGCCCTTAATTCAGAAAAAAAGATTGCCATTTCTCTTACCCTTCCAATCGATTATTTAAAGCGGATTTCGTCCTATGCTGTTCCTTATGGCTTGGTGCTTATCACAGGAGCTCAAAAGGACCTATGTCTATCTGATCTTGAAAAGCTTTGGGTATCAAAGTTGAACAAGAGAAACTTAACGGTCCATAAAAGTAAGCAGGCCAAGAACTACGCAAGAAACTATTTGCCGGCTCAAAAGCTTTTAGAGCGATACGAAGCGCAGAAGCGAGCGACTCCATATATAGCAGTTCCAAATAAAATAAAACCTCAGAAAAACAAAAAGGTAATTTCTGACCAACACTGAGATGAGAATTTTTAAACCGCAATATTCAAAGTTATTGGACGAGGAGCTTATGGTTATGCTCGGCAAGGGTGATAAACGCGCTTTTGATGAGGTGTATAAGCGCTATTCTCAGCCACTATTCGGTTATTTCATGAAGCTATTGGCACGAGACAATGAAAAGTGTGAGGATATGGTGCATGACCTATTTGCGAAAATAATACGAAAACCTGAATATTTTGATACCAGCCGTTCTTTTCGAACCTGGGTCTATTCTGTCGCATCAAACATGTGTAAGAATGAGTATAAACGAATGGCTGTTCGAAAGAATGTGAAATCCGACCTTGAGCCAGCTGAATTTTTAAAGTCTCATGAAGATACGTTAAAAACGGTTCATGAAAAGCGTTTTAGTGATCGGCTTCAAGCACAGCTAGAGGAAATGGATGAAAAGCATAAAAGTGTCTTTGTATTGAGGCATTTTGACGGTTTTTCAATGAAAGAAATTGCTGAGGCGCTTGAAATTAATGAAGGGACTGTAAAATCTAGGTTGTTTTATGCAACAAAAACGCTAGCAAGTGCTTTAAAAGAATTTAACCCAATATACCAATAAGATATGGAGGAGAAATATATAGAATTATTAGCAAAAACGGATTATGATGCGCTAACCGTGGATGAAAAAGAGATGCTTAAAGAGCTTTGTACAAATCAATCTGAATTTGAAGAGGCCAGGCAGCTAATGAAAGAATTGAGCGCTTTGGATTCTGAGCCGGATCTTTTTGATTCCCGTAAAGTAAAGAAACGACTCGATGAAGAGTTCGCCGAGGTCTATGCCTCAAGAGGAGGAGGTTGGATCAACTTTCTATTCCCGCCATTAAAACCTATTATGAATCGCCCAGGCATACAGCTGGCTATGGTTCTTGTTTTGTTCATAGGTTCTTATCTGGTTTTGGAGCTAATGGATTTCAATAATACTAAAACTGTTCAGCTTGCAAAAAATGAAAATAAATTATTGATTGAAGATGAGGAAGAGGCCATAGATTCGGAAATTGACGAAAATTCAATGCTTGATGAAAAAAAAATGGGTGATAAGGGACGAGAGAATAATGTACTTAAAACTGAATTGATTTTAACGCCTAAAGTTGATATCCCAATCGATCCTCAGGAAACAATAGTAGTCATTGACGACTTAATTTCTGAGGAGTTTATTGAAGGTGGCAGAATCCACGAGGATTTTATAGCACTTGAGTTTGAAGCATCAAGATCTGATTTCACAGCCGCAAAAGATAATGCGACTGAAACGATTAAGTTCTTGATTCCAACGGTTCAAGAGAGTCCCGATTTACTCGATGGTCTTTTCGTTACTTTTTAAACCTCAAAACAAAGTTTTCTTTCACCTGTTGGGGCCTTTTGACCAAAACGCCCATTCTAAAGAAGTCTATGCTCAAATGATAGATGTCTGATGCGTTCAGTTTTGCCCAGCTATCTCTCATGGAATTGCTCCATCGAATGTCATCTAAAACGAAGATTGTATCTGCATGGGTAAATGGATTCAAAGCGTCTAGATATTCTAGTAAAGCTTTTCCATCGTGATGCCCATCGATAAAAATAAGATCAAATTTTTCTTCTGAAAATGTCTCAATTACATTTTTAAAGGTATTATTGATTAGCTCGACAGGATAGGGTTTTAAGTTTTCCTTAGCAATCGAATAGGTTTCGGGGCAGCCTTCGATACTAATCAATTTACTTTTCGGGTTTGCTAGGTGCATGTATAAAGTTCCCATTCCTAGAGAAGTTCCAAGCTCTAAAATGTTTTTGGGTTTGAAATGATTACAAATTCTAAACAAAAGGATTCCGTAGCTACCAAAAGACGAACTTGTCTTGAATATCTGAACAATTGACCTTTGTGTTTTTAGCTTCTTTGATTTCGCACCATGGTCTTGAATATTCAGTGTTTTGTTGTTGTTTTGATTTATGGCAAAGCTTTGGATTGTATTTAAATCCTTTTTCACAGGATATACTTGAGCGCTTTCCTTCATGAAATTGAATACAAATGGAGAATGAATACCATGTAGAGTCTTTGCATTCCATCTATATTTAATATATTCGAAGACGATTTTCATAAGTTTTAGTTAATGCCAAATAACCATTATCAAGATGCGCTTAATTTACAGAAAGCTAAAGTAAGCGGCGCTGGCCCAAAATTAAAAATAATAGCTCCTTGTACTAAAGGAAATGGTATTTTAAAATTGAACACAACACAACAAGCCTATTATGAAAATAGATTTCATGAAATATCGGCCCCATTGTGCTTTTTTATTCCCGCCTCCGGTTCGGGTTCTCGAATGTTTGATTTCTTACAAGTGGAGCTTGCCAGCAGTAAACCGGAAAAAGCCAATAAAACAAATGATTTTATAAATAGATTAAAGGATTTTTCCTTTTATAAATCTTTAAATCAAGCACAAAAGGACCAGCTTATATCATTTCATTCGCATAAAGAGCTCATTGATTTCATATTAACGAATAAACAGAATGGAGTTGGGTTAGGATCCTTGCCAAAGGGATTAGTCCCCTTTCACTCATACGATGAGAGACATAGTTCTGCTTTTTATGAGCATTTAAGTCAAGGTATTTCCTTGACTGATAAGACGGTTAATTTTCATTTTACGATTCAGGATACCCATGAAGAAGCCTTTCAAAAAGCGCTTTATAATTTCAAGTCCGAAAATAAAAAGGGGCTTGAGGTAGATTTTTCTTTTCAAGATCCAGAGACGGACGCTTATGTTTTTGACCAGCAAAATGAGCCTCTTATGAGTCATAATAATACATACCTTCGGAGGCCTTCAGGTCATGGTGCTTTGTTGACGAACATAAATAAGCTTAAGGAGCAGTATTTATTGGTTAAGAACATCGATAATGTTCAGCATGGAAGTAGGGCAGAGCCTGGTATAAAGGTTTGGCGTGTTTTATGTGGAATACTTCATAAGGTCAAAAATGAGCTTAGATCAATTCATGAGGACCTTGATTACCAAAAATTAAAATCAGTTAGCAAACAATTTGATTTATTTTCTGACGAAGATATCGAAGCCTCGAAAGACAATGGGTTTTTAAAACAATTGGTCAATAGACCTCTTCGCATATGTGGAATGGTTTTAAATGAAGGCAAGGCCGGCGGAGGTCCATTTTATGTTGAGCACAATGGAAATGTAAGCAAACAGATTGTTGAGGGTGTTCAGATTACTGGAGAAGAGCAAAAACGGATTTTTAATTCAAGTACGCATTTTAATCCTGTTATGATGGCAATGGATACGTATGATTTTGATGAAAAAAAAATTGACCTAACAAAGTTCTCAAATGATGATCAGTACTTTGTTGTGCATAAAAACTTTGAAGGCGAAGAGGTTTCATTTATTGAAAAACCAGGATTATGGAATGGTGCTATGTTCTCATGGAACACCATTTTTATTGAAATTCCTTCTGAAACGTTCACGCCTGTAAAGACAGTTTTAGATCTTTTGCAGCCTGCACATCAACCGCGTTGATAATTTATTCAAATTATACAATATTTAATCTGTTGTGCTTACCTTTATAAAAATGAATACTGAATGAAAATTCCCGTTACCCTTTATTCCGAGATTACGCCAAATCCCTCTACTATGAAGTTTGTGGCAAATAAATACATTTTGCCTTCGGGCGAGTCTGCGAATTTTACAACTCAAGCGCAAACTAAAGGTTATTCTCCATTAGCAGAAGAACTATTTAAGTTCCCCTTTGTTGATGGTGTTTTTTTGGCAGCTAATTTTGTGACTGTAACCAAAACAGATAATGTCTCTTGGGATTTTATCACGATGCAACTCCGAGATTTTATTCGTGAGTGGATTTCGAATTGTAAAGAGATCCTCCTTAAAAGCCAGGATCCTATAATGGAAGAAGATGAATCTTCTATTGAAGTACCCAAGCTTGAGGAAAGTGAATACGATGAGAAAATTAGTGCATTACTTGATCAATATGTCAGACCTGCAGTAGAAAATGACGGAGGAGCGATTGATTATGTCGGCTATGATAAAGGAAAAGTTATCGTGAAAATGAAAGGTTCATGCGCTGGATGCCCATCTTCAACAGCAACGCTCAAGGGAGGTATCGAGACTTTATTGAAGCAGCATCTTCCAAATGTTCAAGAGGTTGTGTCATTGAATCAAGCAATGTAAGTCTGAATTCTCGTTAAACTCTTTAATAAGAAAATTTCGTATATTTAATATGCGTACAGGTTAATTAGATACCTGTTTTCAAAATGAAAAGAAAATAATGAGCAAGTATAACTTAAAGGAATCCCTAAGAAGTTATTTTGGTTTCGATAAATTTAAAGGAAGTCAAGAAGAGATTATTGAGAATCTTCTTCAAAAGCAAAACACCTTTGTAATTATGCCCACAGGTGGTGGTAAGTCATTGTGCTACCAGCTACCATCTTTTTTACTTCCAGGAACATCCGTTATAGTTTCTCCGTTGATTGCTCTAATGAAAAACCAGGTGGATGCCATTCGAAGCTTGACTAATGATGAGCATGTTGCCCATTTCATGAATTCTTCATTGAGTAAAACTGAAATTCAAAACGTCAAGTCCGATATTCGTGAAGGAAAAACTAAGATGTTATATGTAGCTCCTGAATCTCTTACTAAAAAGGATAATATAGAATTCTTGACCTCCGTAAATATTTCATTTTTTGCTATTGATGAGGCACATTGTATTTCTGAATGGGGGCATGATTTTCGTCCAGAGTACAGAAGATTGAGAGAGATTTTTGAAAAGATATCAAAGGTTCCTATCATTGCGTTGACCGCAACCGCTACGCCAAAAGTTCAGCATGATATTCAGAAAAATTTGAATATGCTGGATGCGGTAGTTTATAAATCATCTTTCAATCGAGACAATTTATATTATGAGATTCGTCCGAAAAGAGAGGTAGAGAAGCAAATCATTCGCTACATCAAAACTCGCGAAGGTGAAAGCGGTATTGTGTATTGTTTAAGTCGTAAAAAAGTTGAGCAGATTGCCGAGCTACTTCAGATCAATGGAATTAATGCTTTACCCTATCATGCTGGATTAGAAGGTAATATTAGGGCCAAACATCAAGATATGTTCTTGATGGAAGAGGCTGATGTTATTGTGGCTACAATTGCCTTTGGTATGGGTATTGACAAGCCTGATGTTCGTTTTGTGATTCACCACGATATTTCTAAGTCTCTAGAAAGCTATTACCAAGAAACAGGTAGGGCAGGTAGAGATGGTGGTGTAGGTGAGTGTCTTGCTTTTTATAGTTACAAGGATATAGAGAAACTAGAGAAGTTTTTACAAGGGAAACCGATTACGGAGCAAGAAATAGGAAGACAATTACTCAATGAGATTGTTTCTTATTCTGAAACATCGGTTTGTAGGCGGAAATTTATATTGCACTATTTTGGGGAGTCTTTTGATGAAAAAGGCTGCAATGAGAAGTGTGATAACTGTAAAAACCCTCGTGACCGTATGGAGGGTAAAGCGTATATGCAGCTTTTACTAAGCTCCGTTTTGTCTCTCGATGAAACCCAGAAAGCCAAGCATATTTGTGCGTTTTTATCTGGAACAATAACTCCTGATATTAAGGCATATAAGCATGATCAGCTAGAAGGTTTTGGATTGGGAAAGGAACGTGATGAGCATTTTTGGAATGCGGTTTTGCGCCAGGCAACCGTCGCGGGCCTTTTAACAAAGGATATCGAATCCTTTGGAGTACTTCGCTTAACAGAAGAAGGACATGCGTTCATTAAGAAGCCTGCATCATTCATATTACTCAAGGAGCATGATTTCTCCAATACTGATGATGCCGAATCAATTGTTTCAGGGAGTGCAAAAGGTGCTGCATTTGATGATGTTTTGTATCAGCTTCTTTTAGATTTACGAAAGTCAATTTCAAAGGAAAGAAACATTCCTCCTTTTGTTATTTTTCAAGAACCTTCCTTAAAGGATATGTGTTTTCAATACCCCGTAACCATGGAAGAGCTTACCAATGTACAGGGTGTCGGTAATGGGAAAGCTCAGAGATATGGTAAGCCCTTTGTGGCATTTATTGCGGATTATGTAGAAAAGAATGATATTGAACGGCCACAAGATATTATGGTGAAAACACTTGTGAATAAGTCTCAGCTAAAGGTTCAGTTGATTCAAAATATCGACAGAAAGCTTCCTTTAGAGGATATCGCCCAATCTCAAGGCAAGACATTTGATGATTTATTGTTAGAAATAGAGACCGTCGTCTCTTCAGGTACGCGCGTAAATATTAATTATTATCTCAATGACGTATTAGATGAGGACAGTCAAGATGAGGTTTTTGATTATTTCAATGAGGCTGAAACTGATGATATAATTGATGCATACAAGGAATTTGATGGTCTGTATTCAGAAGAGGAGTTGAGGTTGATGAGAATACGGTTTATGAGCGAGGTTGCGAATTAAGCTTATTTTCTTATTTCTAAGGCCGCATCAATTGAATTGCTGGAAACAGCATGGTAATTATCCTTAAATTCTTCAAACCAATCTAATGCCATCTTTTTTGAATGTTTGTATGAATATAATTGTTTGTACAGTGGTAAAATAAACTTCCTTCTACCCACCTTGCTTAAAAATGATTCTATTGCAGGGTATGCTGCGGAATAATCTGATGAAATAGCTTTCATAAACCATTCAAATTGAATTTCTGCATTTGTCCAAGCCGTAAACTTTAGATTCTCGTCAAGAGTAGTCATTTGCTGTTCGCTAAGCACGGAAGGTAAAAACCTGATAAAGGTAAGCCACTCTTGGACAGAGTGCATTTCTCTCTTTAAACTAGCTCTTTTATTAACTGGTGATTTTATTTCATTGGAAAATATGTCTTCTCCCTGTGAGAAGCGCTTTGCCATATCTTCCATATGCTTGAAGCTATTAGACTCGATTTTATGACAGTTCTCAGGAATCCCTTTGTCATAAATCCATTCCTTGTAATTAAAATCAATATTATATTTCTCCAGTAATTCTTGATTTAGGTAGTCTACAAAATCTGCAGTATTGACTGAAGTGAATTTGAAATGATCAAAATACCCTTCTAAGAAGTTATCCATTTTCTCTCTTCCTACTGCAGCTTCTAGTGTTTTTAGAAAAAACGCTCCCTTGACGTAAGCCACATCGGTCATGCCGTCGTCCGGGTTTCGATCTTTAAGGTCAAGAAAAAGGTGTCCATCCTCAGGATGTGTACCTTCAATAATACGTTCCATTTCTTCCTCGAGCTCGAAGAATTCAACAAGTGCAAGGTTATCAGCTCCCTTTTTTCCAATGATTTCCTCCATGATTCTGTTTTCGAAATAGACAGTGAAGCCCTCATTGAGCCAGAAATCATTCCAGGTTTCATTGGTGACTAAGTTGCCGGACCACGAATGGGCTAATTCATGTGCGATGACGGATACCAAGCTCCTGTCTCCTGCAATTAATGTTGGGTTAGCGAAAGTTAGTCTAGGGTTCTCCATTCCGCCAAAAGGAAAGGAGTAGGGAAGAATAAGTAGGTCATATTGGTCCCATGCATAGCTGCCATAGAGTTTTTCAGCTGCATTCATCATGTCTGGTAAGTCCACAAACTCATACATGCTTTCTTTAAGCAGCTCAGGCTCACAATAAACACCTGTATTATGACTAAGCTCACCATAAACCAAATCACCCACTGCGAGCGCAATTAAGTAACATGGAATTGGTTGCTTCATCTCAAATTGGTATTCCCCTAGGCTGTTTTTCTCCTTTGGGTTTGATGCGCTCATTACGGCCATTAAATCTTTCGGCACTTTTAGTTCCGCACTATATGTAATTCTATTTGAAGGAACATCTTGTATCGGAATCCATGTTCTTGTTAAAATGGCTTGGCCTTGGGTATATAGGAAAGGTTTGCTTTTTGAGCTCGTCAGCGCTGAGTCTAGCCAATCTAGTGCCTCAGACTTTTCTGTCGTTTCGTAATAGATATTTACCTGCTTTGTTTCAGGGGTGATTTCAACCCAAAGCGCTTGACCTAAAACAGGGTCTTTTGCGCCTCTTAGCTCGTATTTTGTATTTAATTCTTTAGTTTTAATACCTAATGTTACTTTATTAATTTTAAGGCCACTAACATCAAATATAGCTTCTTTTGTTCCGCTATTTTTCATTTCATGTCTTACGACACCTTTTAGCTGTTTGTTTTGAAAATTTACGGTTAAATCTAAATGTAAATGTGTCGTATGTATGTCTGCTACATTGGCGTATGAATGGTTCTCAATTGACATTAAATTGGGCTCCTGCGCTATATCTTTATTTGTTTCATGTTGGCAAGCCGAAAGCATAACTTGAAGTAATAAGATTCCTCTAAGTAGTCTCATATACAATTAGTTTATAATTTTCAGTGTACCGAAACGTTCTTTACCGCCTAGTAGGGCGTATAGGAGCAGTCTGTTTTGTGAGTGGTCTAGCTTAAACATCTTAGGTACAACAATTGATTTGAGCTCTTTACGAGAGAATAGCATATTACGCGATAATGCTCCTGAAGCTATATCAACAGCGGTAATTGCAGCAATATTTTTTCTCCTAGATAAATTAAAAGGGTAGCATTCTCCATTGTTCTGTATAAACTTACCTTCTTCATTATAGTTTTTTAGGTTGTCATTGAATATAAAATATAGCTGGCGCCCATCAGTAAAAGAGCTATACGAGGAAAATGGACCTCCGTCGTTGGTAGATATTTGTGATTTATTTATTTTTTTCTGCCAATCAAATGCTTTATCGTGGCCTATTTTAAATGCAATAATGTCATCATAATAATAGTAGTAAATAGTTGAGGTGAGACCGGTCCTACTATCATAGCTACTTCTTTCAAAGATATAGTATTGCTCTATTGACCCCACAAGCGAACCATCGTTTAAGGTGAATATATCTCTGATTTTATAATTATAGAGCTCTTGCTCCCGGTTGCGCTTTCTTCTTGAACGTAAGGTGCTTTTTTCATTGAAATTCATGCTGATGAATTCTTTTCTGAAAGGAATAAAGCCTTGAAAAATCATTGAGTCTAGGTCTGTATCAATACGTATGACAAATATCCCTTCAACCAGGTGCTTTCTGCGGTTTTGTTTGATTTCAGAGCTCCCATATACACCAGACAATGTGAACATACCGTCGTCATTAGAAGACATTTTTATATCATCAATGCGCTTATCCTCAATGTTTAGAGAGAATTCAGTAAGATTATCTTCTTTTATTTTATACACGTGAAGCGCCTTGAAATTGTCGTAATCTTTACTGAAAATCTTATCGTTTGGTCTCTTGTGTTCAGTTAAACTTAAAAAATAATCACCCGTATTCGAGACATGATGTTCATTGATACTTGTTAGGTTCCCGTTAAGCGGGATGTTATAAGCACCTTCGTTCAGTATGTTTAAATATTCATCTAGAATAACGTAACCGTAGGCATCACTTATGGTTTTTCTTCCAGGTATCTCCCAAACGACACCAATGTATTCTTTGTTTTCTGAAGAAATGACACCAAAATTTGGTTTTGCATTCATCTTATCATTGTTGTATTTGGCTATAACAACAGATGATCCATCTGGCGTCAATTCTTGAGAGTATGGTTGGGCATATAATACCAACTCACCGTTAACCTTATCGGATAAGAATACATATAGCTTATCTCCAACGTAATAGGAAGTTTCAAAGTTCGCGATACCAGATTGCGCAACTTGTTTGATTCGGCCTTGATTTACCTGCTGAAGCTTTTGATGCTCTACAATTCTATAGGTACCAAATGCACGTCCACCGGACCATCGTAATGAGTAAAAATCCGCATTGTTTTTTGGTAATATTTCAAGAAGTGATCCCGGGGATCTTTCTAGTGCACCCCATTCGAGATCAAAGGCATTATTGCTAAAATCACTTTGTGATAATACGTTGAAATACAATATATTAAATACAATAAATGATATTATAACTTTATATAACATATTTATTTACCTACCAATTGTATACCAAGATACGTCGAAGGTTCAATCTTCTTTAATTCTTCTTTTAGCTTTGGGGTAATTTCAAGGGTGTCTATGAAGGCATGTACAGATGCTTTAGTCACTTTATCGTGTGTTCTTGTAAGTCCTTTTAGTGCTTCATATGGTTTTTCAAAACCTTCTCGTCTTAGCACCGTTTGAATTGCCTCGGCAACAACTGCCCAGTTGTTTTCAAGTTCTGTTGCGATTGCAGCTTCATTTAATACAAGCTTTCCGAGGCCCTTAAGGCTAGATTGGAATGCAATCACTGAATGCGCAAGTGGTACACCTATAGTTCTTAAGACCGTCGAATCTGTAAGGTCACGCTGGAGTCTGGATATTGGTAGCTTGGCCGATAGATGCTCATACAAAGCATTTGCAATACCAAGGTTTCCTTCAGAGTTTTCAAAGTCAATAGGATTTACCTTATGAGGCATTGCAGATGAACCAATCTCTCCTTTTTTTAATTTTTGCTTGAAGTAATCCATGGATACATAGGTCCAGATGTCACGATCTAAATCAATAAGTATGGTATTTATACGTTTTAGTGCATCAAAAAGACCAGCGGCATGGTCATAATGTTCTATTTGTGTGGTGGTTTGGCTTCTGTGAAGACCTAAAGTTTCATTGACGAAATTATTCGAGAAGCTCACCCAGTTAATTTCTGGGTAGGCCACGAAATGGGCATTAAAATTACCTGTTGCTCCACCAAATTTTGCTGAAAAAGGAACGGCAACAAGAGTTGCTTTTTGCAGCTCAAGTCTTTCTCTAAAAACTTTGAGCTCTTTACCCAATCGTGTAGGCGATGCAGCCTGTCCGTGTGTCCGTGCTAGCATAGGTACATCCTTCCATTCTGTTTCGAGTTCTTTAATTTTCGCTATCACATCATTCAATAGGGGAAGGTAAACCGCATTGATTCCCTCTTTTAGTGATAGTGGAACTGCTGTATTATTAATATCCTGTGATGTCAGTCCAAAATGAATGAACTCTAAATAGCGTTCTAGACCAAGATCCGTCATTTTTTCTTTCAAGAAATACTCCACAGCCTTTACATCATGGTTTGTGGTTTTTTCCGTTTCCTTTATCCAAAGTGCGTCATCCTCAGAAAAATTACGGTATAGGTCACGCAAAGCCTCTATTTGATTTGCGGGAAAGTCTTTTAATGAAGGAAGAGGAAGCACTGCTAGGGCAATAAAATACTCAACTTCCACGAGCACTCGGTAACGAATTAATCCATACTCAGAGTAATACGCCTGTAGGGCTTTGGTTTTTGAATGGTATCTTCCATCTATTGGAGATATAGCTGTTAGGGATGCGTTGTTCATGAGATTGCAAAAAACAAAGATAAGGCTTCCTAACGTATTTTGGGAATGTTTCTTGCGCTTAAACAAAACTTAATTGATGTGGTTTAAACAAGAAAGGTTTCGGTAACTTTGAGTCATGACTTTTTCTAAACGTTTTATTCGCTTCAATTGGGCTGTGCTGATCCTCATCTATTTGGTTGTGATTGCCGGTAGTTTCGTGCGAATCACAGGAAGCGGAATGGGATGTCCAGATTGGCCAAAATGCTTCGGTGAATGGATTCCACCTACCACAGCAGATGCGCTTCCCTCAGATTACAGAGAGGCCTACCTTGAAAAGCGAAGCAAAAAGGTAGACAAATTCACTAAGGTGCTTTCAGCTATTGGTTTAGAGGAAACCGCAACGCTACTGAAAAATGATCCTTCTGTCTACAAAGAAGAACCCTTTAACGCCACAAAAACATGGATTGAGTATGTAAACCGTTTGTTTGGCTTCTTGGCAGGAAACGCAATGCTTTTGGTTTTCTTTTGGTTGGTTTTGTCTTACAGGAAATCAAAGCTTTTATGGATAAGCGGTATTAATTTGATTCTAATGGCTTTTCAGGCATGGTTTGGTTCCATTGTTGTTGCGACCAATCTCGTGCCCTGGACGATAACGATACACATGTTTATGGCGCTCTTAATTATTGGGATACAAATCTATTTTATTGTGTTAGCAACCGATAGGCAAAACATACTCCATCGCTTTGCGCTTCCCAAATGGATGCTTATTATGCTTTGGTTGATTTTTATCATCACATTTTACCAGATGTTTTTGGGCACACAGGTTAGGGAGTCAATTGATTTACTGATCAAAAAAGGAGTAGGGCAAAGCGAATGGACAGAAGGGGTAGGACTTCCTTTTTACATTCATAGAAGTTTCTCTTGGCTTGTCTTGATTTTACTTTGCGTGGTTTTTTGGATAAATGAAAAAGGTCATCGTTTTGGTGCAATACGTTTATCTTTCTTTGTTCTAGCTATTGAGCTTTTTTCTGGTGTCTTGTTGGCGCATGTGGATATGCCGGGCTTGGTCCGAACGGCGCATCTTCTTTTTGCGTCAATCATGTTTGGTACTTTGTGCTGGTTCCTGATACAAGCGCGGGCTAAAAAATCCTAGCTATCTTCACTTTTAAATTAAATCAATTATGAAAAAGGTATATCTTGTTTTATGTATTCTCGGTATTGTTTTGCCGTATTACCACCTTATCAATTTTTTAATTGAAAACAACGGAAGCATGGATGGTTTCTTTTCGCAGCTCTTCGCGACACATCCCATGGCCATGATTTCAATGGATATTACTGTCGCTGCCAGTGCTTTTTCCGTCTTTCTCATTCACAAATGGAGAACAGAGCAGCTAAAGATCACAAAGTATATCGTCTGTTTATTTATGGTAGGTTTTTCTCTTGCATTACCGCTGTATTTGTACGACAACTTCGGAAAAGAAGATTAGTATTAACTGAATATTTTATTATTTTTGCACCCTCTATGATGGATTTCCATCGGGTCCTATAGCTCAGTTGGTTAGAGCACCTGACTCATAATCAGGGGGTCCAAGGTTCGAGCCCTTGTGGGACCACTTCTAAAACCTAGTAATACAAAGTATTGCTGGGTTTTTTTCTTTATTGAGGTAAATGCACTAAATCAATATTTGATACATGCTTATTTACCAAATAGGTGAGGGTATCTTTTGTAGTAGGCGTGATTTGTCTCGTAACCCTTTATGGATACAATATTTTTCTTTACGCTCGCTAGATCTGCTTTTTTTATATCGCTAAATTCAGGTTGAATGTTTATTTCCCGCGCACAAGCATAAACCTCTTCTTGTGACATTTCGCTAAGAAGACTTACCCAATAGTTTTTTTCTCGTTCCACTTGCTCAATGACCCAAGCTCTATCTTTTTTGAGTGGCTTAACGTAGCTTCTAATGGCTTTATTAATCTGTGTAATGTTCATTTTTATTTCCGTATATAATCCTTGGAAAATTACATCTGATTTCTCGTTGCAAAAGGTATTATTTTGGTAAATTTTATAATATACGTGTAAGCACTTAGCGTGTAACACATGGAAATAGTGACAAAAGGTCATTATATTATTCTCCCGTGTTCTCGTTTAGTGAAGAAGCTAGTTTATTAAATAAAGCTTGTGTCTCCTTTATTTGTGAAATACCGTCTTGTATTATTTGTATGTTTTTTTGGGTCGTTGTGTTTTTACCGGTCCATATTTCATTTCTAGAGCGAAGCATAAGAGGTTTTAGGAGTTCAGCTAAGGCGCTTTGGATATCAGTTTGTGTATTCTCTGTCCCTGAAAGCAATTGATCCATCTGATTAAGCATCTCACTTCTTTGTGTGTAGGTGCTGTCAGCAATTTTATTTTTTGCATTATCCAGCTCTCTTCTGTAGCGGGTTATTTTTATTCTTGTGCTTTCTGAGGATTCGCGTAGCTGCGATATATTATTTTCGATATTCGTTTTCAACTCGTTCTTATTTAGAATTTTAAAATGGCTGTTAGAAATAGCATTACCTAGTGCATTAGATGCAGCTGCGTATTTTGGATTTAACCGATCAATTTCAGCGCTGATCCTTTTCATGTTTTTTTTGATTTCCTTAAAGTCCTGCCATATTTCCTCATCAGATTTGATTTTTTTCTTCCCCTTAGCGAGACTCTCAAAAGTGAATTGTAATGCTTTTATTTCATCTGTTTTTAAACGTAGTGCTTCATATGATTTAGACATCTCGTTTTTATGCTTTGTAATTGATTTAAAGGGTTCTAAATTTTTATTTAAAATATATCCCTCCAGCCATTGATAGGCATCTAATTTATCTCTATAGTCGTTATCTGTTGAGGATTGGTTTTCTTTTGCAGTATTTACATTGGAGACAATGGTTTTGCGGACATCCTCTGTTTTGTAATAAACAACACATGATGAAAGAAATAAAATGGGAATTACAAGGATTAAAATCTTTTTCATAAACCTTAAAGTACTAAAAAGGCATTACATGTCAAGGCACTAGCGATTTTGTTTTGAATAAGTGTTGTGAAATTGAATTTTTTGGCAAAAAAAAAGGGCCGAAGCCCCTTTCAAAATTATTGTTCATCAGGGATTATTTACCTCCCATCATTTGTGCAACCACCTCCTCTGGTAATATTTGCATCATTGTTGCACCGAAATCTGCATAATGTGTAAGGGTTGTCATCAAACCTTCATCATTGAAATCTGCACTTCCGTAGACTTTACAGTCTAGATTCTTTTCTCCAGAGGCGAAATTCCAAGTACCATAGTATCTAACCGAACCGTCCATAGCTAGTGTTGTTGTGTCCACTCCAGGAAGGAATATGGCTTGTTTTAATGTAGGCTTCATTATACTCATCATCGCTTCATTATTTGCTTTCCACTCCTCTTTAGTACGGTCAGGTTCACCAAGACCTGTTCCTCTTTCCATGAAGTCATCAGCCATCAAGTTTAAAGCACCTTCAAGGTCTTGCTCCCCCCATGCTTTGCAAAGCTTTTCGAAGCTTGCCACATTTGCTTCATATGTTGCTTTTATGTCTGTGTTTTCGGTCGCTGTCTCAGCATTCCCCGTGGCCTCTTCATTTCCTGTTGCTGAATTGTTTCCACAAGAAACAACGAGTCCACCTAGAAGTAGTGTAAAAAAAATCTTTTTCATTTTTATTGGTTTTAATTTAAAAATTTGATTGAAGTGTCGAATAGGACACGATTTATTGCAACGCAAAGATAATATTCAAGTCGATTATGGAATAAAATTTTATAAAAAAAGTATCCTAATTGTGGTATATTCTTTGCTTTTCAATTCTATTTTTGTCTTAAAATGGATTGGTAGCCCATACGTTGAGCTCATTGATAAATCCTCTTTCATCCATTTCAATAGCCGAAGTAATCGCATGGGCGATTTCTTTAGACGTTAGCTTATTGTGTACTTCATCTCTTTCGATTCTATCTGGATTCCCAAAAGCCGTGGTTACTTCACTCGGATTGATTTGACATACCCGAATATTGTGTGGGCGCAATTCAGCCTGCCAACATTGCGTAAGACAACGAACTGCGAATTTGGATGAAGCATAAATACTCCCAGTTTGATATCCCTTTAGGCTCGCAGTCGATCCAATGTTTATGATTGTACCTCCATTGTTATTTTTCATTGCAGGCACAATTTCTTTTGTAAATAAGGCGAGTCCGAATACATTCACATTAAATACTTTCTGAAAACTTTCAATTGTCAGCTCTTCGATTGTTTTCCGTTCTCCTATTCCTGCATTATTGATCAAGATATCTACTTTTCCATCTAGTAAATCCAAACATTTTTCTGCATTCTTAACTATGTTTGATGTGTCTCCAATATCAAATGCTATGCTTTGGCAATCAAGATCTCCAAATGATTTTTCGAGCCGATCTTGCGATCTTCCTGTAACCAGAACTATAGCTCCTTTATCAATTAAGCTTTTCGCCGTTTCTCTTCCTATTCCTAGGCTTCCTCCAGTGACAATAATGCGCTTCTCTTTTACATTCATTCGCTTGTATTTTGGATTTGAAAATTAATGAAATTAAGGCAATAAAATGATACCGAATTTTCCTTAAATATTTAGGATACGGTTTCTAACTGTTCTGCAAAACGCCTCATGTATATGCTCACGTGCTTTGGATCGTTTCTTTGAAGATACCTGCTTTCTAGAGGAAATGTTCTTGTTATTTTTGGGTCTGACAGATTTTCTAGATGAAGAACATCTTCGTGAGATAGACCATACTCTTCAAGCTCTTGGAAAAGATCATCAATAAATTTGTGCGTTCCCTTGCAGTATGCATCAGCGTACTCCGTCCATTCATCAAGATGTCCGTTGACCAGCTCTACGACCTCGGTTTGTGTTTTGTCCATTAGGTTTTGGACCAAACAGCCTGCGTTACAGCGTGCCATGTGCCCCCATTCATATTCACAACCATCATCGAGATCATTTGCTGTTTTCCTTAGCGCCGAAATTAATTTGTGCTTTTTCATTTATGAATAGTTGGGTTATCTAATATTAATACAAAAATATCAATGAAAAGTTTACTTGTAATACCTTTATTATGGTATTCTTTTTTACTTAATACTTGGTGTCTTTCGCTTTGGATTTTTTGTATTAAAAATAACACCTTATATAGTTTCGATTCTCAAATTTACTCCTTCATTTAGTTGATAAATTGAAAGATTTTCAAGATTTTTAGGTTCTAAATTATTGCTACATGAAATACACTTGTCTTAGTCTCATGCTGTTTTGCATGAGTTTCCTTTCCTTTTCTCAAAATTTCAATCCCGACTACCAAGATGGTAAAGTAATCTTTCAAGTCCCTGTCGGTGGGCATATGTTTAAAACATTTGATGGTGTTCTTCAACCCGAGGATAATCCATTCTTACAAAGTATATTCCAAGAGTTTGGAATTTATGAGGTCGTTCAGCTACACCCAAATATTAAGGATGAAAAGTTGGTACGGACTTATGAAATTAGGTTCTCTGAAATTCAAAAAACTGATATATTGATTGGGCGTGTTAAGTCAGAAGTTGACGTAGTCTACGTTGAAAAAAAAGAGCTTCACAAAACTTTTTTAACTCCTAACGATACTTATTTTACCAATTCCTTCAACAATGGTATGTGGTGTTTATATCAAATAAATGCACCGCAGGCATGGGATATTTCTACAGGAGATGCAAACATTGTTGTTGCTGTAACGGATAATGCGATTCAAGTAAATCACCCCGATCTTGTGAATAAGATTGTTCCGGGTCGCGATGTCGTAGATAATGACAACGACCCATCACCTTGCGGAGGCAATGATGGCTTCCATGGTTCTCACGTTTCTGGAACAGTTGGAGCGGAGACCAATAATAACCTTGGTGTGGCTTCCATTGGATATAATATTAGCGTGATGCCTATTAAAATCGGAAATTGTTCGACAGGAGCCCTGACTGGAGGTTATGATGGAGTTATTTGGGCAGCTGACAATGGTGCTGATGCCATTAATATGTCATGGGGAGGCGGAGGCGTTTCAACTTATGGCCAGAACGTATGTAACTACGCTTGGAATGCTGGTGTTATTCTAATTGCTGCCGCGGGTAACGACAATTCAAGTCAGCAGTTTTATCCTGCTGCTTATAATAACGTTGTTAGTGTTGCGGCTACTTCAAACGGTGACGTTAAGTCAAGCTTTTCACAATATGGTACATGGATTGATGTTTCAGCGCCAGGTTCTCAGATTTTAAGCACAAATGAGGGTACATCTTATCAGTTCTCTCAAGGAACTTCGATGGCCTCTCCAATGGTTGCTGGTTTAGTTGGTTTGATGCTTTCTCACGCTCCATCCGCAACCCCTCAAGATATTGTGGATTGTTTACTTTCATCCGCAGACAATATTGAATCCGCAAATCCAAACTATCAAGGACAGCTTGGTTCTGGAAGAATTAATGCGGAAGAGGCACTTATTTGCCTCAACGCCTTTACGTTCAGCTTGGACGCGGGTATCACATCAATACTAAGCCCACAAGGTCAGCTTTGTACCTCAACAGTATCACCTGAATTTGAGCTGCGAAACTACGGAAGCCAAAACCTGACATCAGTAACCATTTCCTATCAATACGATGCGGGTGGCGCTGGCGTCCAAACAATTAACTGGACAGGTAACTTGGCGCAAGGTGGTGTAGAAATGGTTTCATTACCCAACCAAACTTTGAGTGCGGGACAGCATGAATTATTTGTTTCTTGTTCGGCACCAAATGGAAACACCGATCAAAACAATTCGAATAATAATCAAACAGCAACCTTTACAGTGGTTCCTTCTGGGCAAGCGGTGAATGTAGAAATTATTACTGACTGCTACGGCTCTGAGATTGAATGGAATATAACAGAAGATGGAGGCACTGCAATTCTTGCTTCAGGCGGGCCATATCCCGATATCACAGGAGGAGAGACCTATCAAAACGAGGTTTGTCTTGCCACAGGTTTGTGCTATGTTTTTACGATTACGGATACTTATGGCGACGGTCTATATGGTAGTCAATGGACGTGTACGGTCGATGGCTCTTATAGTATTAGTGAGTCCAACGGTAATGTATTGGCTACAATACAAGCAGCAAATTCAGATTTTGGATATGAAGAGGTGAATCCGTTCTGTGTTTCCTCGAATGTTTCTTATGATGTTGGAATAAATCAAATTAGTTACCCTTACGGTACCATTTGTAACCCTGACGTTGAGGCACAAATTGAAATATTTAATTATGGTTCAGAAGCGTTTTCCTCTGTAGATATAGCTTATGATTATGGAACAGGTAACCAAAATTACACTTACAATGGTTCTTTGGCGCCTGGCGCATCTGCAATGCTCACGCTTCCTGCAGTTACTTTGGGAGGTGGTGCAAGTACCTTGAATGTTACTGTTGAAAATCCTGATGGAAATCCTGATGGAAATACCGCAAACAACACCATGAGTTCAGAGCTGTATGTTTATGACACTTATCAGGGGCTTCCGTTCACTGAAGACTTTGAAAGCAATGGTTTCGCCACTAACAATTGGTACATGACCAATAGTGATAATGACATTACATGGGAAATTGCGACTGTTGTTGGAACCGCTCCAGGAAATAAAGCAGCGAAGATTGATTTTTTCAATTATTCCAATGGTGGTCAGCGTGATGGTTTCCAGACAGCACCATTCGACTTTGGTCTTTACACCAATATTCAAATGACCTTTGAGCATGCCTTCCGTCGTTATAATCAAGAATCAAGAGATTCTCTGGCAATTCTTATTTCAACCGATTGTGGAGCAAGCTTTTCGCATATTGGTAGTTATGCAGAAGATGGAACAGGATCATTTGCAACTGCCTACACATCAACAGTTGAATTTGTTCCTACCGCTGATGACTGGTGCATGGGCAACGTTGGGTCAGATTGTTTTACACTTGACTTAAATGCATATTCCGGAATGAATGGTGTTGTGATTCGATTTGAGTCTGTCAACAATGGCATTGCTGGAAACAATTTATTTATAGATAATATCAATATTACGGGTGACCAATCTTCGAGTCCCCCAACGGCAAGCTTCAATGCCCAAAGCAGTGTTTGTCTGGGAGACTTTATTCAGTTTTCCAATAACTCTCTCGGAGGCTCTAGTTATGCGTGGGATTTTGGTGATGGCTCCTCTAGTAATATCATGAATCCAACGCATGAATATACCACTATTGGTACTTATAACGTGCAGCTGACAGTGACAAATGCCTTTGGTTCTGATACATTTTCTCAAACAATTATTGTAGGTTCTATCCCGACTGTTGAGATAAGTTCACCATTTGCAAGTGTATGTAATACCGCTGGAGGATTCAGTATGAGCGGTAGTCCCTCTGGTGGAACTTTTTCAGGTCCTGGAATCAATGGTAATGTTTTCTCTCCATCAACGGCGGGTGTTGGAAATCATGCGATTACTTATACTTACACGGACAATAATGGTTGCTCCGCAAGTGATTTCTTGACGATAACTGTAGACAATTGTGCGGGGCTTTTACCGAGCGAACTGCAAAGCCTGATGCTTTATCCAAACCCGAACAAAGGAAGCTTCTTTATTTCAGGCTTGCCTGAAAGTGGAAGTATTTCAGTTTATTCAGTTGAAGGAAGATTGATCTCAGAATTTGATATCAAGGAGGAATCTCAGTCCATTCGACTTTCTTCCCCTGCTCCAGGAGCATATCGTATTCTTATTCGGACAGAATCCGGAGAAAGGGTGTTAAAAATGATTGTTTCTTAAGCGAAAATAGACTATATTTAAAAGAGGCGTAAGCCTCTTTTTTTTGTCCAAACATCATGGTTTATAGAGTTTTTTTCGATGAACAATGCCCTGCATATCAGTAATCATTGCGATATATATACCTGATGGCTTAGCACAATTGAATTTTTTACAATCTATTAAATTTTCATTTTGTAATTCTAGATATAGAACTTTTTGACCCCTTAAGTCATATAAATTCAGCTCATTGACATTATCCTCTGATGCACAGATTTCAATATGATTAGCTGTAAGTTTTACATCAATCTCACTGTTATGTTCAGCTTCACCTGTAGAGGCCATATATTGAATAGATATACTTACTTGTTGAGAGCATCCATAGGCATCTGTCACTATAAGCTCATAAGCGCCTGCGCTGAGGTTATCGATGTATGATTCAACAGTATCTCCCTCTAGAATATATGTAAATGGAGGTGTTCCGCCAAAAACAAAAATAGAGAGACTTCCTTGTTCATTCTCTGATTGTCCTGAAGTAATAAATTGAACAGTCATAAGTTCTGGGTTCGTTATAGAAAACTCAGAAGTATAGGAACATGAATTATTTGTAACAAACGTATACCAATGATTTGAAGCTTCAAAGAGACTGTCTGCATTCATTCCGGTATCTCCATTTGACCAATAAACGGAATCAATAGATGCAGTATCAGCAAATAAAAGAGTAGCTGTTCCTGAAGATTGGTTGTTACAATTTACTTCCTCTGTGATCAACTGAAACAATGGTGCTGACTCCAATTCAATAACAAGATCATTAGATCTGTAGACAGTGTCTCCTGCTGTATTAAACGCTTCAAAATAGTATGTACCTGCGCTTGTAATTAGAAGACTAGAATCTTGCGATCCGTCACTCCATTGGTAATTTTCATAATTACTAAGCTCTATAAGCAAGCTATCACCACTGCATAATAAGATAGAATCAACTTCCTCTATCAGCTCGAAATGTATGGTTGTGAAAATCTCTTCATAAATATTTATAGATTGATTCACTGGGACTTGGTATCTTTTGGCAATTAGACCGCTTGGGAAATAAACATAAATTGAATCTATAATTTCGTTGTTTCCAACACCAAATATTTTATGTTGTGAATTTTGTGCAAAAAGCTGCTCACCACAAAAAACAGTTTGTAATTGTTGGGTACCATTTGTATAAACTCTTATTTCAGAGCCTATGGCCATGCGGTTAGATTCTATACCGAAAGGAGTGATTTTGATGTAATTATTTTCGTTTCCTTGGTTCAATAAAATATCGGGAGGTGTATTCAAATTTAAGACAGCTATATCATAGAATCCATCATTGTTGATATCTCCCTTAACAGGACAAAATGATACTGCTGGTATATTTCCATTAATCGAATCATTTATTTTTGTAAAACTTGAACCTCCGTTGTTTCTATATAGAATTGAGCTTGACAGTGCTCCTTGATTGTTAACTGAATTACCAGTGGCTATGTATAAGTCCTCATACATATCATTGTTGTAATCCACCCATAATGCTCCCCATCCAAAGTCATTTACCGCCATATTGTATTCTGGTGCTTTGTCCGAAAAAGAGGTGCCCTCTTGATTTTTAAACAACTTATAGTGATAGGGCCCGGCACCAGTAATGATTGAATCTACCCCAAAGTCACTTAGAAAAATATCCTGAAAACCATCATTATTATAATCTGAAATAGATGAGGTCATTGGGTTTTGTCCTTGATTTGAAATTCCTATAGAAACGGCCACATCGTTAAAAATACCGTTCCCTGAATTTTCGTAGAGGGCGTCAGTTCCTATATCTCGGTCATTGATAACATGAAGGTCAATTAAATGGTCATTGTTATAATCAAACCAAACACCCATAAAGCTTGGCTGGGTTCCATTGTCGATACCTAGCTCAATCGATTTTTCAACAAAGGTTCCATTTCCTTGGTTCTCGAAAAACATGTTTCTGCCTTCACCACTTGGATCCGAATAATCGGCAAGGTAGATATCTAAATCATTGTCTAGGTCATAGTCGATAAAGCTGAAACCATAGGGGTTACTTACTGATGGATAAACACCGGAAGAGATACTCACATCTATAAAGCTGAAATCTCCTTGATTATTGTAGATTCTCAATCCGTCGTTGTCATAGGAGATACATAGATCTAAGTCTCCATCATTATCATAGTCAACCCACATGAGCTGTCTAATATCACCATCACTGAGTAAAAAAGAACCTATTTTATGAAATTGACCATTGAAATTCTTGTAGAATATGATTGAATCGTTGTGCATTGGATAGGTAAGGTCATCCCAGCCATCCTCGTCAAAGTCATAAAATGTCATTCCATTGGCATTGGACATCGCAAAGTCTTGAAATTCAGTAATATTTTGTTCCATTGAAACGTTAATGAGCTGCTGTCCGAAGCAAATATTGCTCAGAAATAAACCAACGAGTAAAATCACTTTATTGATCATAATACGACGAGCCTAAAAGATTGTTGATTTATATGGATAAAGTAAATTCCAGACGGAATATTTATAGGTTCTGATGTCCAAATTGGACCCAGCTTTTCCATGTTCAGCGTTTTGATGAATTTCCCGTCAGATGCAAGCAAGTTACAATCCTTCATGAACGCATTATCCAAAACATTTTTAAAATGGATTCTTGCTCCTTGTGCAATTAGATTTGGATATAATTGAATTCTTTTAGTATCCATCTCGTCTGCATTCAGGTCCCCATGTATTGTAAGCAGTTCATTTAATGTAAGTGGTGTCAGAAGATTTCCGGCGAGGTCAGTTGCCTCTGAGACGTTTACATCGCAAATAATAGGTTCAGAACCTGCTGATATGAGTTCGTAAGATACATGTAAAGAATCATGATCAAGCCAACTAAGATCGGTCTGCTGCAACACAACTGGCGGTGTTGGTATTGGGTAGAAATTAAATTGAGCCGACTGGTTTTGGTTCATTTCTTCATCGAAAAGAACTTGAAAAACTAGGAGGTTCTCATCCAAGTTCAATAGATCTGTATTACTTACAAAATCAATGATAGATGGGTTTTTGGTGTCTAGGGATATAAATGATGTTTCGTCATATGGATCCTGTGTGTTGTGTGCAAAATCCTCTCCGTATGAAATTGATATATTTATATCATCAACTTCTAAATTTTCATCATTTATTTGAAAAATAGCCCGATAATTATACGGGTCTAGAAAAAAGCTTTGGTTGATGTTGTATTGAATTGAATTGTTGATGTCTATTTCATTTTCATGTAAAACAAGTGGCTTCATTTCTATATTCATGGGTTCGTTAAAAGTAACATCAATGAAATAATTTGCATTTCCAACCAAGCTGTCGGATATAATAGTAGATAATGTGCCAGTTGATAGGACCTCTGGACCTTTCATGTCAGAACTAAGAATTGAAAGGTAGATGCTATCTGTAACGAGGTTTCCATTGTGGTCTTTTGCATTGTGGCAAATCAAATCTAAATCAAGCATGTTGTTATTGTTCGGAAGTACCCATATCTCTGCGGCTAATGAATTTGAATCAACCCAAAAGGTTTCAAATGGGTTCATAGCAAGACTTGTGTAAATATTGTTTTCATTGAGAAAAGATATCTCAGGAATAACTGAAATATCCATCGATTCATTAAAATCAAGTGTTGTGGTGAATTGTGGTGCTTCATTTTGACTTTCAAGATTAATCAATGTATCTGTGGTAAGCCAATCCTCAATGAAAGGGTTTTTCGTGTCTATACTCAGCTTGTCGGGATGAAATGGATTGGTGAGCGGATTCCCATGTATGTCTTTAATTGCATCAATATTTAAATCAACTGATGCGACTTCTTCATTAAAGTCGCTAGCACTCAGAATTGCATTGAAAGAAAATGGGTTGAACCAGCTTGAGCTGCTATTATTCATTGTTATACTTTCATTATTGTATCCTGTTCCCGAAAAAGAAATTGATGGCTGATTACCCATATCACAATCCTCGGTGAAAACAAATGTAGCGGAAAGGCTAGAGCTCGTGATTTCATCATTAACGAGCGCATGATCAATTTCAATCGTAAGTACTTTTGGTAGCTTAGTGTCTACGATTATGAAATCCTCCAAAATAATATCGTCAAGTACTGTGCCATTTGAGGAAGAAGCGCCATATATTCTAATGAATGAAGTAAGTTGCTCTAATACTATTTGCTGGGCTGTAAATTTGATTTTAAGCTGCAAAGGATTCTCCCAAGAGATACTCTCTACACTAAAGAATTGATTTAAATTGTTTGGACTCAAATTCATCGATGGAATTACTGAAGTGTCCATTTCAAGGCTAAAATTGCATTCTAGTTCTACAGTGTCTCCAATTTCAAATGAATTGATTACCGTATCGCTTATAAATGCTGAGATTAAGGCAGGTCTATCAATAGTAAAAATAGAGTCGGCTTTTTCGAAGCAGGTTTCACCAATCGTTGATCCAATATAGCGTCCGGGAATATCATCTATTGGAGGGTGTATACCTCCCCAAATTCTACTGAGGCTGCATTGGTCAGCAGCATCTTGATATGTAGCCCATTGTAATTTAATTGTTGTACTTGGACCATTTTCAAATTGTAAGAACTCATTCTGTTCGGCCACAAACTCGCCAAGGCCTCCCGGGAAATAGGGAGAACCTGTTATATATTCCAAAATACCTGCTGCCGCTCTTGAAAATGTGGAATGACCAGATACAAAACCAGCGAAGGGAGGCGTAACAAAAGTGGGACGCTGATAGGGCCACCAATTTTCACCTAATATCCAACCTGCACCAGCAACATCAACCTCTATATCGTCTATATAGTCGTGCCCTTTCCAGGTATAAAGCTTTATTTTCCCCACATGTTCATAATTTGCACCTGCTAAAAAATCTGAAGAGTCTACCAATTCAATGAAGTTCTCCAGTAATGGAATGCCATTGGGATGGTAGCTAGGCAAAAGAATATCTGAGCTTTGCCCATTTCCTGCCATATATCTAATTGAAGATACTGGCCTTATATAATCATAGAAACCTTTTAAGCTCCATGCGGCAATAGCAGCATCATGCATTGTTCCTCCGAGTGTAAGATGAGCTTTTAAATCGTACTCTAATACACTAAGCTCAGGCCCTTCGCCTTGCCATTTTCTTTCAAACATTGGTTGGTCAGTTACATAATGATAGATTTCAAACCAATGTCCTGGAGGTGTTTCTGAATCAATACCATCCGCCCAAAATTCAGCTAGTACTCGTGTATAGTCTCCACGAGCTACCATTTGAGTTTCATATGGTAAACCGGTAATGGGATTTGTGCTATATCCTGTAGATGGGTCCCCACCTTGCTCTAGATTATAAAAGGCGCTATACTCAGATAGTGTGCTGTTTGATGGATACCAAAGGTTATTGCCCATTGATGCCGGGGAGATATCCCAAAGTACTCCATCGGCGGTATCTAGGTGCGACTGCCATACACTTACCAAGGAATGGTTCCACTTGTAGAACGAGTCCCAATCTGATGCACTATTTGTATCTAAATAGGCAGGTTGAACAGTATCAAAATAAACTTTGTATACATCACCATCTCTAACATGCTGTGTTGCCATATTAGACGATAAAGCAAAGGGCTTTACATTTCCCCATTCAGGAGAAAGAAATGGTAAGGTGTTGTCTACAAGGTTGCCAGATTGATCTATGGTAGAATCAAGTGTAAGTGTCTGCCATCTATTTGGGTCAAGAATATCTGGGTTTCCTTCCTCACTCATGATCAATGGGGGATTAATAGACGAGTAAAAGGTATTCTCAAAGTCAAGAAATTCATTTGAACCATCGCTATTTCCAAAGTTAAGCATCTGTTGAGCTATGTAGTTGCCTAACTCTGCTGCTCCTCCATTTACATAATCAATATTTGAATTATTGACACTATATCCGTGGTCGGTCATGTAATTATACATTAATAGATAAGTTGTATTGAAGTCTGGAGAATCCCCGTATCGTTGATTTATAAAATAAAACGATGCATAAGAGATCGTTTCGTCAATGGCTTCATTTAACTCTAAAGGAATATTTATTCCATTAAAGTCACTAATGTATCCATTTAATGTATCGCCGATAAGATAGGTATCCTTCGATGGCGAATAGACAGCCCATGAATCATACGCAATAATGGAATGGTGGTATAGATTTCTTGCATGAACGGTTGGTCGCGCGTAATCATTTCTTATGGCCTCAAGTAAAATCTCATTCCATTCTCGTGCAACCGATGCTTGAGAGTACGCGTTACTTACAGCAAATGAAGTGAATATACATATTGCTGCTAATTTTATACTTGAGAAAGTGAGTTTCATAGTTTAGCGTGATGAATATAGTATTTTTTTTTTCGCCGACACAATTATTCTTTTTTTTTCAATCTTAATAAGTATTAAAATACGGTATTGTAAAATACAAAATGGTTTCAAATGAATGGGGATATAATTTCACTTAACATGTAATTACTTGCAATTATTAATTGCGAGGTTTAGTTTTCTAAAATCAAGAATGTAAAAGCAAATTCTATTCTATTGCTTACATTTATAAAAAAATAAAAATGCAACATTTTTTGGCCATTTTATGGAATTATGGTCTGAGCTTTAAGGAAATCGGAGTAGCATCTATGGTGCTTTTTGCTGTTATTGATATCGTAGGAAATATACCTTTAATTATTGCTTTAAAAGAGAAGACAGGTCAGATCTATCCGTTTCGAACAGCATCAGCATCCTTACTTATTTTAGTCGGGTTTTTATTTGTAGGAGAGAGCATATTAGGTTTGATTGGAGTAGGGATTAATGAATTTGCTGTCGCGGGATCGTTTGTTTTGTTTTTTATGGCGCTTGAAATGATTTTAGGGATAGAAATTTTTAGGGATAATGGAGAGGGAACAACCAAGGTTGCTTCTGTCGTTCCATTGGCATTCCCAATGATTGCTGGGGCAGGAACAATGACATCTTTAATCTCCTTACGTGCTGAATTTGAATTGGTGAATATTTTAATAGCAATTTTACTTAATATTCTTGTGGTTTGGATTGTGTTGAGGCTTACTTCTACTTTTGAAAGAATTATTGGAGCAACGGGCATTGCAATTCTTAAAAAAGTATTTGGCATAATTTTATTGGCAATTGCCATTAAATTATTTAGCAGCAATATCCGTGAATTGTTTTAATAATTAGCTGATCAATGAAAGAATTCTTTCTGTTAGACCCTAAAATAACCTATCTTAATTTCGGGTCTTTTGGTGCGTGTCCACAACCTGTTTTTGAGGCTTATCAGAAATTACAGCTTCAGCTTGAGCAAAGTCCTGTTCAATTCATAGTTCATTCAGGCATGGAACTCTTAAAGTCATCTAGACTTCGTTTGGCCTCTTATCTGGTTTGTGACCCCGATAGTTTGGTGCTCATGACAAACCCTTCTTATGCCATTAATACTATTGCGAAATCCATTCCTTTAGCGAAAGGGGATGAGGTGCTTACCACAAATTTAGAATATGGAGCAATGGATCGAACGTGGAATTACTATTGTGAAAAATCAGGGGCGAAGTACAAGAAATCGAACATCAATTTCCCCATAGAATCAGTGAACTCTTTTTTAGAGGATTTTTGGGCTGGTTATAATGAAAAGACCAAGGTTGTTTTTATCAGTCATATTACAAGTTCTACAGGCCTTATTCTTCCGGTAAAGGAGATTTGCGAGGAAGCTAAAAGACGTGGTCTATGTACCGTTATTGATGGGGCACATGCACCGGGTCAGCTTACATTGAATATTCGTGAGTTGGATGCTGACATATATGTTGGTGCTTGCCACAAATGGATGATGGCTCCGAAGGGAGCATCTTTTCTCTATGTGAAAAAAAAACAGCAGCATTGGGTTGACCCTTTGCTCATTAGTTGGGGTTTCAAAAGTGATACTCCTTCACATTCTACTTTTTTAGATTACCACGAAACAGCCGGTACAAGAGATTTTTCTGCTTTTCTCGCTGTACCTTACAGCATAGACTTTATGTCCAAGCACGATTGGGTTAAAAAGCGTTTGCTTTGCCAGGAAAAGACTTTATTATGGGCGAATAAATTTCAGGAATTTTGGAATTTTCAATCAATTGCACCAATAAGCAAGGTATTCATTGGACAGATGTATAGTATTCCAATAGAAACGCAGGACATAGGTGCCCTTAAGTCAGCCCTGTATGATAGATTTAATATCGAAGTTCCTGTTTTTATGAATGAAGATCAGGTTTTTATCAGATTTTCTTTTCAGGTTTTTAACTCTGATGAAGATATGCAAAGACTTTTTGATGCAATGAAGACCTTAAACGAAGAAGGATACTTCAGGATTAAAACATTTGTTTAATGTGATTTAGTAAATCATACTGCTCTTTGGAAAGGTTGTCAAATGATACCTCAAAAAGTTTGATTCTATTTTCGTTCATATCAATATTCCACGGTTTTGTCTTTATGTTTGACTTTCCATCATAATCAATCGCATCAATTACATACCTAAAAGCATTTAGCCTTGCCGTCATTTTATTTTTCGCATTAATAATGATCCATGGTGCTTTTTTTGTAGATGTTTTTCTAAACATCTCATTTTTATAATACGTGTATTGGTCCCACATTTTCAAAGACTCAATATCGTTTTTACTTAGCTTCCAATATTTAAGGGAGTGATTTTTTCTTATTTCAAAGCGTTTTTTCTGTGTGTTTTTATCAATTGACAGGTAAAGTTTGACCAAGGTAATACCGTTTTTGATCATATTTGCCTCCCATTTATTGACGTTCTTCATGAAATATTTATACTGAGCGTCGCTACAGTATTTCATTGTTGGCTGAATCATTGCTCTCGAATACCATGAACGATCGTAAAAAACGATTTCTCCTTTTTTAGGGAATGTTTTCTCAAAAGTATGAAACCACGATTTGTTTTGCTTGGGTGTTGGAGATCCAACTTCAATTACGCGGTGGTGTTTTGTCATGAGGTTCTCTGCCATACGTTTTATTGCTGATCCTTTACCAGCAGCATCTCTGCCTTCAAATACAATTGCAATTCGTTTATCGTTGGCCAATGCCCATTCTTGCATTTTAAGTAGCTCAATTTGGTACCTGAATTTTTCTTTTCGGTACTTTTTGTCACTAACATTTTCAAAAGCGCTATAGAATTTTGGTTCCACCATATAAATGAAAGTTAATAAGTTAAATTAAATATTAACGAAAAGTGAAACATATGTTAATGATTTTCTTTTAAATGCTTTACAGTCCTTCACTTTATGATTCAATATATAGCCATTGGTACTTGTTTTGTCTTAATTTTTTTTTGGCGTGATACTTGATACTTACTGTTAAACCACATTATGAAAACAGTCCTTTTGACACATGCGGTTACGAAATGGTCTTTTGCTTTAGTAGCATTTGCCGTTTCTTTATCTGGTTTGCCAGAAAGTCAGAAAGTCTCTTTTTCGAAGTCGGTAAAGCATATATTTCATAATTACTTTGCGTTTTACGTGGATAAAGACCTAGAGCCCAATAAAAATAGATTTGTGCCCGATTTATCAGGGTTCGATGCCGAAACTGCTTATTATTTTAATAAGATTTCCCGTTATTCGGAGAAAAGACCTTTTGAAAAAGGACCAGTCCTTAAATGGAATAGGGATATTAAAATGTTCTTGCATGGTGATATAAGTAAATCAAATAAAAAAGAACTCGTAAAGGTTGTGATTGAGCTAAATAGATTGATATATCCATTGAAAATACAGCTCGTAAAGCATGCTTCATTAGCAAATTCATATGTTTTCTTCGGTTCCGTTGCCCAATACAATAAATCTCCTTTGACAGAATCAAAGCTAAAGCACTCGTATTTTGGTCATTTCCACATTAAAACGTATCAACAGGAAATACAAAGGGCCCACATTTACATCAATACTGCAGAAAGCTCCAAGAATCGACAAAAACATATAATTCGGGAGGAAATTACACAGTCGTTGGGTTTACTTAATGATTCATATGACTATCCGCAAAGTATTTTTTACCAAGGATACTCAGAGACTAAAAGCTTTACATCCATAGACAAGACGCTTGTTAGGATACTTTATGGTACTACGTCACCCTAGACAAGCCATGAGCCTCCCACTGAAACCACGTTACTTAATTCTAAATAATTTTGGTGTGTATCTTCAGCGATCCCGCCGGTTGGACAGAAAAGAATGTCAGGAAATACGTTACTGTAAGTTTTTAGTGCCTTAATACCGCCAAAAAGATTTGCAGGAAAGAATTTAAAGGTATCCCATCCAAGCTCCATACCCAGAATAATTTCACTTGGCGTTGCTACTCCTGGAATGAATGGTACTCCGCTATTCATTAGGGCATCGGATAGGTTTTTGTTGATTCCAGGGCTCACCATAAAATCAACTCCTATTTCCGCTGCTTGTTGAATTTGTTCTTCAGAAACGATCGTGCCAACACCTACGTCAAAACCGGAGATGTTTAATGCTTTAGCTGACTGAATACAAGAGAATGCGCGTTCATTTCTAAGTGTGATTTCAATACAGTTTATTCCTTTGTTCACCAATTCGTTTATTGTAGGTTCTACCTCCTCTGTGCTATTGAAGGAGACAACGGGAATAACCGGGTTTTCCTGTAGAATTTTTCTGATGTTATTTTGTTTCATTTTCAATTAAGATTGTAAAATCATTTGTTAATGGGTCAATTGCACGGTAAAGTTCTTGCAGCTTATCTTTTGGTGAGCTATTATTGCAAAAGTGAAGTAAATTTAATGTTCTTTCTTGAAGCTTTTGTTTTGGAAACAAATTCTCTTTCAGTTTGGCCACTTTTTTTAGCTGGCCTTCGAAGTTGCTTTTTTTTGCTTTTTCAATTTTTTGTTGAATTGATTTGTGCTGCTGTTTAATTCTATTTAGCTCTGCTCCGAGCCAGTCGTTTAGCCCTGGATTATTTTTTATCGATTCTTGATAACTTATTTCAACTATTTCTATCGCCTTTGAAACCTGCTCTAAATCAATAGGATTTGTATCTGACTTAGCGAGCATCTTTTTTTGTAGTAGCTCAGTTGATTCGAATAACTCCTCAATTGTTAGGCCTAGCTGAGTCATCCGTTGATCAGCATTCTTGTCAATCCATAAAAGGCTTGACCTCATCTGTAATATCGGAAAAGGAAGCTTACAGCTTTCAAAAACAGTTTTAAGTTGTGCCCAATACTTTAATTCTGCCATGCCTCCTATGTAGCATAGATTCGGTAGTAATAATTCTTGTAATATGGGTCTAAGTGCAACATTTGGCGAAAAGCGGTTGGGGTGCTCATTCAATAGAGCAATTAGCTCATGTTTTGAAAAGCTTATCTCTCCCGCCTCGTAATCACCAGCAGCATTTTTCACAATCCTAACGCGCTTGTCGTTTTCCATATAAAAGACATTTATTTTTCTTGAATAGATTTGAGGTGTCCTTTTTTCTTGTAATAACTTTTGATTGGTTTTTTCTATACACTCATTGGAAAAATTTTCCAGTATATCTTTATGAAACACAGGTATCATTTGTTTTTTTAATTCCCTTTGGTCTGCATCTAGAACGATTAGGCCCATTTCCCCAAAAAGATTATGAACCCAGCTTTTGAATGCGGCTCCATAAGTAATGCCATCCATTGCGCTCAAATACTTGTCTAATTCAGTTCCTTTTGGCTGCCTGAAAAGTGCTAGAAGCTGATCTTTCACTTCATTCAAGTTGTCAGTATTGAATTTACCAACGGCACCTTCTTGATCATGGTTCCAAATGATATTCTTTCCAAATATATTTAGGCTCTGTATTTCCTCGCTATCATGGTCTTCAGAGGCCATCCAAAAGATAGGGATGAAATTGTAATTCGGGTATTGCTCTTGAAGGACTTCACTTAGTCGGATCGTGTGAATTATTTTTATAAAGAAATAGAGTGGGCCTCCATATAGGCACAATTGATGCCCTGTGGTGACGGTATAGGTATTCTCTTCTTTTAAAAGTGCAATTTGTTTAAGGGCTAATGCATTTTCTGGTAGTTTTTCATAATTACCTTCAAGAACACTAGCAATTGTGTTGCGCTGTTCACTTGTGAAGAGCTTTTTTTTCGTTTTTATTTGTTTTTCAAAGTTTTCTATCGCAAATTTTAGCCCTATGAACTCGGAGAGTTTTTCCTGATGATAGATCAAATCAATTTCTTCCTGAGAAAAAAACGGAAGCTTTGAACGCGGTATAGAAGTAGTTTTGATCATCTCTCCTTAATTAAATTTTATTGACTTTGCCGGCGAAATTCGGGCAATAACAAAGCTTGGGATCAATAGACTTGTCATACATGTAACAAATGTAATTGCATTAATGAAAATTACAGAACCTACTGAAAGTTTGATTGGGACGTGGGATAAGAAATAAATACTTGAATCCAAAGTAATGGGTTGAAATTGATATTGGAAATAGCAAAGGCCTAGTCCAATGATGTTTCCAATCATCATTGCCTTTATAATGAGGGCACCTGTTTGGTACAAAAAAATTTTTCGAATGCTCCAATTTGAGGATCCAAGAGATTTTAGTACGCCAATAAAATTGCTTCTAACGACAATCATTACCAATAATACAGAACCTATATTAACAATTCCAATTAGAATCATTAATGATATGATAATAAGGACATTAGTGTCTAAAAAACCGAGCCATGAAAAGATGTCGCTTTCGGAGTTTAAAATAGACATGCTTTGTAAAAGAGCTCCATGTTCATTCGGTTTTAGTTCAGCCAAATCTTTGACTTCTTGTTCAACATTTTGAAGTGACTCCCAATTATCGATATGTATTTCGAACCCTGAAACGAAATGGTTATTCCCTCTATTTCGGTCACCAAAATCAGAAAGTTCTTGTACCTTTTTTAAAGGTGCAAAAACGATTTGTCGGTCAATTTTATCTATTCCTGTTTCGAAAATACCCTTGATTTTGAAACGCTGCATCAATGATCTATTTTTCACAAAGAAAATAGCGATGTCATCACCGACTTTAAAATTTAGATCTCTACAGATTTCTTGAGAAAGGTATACTTCGTTTTGATCTTTATCAAACGAAGGAACATTCCCTACTTTAAGGATAGAATTTAAGTATGATCTAGGATAGCTTTCTGAGATCCCTTTTAATACAACACCGCTGACTTCTTGCTTTTCCAATTGGTTTTTTATCCCTTCTTCGTATCTTTCTTCTTTTATTTTTTCGGAACGCAGTAGTGCGGGTTTGTACAAAATAGGAGTAGCTTGTTTGATTCCTTTTATGTTTTCAATTTCAGCAAGTAAGTCTTGTTTTTCATTTAGAGGATCTGCCTCATAAATATTTTCATTACCGGCCTTAAGTAAGAAAATCGGTGCATTGAAGCCAACAATTTTTTGCCTGATTTCACTTTGAAATCCATGTACAATAGCCAGAGTAATGAGGTTTACAATAATGGTGAGTGCAACACTTATTAAAGAAATACGGAGTATAGGTCTAGAAACTTTTATACCTTTCTCTTTACTTTTAAGAATTTTGTTCGCTATGAAATATTCAAAAGACACGATAGGATTATTGCTTTATCAAAAATACACAAAGCTATTGGGTCTTGTGCTTTTTTTTGTTTTTTTACTTTTTTCATGTCAGTCGCATCCTGATTCATCTGAACATTATTCAAAGATTAAAGATACTATTGAGAAGAAGGACTCTAGTCTTTTGCTTGGTGCAGAGCGAATGGAGGAACTCTTGGAGAAAATAGGGGATAGGACTGTTGCACTCGTCGGTAATCAGACCTCTATACTAAGCATGAATCAGCATCTTGTAGATACTTTAATAAGTCGAAATGTTCATTTACTAAAGGTTTTTTCTCCCGAGCACGGTTTCCGTGGTACTCAAAGTGCTGGTCAAAAAATAGCCAATTCTAGAGATGAGAAAACTGGATTACCGATTGTTTCGTTATATGGTGATCACAAAAAACCTACTAAGGAGGATCTAGACAATGTTGAGCTAGTTGTTTTTGATATACAGGATGTAGGTGTGCGCTTCTACACCTATATATCTACGCTACATAACGTAATGGAAGCATGTGCCGAGTTTGGTGTTCCAATATTGGTTTTAGACCGTCCAAATCCAAATGGGGATTATATTGATGGTCCTGTTCTTGAAATGACACATAAGAGCTTTGTTGGTATGCATCCGGTGCCCGTTGTTCATGGGATGACTATAGGCGAATATGCATTGATGATTAACGGTGAGTACTGGTTAAGGGACAGTTTGCAATGTGATTTGAGGGTTTTGGAGTGTAAAAATTATCATCATTCTATGCACTACAGTTTACCAGTTCCTCCTTCTCCAAATTTACGCTCAGATATTTCGATAAGGTTGTATCCTAGTCTTTGTTTTTTTGAGGGTACAACGATAAGTATAGGTAGAGGCACAGCAAAACCTTTTGAACTTTATGGTCATCCTGATTTGGATAAAGATAATTTTAGCTTTAAACCTAAATCTATGACGGGTGCTGTTTATCCGAAACACCAAAATATTCAATGCGGAGGTGTAAACCTAGCCAATGAACCACTCGATTCAAGATTTACACTTCGTTATCTTATAGATGCTTTAAATCTTGTTGGAGATCCTGTTTCAACGATAAATAGAAAGAAATTCTTTGTGCTTTTGTCGGGTACAGAAAAGTTGTATAATCAAATCATAAATGGATTATCTGAAAAGGAAATTAGAAAAACTTGGGATAGTGATCTTGAAGCTTATAGTGTAATTCGAGCCAAGTATTTAATATACGATTAACGCAGCTTCTCCTGGCTTTTTTCTACTTTTTCTTTCATCGATTGTTGATATTGAGAAAGAGTTTCCGAAACTTCTGTATCAGCAGTACCGATAATACGAGCTGCGAGGATTCCTGCGTTTTTGCCACCGTTCAAGGCAACTGTTGCCACTGGAATACCATTCGGCATTTGTAGAATGCTTAGAATAGAATCCCATCCATCTATGGAGTTAGAGGATTTAACGGGTACACCAATAACAGGTAGCGATGTAAGAGACGCTGTCATACCAGGTAAATGTGCTGCCCCACCAGCCCCGGCAATAATTACTTTTAGGCCTCTTTCCGCGGCACTTTTCGCATAGCTAACCATTTTTTCAGGCGTGCGGTGTGCAGAAACAATTTCCACCTCAGTTTCAATACCAAATTCTTTTAAAATGTCTATTGCACCTTGCATTACCGGAAGGTCAGATGCACTGCCCATAATAATTCCAACACTAGCTTTTTTCATTTTTCTTGGGTTTCTTGGGTTCGTAATTTATGGTATGTTCTATATCTGTCATCATTTGATCCATGGGAAGCTTTATTTCTTCCTCTGTTTCTTTTATAAGCGCATTTACATTTAGGTCTTTTTTAATATTTTCCGTGGAGTTTTTAATTTCACTTTTGAGATCATTAGAGGCATTCTTGATTTGGTAAATTGCTTTTCCCATCGTTTTTGCAATGCCTGGAATACTTTTAGCTCCAAAGAATATGAGTACAAATACTAGTATCAATAAAATTTCCGTTCCAGCAATATCATTAAGAAAGAGAATCTGATACATAATGGGACAAATTTACAACTATTTTGTGTGTAGATAAACAGAATGTTCTAGTGATTTAGCTACGAATGTCATAAGCACTTCTGTAAGTGTTGGCATGCGCCTCAACAATCGTGTTTATTTCTTTGCTATATCCTCCACCCATTGTGGTGACAATTGGCACGTCAAGTTGTTTACTAAAGTCGAAAACAATAATGTCTCTTTCTTTACATCCGTCCAAAGAAAGGTTTAGCCTTCCTAATTTATCGCTCTCAAGTACATCTACTCCGGCTTGGTAAAAAATAAATTCAGGATCAAAGCATTTCGTGATATGATCCAATCCTTCTTTTAGCTGATATAAATAGGCCGCATCTTTTATCCCATCTTCTAGTTCGATATCCATATCTGAATCCTCCTTACGAAGGGGGTAATTGTTTTTTCCATGCATACTAAACGTAAAGATGTGATCCTCTTTCGAGCACATGGCAGCGCTTCCATTGCCTTGATGTACATCAAGATCTAAAATCAGTACTTTATTGACTTTTTTTTGCTTTAGAAGCCATTGTGCAGCAATTACTTGATCATTTAGTAAGCAAAATCCTTCGCCCCGGTTTGAAAACGCATGATGTGTGCCACCTGCAATATTAAAACAGATATTATTTTCCATGGCAAGTTCTGCTGCCTTTCTTGTTCCTTCCATGATCGTCCATTCACGCTTAATTAGGGTTTCGTTGTGCACAAAGCCTGAGATGCGTTGTTCTTTTTTTGATGTCTCAAGGTTGACTAGGCGTCTAAGGTAGTCACAACAGTGAACGGCTTCAATATGTACTTTTTCAATGGAATCCGGTACAAAGAATTGGCTTTGCTCAATTGTCCCCTCATGAATAAGCTGTCTGGGTAGTAGATCATACTTTTCCATAGGAAAACGATGGTTTTCAGGAAGCTCATGGACATAAATTGGATGAAATGCAATCATATAAAATAGAACATATGAAAATAGTACAATGTTGTGTTTTAAGCCTTAATTATTTTACCTACAATTCTCGCTACTGCAGGGCATACTTCGGTATTTTTGATGGTTAGATCAATGATTTGTAAAACATTTTTTCGATCGGTATGGGGGTATTCTCGGCATGCTAAGGGCCGAAAATCATACACACTGCAGGTATTGTCCTCATTCAAAAACGAACATGGAGCGCTTTTTAGAACATAATCATTGTCTTCATCAAGTTTTAAATATTTTTCGGTAAATGAACCAACTTTCATACTAAGATGCTTGGCGAGTCGATTGATATCTACATTCCTAAATATTGGACTTGTGGTTTTACAGCAGTTCGCACACTTTAAACAATCCATCGTTTCAAATTCATCGTCATGAAGCGAATTGAAGCGATCGTTGATTTGTTTGGGTCGTTTCTTTTTTAGGTGTAAAAGCTTCTTACGATATTCCTTACGCTTTTTTTTTGCCTGACTCAAACTGTTACGATCCTGATTACTTAAGGAACTATTCATATGTTATAAATGATGACTAAGTTATGAATTTATAATTTTGGGCACCTTGTTCAGGTGTGATAACTAATGAATACATTTACAGTTCAACTGACCGAAATGCCTGATTATCCGATTTATCGCAAGTTATCGAATCAAAAATCATTTTATAGGATTGAATCTATTACTGCATTTGAGGAAATTCAGTGTATAGGTTCCGCTCGGATTAAAACCTTTTTTAAGGCAAAAAAATATCCCGAAATGCTTCGGGTTAAAGAAATGATTTCTTGTAAAACTCCATTTGAACGAAGTACAGAGTTGGAGTACAATTCTCTTTAAAATTCGTAACCATGTTTGTTTCTAATGTTATGGTAAGTAAAGTTCTTCCTTATGAAATCAGTGCAGTTTTTTATTGTTTTGAGTATACTCCTGATGTCATTTTCATCGCCACATGAAGGTCCTGTTTCTATATCGTTTAATGCTAACCCATCAGGTAAGGAGCGGATTAAAGTTTTAAATCATTCTTATGAAGTTGAGCTTCTTGAATATATAAATCAATACCGAATTGAAAATGGCCTAGAATCTCTTCGAATTAGCAAGTCTCTTATCCAGGCTAGTCGTTATCATGCGGCAGACATGGCCAATGAAAATTATTTTGAGCATGCGACGCACAATCGCAATAGTCAATCCTTGCAGAGAGGCATTTCTACATTCAAACGAATTGGTCGTTTTTATGATGGATTTGCGAATACAGAAAACATTGGAGCAGGATACATATCACCTCAATCAGTTTTTGAAGGATGGGTAAATAGTCCAGGTCACAAGAAGAACTTATTGAATAAAAGTGCAACCCATATGGGGGTTGGCTACTACCACAATGCAAGCAGTAAATACAGAAATTACTGGGTTTTCGAGTCTGCTGCTCAATGATTAATAAGGCTACATTTTATTCTATTTGATAACATCAATTGATTTGACTTGATTTTTGTACTTTTGGAGGCGTTTAAATCGTAGATTAAATGGAACAAATCCCACCTTATAGGCCCAAAAATAAAATCAGAATTGTAACCGCCGCATCTTTGTTTGACGGCCATGATGCTGCTATTAATATTATGCGTCGGATTATTCAGTCGACAGGTTGCGAGGTAATACACCTTGGACACGACCGCTCTGTTGAGGAAGTTGTGGATTGTGCGATACAGGAGGATGCTCAGGCGATAGCCATGACCTCATACCAGGGTGGACATAATGAGTATTTTAAATATATGTATGATCTTCTGTGTGAAAAAGGAGCTCCTCACATCAAAATTTTTGGTGGAGGAGGTGGAACTATATTGCCGGAAGAGATTTCAGTTTTACAGGATTACGGTGTGGAAAGAATTTATCACCCTGACGATGGCAGAACCATGGGTTTGCAAGGGATGATTAATGATTTAGTTGAGCGTTGTGATTATGGTTTAGGTGAAAATTTAGAGCATGATATAAAAAAGATAAGAAGAAAGGATGTTCCTGCCATAGCGCGGACGATATCTGCAGCTGAGAATTTCCCGAAAATACATGAAGAAGCCTTGTCTGAGATTAGAAATATCTCGAAAAAGAGTGCTATTCCTGTGCTTGGCATCACTGGAACGGGTGGTGCGGGTAAATCGTCATTAGTGGATGAATTGGTACGCAGATTTCTTGTTGATTTTGAAGGCAAGGAAATTGCGGTAGTTTCTGTAGATCCTTCTAAAAGAAAGACTGGAGGTGCTTTACTTGGTGATCGAATTAGAATGAACTCGATTAAAAATAGTCGTGTATACATGCGCTCTTTGGCAACACGACAATCTAATTTAGCCTTGTCAAAGCACGTTGCTGAGGCGCTTTCGATACTAAAAGCAGCAGAATATGATTTAATTATTCTTGAAACGTCTGGTATAGGACAATCAGATACGGAAATATTAGATCATTCTGATGTATCTCTTTATGTAATGACCCCAGAATATGGAGCGGCAACACAGCTTGAGAAAATAGATATGCTTGATTTCGCAGATGTGATTGCACTGAATAAGTTTGATAAAAGAGGTGCGCTTGATGCACTAAGAGATGTCAGGAAACAATACCAGCGAAATCATAACCTTTGGGATGCCAATGTAGATGATATGCCTGTTCATGGAACAATTGCTTCTCAATTTAATGATCCAGGAATGAATTCGCTCTACAAGGTAATCATGGATCAGCTTGTTGAAAAGACAAATGCAGAGCTTCATTCTACTTTTGAGATTACACGTGAAATGTCTGAAAAGATTTTTGTAATACCTCCGGACCGAACAAGATATTTATCTGAGATATCAGAAAACAACAGAGCATATAATAAATGGGTTGAAGCACAGGTAAAAGTTGCGGATAAATTATTTGGTTTGACGCAAACGATTGATACACTTAAAGAATCGAATTATGATGATAAGGACCGATTAATAAAAAATATTCAAGAGGTTTTAGAGAAGGAAAAATTAAATTTTGATCCTAAGAATTGGGAAATATTACAAAACTGGAATGCGCGAAAGCAATTATTTAAGAATCCAATATTTGAATTTAAGGTAAGGGATAAGGCCTTGTCAATTCAGACCCATACTAAATCTCTTTCCCATTCTGATATTCCTAAAGTTGCATCTCCTAAATATAATGGTTGGGGTGATATTCTTCGCTGGGTACTTCAAGAAAATTTCCCGGGAGAATTCCCATATACCTCAGGATTATTTCCATTCAAGCGGGAAGGGGAGGATCCGACTCGTATGTTTGCGGGAGAAGGAGGGCCTGAAAGAACAAACAAAAGATTTCATTATGTAAGTTTGGGCATGCCGGCTAAAAGATTGTCTACAGCTTTTGATTCGGTAACACTCTACGGGAACGACCCTGACCTTCGTCCTGATATTTATGGTAAGATTGGAAATGCGGGTGTATCTATTTGTTGTTTGGATGATGCGAAAAAACTATACTCAGGTTTTGACTTAAGTCATCCGGCAACTTCAGTATCAATGACGATAAATGGTCCAGCCCCAATGCTTTTAGCTTTCTTTATGAATGCAGCAATTGACCAAAATTGTGAGAAGTATATTAAAGCAGAAGGTCTTGAGGAAGCTACTGAAAAGAAAATTAAGTCTATCTATAAGGCGAAAGGGGGCAAGCGTCCTAGTTATAATGGTGAACTTCCCGAGGGGAATGATGGTCTTGGTCTTATGTTGCTTGGTATCACAGGAGATCAGGTGTTACCTTTAGCCATATACAATGAGATTAAAGCTAAAACACTTACCCAAGTTAGAGGAACTGTCCAGGCCGATATTTTAAAAGAAGATCAAGCACAAAACACCTGTATTTTTTCTACTGAATTCGCTTTGAGGTTAATGGGAGATGTTCAAGAATACTTTATCAATAATGGTGTCCGGAATTTTTATTCCGTTTCTATTTCTGGATATCACATTGCGGAGGCAGGAGCCAATCCAATAACCCAACTGGCTTTTACACTTGCAAATGGCTTTACCTATGTTGAGTATTACCTAAGCCGAGGAATGAATATTAATGATTTTGGTCCAAATCTTTCTTTTTTCTTCTCTAATGGAATTGACCCTGAGTATGCAGTAATTGGGAGGGTGGCAAGAAAGATATGGTCCAAGGCAATGGCGAAGAAATACGGTGCAAATTCAAGGGCTCAAATGTTGAAGTATCACATCCAAACCTCCGGTCGTTCTCTGCATGCACAGGAGATTGACTTTAATGATATCCGAACAACATTGCAAGCCTTGTATGCGATATATGACAATTGTAACTCATTACATACGAATGCATATGATGAGGCGATCACTACACCTACCGAGGAGTCTGTTCGACGTGCAATGGCGATTCAGTTGATTATAAATAGGGAGCTTGGTTTAGCTAAAAATGAAAATCCGCTTCAAGGAAGCTTTATTATTGAAGATCTAACAGATTTAGTGGAGGAGGCTGTCCTTTCTGAGTTCGATAGGATTACTGAGCGCGGAGGAGTTTTAGGTGCTATGGAAACCATGTATCAAAGGTCTAAGATTCAGGAGGAGTCTCTCTATTATGAAACACTTAAGCATACAGGTGAATTCCCAATTATTGGTGTAAACACATTTTTAAGCTCGAAGGGTTCTCCTACGGTATTGCCTAAAGAGGTCATTAGAGCAACAGAGGACGAAAAGCAATACCAAATTGAAATGCTTAATAATTTGCATGAAGCAGAGAAAGATAGCACACAGAAAGGTATCAAAACGATTCAGGATGCTGCCGTGAGTAATCAAAACATGTTCGAAGAGCTCATGGAGATCTGCAAACATGCTTCACTTGGGCAAGTTACGCATGCTTTGTTTGAGGTTGGCGGTCAGTATAGAAGAAATATGTAACCGTATATATTATGTTTTCTATTGGCGAGGTTATTTCTATTTTACATGAAACGGGAAGGTATACAATCGAATCTATTGAGAATGATTTGCTGCACGTTATTGATGAGCATGGTTTTCTTTTGAAGATTCCCTTGGATAAAGCTGTTAAAATCCATTTTTTTAATACCGGAGATGTTCAAGCCAAAGAGGTGGATCGTGCAAAGCCGAAAACGAATAAAATAAATGCGGAAGATATTCCTAGACTAGATCTTCATTTTGAGTCATTTGATGCCAATAAGTATGAGGCTTCAGCCCATGAAAAATTCACTATTCAGATGAATACCTTTAAACGATTTGTAAATGATCATTTAAAGAAAAAAACAACCCGTATTCTGATTATTCACGGTGTTGGAGAAGGTCGCTTAAAGAGTGAGATTTTATCGTGTTTAAGAGGTAGAAGGGGCTACGACATGAATGATGCAAACTACAGCCAGCGTGGAGTAGGCGCATCATATATAGACATTAAGGTTTCGATTGCCGAACCTCTATAAATGTAAAAAGCTTTTTTTAGCGAGGAGTTCGTCTTCAGATTCACGATAATCAGGGTCATCTACACAACAATCTACAGGGCATACAGCCGCGCATTGAGGTTCGTCATGAAAACCCGCACACTCCGTACATTTGTCATGAGAAATGTAGTATACATCCATGTCCACGGGTTCAAAGGATTGATCTGCGTCAACTTCATCTCCATCAAGTGTGGTAATGATGCCGTTTAATGAGGTTCCATCGGCGTATTTCCATTCTGCACCACCCTCATAAATTGCATTATTTGGACATTCGGGCTCGCACGCTCCGCAGTTTATACATTCATCTGTTATCATTATAGACATACCACACCTTTTTTATACAAATATAAACCCCAAATTTGATTCTTTTGTTCAATCTTACAAAAAAGAAGCTTAGTATATTTGTACCGTGAAAAGAGAATCATTAATTCAAGCCTTTAGTCAACTCGGTATTGTATTGCGAAATATAGGTGAAAAAAAGCCCTGGAATAATTTTGAAATAGGTGTCACTGAGTCCGAGTATAATCAGCTGATTACTACTATTGAAAAGCTTAAGCATCATAATGGATGGTATACCGAACCAATGGTTAGAAAAGCAATGCTTAATCTGGGGAGTGCACTAGAGACAGATCATTTAGTATCTTGGTGCTCGAAATATACATTCACAAGTCAACCAAAAACGATTGCTGTCATTATGGCTGGAAATATTCCGCTTGTTGGTTTTCATGATTTTCTTTGTGTGTTGCTTTCGGGAAATAAAGTGTTGGCTAAAATGAGCTCGGAAGATGACAAGCTTTTACCGGTTTTGGTCGAGTTTTTGGTTTGTTTTTATCCCGAAATACGAAAATACATATCATTTTCTAGTCGAAATATGAAAGGCTTTGATGCCGTAATTGCGACTGGAAGTAACACAAGTTTTCTCCATTTTGAACAATATTTTTCCAAATACCCACATATATTTAGAAAGAATAGGACCTCAGTTGCCGTTCTCAGTGGTCGTGAAACGGGCGCAGAGCTGATGTCTTTGGGTAGCGATATTTTTGATTTTTTCGGACGTGGTTGCCGAAGTGTTTCGCATCTCTTACTTCCGGAGTCTTATGATATAAATAAGGTTTTTGAACATATTGTTCATCAAGGAGAGGTGATTAATAATAAAAAATATGGCAACAATTATGATTACAATAAGGCCGTTCATTTGATGAATCAAGAAAAATTGTTGGACAATAATTTTGTCTTAATGAAGGAAACAAAAGATCTGCATTCTCCGCTTGGTATGATCTACTATCATTTTTATAATGACTTGACTGAGGTGTATGATTATCTTGAACAGCACAAGGGTGCTATTCAATGTTCAATTGGGTTGAATGGTTTACCTTTTGGCACAGCGCAATGTCCGGCATTGGATGATTACGCGGATCAAGTGGATACTATGAAATGGTTGAGTAAATTAAGTTAATTATTCATCTATCAATAAGAATTATCTACCTTTGCGACCCATGTCGTTATTTAACAAATACATGATATTATACAAATCAAAAGAAGAAATTGCAATCATGCGTGATGCAGCGCAGGTGGTAAGCAGAACATTAGGGAAGGTCGCTAAACTAATTAAGCCGGGAATAACGCCCCTTTCATTGGATAAAATGGCACATGATTATATCCTTTCGCAAGATGCTAAGCCAGGATTTCTTGGTCTATACGGTTGTCCTAGTACCTTGTTGATTTCTGTTAATGAGCAAGTTGTACATGGTTTACCTACTGAAAAACCTTTTGAGGAAGGAGATATCGTTTCAGTTGATTGTGGTGCCGTTTATAAAGGATATTATGGTGATCATGCATATACATTTAAGGTTGGCGATGTATCTGACGAGCGAAGTCATCTGCTTAAGGTTACCAAAGAGTGTCTTTATTTAGGGATTGAGCAATGCACGACAGCCAATCGATTGGAGGACATTGGTTGGGCCATACAGCAACATGCTGAAAAAAATAATTTCGGAGTGGTAAGAGATCTTGTGGGGCATGGTCTAGGAAAAACATTGCACGAGGAGCCTCAAGTTCCTAATTTTGGCCGTAGAGGGCGTGGTAAAAAAATCCAAAATGGACTAACGATTGCCATTGAGCCTATGATCAATATGGGGACTGAGAAAGTTCTAACACTTGATGACGAATGGACGATCGTAACTGAAGACGGAATGCCCAGCGCACATTTTGAACATGACATAGCCATCGTAGATGGTAAGGCTGAAATTCTTTCTACCTTCGACTACATCTATGATGTAATCGGATCTGATGATTAGGGAGAAGAAGTTTGTTTTTTTAGCTGTGTTGACCTTTTTAGCTTATGGCTTAGGACTATTTTTTGAGGCTAATTTTTTTTTACTTCCCTTTCCTATTTTTGATTTTGTTTTACTTTGGGGTGCTTTGCGGTTCATTCTGATGAATGCAAATAGCAGAAAGGGATACAGCTATTTATTTCTTTTGGGGATATTGCTGAAAATAAGTGTTAATCCGATACTTACGGCATCGCTATTAAATCAAAATCAGCTTATTGATCTAGATACTTCGGTAATTCCGGATTTTTTGTTGGTATTCAGTTTGCTCTTCTTTTTTGTAAGCTTTATCGCTTGGAATATTCAAGAAAAACTATCCCTTCACTGGTTGTGGCATACACTTCATGCCCTTATTGGTATATTTGCCTTAACCCTAGATTTATGGTTTATTTTGTTTTTTGCGCTACTTCCAGCAATTCTTCTATATGTAAAAAACAAAGAAAACAACTTTCGCTATATCTGGCATTTATATTTCCTACTTGAGCTCATGACAATATTTATGCTATTCTTTGTTGTCCATTAAAATAGCATCAAGCTTTGAATCTATAAATGTATGACCTCACCGTAGGCTGCTGCCGCTGCTTCCATTACGGCCTCTGACATTGTTGGGTGTGGGTGAATCGTTTTAATCAATTCTTCTCCTGTGGTCTCGAGTTTACGAATCGCAACAATTTCTGCAATCATTTCAGTAACATTCGCTCCAATCATGTGCGCGCCCAATAGCTCACCATATTTGGCATCAAACAGTAATTTAACAAAACCGTCTTTTGCACCGGCTGCACTTGCTTTACCTGAAGCAGAGAATGGGAATTTTCCGATCTTTAATTCGATGCCTGCTTCTTTCGCTGCTTTTTCTGTCATACCCACTGAAGCGATCTCAGGTGAACAATAAGTACAACCTGGAATATTTCCGTAATCAATAGCTTCAGGGTGGTGGCCTGCTATTTTTTCGACACAAACAATTCCCTCTGCCGAAGCGACATGCGCTAAAGCCGGACCTGGGACAACATCGCCGATTGCATAGTAGCCGGGCATATTTGTTTGGTAAAAGTCATCCACAAGAATTCTTCCTTTGTCTACAACAATACCCACGTCTTCTAAACCTATATTTTCAATGTTAGCCTGAATACCAACGGCGGACAATACAACATCGCATTCAATTTTCTCTTCTCCTTTCGAAGTTTTAACTGAAACTACGCATTGCTTACCTGAGGTATCCACACTTTCTACAGAAGAGCCTGTCATCACCTTGATTCCAGATTTCTTGAATGTTTTTTCGAGCTGTTTCGATACATCCGCATCTTCAACGGGGACAATATTTGGTAGGTATTCCACAACCGTTACTTCTGTTCCAATTGCATTATAGAAATAAGCGAATTCAACACCAATTGCACCGGAGCCCACAACAACCATTTTCTTGGGCTGTGTTTTTAATGTCATTGCTTGTCTATATCCAATTATTTTTTCACCGTCTTGAGGTAGGTTAGGTAATGTTCTTGACCTTGCTCCAGTAGCAATAATTAAACCTCTAGATGCAGTGAAGTCTGTGCTTTTACCCGCCTCATCGGTAACCGTAACGGTTTTATTTGCTTTGATGACTCCGTTTCCAGTCAGCACATCAATTTTATTCTTCTTCATTAAAAACTTGATCCCGTTGCTCATTCCATCAGCAACATCTCGGCTTCTTTTGACCATTCCCGCGAAGTCTGCTTTCGCATCTTTAACGGTTATTCCGTAATCTGAAGCATGACTTAAGTACTCGAATACATTTGCAGATTTTAGAAGCGCCTTTGTTGGGATGCATCCCCAATTCAGACATATCCCACCTAATTCTTCTCGTTCAACGATTGCTGTCTTTAAACCTAGCTGTGATGCTCTAATAGCAGTAACGTATCCTCCTGGGCCACTTCCTACTACAATAATGTCATAATTCATAGTACTTATTTTAGGGAACAAAAATACTTAAAATAATGAAATCTGATGGTGTTTTGGTTTCTTTATCAAATATGATGTAGAGGTAGATTTAATTCTTTTTTAATATGGAATGAGATACCTATTTTATACTTATTTTTGTCTGATAACAAAGAAGAAATGAGCGAAACCCTCCAAAAAGAAGCAACAGTAGAGCAAGCGGTAGATTTAGGTCTGAGAGAAGATGAATTTGAAATGATTAAGGGCATCCTTGGTCGAACACCAAATTTTACAGAAACAGCTATATATTCTGTAATGTGGTCTGAACATTGTTCCTACAAGAATTCAATTTTATGGTTGAAGACTTTGCCAAAAGATGGTCCCCACATGCTTGTGAAGGCGGGTGAAGAGAACGCAGGATTGGTCGATATCGGTGATGGTATGGGTTGTGTTTTTAAAATAGAATCACATAATCACCCAAGTGCTTTAGAACCCTATCAAGGCGCTGCAACTGGCGTAGGAGGAATTAATAGAGACATATTTACGATGGGCGCTCGACCTATTGCACAATTAAATTCTTTGCGCTTTGGAAATATCGAACGCGATAGAACTAAATGGTTAGTAAAAGGAGTTGTGAAAGGTATTGGTGATTACGGTAACGCATTTGGAATTCCGATTGTTGGAGGAGAGGTGGCCTTTGAGGATTCTTACAATACAAACCCATTGGTAAATGCATTTTCTGCCGGTACAATTGATACGACAAAAATGATTTCAGCTACGGCGAAAGGGCCTGGTAATCCAGTTTTTATTGTTGGTTCCTCAACAGGCAAGGATGGAATCGCTGGAGCAGCATTTGCTTCTAAAGATATTACTGAAGATTCTGCTTCTGATTTACCTTCTGTTCAGGTTGGTGATCCTTTCATGGAGAAATTACTACTTGAAGCTACTATGGAGCTGTCCGAAACAGATGCTATTGTTGGAATGCAGGATATGGGCGCCGCTGGTATTACATGTTCGACTTGTGAGATGAGCGCAGCTGGTGAGGTTGGTATGGAAATAGATTTGGACAAAGTACCTACTCGACAACTGAATATGCTTCCTTATGAAATTTTGCTATCAGAGTCGCAAGAACGTATGCTTGTTGTTGTGCAGAAAGGAAAGGAGCAAATCGTGAAAGATATTTTTGATAAATGGGATCTTCATGCGGAGGAAATAGGTGTAGTAACAGATACCCAAAGGATTCGTTATTACATGAACGGTGAGCAGGTAGGGGATGTTCCAGCCGAATCATTAGTTCTTGGAGGAGGTGCTCCTCAATACGAAAGAGAATATAAAGAACCTGACTATTACAAAGAGTTTAAGAAATTTGATATTAATGCGATCGAGCAGCCTCAGGACTTGAAAAAAGTTGCTGAAGCTATGCTTGCAATGCCGAATATTGCTTCAAAGCGATGGGTTTATGAGCAATATGATTCAATGGTGGGTACAAGGACCATGACGACAAATGTCCCTTCTGATGCAGGTGTTGTAAACATCAAAGGAACCAACAAAGCACTTGCTATGACAGTAGACTGTAACTCACGCTATGTAAATGCCGATCCAGAAATAGGTACGATGATTGCGGTATCTGAGGCGGCCAGAAACATTGCTTGTTCAGGTGGAGAGCCGAGTGCAATTACAAATTGTTTGAATTTTGGTAATCCTTACAATCCAGAATCTTATTGGCAGTTTGTAGGAGCAATCAAAGGAATGTCAGCGGCTTGCTTAAAATTTAATACACCTGTAACAGGTGGAAACGTTTCCTTTTACAACCAATCTGTGATTAATGGAGTGGAGGTTCCTGTTTTCCCAACTCCAACAATTGGAATGATTGGAATCTTAGAGGATAAGAGTAAGCTAATGTCATTAGATTTCAAATATAAAGGTGATTTGATTTTCTTGATTGGTAAATATGAAGAAGATATTTCATCCTCTGAATACTTAGCAAACTATCATGGTGTAAAAGCGTCTCCGGCCCCATATTTTGATTTGGATTATGAGCATAAAGTGCATGAAGTGACCAAAGAGCTGATTCAGCTAAACAGAATCAATGCTGCACATGATGTTGCCGATGGAGGTTTGTATGTGACGCTAGTTGAAATGTCTTTTCCAAGGAATTTAGGATTTGATATTGTGACAGACTCAGAAATCCGAGAAGATGCTTTCTTATTTGGAGAGGGGCAAGGCAGAATTGTGGTTACTGTTTCTGAGGATCAGGAAGATTTGTTCCTTGAACACATGGTTAATTCAAAAGTTAATTTTACCTTGCTAGGACATGTTACTAAGGGTAAGCTTGTCGTTGACGACGAACACTACGGTTTTGTGAATGATTCAAAAGAGATTTACAACAACGCCCTAGCTAATTTGTTAGAAGAATAAATATGGAATACAATACAACACGAGAAAAGCTCATCCTTCCTGAATATGGAAGAAACGTTCAAAATATGATCTCTCACGCGATGGAGATTAAAGATCGTTTAGAGAGGAACAGCGCAGCTCAGGCCATTATTGAAGTGATGGGACAGCTCAATCCGCATCTTAGAGATGTTGATGATTACAGACCCAAGTTATGGACACACCTTTTCGTAATGTCTGATTTTCAATTAGATGTAGATTCTCCTTATGAAATCCCCAACAAAGAGGTATTGAGTGAGAAGCCAGATCTTATGATCTATCCAAAAGGAAGAATTAAATACGGTCATTATGGTAAATACACAGAGAAAATCCTTAGTGATGCAAAAGAAGTAGATGATCCTGAAGCAAAGGAGGCTTTGAAAATGTCAATGGCTAACTTTATGAAAATGCAGTATTTGACGCACAACAACAATGCAGTTGAAAACAATGTAATTGCCGAAAATATTAAGGAGTTATCGAAAAACGAGTTGGTATTAGATAAACCTGATGAATTGACCAATACAAATCAAATTCTTAGAACGATTGGTCAGAATAAAAAGAATACAAGGACAAATAATAATTACAAGTCTAAAAAGAAGAGATATAAAAGATAGCGCGTATGGCTTCGTTTGAAATTTATGGAGGGAAACCTCTAAAAGGTGAGCTGACACCCCAAGGAGCAAAGAACGAGGCATTACAAGTTTTGTGTGCCCCATTACTAACATCGGAAAAGGTTACTATTTCTAACATCCCGGACATTATAGATGTCAACAAGCTTATTGCATTAATGCAGGCGATGGGTGTCAAAGTGGAAAAGGTCGAAAAGGGAACATATAACTTTCAGGCAAAGGAAATTAATATTGATTATTTACAATCTGAAGATTTTAAGATTAGGGCTGGCTCGTTAAGAGGCTCTGTAATGATTGTTGGTCCATTGCTCGCAAGATTTGGAGTCGGTTATTTGCCAAAACCGGGAGGAGATAAGATTGGTCGACGAAGGTTGGATACCCACTTTACAGGTATGATTGCTTTGGGTGCTAAATTCAATTATGATGCTGGGGAACATTTTTACGCAGTAGAAGGTAAAAATCTTAAAGGAACCTACATCCATATGGATGAAGCATCGGTTACTGGAACCGCGAATATTGTAATGGCAGCTGTCATGGCGAAAGGAGAGACCACTATTTACAATGCAGCATGTGAGCCCTATCTCCAGCAGCTTTGTAAAATGTTAAATTCAATGGGTGCCAAAATCACAGGTATCGGTTCTAACATGTTGACGATTAAAGGTGTTCAGGATTTAGGAGGTTGCTATCACCGCATTCTTCCAGATATGATTGAGATTGGTTCTTTTATCGGGCTTGCTGCAATGACACAATCAGAGATAACCATAAAGGACGTAAGCTGGGAGAATCTTGGAATTATACCGACTATTTTTAGAAGATTAGGCATCAAGTTAGAGCGTAAGGGCGATGACATATTTGTTCCTGCACAGGAGAGCTACGAAATTGAAACATTTATAGATGGTTCAATCATGACTATTTCTGATGCTCCTTGGCCAGGTTTTACTCCTGATTTACTATCCATTATTCTAGTGGTAGCGACGCAAGCGAAAGGTTCTGTTCTGATTCACCAAAAAATGTTTGAATCTCGCTTATTCTTTGTAGATAAGCTGATTGACATGGGTGCGCAAATTATACTATGTGATCCGCATAGAGCTACGGTCATTGGTTTGAACCGAAAAAATGCTTTAAGAGGTATTCAAATGACTTCTCCAGATATTAGGGCAGGAGTTTCTCTGCTTATCGCAGCGCTATCCGCAAAGGGAAAAAGTATCATTCATAATATTGAGCAGATCGATAGAGGGTACCAGGATATAGACATTCGCTTGAATAATATTGGTGCAGATATAAGACGGATAGGGTAAATTCTCTATAGTCTTTCCAAAACATGTTGAATGAGTTCCTTCATATGACTGCTATAATCGCTCGAAAACTGTTTAGCAGGTCTATTAGCAATTCCTAAGCAAATTGTTGCACATGAGTGCCCTAATGCTGTTCCAAGCGCAAATAGTGCGGAGCTTTCCATTTCAAAATTCACGAAACGATGGTCATAATACTTAAAACTTTCCAGCTTCTTATGGAGGTCTGAGGTATTGGTAGACAGCCGAAGTGCCCTTCCTTGTGGGCCGTAGAATCCTGAGCTAGTTACCGTTATTCCTTTAATCGTATTTTCTGCTTCAAATTTTTCCACGAAGGTGGAAGAGGCTTTCTTTATGTAAGGAATAATGTATTTTGGAAAAATTGAGTAATCCTTAATGGATTTGAGGAGCTCTTTTTCCTTATCTGTATAGTCCAGTGAATAAAAATGTCCAATATTGTCAAGACCCAAAGCATAATCACTTAAAACATAGGAATGGATGGGAATATCGGCTTGAAGTAAGCCACAAGTTCCTATTCTTATTAGCTCAAGTTTGGTTTGTTTTGTTTTTTCTTCTCTTGTTTCAAGATTTATATTGAATGCTGCGTCTAGTTCGTTTACAACAATATCAATATTGTCTGTGCCTATTCCCGTTGATATAACAGATATTCGTTTATTTTTATAAAATCCTGTGTGACAGAAGAATTCCCTGTGGTTTGATTTGAATTCTATGGAGTCAAATTGGGAAGAGACTAAGCCGACCCGCTCTTGGTCGCCAACGAGTATGATTTTTGTGGATAAGTCATCAGCAGCAATTCCCAGATGATAAACCTGGTTTTTTGAATTTAAGACAAGCTCAGTAGGGGCAAATTTTCTCAAAGAATATCAATTGGTTAAACTTCCAAATACTTTACTTAGAAGGTCAGTAACTCTCGCTATTGGATCTAGTCTAATTTTGTTTTCTTCGGCTTCGACCATGAAGAATAGGCCTTCGATTGCCTTCTGGGTTACAAAAACGTCGAGTTCTGAATTTATTTTTTCTCCACCCGTTAGTATCATTGCTGTATTGTATTTGTTGACAAGCGGGTTCCAATAATCTGTAAGTTTTACTTTTGAAATCGCTGCTTTGACTTTAGGTGAAAATGCACTTTTCAGTCCCTCAGTAGTTTGTTCCTTCAAATACTTTGTGGCAGCACCATTTCCTCCATTAAGGATTTCAAATCCATCGCTTAATGACATATTTTTTATTGCATCTTTAAAAATGGGCAGTGCTTCTTTACAAGCTTCTTCGGCTGCTCTATTTAACGTAGTTTCGAACTTTTGAACCTGATCGCCAAGACCTAGGTCTAAAGCTTTTTCTTTGACCTTCAGTGCGTCAGGGGGGAAAGGCAATCTAATATTATTGTTAGAAAGGAATCCATCTGTAACTGATGTAATTGAAACTGAGTTTTCAATACCAACATTTAGTGCTTCTCTCAGCCCCGAGATTACCTCAGAATTTGTTAGGCTTGGTTGAGCATCTGATGAGCCTTCATTCATAAGATTATTCGCGGCATCGGAAGCTGCTTTATTCAATACGTCGCATGAACAAAGGGCAAGGAGTATTGTAAAAAGAAATGAGTAGTGTTTCAACATTATTTATTATTTAACGAATCACATTCACGTATCCGGTGTGTATTTTTCTACCATCATTTTCGAGTTCTTTGTACATCACTCTCCAAATATATGTTCCTTCTGTAACAACGCCTTTGTGATAGGTTCCATCCCATTCAGCATTAATATCATGCGTTTCCCAAATTGTTTCTCCCCATTTATTAAATATTTCTAAAGTGAAGTTTTGTTCATCAATCCCTTCTACAAAAATTGTCCATGTTTGATTGTGCTCATCGTCATCCGGTGTAAAAGAGTTTGGGGCATAAAAAATAATATCAGGAACAATTTCAACTTCCAATGTTGTTGTGTCAGAACATCCTTCATTGGTCGTAGCGATAAGAGTAATTGTATATGTTCCGGATACCCCTTCTGGATAGGTAATCGTTGCTGAGCCTTCATTACTGGTTAGAGATGTGGCGCCTGGGCTTATCCATTGAAAGTCAACTACATTACCATCACATGATTCTGTTGTTTGTATTTCGGTTTCAAACCAAGTTGCTGGGTTTTTCGATAAGGTGAAGTCTGCTGTTGGTGGTGGTGTAACTGTTATTATGTTTTGAAATTCTTGAGTGTATGTGCATCCATAGGTCGATGTTATGGTAACATAACAGTCATAAGTTCCGGGAAAATCAAAAGTAGATTGTATTGATTCCGTACCATTTGCTGTAAATGTATCACCATTAGAAAAAGAAAATTGCGTCGTCTCTACATCCGCTCCCTCAATGGTGTTATTGTAGAAAATAAAATCTCCGGGAACGCATTGCACGTCAACGTTAGGTGATATAATTGGCGTTATATTCGTTGGGAAAGTGACCGATAAGCACTCAGTTATTTCAGGAGAACCACATTCTTCACTCAGTGTCACGCAATATTGTGTATTATTTGCTGATGGGTTCACTGTAATGGTTTGTCCAACATCGATGCTAGAACCATTGGCTGTCCATGAATATATGTAAGCTGTTGAGCCTCCGTTTCCAGTAGCTTGAAGATTAATAAAGGCATCATTGCAAATGACACTATCCGGTGTTAAATTACTGATGCTCAATGCATCTGGCTCACCAATAGTCGCTGAAATTTGACCAGAACATCCATTGTCATCGGTGATTGTAATAATATGCGTACCGGCGTATAGATCAGTAGCTTCATTTGTAATGCATGTGCTTTGATCCCAATTGTATGAATAGGGTGGTGTACCATTTAAGACACCGACTTCAATTGAGCCATTGTTAAAACTATTGCATGATGCATCGTTTTGATTGGTAATATTTAAGGTCATTCCTGGGATTTCATCAACTGTTACGGTAATATTACCTATGCAGCCGGAGTTAGCTGTGATTTCACAGGTATAAATCCCTGCGACAAGGCCTGTCGCCGTGGCAGAAGTTTGACCGTTACTCCAAAGGAAAGTTTCAGAGCCATCAGAGGGAGTCATTATTGCAGTGGCTGTTCCATCCGTTCCACCTGTACATCCAACAGGTGTAGAGGTGGCAGTGAATGCCGCAGGACTGTCACCTACAGTAACAAGTGCGGTTGCTCCACAGCCGTTTCCATCTATTTGTGATACTGTATAGGTTCCTTGAGGTACATTGCTAACAGTCGAGGTTGCTGCGCCTAGGGCGGGCCATGAATACGATAATGGTGGTGGAGATCCTGGACCTGGTGTTGCAGTAACAGAACCAACTCCTTGACTACATATATCATCGGTAGAGGATACAATTACTTCTGGGGATGCCGTTGTGATAAAAGTTGTATCTGAAAGACCACCAATAGCGGTTTCGCAAGATGTTGCGCCTAAAAACCATCCCACAATACTCACGGTCGCGTCGGCAGTAACTTCAAGTGCTTGTCCTGGAACAAAATTTTGAACTTCACCTAATGTGCTCTGCCAAGACATTGAAACACCCTCTCCTGTTATCTGAAGGTAAGGTATAGCGGAAATATTGTAATCGTTTCCACCTAAATACTCCCACTTGTATGCATCTTGGTCTGCTACCCAAATAGTATTATTTCTTCCTGGTGTCATGTGCGCAACAGTTCCAGTTGAGTTTTGAATCCCTTGTATGGCCAAACTTCCATTCCAAGTTCCACAGGTGGTTTTCTTTCCAATATGGATTTCAATGTTGTTGGATGTCTCGTATAGAATTACGCTCATGTAATTGCACTCTTCGATTCCGCATTGAAATTGTCCAATTTCCTTATACATAATAACGCACATACGATTTGGAGCAGTTCCGATTGTTTGGTACTGAATATTTCCTTGTGGACTTGTAAACACACTGGGGTTCATATCTTGATAAGCAGGCATAATAGCATTGTGGGTCGCTGCCGTTGCTGTAGATGGTAAAGGACCAACGGTTCCAAGTGCCCATGGGCAGTATCCTCCGGCATTACCCAAATCGAAAGAAATAATTCCATTCGAACCCATTACAAATTGGTTATAATTATTTCCATAAAAAGTAAAGTTGAACCCAATATTTGCTGCTGCACTCCAAGAATCATCAGTTAGTGTAGGAATTACTGTAGGATTGTCCAAATATATTCCACTGATGTTCAGTCCCGCTCCAACAGTAGTGCATAAATCAATGAGAACAGTTTCACCCTGACAAACTGTTGTGTCTTCGCCTAAGCATATGTTTACCTGGCTATGTATATTGGTCGCTGACAGAATTAGAAATATGCCATAAATACCACTAATAAATTTACTTTTCATCATCTCTAATAATCTTCTTATACTTTAACGTATTTGTTTGTGTTAGGTTGCTTGAGACTTTACAAAATTAATGCAATTTATTGTCTATAAAAATTAGCATGAATACATGCTGAATTATTGATAAGAATAAATCACTTTTAACTTTTTGATAAATAACATTTAACATTAGTAAATCTTGCTTACTTTTGCCTCGATTGAACTTTTAAAATTTAAGTTGTTATGTCGACAAGTTACCATTCAGAAATTGAAGCATTTATGAATAGAGTTTCATTGAAAAATGAACATGAACCAGAATTTTTACAAGCTGTGCAGGAGGTTGCTGAGGCTGTGATTCCATTCATAGAGCAAAATCCAAAATATAAAACAACACGTGTTTTGGATAGGATTGTAGAACCGGAAAGAACTATAATGTTTAGAGTTCCATGGTTAGATGACAAAGGCGAAGTACAAGTGAATAGAGGATATAGGGTTGAGTTTAACTCTGCAATTGGTCCCTACAAAGGTGGTTTGCGATTTCATCCTTCTGTTAATTTGTCAATTCTTAAATTCCTTGGCTTTGAACAGATTTTTAAAAATTCATTAACAACTCTTCCAATAGGTGGAGGTAAGGGTGGATCGGATTTCGATCCTAAAGGTAAATCAGACAATGAGGTAATGAAGTTTTGTCAATCTTTTATGACAGAATTGAGCCGCCACATCGGACCAGATACAGATGTTCCTGCTGGTGACATTGGTGTTGGAGGAAGAGAAATAGGATATATGTTTGGTCAATATAAAAGAATAAGAAATGAGTTTACCGGTGTATTAACTGGTAAGGCACGAAATTGGGGAGGGTCATTGATACGTCCGGAAGCCACGGGGTATGGTACTGTTTATTTCGCGAAAGAAATGTTGGCAACAAAAAATGAAACTTTTGAAGGTAAAACAGTTGCAATCTCAGGTTCTGGTAATGTCGCACAATATGCATGTGAAAAAGCAACACAACTCGGTGCTAAGGTTTTAACACTTTCAGACTCTAAGGGTTATATTTTAGATGAAGATGGTATTGATGAGGATAAATTAGCCTTTGTTATGGAGTTAAAGAACGTAAAAAGAGGACGTATTTCTGAATATGTACAAACATATCCAAAAGCTAAATTCGTTGAAGGACAGCGGCCATGGGGTGTTGATGTCGATATAGCTCTACCTTGTGCGACACAAAACGAATTAAATGGTGAAGAGGCTTCAATGCTAATTGGAAATGGCGTGATTTGTATTGCAGAAGGAGCCAATATGCCCTCGACACCTGAAGCTATTGAAAAGTTCCTTGAAGCGAAGGTTTTGTTTGCACCAGGAAAGGCATCAAATGCGGGTGGTGTTGCTACATCAGGGTTAGAGATGTCTCAAAATTCTTTGAGAATGTCATGGTCATCAAAAGAAGTTGATGATCGATTGCATGAAATTATGGTATCAATTCATAATGTATGTGTAAAGTATGGAACGTTAGAGGATGGTAATGTAGATTATGTGAAGGGAGCGAATGTTGCAGGTTTCGTTAAAGTTGCCGACTCAATGATTGATCAGGGATTGGTTTAATCCTCGAGTAATTTAAAGTAATTAAATAGCGCAGGTTAGCCTGCGCTATTTTTTTGTTTACGTATTTTCTTTTGTTTGATTGTCACATTTTCATGAAAGTCACTATCTTTGTTTAGAACCTTTCTAAATAATGAGAAAATTAGATCCTTCTATCATTGACCCCACGAGTCAGGATGTGTTTTTTCCTGATTGTGTACTCTCCTGTGATAAGAAAAAGAAGTGTTGTAAGAAATACAAAAAGAAAGGTTATGCTTGTAAAAAGTGCCCTAAGTTTTAGGTTACTTTTTATAGAAAGGTAGTTTCACCACTTTTGCTTTGAGCATTTTATTTCGAACAGCTATAAAGATTTCCGAATCTATTTTATTTGAAGGTAAATTCACGTATCCTAATCCAATTCCCATTTTTAAAGAAGGCGACATTGTTCCTGAGGTAACTATACCGATACAATTCGACTCAGCGTCGAATATTTCATAATCTTTTCTAGGAATACCTCTATCAATCATTTCAAAAGCGACCAATTTTTTCTTTACACCCGCTTCTTTTTGTTTTATCAAAAATTCACTATCAACAAAATCTTTCGTGAATTTAGTAATCCATCCGAGACCCGCTTCTAATGGTGAGGTCTCGTCATTGATATCATTTCCATATAAGCAGAAGCCCATCTCCAAACGGAGCGTATCTCTAGCTGCGAGACCAATTGGTTTTATGTTGAAGGCTTTTCCGGCCTCAAAAACCTTGTCCCAAAGTGCATTTGCATCTTCATTTCTTACATAAATTTCAAATCCACCCGAACCCGTGTAACCTGTTGCAGAAATCATAACGTTGTCTATACCTGCAAAGCGGTTGTGTTGAAAGGTATAGTAAGTCATATTGCTGAGGTCAACCTCAGTTAAGCTTTGCATTGCTTTTGCGGCATCCGGTCCCTGAATCGCTAACAAAGAGTATTCGTCTGAAACGTTCTTCATCTCTACTCCTAAATCATTCTGCGAAGAAATCCAGTCCCAATCTTTCTGAATATTCGAAGCGTTGACCACTAAGAAATATTCATTTTCATTTATTTGGTAGATGATCAGATCGTCAACAATGCCCCCGGTTCCATTGGGTATACAGCTATATTGAGCTTTGCCGTTAAATAACTTCGAAGCATCATTTGACGAGAATTTTTGAATAAGTTCCAAGGCTTTTTCACCTTTTAAAATAAACTCGCCCATGTGGGAAACATCAAAAACGCCAACTCCATTTCGCACAGCTTCATGCTCGATGGTTACGCCTTCGTATTGAACCGGCATTGCATAACCGGCAAATGGTACCATTTTAGCTCCTAATGCAATATGTTTTTGGGTTAGCGCTGTATTTTTCATTGATTAATTTTTAACGCGTTCAACATATACTCCAGTTCTTGTATCTACTTTTATTACTTCTCCAGTATTTATAAATAACGGTACTCTGATTTCCGCACCAGTAGCAATTGTAGCTGGTTTCATACTGTTTGTTGCAGTATCTCCTTTTATTCCTGGCTCTGTATAGGTGATTTCCGAAATGATATGCATCGGTAAGTCAATGACTAATGGAAGCTCTTCTTCGGCATGAAATAATATATTCACCATCATTCCTTCTTGTAAAAATTGTGCTTTTTCAACCATATTTAGAGGGATATTGACTTGCTCATAGGTTTTTGAATTCATGAAAATATAGGTGTCAGAATCTTGATAAAGGTATTGATAGTCGCGATTCTCTATACGAACGGTCTCGATTTTGTGACCAGCAGAAAAGGTGTGATCTAATACTTTTCCTGATTCAATTTGTCGCATTTTGGTTCTTACAAATGCTGGACCTTTGCCTGGTTTTACATGCTGGAATTCAATAATTTGAAAAAGTCTTCCGTTGTGCTTTATGCACAGCCCGTTTTTGATATCTGAAGTATTTGCCATAAGTAAAAATTATGTGCAAATATATGTTTTTACAAGAACTGCAACAACTTGAAATATTCGATTTATCTAATATTTGTTTAAAGAAAATATTGATACAACTTTTTAGCCCCTTCTGCGTTATTCAAATAAAAAATATATGAAACCCTATACCTTAATATTTTATCTTGTTTTGTGCACCTCTCTTTGTGCACAAATTGATGTGAATCAAATCGATATTTATAGAGATAATTATGGGGTTCCACATATTTATGGAGCTACAGATGAGGCCGCAGCATATGGTCTAGCTTGGGCACATGCGGAAGATGATTTCGAAACCATTCAATATACTTTTTTACCGTCTAAAGGCCTCATGGGGATGCATGCGGGAAAGGATGGCGTGATTATGGATTACCTTGTCGAATTCTTACGTTGCAGAAAAACGGCCTTAGCCCATGCAAAAGATTTATCTCCCGAGGTTTTAAAGGTTATTGATGGCTATGTTGCCGGAATTAATGCCTATGCAAAGACTTTTCCAGATCAGGTTCTTGTGAAGAACAGCTTTCCAATGACTGTAATGGACTATTTGACTGGTTATAATCTTGTGATACATTTCTTTTCAGATACAGGAGATATTTTGGGAGAGCTCATGTCTGGTAGTAATAAGTCTGTTCAAGAGGAAATGGAGGAGAAGACCATCGGTTCTAATGCATTTGCTTTTAGTCGGAAAATAATGGAACACAATAAGACAGTTTTAAATGTCAATACCCACCAGCCTCTTGAAGGACCATTTTCCTGGTATGAGGCACATATTAATTCTGATGAAGATTGGAATTTGCTCGGTGGTTTGTTTCCTGGCTCGCCTTTTCCTATGATTGGAGCAAATGAACATTTGGGCTGGACGCATACGTATAATTATCCCGACTTAATTGATGTATATCAACTCAAAATAAATCCCAAAAACGAACATCAATATTGGATGGACGGGAAGTGGGTTTCATTTGAGGAATCGTCGGTAAAACTGAAGTTTAAGATTAAGATGGGTTTTAATATAAAAGTGAAAAAGAAATTAATTTGGAGTGCTTTCGGTCCTGTAATTAAAAATAAAAAAGGATACTTCGCATTTTATTCGAACGCCTTTGAGAATATAGCTTCAATTGATGAATGGTATCATATGGGAAAGGCCAAAAACTGGGATGAGTTTGAAGCAGCTTTGAAAATGATGACTGTTCCTCGCTTTAATGTGATGTATGCAGATTGCGATGACAGGATTTTTTGGATGAATAATGGATTGGTCCCTGATAGAATATCTGAAGGTGAAAGAGTTAATGGTGTAATGAAAGGCGAAAGCACGGAAATCCTTCAAGAGGGGTATTTGCCATATGAGGCCTTACCTAAGCTTCTAGATCCTCCTCATGGTTATCTTTTCAATACCAACAATACCCCATTTAATAGCGCGCACAAAGAAGATAACCTTCAAGAGTCTGATTTTACTGCTTTTCAAATTGGCTTTAAAGAATCTGAAAATAATAGGAGCACCCGATTTATGCAGCTCATTGATACTAAAGAGTCATTAAGTATGGAGGATTTTTTCTCCATTAAATATGATATTCAATATCCTGATTCTCTTTGGACTCCTTCAGGAGCAAATATTGTATTTAAAACTGCTCCAGTTGCTTATTCAAACTATAACAAATATAAGGAGGTCGTTGACCTTATCCAGGGATGGGATAAACGTGCAGATACGACTAGTATTGGGGCTGCACAGTGGGCTATTTATTACAACTACTATCTTGGGCTAGGAGGGAAGGAGCTATTACCAGAAGAAAGGATGGACAGGGCCTTGAAGTCGACCGATAAGCATTTGATGAAGTATTTTGGCCGCTATGATATTCAGCTCAGAGATTATCAGATACACCGCAGAGGCAATAAGCATTTGGCAGTGCCAGGATTGACAGATATGATTGCTGCGATGACGAGTACTTCTTTCGAAAAGGGAACTGCAAAACCTATGCACGGAGAATCCTACATTATGATTTTACAATTTACAAATGATGCTGTGGAGATTGAGACAGTCTTGCCTTATGGAAACTCTAGAAACGCAAATGGGCCGCATTATACCGATCAGATGCAAATGTACGCTCGGCAGGAAAGAAAGACAATGACATTAAACAGATCGTTGATTGAGAAAACTGCAACAAGCCATTATCATCCAAAGTAACACTCTATTTTTTAATTACGAGCTCTATAGATTCTTTGTTTATTTTAATTCTGCGGTGCTTATAAAGCTTCCCGATGGCTTGTTTAAATGTTCTTTTGCTCATCCCAAGCTCTTTGTTTATGAGGTCTGAAGGAGATTTATCACTCAGCATAAGTTTGCCATTGTCTTGAAGGAGTCCGAGTATTTTGCTTTCTGCAAGATCATATTTTTCAAAAGTAATGGGTTCAAGACGAATATCGAGTTTGCCGTCATCACGGACTTTTTCAACATAACCTTTGCGTTCATCTCCAGGCTCAATGCTTGCAATGATGTTTGAGTCGAAAATCATACCATCATATCTATTGTTTACGATGACACTTATACCGAGATCATTTTGCTCACAAATCAATAAGTCAACCTCATGACCTTGAAGCTCTTCGTTACATATTTCTAGCGACTTTCTTACGCGCATGCTTCCAAAAAGGCGGTCAGTTTTATAATCGTAGCGTAACACAAATAGATAATAGCCTTCTTCCTCTAATTTGCAGATTTGTTCACTGAAAGGGATCAAAAGGTTTTTGTCTAGTCCCCAATCGACAAATGCTCCGATAGGTTTAACTTGAGTAACCCTGAGGTATTTAAAGTCTCCTAAAAGCAAGAAGGGTGATTCTGTTGTACAGACAATACGTTGCTCTGAGTCTTTAAATACAAATACATCTATTTTTTGTCCTAGCTCATATGTGTCTAGTAGATATTTTTGAGGCAACAAGACTTCATTTCCTTGCTCATCCTCAAGAAATGCTCCGGGAGGAGTAAAGCGATCAATAGTTAATGTGTTTATGAGTCCTATCTGCATTACGGCATTTTATTGCGGTTCTTTTTCCTTTTCTGTTTTCCAGTCGTTATGGATAGACCTGAAGGGTCTTTTCTATATGCTCTCTTTAGTTTTCGTTGCGCTTTTTTATCGTATTCTATTGGATTATCTGTCGATTCTGATTCAGGCTCAGGAGTTCTTGCCACATGATTAATGTCTCCATCATTTTGTTTAACATTGGTTGGGTTTATCCAATCTTTTTTCAGTTTTTTTCTTTCGAGTTTACCAGTTCTAGGGTTCATTTGAATAAAACTTTTTGGCTCAAATTCGGGGTCATTCACTGCGATGACATCTTCCTTTAATACCCAATAGGATCCGTTGTAGGCATAGGAGTCATAGGACAAGTCTGGAACATAATAAGAATAGATACCTTCGAGTGCAGGTGCTTCAGGCGATAGATGATCCATGACAATCCTTCCATATTTCTCCTCAAATCTCATATTCATTACGGCTTCATTGGCATATTCGAATACAATTCGTTTTTGCAGCTTATTGTCGGAGATGAATACCGGACTACCAAAACGAACACTTCGTTTCCCTAAAACCAAAACGTCTAAAATCTTGAAGTTACTTCCAGTCGTTCCTCCATCCCAACCCAATAATAGGTATTCAGTTTTATTTCCATTCTCGAAAGGAATGATTTTATAGTAGAGTGCTCCATACCAATCTGAAAAATCAACAGTTCCTTTCGGCTTTTCCTCATATGCATCATGCATATCATTCAGGGCAACTAGACGAACGCTTTTATTTTCCTTTATCATGATGAATCCACAATATGCGTATGACATATCGGGGTATTCGATATTCCAGTTTACGATCCGTATTTTTCCGTCTGGACTATCTAAAATAGCTACAGATTCAAGGTGCTTAAATGTATAATTAAACGCCCCTTCTTTTTGAAGGAATTCGTGCATCTGTTTTTTGAAATTCCGATTTTCAGTATCCATTTCCTCACGGGTAACTGTTTTTCGGAAGGATAATAATGTCGTGTTTAGCTTTAGCTCTTGTTGTTCCAGCTGGGATTGAGCATTGACAAAAGCGCCGTACAGAAGAAATAAGAACAGTATTTTAAATTTGAAAGACATTGTAAATTAAAACGTTTTAAAACGCAAAGAGTTACGCTTACAGTTTTTTCAGATTTGAGATTGTTATTGAGGGGTCTTCTGATTTAAAGACATAGCTACCTGCAACAATAGCATCGGCTCCAGCTTGACTTAGCTCGGCACCAGTTTTAAGGTTTACACCTCCATCAACCTCAATAATGGCTGAGGCATTTTTTTGCTGAATAAGTGTTTTTAATTTTTTCACTTTTGATACGCTTGAAGAAATAAATTTTTGCCCACCAAATCCAGGGTTAACGGACATAATCAAAACAAGGTCTAGATCTTGAATTACTTCTTCCAATACGGAGACTGGTGTATGTGGGTTTAAGGCCACTCCTGCCTTAACACCATAGCTCTTAATAAGTTGGATGCTTCTATGAAGATGAGGGCAGGCTTCATAATGAACAGTTATTATATCAGCACCTGAGTCAACAAACTCTTTTATATAGTTATCTGGATTTACGATCATAAGATGCACATCTAGAACTTTATCCGTGTGCTTATTGACACTTTTCAGGATCGGAAATCCAAAGGATATATTCGGTACAAAAACGCCATCCATGACATCAATATGCAGCCAGTCAGCTTCTGATGAATGTAGCATTTTCGTGTCTCTTTCAACATTTCCAAAATCACATGATAAAATTGATGGGGATACAATCATTGTTTTTTATTTACAAAAGTAAACACTTTTACTGAGTGTTCTGGTTTGTTCTAAATAGTCAATCATTATTATTTATCTTTATGGCTTATTTTAAGCAATGATTAGTCTCATCCTTGTTATAGTTATACCGACCGTTTTGATTTCATACCAAGGGTTTTCCAATTCGGATTTTAAAGAGAAAAGTCTATTTGTTCCATATCAAGTAAAATACCAAAAAGAATACTACAGGATTTTTTCCCATATTTTTATTCACGCTGATTTTATACATCTTTCGTTTAATATGATATCCTTATACTTCTTAGGTAGCCTTCTTGAGAACGAATGGAATTACGCATTTGGTATTCAAGCAAATTTCTACTTGATTGCATTATATTTCGGAGGCGCTATTGCAGCTACTCTTTGGCCATATTTCCGCAACGCTGAAAACCCCGCTTACCGATCCTTAGGTGCCTCGGGTGCTGTTTCTGCCGTTATTTTTGCCGCCATGCTTTGGAATCCTAAAATTGAGCTTTATCTTTTCCCTATTCCTATTCCTATTAAGGCTTATGTTTTGGCTCCATTATACCTTGTTTTCGAGTATTATTCTCTGAAGAGAGGCGGTTCTGGAATTGCGCATGATGCCCATATTGGTGGTGCGTTGTTTGGAATTTTATTTGTATTATTGATTGATTTCACAAAAGGCATTGAATTTTTAGGTCTTCTATTTTAATATGGGTGTTTTATATATCAATAATAACGGTAATCTTTTACCAAACTCTTCTCCGACAATTGACCCGGGAAACCGTGCACATTTATACGGGGACGGTGTTTTTGAAACCATAAGAATTGTTAGTGGAAAACCTATAAATGTTGAAAACCACATTGCTAGGCTTATCGAAGGTGCTAAGGTTCTTCGAATCAGAGTTCCAAGCTATTACAATGCTGAATTCTTTCAAGAGCGTATTGAAGAACTTATTTTAAAATCAAGAATTGAAAAAGGAGGTAAATGTCGTTTATCCATTGATCGTTCAATCGGCGGGACATACCTACCTACCTCTAATGAAGCTAATTTCTACATTGAGGTTGATGCTTATGGATCTAATTTTTTTGAACTGAATGCAAAGGGGTTGGAGGTGGATATTTACCAAGACATTAAGTTGCAAAAAAACTTTCTATCTAATTTCAAAACAAAATCCTGTCTTCATTATGTGATGGCTGCTATTGCTGCGAAAGAAAAGGGTTTAGATGATCTTTTTTTGAGTAATGATAAAGGGAATATTTTGGAAACCTCTTCAAGTAATGTTTTTGTTGTTAGTAATGGTGTTCTATATACCCCAGGACTTGAGGAAGGTTGTCTTGCTGGAACAATGCGGATGCAGATTATTAACCTTGCTTTAGCTGCCGGTATAAAGGTTTACGAGTGCAGTATATTACCTCAAAATTTATTGGCAGCTGATGAGGTCTTCATTACTAATGCTATAAAAGGTGTCAATTGGATTGGGGGTTACAGGACAAAAACATTTTCCAACGCAATTGCGCGAAAGTTGATAATAGCACTCAATGAATCTTGGAGAAAATCTATCGAAAAATAGCGATATCTCATTTTCAACTATACATCGTTCATAATTCAATTGTTTTCCCTGTTTTATCAAGGGATTTACCAATTATATTTGTTATGTACCACTATGCAATTACTATACTATGTCTGAAAATCAATATACGGAAGACAACATTCGCTCACTAGATTGGAAAGAGCATATTAGGCTTAGGCCGGGTATGTATATAGGAAAGTTAGGGACTGGGTCCTCAGCTGATGATGGTATTTATCTTTTGATAAAAGAAGTTGTCGATAATTGTATTGATGAGTTTGTAATGGGCAATGGTAAGAAAATCGATTTGCACATAAAAGACGGCTTAGTAACCGTTAGAGATTATGGAAGAGGCATTCCTTTGGGTAAGGTCGTTGATGTTGTCTCAAAAATGAATACGGGTGGAAAGTACGACTCAAAAGCTTTCAAGAAATCAGTTGGGCTTAATGGAGTAGGTACTAAAGCAGTCAATGCATTGTCTTCCCATTTTTCTGTTTATGCCGTGAGAGATGGTGAATTAAAAAAGGCATCTTTTAGCAGAGGAGAATTGACTAAAGATTTTTCATTAGAAAAGACAGATGAGCAAAATGGGACATATGTTGAGTTTACTCCCGATGATCAGATTTTTAAAAAGTATGCATTTAAAACACATTATGTGGATAAAATGCTGTGGAATTACTGTTACCTAAATCGAGGATTATCAATCTATTATAATGGTAATAAATTTCAATCCAAAAATGGATTAAAAGACCTTCTAGAGAATAATATGGACGGTGACCCTTTGTATCCAATTATTCATTTAGAAGGAGCAGATATAGAGGTTGCATTTACGCATGGAAAGACCTACGGAGAGGATTATTATTCTTTTGTAAATGGTCAGCATACTACTCAGGGTGGTACACATCAGAGTGCTTTCCGCGAATCCGTAGCTAAGGTTATAAAGGATTTTTATAGCAAAAACTATGAGGCTTCTGATATTCGTCAGTCTATTGTTGCTGCTGTTTCTGTCAAGGTGATGGAACCCGTTTTTGAGTCGCAAACAAAGACCAAATTAGGGTCTCAAGAAATTGAGCCGGGAGGTAAGTCAATGCGCGCGTTTATCAATGATTTTTTAAAGGATAAGCTCGATAATTTTTTACACAAAAACCCTGAGATAGCCCAAACGATTGAAACGAAAATTAAACAGTCGGAAAAGGAAAGGAAAGAGCTCGCAGGAATTAGAAAAATAGCACGTGAACGCTCTAAAAAAGCAAACTTACACAATAAGAAATTACGAGATTGTCGGATCCATCTCAACGATCTTAAAAATGAACGAAGAGAAGAAACAACCTTGTTTATCACCGAGGGAGACTCTGCAAGTGGATCAATTACAAAATCAAGAGATGTAGGAACGCAGGCTGTTTTTTCATTGAAAGGCAAGCCATTGAATTGTTATGGCTTGACTAAAAAAGTAGTTTATGAGAATGAAGAGTTTAATCTTATTCAGGCCGCTTTAAATATTGAAGATGATCTTGAAGACTTGCGTTATAATAAGGTAGTTATTGCTACTGATGCAGATGTGGACGGTATGCACATTCGAATGCTTTTACTTACATTTTTTCTTCAGTTTTTCCCGGATTTGGTCAAAAAAAACCACGTATACGTATTGCAAACTCCTTTGTTCAGGGTTCGAAATAAGAAAAAGACACTTTATTGCTATTCTGAGGAAGAACGCAAAAGTGCATTACAGGAAATAGGAAAAAATGCTGAGATTACTCGGTTTAAAGGTTTAGGGGAGATATCTCCGGATGAATTCACTCATTTTATTGGTGAAGAAATGCGATTAGAGCCAGTCTTACTTTCCCAAAATGCATCGATTGATTCTATATTATCTTACTTTATGGGTAAGAATACGCCGCAAAGACAAGAATTTATCATTGAAAACCTTCGAGTAGAAAAAGATGAGTCAGAAGATGGATCTAAAGAGGATTCAGAAGATACGTCAGAAGTTGAATCCCAAAAAGAAATAGCATAACTTTCTATGTCAGACGAGAATCCAGAGAACGAGCAGAACGAAGAGCAGCAAAATCCTTTTGAGAATAATGAGGTAGATGAGAGCATTATTCCAGTAAGTGGTCTCTATGAAAGTTGGTTTCTAGATTATGCAAGCTATGTAATTTTAGAACGTGCCGTTCCCGGTTTAGCGGATGGATTGAAACCAGTTCAGAGGAGAATTTTACACTCCATGAAAGAGATGGAGGATGGACGTTACAATAAGGTAGCGAACATCATTGGTAATACAATGAAGTATCATCCGCATGGTGATGCTTCTATTGGTGATGCATTGGTTCAACTTGGTCAGAAAGATCTGTTAATTGATTGTCAAGGAAACTGGGGAAATACGCTTACAGGTGACGGAGCAGCCGCGCCGAGATATATAGAGGCAAGGTTATCTAAGTTTGCTTTGCATGTTGCTTTCAATGCCAAGACCACAAATTGGTTATTGAGCTATGACGGAAGAAACAAGGAGCCCAATAACCTTCCAATGAAATTTCCATTGCTCTTGGCGCAGGGAGCTGAAGGGATTGCTGTAGGGATGGCTTGTAAATTTCTACCACATAATTTTATTGAGCTAATTGACAATTCGATCAACCATCTTAAAGGAAAGAAGGTTTCGTTTTTTCCTGATTTTCCGAATGGAGGAATGGCTGATTTTTCTAATTACAACGATGGAAAACGTGGGGGAAGGGTTCGTGTGCGCGGCAAAATCAAAAAGAAAGATGCAAAAACGTTAATCATTCATGAGATTCCATTTGGAACCTCTACAAGTTCTTTGATTGATTCGATCCTTAAAGCAAATGATAAAGGGAAGATTAAAATCAAGAAAATTGAAGATAATACCTCAGCAGATGCAGAAATTATAATACACCTTTCTTCTGGCGTATCTCCTGACAAAACCATTGATGCATTATATGCTTTTACGGATTGTGAGGTTTCGATATCCCCAAATTCTTCAATTATCGATGGAGAAAGACCTGTTTTTCTAGGTGTATCTGAAATACTTCGGGCGAATACAGATCAAACTGTTTTTCTTTTAAAGAGGGAATTAGAGATTAAGCTGGCTGAATTAGAGGCACAATGGCATTTTGCGACGCTTGAGAAAATATTCATTCAAAAGGAGATGTATATAGACTTCAAAAACTATTCTGACAAAGAAAGTCTTTATGATTATCTATATAAATGTTTTAAGCCATTCAAAAAGCAGCTGATTCGTGATATTACGGATGATGATCTGCATAAGCTTACACAGATCCCGATGATTCGAATTACACGCTTTGACAGTAGTAAGGCGGATGATAATTTATTGAAGATTGAGGATCAAATAAAGGCTGTAAAGGAAAATTTAGCAAATCTCGTTGAGTATGCAATCGAGTACTACAGGAACCTTAAGAAGAACTTCGGCGAAGGGAAAGAACGTAAAACTGAAATAAAAACATTTGAAAACATAAGTGCTTCGAAAGTTATTATTGCGAATAAGAAGCTTTTTGTAGATTATGATGAGGGCTTTATTGGTTATAGCTTGCGTAAGGTTCAAGCCGTAAACGACTGTTCAGACATTGATGACATTATTTGTTTCTTTAAGACAGGTAAGATGTTGATTACCAAGATTACGGATAAGAAGTTTGTCGGAAAAGATTTGGTTTATGCAAATGTCTGGAAGCGAGGAGACAAGCGAACAATTTACCATGTAATCTACAGAGATGGAACTTCTGGGCCTGCTATGATGAAACGCTTTTATGTAAATAGCGTTACGCGAGATACTGAATATGATTTAACGAAAGGGAGTAAAAACTCGAAGGTTTTCTATTTCTCGGCAAATCCAAATGGTGAAAGAGAAATTGTTACTGTTGCATTGAGGCCGAGACCTCACTTAAAAAAATTGAAATTTGATGTTGATTTGGGAGATTTGCTTATAAAAGGCAGGAAATCTGTTGGAAATCGAGTAACCAAAGAATTGGTGCAGAAAGTTACGTTTAAGGAAACAGGAGGCTCAACCCTTGCTGCGCGTAAAATATGGTACGATAAGGTTGTTGGTCGTCTCAATGACGAAGGACGGGGTGAGTTTTTAGGAGATTTTAAAGGTGAGGACAAGTTACTCTCGCTTTATTCAAATGGTGCTTACCGTCTCAGTAACTTTGACCTTTCTACGCGTTTTGAAGAGGATATGATTCATCTTGAGAAATGGATTCCAAGTCGAGCCATATCTGCCGTTTATTACGATGGGAATAAAGAGCTTCACTATGTCAAAAGATTCGAGTGCGAGTCAACCAGCAACAAAAGAATTATTTTTATTAGTGAAAGTGAAGGCTCATCTTTAGATGTGGTTTCGACAGCTTTCAAACCAGAGGTTAAAATTATTTACAATAAACATTTGAAGGCAACAAAAAATCTTCCCGATACCATTTTGGAGCTAAGCGCATTTATCGACGTTAAAGGAATGAAAGCTCAGGGAAATCAACTGACAAAACTAAAAGTAAAAGAAGTTATACTTAATCATGCTATTGGAGAGGGGAAGGAACCATGGCCGTCTTTTCAAGTGGAAGCGCCAGAAATTGATTCAGCAAAAGAAATAGAAGACGCCGAAATTATTAAGGAAGATTCGATTTTGCCTACCCCTGAAGAAAAGGTTGACACAAAAGAAGAAAAGAAGGATGCTCCAATCCCGAAAGAAATAAAGGAAGTAAAGTCTAAAAAATCCTCTGTTGAAAAGGACAAAAAACAGAAAGTTGAGCCGAAGAAAAAAAATAAAGCCAATAAATCTGACAAAAAGATTGATAACAAGAAATCAGACGAAGAAATTGCTTCTAATACGATTGAGTGGGATTTAAGCAATGATAAGCAAGTTGATAAGTCAAACGACAAATCAGACGGTAATGATCAAATGACTTTGTTTTAATTAAACAAAAGGATTATCAGCTTTTTGCCTAAATTTATTCCATGCTAAGCACGCAAAGGCAAGATCAAATTAATTATCTAAATATTGGACTCATGTTTATAAGCATGATTGCTGCGTTTGTAATGCCTTTTGAGGTTTTTTTGTTTGCCTATGCCTTTCTTGGCCCTCTGCATTATCTTACTGAAATTAGTTGGCTTCATGATCGGAAGTATTTTTCAACTGGTAAATATGATTTTGTTATTCTTCTTGGTGTTGGTTGTCTATTAGGTTATAGTGATATAGCCCATACCTACGAATTTCATTCGAGTTTTACTGAAATGTTCTTTGAATTGAAACTAGGAGACAAGCTCATTTTACTTGCTTTTTTAAGCTCCTTGTTGTTTGTCCTAGTGAAAAATATATTTATTAAAGCAGTTTTAATCATTATTCTTTTTGGCTTTATTGATGGTTGGTTTGCCCCAAACTATACGAATGCCATGGGGCAAGAAGTTTTCAAGCCCAATTACACCACTTTTGCACTGACTTCGCTTTTGCCGACTTTGTTTCATGTTTATTTGTTCACTGGATTATTTATGCTTTTTGGTGCGCTTAAATCACGATCAAAAACTGGTCTTTTCGCTGTTTTATGTTTTGTTTTAGTGCCTTTTCTCCTGATTTATGTTTTACCCAACACTACCTTTTTTCAAATTTCTGAGTACGGTAAAGAGTCTTACTTTGCTGATGGAAAGGGGTTCTACAATTTAAACTTTCAAATACTTCGCGAGTTTGATCTCGCTGATATGCCAACCGTTCCTGGATATACTGATTTATTTGATCGGCCTTATGTTGATCCGAAGAAATCTTTATCCGTTATTTTTTATTCTACACCGGGTATTCTACTAATGCGGTTTATTGCATTTGCCTATCTCTATCATTATCTCAATTGGTTTAGTAAAACAGAGGTGATAAGGTGGCATAAGGTGCCTAAGGTTCGCTTCATAGCTGTCATTGCCATTTGGATAGCCGCTTGTGTATTGTATCTTATCGATTATGGATTGGGTTTAACCTTTCTTTTCTTTCTGAGTTTTACCCACGTGCTTCTAGAATTCCCTTTAAATATGATGTCCATAGTTGGAATCGGAAAAGAATCTATTGCTATAGCGAAGGGAGGTTTCTCTCATAAGTGATAAATAGAATTTTCGACCCCAATAAAAAGGGTCTATTTTTAGCTTGTTTTCTGAAGATTATTATTTCACTAACCTTTTGCTTACTTTAGCAACTTTTACTTAAAAAATTCGTTTATTCATTGATTTGTCTAAACAATACAATTAGTGTTTCTGAAATCTAGATTACATCTTGTTATAAAGAATTATTTACTGCTGGTTCTTTTATTATTTTTGAATATAATAAATTCAAAGCAAATTTCCGCTCAAATTTTCGACCCCTTCGAGATAAGATATCAGAATGCCCAAAAAGGGGGAATCCGTTTTCTATCTAATGTAGCCATTTCTTGTTCGGGTGGAGGTTCTTGTGCTAATGCCCAAGCTCAAATGCCTCCAACTGGTAATAGTTCCAATGAGGATTTTGTTATGAACTATATAGATTTTGATGCAGTCCCTACAACATTTATGTCTTCAAGTGATAGTCTGAATCTAGAAAATTGTAGTGAGATTTTATGGGCAGGGTTATATTGGAGTGCGGAGATTAGTACGGGTACTCAGGGTTATTCAAATCGAGATCAAGTAAAACTAGCCGTAAATTCCGATGCCTATATTGATTTAGTTGCGGATGAAACTCTTGACGTTATGGGTATTAGTCATCCTAGCTATCATTGCTTTAAGGATATTACAACAATCGTTCAAAATGCAGGAATACAGGCACGCTTTACAGTTGCGAATATGATTGCCCAAACAAATGCTTCTAATAGATTTGGAGGATGGTCAATTGTTGTTGTTTATAAAAACATTTACGAATCTATGCGTGACCTTACTGTTTTTGATGGATTTGGTGCGATTGGTGCGGGGCCTCCACTTGATATTCCCATATCTGGTTTTAATACACCGCTTTCAGGTCCGGTCTCTTTGGAAATTGGGGTGATCGCCCATGAGGGAGATCGCGGATCTACCGGTGACGGTTTGTCCTTTAATGGAGCAGGGGCTTTCGAATCGATATCTGACGCATTACACCAAGTAAATAATTGTTTTAATAGTACAATCTCTTATGATGCTGTCGTTACTCCTTTTAGAATCCCTAGCTATAACAATACTTTAGGTTATGACGCAGCCATTTTTATACCTGATAATTCAAGCTTCGATTATATTGGAAACAATACGAGCTCAGCAACAATTCGTGTCTCAACATCATTTGAGAATATTTTATGTCGTGTATTGACGTCTGCTATTGATATTTACGAACCAGATTTACGCGCATCTGTATATATTGATGACTTGAATGGCGGTATCGTGGAACCCGGAGATATTTTAGAGTACACCCTTGTGGGAAAGAATATTGGTTCTGATTTATCATTAAATACCTACATTGTTGATACGCTTGATCCAAGAACCCAATATGTTGCTAACTCAATCTCCATTGATTTTGGACCTAATTTAGGTGCCAAGACAGACATAGCTGGTGACGATCAAGCTGAATATGATCCAGCTACCAATTCGATTAAGGTAAGAATTGGAACGGGAGCGGATGCGACAACTGGGGGAGAAGTGATTGCATCCCCGGAAGGTACTGATAGTACAGTTATTAAGTTCCTTGTGACAGTAGTTGATGATTGTTTGATGTTTCAGTGTGATTCAACGCTAGAGCACGTGACCTATATTTTTGGAACAGGTGAAATCTCAGGTAATGATTATGGTAATGATGGAGCTTCTGATTTATTGGATGCAAATGGCTGTCCGCTAACAGCCAGTAATACTTTGTTAATTAATGTTTCAGGTTGTCCTCCTCCTTCAGTGAATTATAATGATCCAGTTTGTGAGACAGAATCACTTGATTTAGAGGCTACATTTTCAGCTTTAGCGAACTATTCTTGGTCCGGACCAAATGGATTTTCTTCTTCTAACCCATCTGTAACTATTCCTGAAGTTGAATTGGCTGATACTGGTATTTACAGTGTGCAAATTACCTTTGATGGTTTGGATTGTCTGATTGATACTTTTGAAACGGTTATTATTCGTCCCAATCCTGTTATTTCTCTTTCAGCGCTTCAAAATGTGCTTTGTTTTGGAAATGATGATGGCTATATTTCTACCAACGTATTAGGAGCGGAGCCGATTTTTTATTCTTGGTCAAATTCGGCTACTGTGGATAGTATCTCAAATTTATCGCCTGGCGAATATATCCTCATTGTTGTCGATGAGTTTTCATGTGTTGCTATCGATACTTTTAATATTGCTGAGCCCTCATTATTAATGTCTGAAGCGATGGTTTCAACAGATTTCAATGGCTTTAATGTAAGCTGCTTTGCAGATAGCAATGGATTGGCTGAAGTAATGTATTCGGGAGGGACAAGTCCTTATGAGGTACTATGGTCCAATGGAGATACAACAGATATTGCAGATTCTTTGGCCGCTGGCACGTATAATGTTGTGGTCACCGATACCAATGGTTGCGAGACAAGTACATCTGTTACTTTATTTCAGCCAACCCCATTGGAGTTGAGTTCTGATTCTATTGCAGTTTCTTGCTTTGGAGGTGATGATGGATCTATTGATTTAACAGTAAGTGGTGGTGTGCCTGTATATATCTATTCTTGGTCCAATGCAGAGATTGAACAGGATATTGACACACTCATTGCTGGCGATTATAGTGTTTTGGTAACAGATTTAAATGGCTGTACAGATACACTAACAGCAACGGTTACCCAACCTGCATCACCTATAGAAATCACGGAAACGCACATCAATGTGGATTGCTTTGGTAATGCTACAGGAAGTATTGATGTTACGGTGTTAGGAGGAACGGCCCCCTACACTTATTTGTGGAATACGGGTGCTACAACAGAAGATCTTATAAACCTCACAGTTGGAACGTATACGCTAACCGTTACGGATACTTTAAACTGTACTGAAGTCATCGTCATAGAGATAACTCAACCAGCTGCTCCACTTGATGTGACACTATCAGTTACTGATGTGTCATGTTTTGGTGATTCCACAGGATCAATTGATGCAAGCATCACGGGAGGAACAGCACCATACACGTATTTATGGAGTAATACTGATACAACACAAGATATTACTGGATTAATCATAGGAACGTATTCAATTACTGTAACAGATACAAATGCTTGTACATTTTCAATTTCAGCAGCTGTAACGCAGCCAATTGATTCTCTGTTTGCTTCACTACAGGTGACGGATGTCGATTGCTTCGGTACAGCTACAGGTTCTATCGAAAGTACTGTCAGCGGAGGCACTGCTCCTTACACCTATTTATGGTCAGATAATTCAACTTTAACATCTGTATCAAACTTATCTATTGGTAGTTATGCTTTAACGGTTACAGATTCCTTAGGATGTATATTAATTATTGAAGAAGACGTAAATCAACCAAATGGAATTACACTCGAACATACTCAATTTGATATTTTATGTTTTGGTGATGCAACGGGTTCCATAGACTTATCTATAAGTGGAGGGGTTTCACCTTTTACTTATTTATGGTCTAATGGCGCAACAAGCGAAGATATCTCAGGTATTCCTGCGGGCCCTTATGATGTTTTGGTCACAGATAGCAATGGTTGCTCGAACACCCGAGTAATGAGTCTTTCTGAACCCTTGGATGCAGTGTCTATTGCGGAGACCCATACTGATGCGCTATGTATTGGTGGAGATCAAGGAACAATCGATTTGACGCCAACGGGAGGTACTCCTGGCTATACTTACTTATGGAATAACGGGGAAATCACTGAAGACATTGTTGACCTTTTACCTGGTATATATATTGGCCAAGTCACCGACGATAATGGATGTATTGATAGTATTTCGATTGAGATATTAGATCCGAGTAACACGATGGAGCTATCGATTGTAGAATTTGATGTTTCTTGTTTTGAGGGTAGTAATGGAGGGCTTGATCTAAGCGTAGTGGGTGGCGCTCCGCCGTATAGCTATAATTGGTCAAATACAGAGGTGAGCGAAGACCTATCAGGACTTGTGACGGGAAACTACTTCGTGATTGTCGAGGATGACAACACATGCGAGAGCTTTATTTCTGGGTTTATAGACCAACCTTCAGCAGCATTGTCAGCGACGGAAGTGATTACTGATGTCATTTGTTTTGGAGATTCTACAGGAGCTATTGAGATAAATACAAATGGAGGAACGCTCCCATACAGCTATGACTGGAGCAATGGCAGTACAGAGGAAGATTTAGATTCATTGGACACAGGAAGCTTTACACTTGTTATTACAGATGACAACTTGTGCACAGATACCAATACCTATATCATTAATGAACCCCTTGCTTTGGTATTGGGTTCTGACCTAATAAATGTAACCTGCTTTGGAGACAATGATGGGTTCATTGATTTGACTCCCGCAGGAGGTGTAGCACCTTATAGCTACCAATGGTCCAACGATTCTACGACACAAGATTTAGATTCATTAATTGCAGGAGATTATACTTTGGTGCTTACCGATGACAACTCATGTACTGCAGAAGTGACCTTAACCATTAATGAACCTGCTGCTCCTCTTTCTGTTACTGCTGATTCATCAAACATTTCTTGTTTTGGTGGCAATGATGGATTTATTGACATTACTGTAGCAGGTGGTAATGGAAGCTACAGCTATGTGTGGAGTAATGCTGCACTGACAGAAGACCTCACTGATCTGTTTATTGGTACCTATACTGTGAGTGTAGAGGATTTCAAGGGCTGCGCTACGAGTTTGACAATCATACTCACACAACCTGCAGCACCATTGAGCTTGAGTGTAGATATGACGCCTGTGATTTGCTTCTCTGAGGACAATGGTACAGCAACCGTGACTGCAATCGGCGGAACAGCACCTTATGCTTATTTGTGGTCGAATACTGAAGATTCACTATTTATTGATAGCCTTATTGCTGGAGACTACTCCGTAGTGGTAACTGATTCTTTATTGTGTGTAGATTCCATTTCAGTGACAGTAACAGAACCACCACTACTTACTGCAGTGGCAGATTCTATAGATGTACTTTGTCATGGCGATAGCACAGGGACAGTTTCTGTGGTTGCAGCTGGAGGAGTGGGTGATTATACTTACATCTGGGATACAGA
>CAJWRM010000008.1 GCA_913046365.1 uncultured Flavobacteriales bacterium
ACTTTCTTTTTGAAGTATATCAATCCTACCTAAATGACTCAGGCGACTCCACAGCGCACCTTGCCCACGTAGGCGGCGCCTTAATTGGTGCAATTATGGTCCTTATATGGAGAAAAAAAGACCGTACTAATTTTTGGTAAAATGGTTCAGAAAAATAACTTATTCGAAGAGCTTAAGCACCAGCTGAAAAATGGGAGTATGACAAATCGACTTGTCATCATCAATATTTGTGTGTTTTTATGTATACACCTTCTCTTTGCTATCGGGAAAATCAACGGTGCGAGCAGCATTGAACAATTGGTACCGAAAATTTTCACATTGGATGCTACATTGATGGGAAGTGTTCTAAAGCCCTGGGGATTCTTGACAAGTATTTTTTCTCATTTCGGATTAATGCACATCATATATAATTTGATTTTTTTATACTTCGCAGGTAATTTATTCGAGCGCTATTTTAATGCGCGAATGCTTTTGACAATCTATTTGTTTGGTGGGCTTGCTGGTGGATTGGCAGAGGTTCTTTCCGCTACGTTTTTCTTCCCAGATGATTTTCACGTTGTGCTTGGCGCATCGGGTTCAATCATGGCTATTTTTGCTGCGCTTGCTTTCTACAGCCCAAATACAAAAGTCTATCTCTTTGGTGTGCTTCCGATTCGACTTTTTATATTGGCGTTATTCTTCTTTGCCAAAGACTTAATAGGAATAGGCGACACGAGCGATAATACGGCGCACTTCGCGCATCTCGGAGGCGCTTTATTTGGTGTATTGGCGATGCAAAATTTGCATACCCCAAAAAATATTTTAACCAAACTTGATAGGATATTATTAAGCATCCATAGTGGAGTTAAGAAATTCAAGGCACCTAAGGTAAAGGACAAAAAAGTAAAGACGGACGAAGAATACAATTACGAAAAGAAAACCAAACAAGATAAAACAGATCGAATACTAGACAAGATCTCTAAGTCAGGATACGATTCTCTAACAAAAGAGGAGAAAGACTTTCTATTCAATCAGAGTAAGGATGCCTAAAAAAAGCAACACATCACTGTTTTTACTCTTGGCTAAAATCAGCCATTTATTTTTCTGTTTTTGCTTAATGATGTCATTATGCACACCTTATATTAACCCTATTCACCTTCCCTTTTTACCCTTTTTAGGATTAGGATTTCCTGTATTACTGGTTATAAATATTGCGTTTACGCTGCTTTGGCTTTTCAAGCGCAGTAAATGGTTCTGGGGTGCATTAGTGTTAGTAATAATTAGCATTCCTTTTCAGATGAAGATATTTTCAATTAATATTATTTCATCAGATATTCCAGCATATAGTAAAAGTCAGTTTAAATTGATGAGCTATAACGTTCGGCTTTTTGATTTATATAATCCAAAAAGAAAAGAGGCATTAAAAACAAGGAACTCTATCTTTAGCTACCTCCGAAAAGAAAACCCAGACATTCTTTGTATACAAGAATATTATCAAAGGGAAAAACCTGGCTTCTTTGAAACATCCGATTCCATCATGCAGATTATGCAAGGACCGTGGTTCCATAAAAAAGGATTATATCTACATAAATCAAAGCAAACATTTGGACTTGCGACCTTCTCTAAGCTTCCTATTATACATAAAGGTAATGTTCAACACAAAGGGCCAACAGGTAATAATAAGAACTACTGTATTTATATTGATGTTGTCAAAAGCAAGGATACCGTTCGTATTTACAATGTGCATCTGCAATCTATAAAACTTGAAACAGACTACTACACAAAAACAATTACCGAAGGAAATCAGGAAGAGACAAAAGCAGGAATGAAACGAGCATATGCAAAATTAAAAAAGGCTTTTACCATAAGGGCAGAACAAAGCGCAGCGGTGAATGACCATATCCTGAATGCACCTTATCCAGTCATTGTTTGTGGCGACTTTAACGATACACCCATGTCTTATACCTATCATCGTTTTGAAAGCAACCTTGTAGATGCTTTTAGAAATACATCCAATGGTTTTGGTGCCACATACGTGGGACTACTTCCTGCCGGCAGAATAGATTATATTTTTCATTCAAATGAATTAAATTCTAGTAATTTTAACATTCAAAATCAAGCCCTTAGTGACCACCGAGCCATATCCTGTGTAATTTATTAGTATGTTTTTTGAAATAAATCCATTCAATATAGACCATAGATTAATTTCTGAGGCTGTGAAAGAGCTAAAAAAAGGTGGACTCGTTATATTTCCAACAGATTCTGTATACGCAATAGGATGTGACTTGAATCATAAAAAGGCGCTACACCAGCTGGCTAAATTCAAAAAAGAAAAGCTAAGCAAGGTTCATTTCTCAATTTTATGTAAAGACATCACAGAGCTTGCTTCCCATACAAAGCACCTCAAGAAACCAACCTTTAAGCTTATCAAGCAATGCTTACCTGGACCATATACATTTATATTGTCGGCAGATACGAGAATACCTAAGCTATTTGAGTCCAAAAAAAAGGAGGTTGGTGTGCGAATTACTGACAATCCTATTACGCAAGCCTTGGTTGAGAAATTAGGAAATCCAATAGCCTCAGCTTCATTACATGATGAAAATGAGCCCTTGTTAGAATATTACACAGATCCTTACCAAATATTTGAAACCTATGAAAACCAGGTTAATATTATCATTGATGGTGGTCTTGGAAAAATTGAGCCATCAACAGTCATAGATTGTTTTACAAATGAGGAGGCAGTTGTATTACGCTATGGAGCTGGAAAAATAGAGTTATGATTTTAATTGGTGATTGTGGGAGTTCGAAGACTCCAGAAATAAGAAAGATACTCGATGAATACGTCGATTGTGAGGTAATTCCTTTATTAGATATAGATATTGAGCTAACAAAAGGATATGAAGGAATTGTACTTTCGGGCGCACCCATTCTTTTGACAGAAGAAAAAACAGATCAATATATACAAAACACCGAATGGATTAAAGAAATAAAAATCCCTATTCTGGGTATTTGCTTTGGACATCAATTGATTGCATTACAATATGGTGGATTTGTCAAAAAAATGAAAGAGGATAGAGCTTTTCAGGATATTGAAATATTCGAAGAATCACCATTATTTAAACGTTTGCCTCGAATCATACAGATGCAGGAAGACCACTGTGAATTTGCCTCTGTACCTCAAAACTTTAAGCTATTAGCCTCCTCAGACACCTGCTTTAATGAGGCCATGCAGCATAATGAGCTGCATATCTATGGTGTACAATTTCATCCAGAAGTATCAGGTTTACAGGGAAGCTTACTGTTCGAAAATTTTCATGAGATTTGTGCGCACGCCAAGAACTAGATCAGCTCTGATAATTCGATAAGCTCTTCGATGTTCAGTATGGTGATTTTTCTACCCTGAATATCTAGTATACCTTCCTTTTTAAAGTCGCGCAATAAACGAATGATCGTTTCTGTTGCAGTACCAACAAAATTGGCTAAATCATCTCGTGACAAATTGATTGGAGCTCCCTTATAAATATCATCCAATAATATCAATGCCAATGCTGTACGCTGACGTACAGATTTCTGCGCCATCGTTGTTAGTAGATCGGCTCTATCCTGAAGCTCCTTAGAAAGAATGCGAATGACGGTATTGCGCAGCTTTTCATTTGTATTAATTTCTTTTAAGAAATCAGACTTTTGAATATAACCTATACATGCATCCTCAAGCAACTCTGCATCCACATTATAGGTTTTGTCGCTCAGCATGGCACGAAACCCTACAAGGTCTCCGGCCTTCGCAATTTCAATAATCTGCTCCTTACCCTCATTTCCGTATTTAATAATTTTGATCAGACCGCTGTGAAGGAAAAAAACACCTCTAGGTATACCCCCCTCAGAAAATAAGACATCACCCTTATTGTAAGACTTATAATTTATGTCAGCATTTATATCTATTGGACGTAGCTCATGGGCGCCAGATAGAATTTCTTCAATGTGTTCAAGACAATACCGGCATGTATCCATGATTATAATTGTTTTGGGCAAAAAAAAAGGCGACCAAGTCGCCTTTTAATTTATAACGCGTTTTTAAAGTTTCATGATCTTTTTAACATGCTTCTGATGGTCCGTCACTAACTGAACAATAAATGTTCCACGTTGCAGTGAGCTAACATCAATATTAAGATTCTGGTGACCTAAAACAACATTTGGGAAATCGTATGTTTTCAATTTGGCGCCAGATAAGCTATACACATTGATAGCTACATCCCCTGTTTGAATCATATCAAAGGATATGGAAAATTCATTTTGAACAGGATTTGGATAAATCGTCATGTCTATCTCAGGCTCTTCTATCGTCGTCTCATCTAAACCAACGCTCAGATAATCAGCAGAGGCCCAAATACCACGACCGTATGTCCCTAAATAAATTTCACCAGGACGACCATTACCTTCTTCTGCTGTCCTCCAAGACTGCAACACTTCAGTAACGACGGTTCCCTCGAAGCCTGCCGAAGCATTGGTCCAAGACGAACCTCCATTATCAGAGACAACCGCCCCCATTAAAGTTCCTGCAACAATAATATTGGGATCATTGCGGTCAATAATACCGTCTGTGCATGGAACACCTACAGCGCTTAAATTCGTAAAATTTGGGGATGCATCGGTTGCATTGGATGTCCTTCTAACATTTCCACCAAACATTACTAAGTCATCAGCGTTGTTTGGATTGACTGCTATTCCTGATGCAGCTGCATTGTTTATTTTTGTTATTTGCGTATATGTTGGGGTGAAGTCGTTACCTCCAGAAGAATAGAAAGCTACTTTGTCAACAAAGGATGTATCACTCGTGTATACACTTCCCAGACCATCCAATCGCCAAATACCATTACCCGCTGAAATATAACAATGTTCCAAATCTCGTGAAAACTCGACATCAGCACCGCCTGAACCAATGCCCCTAGCAACATTAACCCAGTTTACATCAGAAACTGATAGCCTCAACGCATTTCTCGTACCCCAAAGCTCACCTCCATTCGCTTGAGTGTAAACTAAAAACCATGACTGAAATGGATCTTGGACAGTTAATGTATCCCATGAAATGTTAAAGTCGACAGTATCTGCTCCCATTGCGTGTAATTCACCCGTAATAGGATTTACACCAAAGTTCACTGAATCGTTAGAGACCGCTGGTGTATAATAAAGCGTATCGGTAAAGTAATAGTCTTGCGTTGCAGTAACGTATATGGTATCTCCCGATGCTAAACTCGGAACAGACATTACATCACCCGAACTATAGTTCTTAGTAGGAACGAACAAAACACTGTCTTCTGAATTTTCATCAAAATATTCTGATAAGAAAATTCTTGTATGAAATGGATGCTGAGCTCCCGCATCACCAACTGGATCATATGAACTAGGATAATCCGGAATAAATCCATTTGAAGTTGCCCATCCATCACCAGTTCGTCTTACGGCACCAAATTGAACTGTTGCAAATGAAACTTTTGGATTGTAAAACGAAATCTCACATTGGAAACCATCACCTCCGCTCACTTCAACAAACTCTTGGAAGGTAGACAAACTATGGTCGCTATATAATGTACCATTGTCTTGCGACCCACCCATTACGGCACCATCTCTATTGAATGCTATTCCGTAGAACTGCGTAACATTGTAACCCCTATTTGCGGGATACCAATTATCGGCAAAGTCATTTGTAATGTTCACACCACCATCATTACCGATGTACAATCGGTTGTTTACGTCCCACTTCATTTCATGGTTGTCTGCGTGCACATAAATTGAAGAGGTAGGATTTACAAACCACTGACTAACTTTTTCAAAACCTCCACTTGGTGGGTTGTTAACTGTCTGCTTCCAGCGCCAAATGTCAATACCTCCGATATAAATTTCTTCAGGATCTAATGGATTTGTGGAAACAATAGAATTGTAAGTTCCTTGATTCCTGTAGATATCAAATTCGTTAGGAGGTGCTGAGGCACCGACAAATTTTGTCCATGTGTCACCATCATCATGAGAGACGAACATACCAACCAAATTTGAGTTGGTCAATACTGCATAAAGAGAATGCATTCCAGCAGAATTCTCAGTAGCGGATACGGTATACTCTATTCGAGAAGCACTTGAAGCTACAAGATTATCATTCGGGTTATTCGAGGACTTATTTTCAAAAGTATCACCACCATCCTTTGACACAAAAGTTAAATTTGAAATATTTACAATAACAATAGAGGCGTCTTTCGTAATTTTCAATGCATTCACCCCTCCTGCTTGACCGGTACTAACGGATATTAAAGTTCCTTCATTAACATCAAATTTCTTTAACCCTGTACTTGTAGCAAGCCAAGCATAATTATCAACATCAGAACTTTCAATTTCTGTACAATTGGTTGTACCAGGAATTTTGTCCCAGGTTTCACCAAAATCTTGAGAATACCAAACTCCGTTACCAGAACCTTCTTGATTTGAACCGGTAGCAACATATAACGTTCCATCGATTGTTTGTGTCATACTCGAAATATTCGGACTTGCTCCTGCGTCAATATAAGAAGTGACCTTTCCCCAGGCGTTCGCTCCGTTGTAAGAAACGAATAAACCACCGGAAACCCCACCGGCCCAAATACGATCGTTCCAGGTTCTATCAACTTGTATAGCTCTAGTACGACCACCAATATTGTCTGGTCCGTAATCCATAAATGCGATTGATTTATTAGAGGGTAATCTTCGCAGGTCTTTACGCATATCAACTATTTCATCATCTGAGTACGGCAGACCTGTTTCAAGGTTCACAAATTGTGCTTTGTACCATGCCGCTGCATCATTACCGTTTGATTTGGCATCGAGCGCATTTAAAGACTTAGGAAAATAAGTTGAAGAATCTTTTTGAGTGGTCGTATAAAAATAAGCGGCTACTGCTATAGAAGCGCCTAAGAATGAACCAATTAAAAATCTGAATTTCATATTGTTAAAAATAAGTTAGATATATAGTTGCTAAGTTACGGAATTATTTCCAAAAAATAAACATCTAAAAGTAGAAGAATGTTCATGCAATTAGAGAAAAAAAAATAGATGATACGAAAGCGCTTTTTTCGGTTTAAAAAAGATGCTTTTCTGCACGGTAAGAAGATCGCACAAGCGGGCCACTTTCCACGTATTTATACCCCATTTTCAGCCCTAAGTCTTTATAGTATTGAAATTGCTCCGGCGTAATGAATTCTTGGACAAACAAGTGCTTGGGTGTTGGCTGAAGGTATTGCCCCAGCGTCAAAATATCGACGTTTACACTTCGCAGGTCCTCCATTGTCTCAACAACCTCTTCTTTTGTCTCGCCGAGACCAAGCATGACACCTGACTTGGTTTTCATCCCGCCTTTTTTCAATCGGAATAAAACTTCAAGACTCCTATCATATTTGGCTTGAATCCTAACTTCTTTTGTTAAACGCCTCACGGTTTCTAAGTTGTGTGAAACAATTTCAGGCGCAACATCAATAATTTTTTGAAGATTTTCCCATTTGCCAGCAAAGTCAGGAATTAAGGTTTCAAGAGTGGTGCTCGGTGATTCTCTACGTATCGCTGTTACTGTATCAACCCAAATATCTGCTCCCCCATCAACTAAGTCATCACGGTCAACTGAAGTTAAAACAGCATGCTTCACTTTCATCAGTTTGACGCTTTCTGAAACACGTTTCGGCTCCATGAGATCAACCGCCAATGGACGTCCGGTTTTCACGGCACAAAAACCACAAGATCTTGTACAAATATTGCCTAAAATCATGAACGTAGCAGTTCCTTCACCCCAACACTCACCCATATTAGGACAGCTTCCACTCTCGCAAATCGTATGAAGCTTGTGCTTGTCCACAAGGCGACGCACTTCTCTGTAGCTTTCTCCTGTCGGCAGCTTTACGCGAAGCCATTTAGGCTTCCCGATTTTGGTTTTTACAACCTCCCGCTTTTCCACTTCTAAAGTATCCATAATGCTAAGGCATTAAATCACTATTCGTTAAATTAGTAATTTTCTCATTCAAAGTTAAACGCTCTTTTATAATATCACTAACATTCATTGAACGAATTTTTCGGTTCGTGGTTACCCTTTTCCAAAATGTCAGGCCGTTATGAAAAACGAGTCCTGAAAATGGAATAAGCAAAAAGTATCCAATAGTAAACCACATGCCGATATATTGAGGTAACAAAAAGAAAAGTAATAAGTTTAAATTACCGAGTATTAAAATCATCATTACAAGTTTCGTCGATCCCCAAAAAACAGGTCGTTTAAATTTTGCCTCTACATATCGCTTTATACCGAAATAAAAAAGCCCGCAATGAATGGCGCCAAATAGAGCAATTGGTAATAGTAATAATTGACTCAAAAAAGCTCCGAAACCTATTTTGTTATGGGTTGCATCATACAATTTTTGATCGTCAATATTCCGGGCTTTAAGACCGTCAAAATAATCTTTAAATGAAGCACGTAAAGCGGCATATTTTTCAGGATTATCATTAAAATCTTCGACCAAATTGTTTGCATAATCCCATCGTTGTAATATTGGCGCTGTGTTTTCTTCAAACATCGGCATTCCTTTACGCTTGATAAGCATCATTTGTTCAGTAAATTCGGCGGATTCCACATCATTTACATGTATCAAATCATTTTTAAGCATACCCTCCAATCGCACCGTTAATTCTTGAATGATTTTATTTGGATTGGACTCGAATTCCGTTCGAAATTCATTGAGCAGTATTTTTTTTGAATTACGAATAACCACATCACTTCTAAACTGAGCTGGATTGCTATAATTACAGGCTATTGTTGCTAAATAAATATCCTGTTCCCAATTGCATGATTCCAATGCTGTAAAGCCAATGCGAATCGCGCCCTTTTTTAATGGTTTTAATCGCCGAATAAACACATCATCTGTCACGCCTTCACCAAAAATCAAAAGACTGCGCTTTCTTAATAAAATCTCAGATGATTTTCTGAAAACCTCTTGGTTTTTTGTTTTAGTATTGACACCATCTCTTTGGCGGTAAATGGGGAGCATGTGTGCCATCCAAAAAATAGGTCGTGTAAAAGCTGTAAAGACATCAGAACGCGTCATAAAAAACACAATTGCTCTATTGAATGCGGCAAGCAGCAGGGGGTCCATAAAAGAAGCCGCGTGATTACTAACGTATATGGTACTTGAAAAGCGTTCAGGTTTGTTAACTACAGCGACCTTTCGAAAGTACAACCTCAGTGTGTAATTCAGTGCAAGAAAAAAAAGAAAATAAAGAATCCGCATAAAGGGAACAAAAGTAACAAACGATTTTGAATCAATTCACATAGAATATGCTGAAAACTTTTTGGGAATTCGGTTCGAAATACGATTTCTAGACCTTAATTTTAAAAAAAATTTAGCTCTATGAAAACGATTGGACTTTTTTGCGGAGGATTTTCCTCTGAGTACGACATCTCTATGAAAAGTGCGCAAACCATTTACGATTCATTTCCTAAAGCATATACCCTGCATAAAATTCAGGTAACAAAAGAGAAGTGGTTTTGCGACTCAGCAACTGAAAAAAATGAAGGGACATTTAATAAGGACGACGCTTGTATTTATTTTGAACACAATAAAATTCCGATTGAGCTCGCAATTGTTTGTATCCATGGAGACCCTGGAGAAAATGGGAAAATACAAGCTTACCTTGATCTTATGGGTATCCCTTACCTAAATAGTAGTGTCGAAGCATCCTCAATCTCTTTTGATAAATATTTATGTAACCAATTCCTTAGCGCATTGGGCTATAGCACAGCAAAATCAGTCTTGATAACGAAAAATAGCAGCTATGATGCCGCAAAAATTGCGGATCAATTAAAGTTTCCTCTTTTTATAAAACCTACGGATTCTGGATCAAGCTACGGTATTTCTAAAGTATATGAAGTAGAATCTATTGGTAAGGCGATCAGAGAAGCTTTTGCAGAAGGAGAAACCGTGATTGCAGAATCATTTTTGGATGGTATTGAGCTGACATGTGCGGTTTTTAGAAGCAAAAAAGGATTAATTGCTCTACCCATAACACAAATATCTACCGAAAATGACTTCTTTGATTATGATGCAAAGTACAACGGTAAATCTTCAGAAGAGACACCAGCTTCAGTTAGCGAAAGTTTAACAATAGAAATTCAAGAAACCTCAAAAGAGATATATGATGCACTGCAGCTAAGTTCCGTAGCAAGAATAGACTACATCGTTGTAGACGATAAACCTTTTGTGATTGAGGTAAATACTATTCCTGGATTTTCTAACGAGAGTATCGTTCCTCAAATGCTAAAATGCGCAGGAATTGAGGTCAGAGACTTTTGGAAAATGATTATAGAGGCGGAACTCAATAACTAGCCATCGCATTAAATATTCGTTCCATTTTCTTGACCATTTGATAACGAGGACCTTCAAAATTGTTTACGATGATTGCAAAAGCTAAATGCTTACCTGATATCGTTTTGACAAACCCAGCATATGCCTTTACATTACTAAGCGTGCCACTTTTGGCGAACATTCTACCTGATGCAGCTTGAGACTTACAAATATTTTTGAGCGTGCCTGATTTGCCAGCTACAGCCAAAGAGCTACGAAAAGTATCATTTAATGGACTTCGGTGTATGTAGGATAATAGATCAATAAAATTTCGAGCAGAAACAGCATTCTTGCGAGACAGTCCACTACCATCTTTTAACTTCATTCCATGTAGATTTATTTTCCCTTCAAAGTTCTTGTACACTGCACGAATACCCGAAGTCGTAGATCCAAAAGAATTTTGCTTAAAACCAACGAGGTTCAGCATACCTTCGGCAAAAAGGTTGATGCTTTTTTCATTTGTCAGCTTAATAATATCTAATATGCTTTCACCATCGTGTTTATATATCAAGGTTAAGGAATCATATACAATTTTTGGTCGATTCAAAAGCCTATTTCCTAATGCAGAACCCGAGACATTGAAATTCGAATTCCTCAAAAAAATAGAAAACTCTTTTGCGAGCATATACTCAGGATCGTGCATACTGCCTTTTACAATAAAATCATTACGGTTCGAAGGCAAGCTACCAATGCCAAATCTATCTTGAGAGTATGGCGCTCCGTAAAGATAAGATTGATCATTTCGGATATTTGCACTTTTAATCGTATGGCTGAATTTCAACATTGAATCCATTGGAAACGTACCCTTAAACCTTACGTTTTTACCCGTTGAGGGGGTATCAAAATAGTATTTCACAGTATTGTCGTAAAAATTAATTCCCGATGCACCTGCACCATAATAATTCCCCATGTCAGACCAATCCCAACCATCTGGAACTCCAGCATAACCAAAATCAGAGCCATCTGATATGATATCGCCTTCAATCGAACGAATACCAAGTGCTTGTAATGTATCCATCCAAATAGACATAAAACCATATTCTAAATTTTCATCATTAAAATATTTACTCCCAAGCGTCACATCTCCACCACCACGAATAATCAGATCACCTTTTAATGCACCAACCGAATCAATTTCACCATTAGTATAGATACTTGTTTGTGGTTTATAATCCGCACCCAGAATTTCCAAAGCAGAAAAAGTACTAAAGAGCTTGGCTGTAGATGCACACATTAAAGTCTTTTCACCATTTATATCCGCAAGAACAGAATCTTTATCTAGATCTATAATTGCAATGGACACAGAACCATACTTGATTTCTGCTAAATTGTTAAAATCATCGGTGAACTTCTGCAGAGAAATTTGAGTTACAAAATTGCCACAAATAAAAAGAGCCATTAACAAGGAAAAAAATCTATATTTTTGCACAGTAGTTTTTTTTTACAAAAGAACTTCAAATAATATACCATTTTGCGTTTCTCGAATGTTTTTTTTCAACAGATTATATTCGAAACGAAAAAAGGCCAACAATGGGCGAACAGAAAAAAATTAAAATCCTTAGGATTATAAACCGTTTTAATATCGGCGGCCCGACATATAACGCAACCTTCCTTACAAAATTCATGTCCGATGAATTTGAAACACTTTTAATCGGAGGTTTACCGGAAGAAAATGAAGCAAATTCTTTGCATGTATTGGAGGAATATGGTGTCGAACCCTTGTTGGTTCCTGAGATGAAACGAGAACCAAATCTAAAAAGCGACCGACTCGCATTGAAAAAAATAAAGACAATTATTCAAGAGTTTCGCCCAGATATAGTGCACACACATGCATCAAAGGCAGGCGCAATTGGGAGAAAGGCTGCTTTTAGCTGCAATGTACCTGTCGTGGTTCATACCTTTCATGGTCATGTGTTTCATTCTTACTTTGGAAAAGTAAAAACCACACTTTTTAAAAATATCGAACGTTATCTAGCTAAGAAGTCAAGCGGTATTATTGCGATCTCTAATTTGCAAAAGAAAGAGCTTTGTGAAGAACACAAAATCACAAATGCTAAAAAAATGGAAGTAATCCCTCTCGGTTTTGACCTTAAGAAATTTCAGGATAATTATACAGAAAAAAGAAAATCTACACGCATCAAATATGAAATTGCTGATGATTGCATAGCACTATGCATTATAGGTAGACTTGCTCCTGTTAAAGATCATTTCTTTTTTCTTGATGTCATTGAGGGGCTTTCAAAAAAGACTAAACGGAAAATAAAAATATTCATCGTAGGTGATGGCGAATTAAAATCAGAGATCGAAAATCGTGTGAACACACTTCAAAATCAAGGAATTGATATCCTTATGACGTCCTGGATTTTTGATATTGCAACATTTAACGCAGGAATGGACATCTTGTGCCTAACCTCAAAAAACGAGGGAACACCGGTTAGCTTGATTGAAGCGCAAGCTTGCAACCTACCAGTAATATCTACGGATGTGGGGGGAGTTTCAGATATTGTTGCTGAAAATGAAACCGGATTCATTATTTCTCGTAATGATAAAAGGAATTTTGTCGAAAAACTCAAAATACTTGTTGAGAAGGATGAAATTCGAAATAAAATGAAAAGTAAAGGATGGGAGCACGTTCATTTAAAGTTCAGCTACAAGAGACTGGCGACAGATATGGAAAGCTATTACAAAAGACTTTTAACTCAACGCAAATGATGAGGACATTTAAAATTTCACTACTGGTTCTAATACCAGCTCTATTTTTGCTCAATTCCTGTGCCAATGTAAACAGTAATATTCTGTTCAAAATACCCAAAGGAGATAAATTCGAGTATGACTCTTTACCTTTAGTACCTGAAGAAGACTTTCGCCTAGCTCCTGGTGACCGCTTTAGCTTTCTATTTGGCACTAATAACGGTGAAAAAATCATTTTAAATATCTCAGGAGCCAATGCCGGAGTTACTGGAAATGGAAATAATAACAATAACAATGGTAACCAAATGCTTCAACAGAGAAATGCCATTACTTATCTAGTTAGACAAGATGGATTTGCGAACCTACCACTATTAGGTGAAATTCACATCGCAGGAAAAACAATTGTAGAATTAGAAAACGATTTAAAAGAGAGACTTTCTGCAAACTATATTTCTCCTTTTGTTCAAATTAGAGTAACAAATCAACGTGTCATAATTTTTCCCGGCAAGGGAGATGCCAGAGTGGTTAAATTATCGAATGCGAATACAAGTTTACTTGAAGTCATTGCCTTGGCTGGTGGAGTGCGAAACGAATCGAGATCTAATTCCATAAAACTCATGCGGAAAACAAACAGTAGGGAAAGAGAAATATATAAAATTGATTTATCGACTATTGAAGGTTTGAAGCATGCTCAAATGATTGTTCAGAGTAACGATTATATATACATTGACTTTAAACCAAGAGTTGCTTCATCAATTCTTCAGGAATTTGCACCTTGGCTAAGTCTATTAACTACCGCGCTGCTGACGTACAATATCTTAACACCATAATCCTTTGGAAGAAAAAGAAAAAATAATATCATTCAATACGGATTTTAATCCTGAAATTTTATCTGTAATTCTTAAAAGACATTGGTTTCTTCCTTTTCTTTACATATTTGTTTTTGGGTTATTTTCTTTTTTTTACCTAAGGTATACCAAGCCGATTTACAAAAGCAATACCGTTATTCAAATTATTCAAGATGATCAAACGAGTAATGTTCTAGGAACTGCAAGTTTGGCATCGGATAAAAACATTTTATCCAAAGAAATAGCCTTACTAAAATCGGATGTTTTATTTTCTAAGGCAATTTCAAATCTAAATTTGGAAACTAGCATCTACGCAGAAGGGGAAATATTAACTAAAGATTTATACCGAACGGCTCCTTTTGAAATTATAATTTATGAACTGAAAGATTCTAGCCTTGTTGGGAATAGAATTGATATTAAACTAAATAAAAAAAATCAAATACAATTGCTTAGCAACGATATTATCATTGCAACAGGCGATTTAGATAGTCATTTAAAAAATGATAAATTTGATATTTACATTCGTTCTATAGATAAAAAAAATGTATCCGACATTTTAGGCGAAAATGAAATTTACTTCAAGATAAACAACCGATCCAGTTTAATCAATAAATTCAAACCATACCTTAACATTGAGCTTGTTGATGAAATGGAAAAAACTATTGAAATATCCTATGAATACTTCAATGCCCGATTATCATTTGATATTGTACAAAGCATTCTTCGCGAATACTTGGTATGGGAAAGAGATTCCAAACAGACAGCCGCAAATAAAACAATAGCATTTATAGATGTTCAGCTCGACTCTTTATCGAGAGTATTACAAGTTTCTAAAGATAGCCTAAATGAATACCAAAAAAGGGTCAGAATATTTAACCCCAAAATTTATGGTGAGCAACTCTCAGACAATGTGAACTCGTTGTCTCAAAAGATACTATCAATTGATGAGGAGTTATATACCCTTAAAATGGTTAGTACGAAAATAAAAAAGAACCCTAATCGACTTGATATATACAGACTTATTCCCGAAATGGTTGGGAAAAAAAGTTTTGAAGAAAGTCTATTAAAACAAATAGAACTACTCAACGAATTATTAGCAAAAAAAGATGACTTATTGAGAGAGGTGACAAATGAAAATATACAGATTGTCATCATAAATGAACGTCTTAAAAATAGAATACAATCAATTCATAACAGTATTAATGTAATTGAGGAAAGGTTATTAAATGAAAAAAGTATCCTAATCGATAAAGTTAACGAAACAGAGAAAACATACTTTGGACTACCAGAAAAAGCAATGGAGTACCAAAGATTAAAATACATAGAGCAGTTAAATAATCGATACTTTTCCCTCTTCACGGAGAAAAAAATTGAATATGAGCTTTCGAATGCTGGTTATTCTACCTCAAATCGAATACTCAAAACTGCAAAAATTGCGAATACGCCAATAAGTCCTCGTCGGGTTTTAATTTGGACGATCTTATGTTCATTTGGATTCGTTTTAGGGATCGCTCTTATGGTTTTAAGGTATCTAACGTATAACGATATTATTAGTATAAGAGATCTAGAAAAAATCCTTCCTTCTAATACTAATATTCTTGGTGCAGTGCCATTGTACAAGAAGAAAATGAAGTATTCTCAAGTGGTCGTGAATGAATCATCTAAATCCAGAATGGCTGAGGCCATTAGATCAATACGTTCCAACATGTCTTTTGTGAAAAAAGATGCAAAAGTAGTAGCTATCTCCTCTTCAATTTCCGGTGAGGGTAAAACCTTTGTTATTTTGAACCTAGCTGGTCTTATCGCCGCCAATGGAAAAAAGACACTTGTCATTGATTTGGACTTAAGAAAACCAAAAGTGCATCATGGTTTTGGAACCGAAAATATTAAAGGAATGAGTAATCTTATTTCAGGAATATCAACAATAGATGAAGCCATAAATCACTCGGACATACCAAACTTGGACTACATTACTGCTGGTCCCATACCACCCAATCCCTCAGAATTGATTCAAAGTAAAGAAATGAATGAATTAATTGAGCTATTTAAAAAGAAATACGACACGATTATGATTGATAACCCGCCTGTCGGTATTGTTTCGGATGGTATAAAAATGTTAGCAGAGGCTGATATACCGTTGTACGTTTTTAAAGCGAATTATTCAAAAAGAATTTTTGGACGAAGGGTTGAAGAACTAAAAGAAGTACAAAAAATTAAAAATCTCAATGTAATTCTGAACGGAGTGGAAACAAGAAGAGGTGGATATGGTTATGGTTACGGGTACGGTTATGGCTATGGTTACGGGTACGGTTATGGATACGGTTATGGATACGGTTCAAGTTATGGATACGGTTATGGCTCAAGCGAAGAAGGATACTACACAGATGACGAAATAGAAGAAACTAAGTCAACGAAATTAAGAAAGAAAATATTTTCGAAATGGTGGAAGAAAAAATAGCGCTTAACGGACTAATTTTATTGAAACCTGTTGTCTTCAAAGATGATAGAGGATTATTTTTCGAGTCACATAACTCTTCGAAGTTTAATGATTTTATTAATGAAAAAGTAAACTTTTCTCAAGACAACATATCTATTTCTAAAAAGAACGTTCTGCGAGGATTACATTTTCAGAAACCACCAATGGCACAAGCAAAGTTAGTTCAAGTTATAAAGGGAAGTGTATTGGATGTAACAGTTGATATTCGGGTGAAATCGGCTACTTATGGCAAACATTACAAAGTAAAACTGAGCGATAAAAACAAATTACAACTTTGGATTCCTGAAGGTTTTGCTCATGGATTTTTAGCTCTCGAGGACAATACAGTATTTTCTTATAAGTGCACATCGGCATATTCAAAAACGGATGAAATGGATCTTAAATGGGATGATCCATTACTAGATATAGATTGGGGAATAAAGTCTCCCCTAATCTCTGATAAAGACGAGTTGGGTGCATCTTTTCAAAATTTTAATTCACCATTTAAATAGCTATGATAGACTACATAAATATATTGATATTCATTTGTGGAGGAATTATTATTTCTTTAATTTCTAACAAGCTTTTGTTGAGGTTTTCTCAGAGTCTAGGAATTAGAAATAAAAACGATGTCACAGTTAGATGGAGTAATCAATCAAAACCTTCATTAGGCGGAATCGGCTTGTTCTTGGGTTTCCTTTTTGCTACATTCTTGTACTTGATGCTTGAACCAGACATTAATATATTCGGTAATATTGAATTTATAGGTTTGTTCTTTTCAGCAAGTCTTGCCTTTTCAATGGGTCTTGCAGATGACGCTTATGATACAAAGCCGATTTTCAAATTATTTATACAAATATCCTGTGGTTTGTTTTTAGTACTTTCTGGTACGACTATAGACTTATTCCACAATGCAATGGCAGATAGCTTCACCACAATTGTTTGGGTAATTATTTTGATGAATTCATTAAACATGCTCGACAATATGGATGGTATAACGGCAACCACCGTGTTGTTCGCTCTTCTAGCTTGTTTGGTATCAGCAATGCTCGTTGGCGACTCGAGTCAAATGTATTGGCTGTACATATTAGTTGCAGTAATTGGATCAATCCTTGGGTTTTTGAGGTACAATATAAACCCTTCTAAAATGTTCATGGGGGATGCTGGAAGTCAATTTATTGGTCTATTTGTGGCTTTTTTCACCATTAAATTCCTATGGAATCTAGGTTCAATAACCCAAACACATTCTTGGGTTAGCCTTATTTTGACACTAACGGCGTTAACTCCTGCCGCAGCAGACACCTTGACAGTTGTAATCAACCGACTAAAAGCAGGAAAATCGCCGATGGTGGGCGGAAAAGATCATACAACTCATCATTTAGTATATGCAGGATTTAAGGACCGTCAAGTTTGGATGATTTTTAGTATAATCGGCTTTGGATCATTTTTACTTTCCGTTGGAATTATATACTTAGTACTAATGAGCTTTCTAGAGGCAACATTGCTATTTTTGCTTTATTTTTTGATAGTATTTGGTGTGCTATACCGTAATACATTAAAATACAAGAGTTCTAGCTAACAATTTTCAACCACATTTTGAATTAGTAGAACAAAGGTTAATGGAATTCTGTTTCCTTTGTACAACTATAATATTGATTATTAAGTGTGTCAGAGAAAAAAATAGAAATATACGGTGCTAAGGAACATAATCTAAAGAATATAGATTTATCGATACCTAGAAATCAACTTGTCGTATTTACTGGACTTAGCGGAAGCGGGAAATCATCTTTAGCTTTTGACACATTATTCGCCGAAGGGCAGAGACGTTATATAGAGACCTTTTCTTCTTATGCTCGTCAATTTATAGGCGGGATGGAGCGCCCAGATGTAGACAAAATAGATGGCCTCTCCCCTGTCATATCAATAGAACAAAAAACAGTTTCCAAGTCACCAAGATCTACGGTTGGCACTATTACTGAACTTTATGACTTTTTCAGATTGCTCTTCTCACGAGTATCAACGGCATATTCATTTGAAACTGGGGAGAAAATGGTGAAGTATTCTGAGGAACAGCTTGCAGAACTTCTGAAAACAACTTACCAGGATGAGAAAGTTGCTGTTTTGGCTTCTAAAATAAGGGCGCGAAAAGGCCATTACAGAGAGTTGTTTGAACAGATCTCAAAAATTGGCTATACGAAGGTTCGTGTAGATGGTCAAATCGTGGACATTTCTCCAGGTATGAAATTAGACCGTTACAAGGTGCACGATATTGAAGTTGTAATAGACAGATTTGCAATTAAAGATGTGGACTTGAACCGCATTCAAAAGTCCGTCAATACGGCCTTTGAAATAGGAGATGATTTCTTAGTAATCTTCAATTACAAAACGCAAGAAATACGCAAATTCAGTAGAAAATTCATTTGTCCTACAACCGGTATAAGCTATCCCGACCCTGAACCAAATTTATTTTCATTTAATTCCCCATATGGTGCTTGCCCTTCCTGCTCTGGAATAGGAACTGTTAAAATAGCCGATCTGAAAAAAGTTATTCCAGACACATCAAAAAGTATTCAAGAAGGAGGAATAGAACCACTAGGGAAACAGAAGAAAAATTGGATCTTCCAAGAAATAGAACGGGTTCTTGAAACAACAAAATTCGATCTTAAGACACCAATTTCTTCAATAGATGAAAACACACTTTCCTTGCTCTTAAATGGAGCCCACTCTTTTGATGGAATTCATAAAGAACAGAATTCATTCGAAGGAATTCTTCCATTCCTCAAAAGACACGCCCTAAGCAGCTCAAAAAAAATTCAGCGCTGGGCTCAGGGGTATACCACGACAGAAACCTGCAGGCGTTGCAACGGATCTAGATTAAAGAAAGAAGCTGGCTTCTTCCGCATCAATGAAAAAAGCATCTCAGAAGTCAGTGAACTTGGATTAGATGAGCTAAAAGTATGGCTGAAAAATATTGAATCTAGCCTTACACTAAAACAAAAAACGATTGCCAAAGACCTCCTTAAAGAAATCAATGTAAGGCTAGACTTTATTCTGGATGTTGGCCTTGGGTACCTCAGCCTAAATCGACCTTCAAAATCATTATCTGGGGGCGAAGCACAGCGCATAAGATTGGCGACGCAAATTGGAACAGAACTAATAAACGTATGCTACATCTTTGATGAACCGTCAATTGGATTGCATCAAAGGGACAATAAAAAACTTATTCAATCTTTACAAAAACTCAAAAAAAACGGAAATTCTGTTATTGTTGTTGAACATGATAAAGAAATAATGGAATCTGCCGACTTTATTGTAGACATAGGACCAAAGGCCGGAGTTCATGGTGGCTCGATTGTAAGTAAGGGGACATACTCAGCGATGCTACAATCAAATTCTCTTACTGCCCAATATTTGAACGGAAAAAAACAAATTGAAATTCCTAAAAATCGTAGAGCTGGAAATGGAAAAAAGCTCGAACTGTACGGTGCATCAGGAAACAACCTGAAAAACATTGACTTCAAATTAAAGCTAGGCACATTGAGTTGTATTACAGGAGTTAGCGGAAGCGGAAAATCGACTTTGATCAACCAGACACTCGTACCAATATTGTTCGAACACATCTATAATGGAGTCCGAAAACCACTCCCCTATGCTAAAATAAAAGGTTTAGAACACGTTGATAAGGTTGTAGAAATAGACCAAAATCCTATTGGTAGGACGCCTAGGTCAAATCCAGCGACATACACTAAAATATTTGACGAAATCCGCCAACTATTTGCCAGTCTACCTGAATCTCTTATTAGAGGCTATAAGCCGGGGAGATTTTCATTCAATGTTTCTGGTGGGAAATGTGAAACATGTAATGGAGGTGGTATGCGACTTATTGAAATGAATTTTCTACCGGATGTTCATGTGGAGTGTGAAACGTGCAATGGGAAAAGATACAATTCAGAAACATTACAAGTCAAATACAAAGGGAAATCAATTTCGGATATACTTAACATGACAATAGAACAAGCATTTGAATTCTTTGAGCCTTATCCGAAAATTCGTCAAAAAATCGGAACACTGAAGCGTGTTGGGTTAGGTTACATAAAGCTAGGACAGTCCTCTACAACCCTATCCGGAGGGGAAGCGCAAAGAATAAAGCTCGCTAGTGAGCTTTCCAAGAAATCGACAGGGAAAACCATATACATACTCGATGAACCATCTACAGGGCTGCATTTTGAGGACATTAAACAACTTCTTTCAGTTTTGAATGCTTTGGTGGATGAAGGAAACACTGTCTTGGTTATCGAGCACAATCTAGATATTATTAAAATGGCGGATCAGATCATAGATATTGGTCCTGAAGGGGGAGCTTTAGGCGGTAATATTGTTTTCAACGGTACACCTAAGCAATTAGTGAAAAAAGCACATAAGACCTCCTATACCTCCAAATATCTTAAAAAAGAACTATCAAACTGAATTCAGTGAATGAAAATGTGGCTTCATAAAATATTTAAATTAATTTTGTTCATATAAAAGACAAAACAAACATTATGGCTTTAGAAATAACAGATGCAAACTTTGATGAATTGGTGCTCAAATCCGAAAAACCAGTTGTAGTTGATTTTTGGGCAGAATGGTGTGGCCCTTGTAGAATGATTGGTCCGCTGATCAGTGAGATGTCGAAAGACTATGAAGGAAAAGCACTTGTTGGAAAGGTAAATGTAGACCTGAATGCAAATGTATCGGCTCAGTTTGGTGTTCGGAGTATCCCTACCGTTCTATTTATCAAAAACGGAGAAGTAGTGGATAAGTCTGTCGGAGCAGTTCCAAAGGCAACTTTAGAGGCGAAATTAGAAGCGCTTCTTTAAAAACTTTTCATAACCTTATATCTTAAATTTTCTGTGTCGAACCCTGTGTCGTCCAGTAAAAAAATCTAGCATTCTTAACGAATAACGCTATGACTAACTTATATAGAAGACTTTTGTATTACGGTGTTGGATTCGGTATTGGCCTCGTTTGTGTTTTCTTTTTCTTTAACAACCGAGGATGCTCGTGGCTTCCAGAGAACCGAGTGAAAGAAATGGTAACGAATAGACTGGTTTATATTGCTGATAGTAATCTAACTATTTTGGAAAATCTTAAAATTAAAGAAGATGAACTAAGCGCTTTTCTTTTAAACGCCGACGTCTTGTTTTCAAAAAGTGAAAAGACACGTAATCCACAAATATATCATCTAGAGGGACCAACAGACTCAAATGATAAATTTGTTTGTCAGATTGTTCTTCACAAGGATGCACTTATCTGTGAACTCGTTCCAAATCAATTTTCAGCAAAAAACACAAAGCCTACAACAAAAGGTCTTGCCAAGCCCATTCATTTCCCGCCTAAGGAGAATCTTTTCTATTCTGATTCAAGTGCACATACTATTTGCCAAAGAAAAGCGTTAGGTATTGAGGAGGATAGTACTTTGCGTGCGCTTTTTCATAAAAATGGACGAATTAATATTTCTAAGACGGATCTAACAAAAAAGCCTAAACCCTCGTATGCAATGGTGTTTAGAACAGATCAAGGTAAAGAAGTAACAATTTTTGCCACTTATTTTAAAGAAAAAGCAAGAATCTACAAATTTGCATTTGACGACGATCAATGTGCTAATTAGAATAATGACCTCATTAAATTGAGCTCTTTTTTTTAAAAATAGCTTCTGATTCAACGTTTTATACTTCCTCACACAGTTAGTATTTATTTAAGAAATCATGCAAATAAACACCTCACTTTTTATACTTTTGAAACATGGAATTTTCAGCTGATCAAATTGCCGGTATTCTTAATGGAGAAATTCAAGGAGATGCAGATGCTACAGTCAACGATTTGGCTAAGATTGAAGAAGGCACAAAGGGAACGTTGAGTTTTCTTTCTAATCCTAAGTACGAAGAATTCATCTATACTACTGGTTCATCTATATGTATTGTAAACAAAACGTTTATTCCTAGCAAGCCGCTACCATCGGCATTGACACTTATCAAGGTCGATGATGCTTATTCTTGCTTTGCAAAGCTATTAGAGCTATATGGTAACTTGTACAAAAAAGAACCTGGGATAGAAAAGCAAACCCACATTGATGAAACTGCGAGCATTGGAAAAAATGTGCACATAGGGTCCTTTACCTATATCGGAAAAAATGCCAAAATCGCGGATAATGTTGTGATTTACCCCAATTGTTACATCGGAGAGAATGCAGAAGTTGAAAATGGGACGAAGATTTATCCTAACGTAAACGTTTACCACGATTGTAAAATAGGTGCAAATTGTATTATTCATTCAGGTAGTGTAATAGGTTCTGACGGATTTGGTTTTGCCCCTGATGAAAAAGGAAAATTTCAAAAAATACCTCAAATCGGAAATGTAGTCATTGAAGACAATGTGGAATTGGGTTCAAATGTCTCGATAGACCGTGCAACAATGGGTTCTACGTTTATTCGCAAAGGAGTGAAAATAGACAATCTATGTCAAATCGCTCACAATGTTGATGTCAATGAAGATTCTGCTATGGCTGCGCAAGTCGGTATTGCAGGATCGACGAAAATAGGCAAGAATGTTCTTATTGGAGGTCAAGCTGGAATTAGTGGCCATATTAAAATTGCAGACCAAACAAAAATTGTCGCCCAATCTGGAATTCCTTCAAGTATTAAAAAAGCAGAAACACTAATGGGTTCTCCTGGAATTCCATTAGATGATTTTAAACGGTCTTATTTTGGCTTTAGAAAACTTCCTGGACTGTTAAAAAGGGTGCAAGAATTAGAAGAGAAAATAGAAGCATTAACCAAAGTATAAATTGATGTCTGAAAAGCAAAGAACGCTAAAAGGAGTAATTAAATTGAGTGGTATAGGACTCCATACTGGAGTTGTTGCCAACCTAGAAATACATCCTGCACCCGCAAATCATGGTTATAAATTCCAAAGAATAGACCTAGAGGGACAACCTATTATTAAAGGGGATATAGACTGTGTAGTTTCTACTGAAAGAGGAACGACTCTTGAGCAGAATAATGCCCGTGTGCATACGACAGAGCATGTCTTAGCAGCTATTTATGGCTGTCAAGTAGACAACGCACTTATTACAATTGACGGACCTGAAATCCCTATTATGGATGGCAGTGCATTAAAATTCGTTGAAGCAATCGAAGCCATTGGATACGAAGAACAGGATGCCGAAAGAGTTTACTTTGAGTTAACAGAAAACATTCCATGGGAAGATGAAGAAAATGGAATAGAATTCCTGGCCATTCCTGATGTTAATTATAGACTAACGGTTATGGTAGATTACCAATCTCCTGCATTAGGTACTCAGCACGCGAGTATGTACCATATTGGAGAATTTAATAAGGAGATTGCAAAATGTAGAACGTTTGTCTTCTTGCGAGAGCTAGAGTATTTAGCTAAAAACAATCTCATAAAAGGAGGAGATCTAGACAATGCTATTGTAATGGTAGAACGACAAACCATTTCCCAAGACGAGCTAACGAAACTCGCAAAACTATTGGGTAAAGAGGACCTTAAAGTAAATATAGATGGTATCGGGGTCCTCAACAGTACAAAACTCCAATATGAAAATGAGCCAGCACGACACAAATTATTAGATATTGTTGGTGACCTAGCACTGATCGGTAGACCAATCAAAGCCCATATTCTTGCAGCTAGACCGGGTCACTCAGGAAACGTGCGATTTGCAAAAGTTTTAAAAGAACAAATTAAAAAACAGCAGCAACAAGGGAAGTACTTTGACCTAAGCAAAGCTCCTTTGTATGACATAAATGATATTGAAAAAATGCTTCCTCATCGATTCCCTTTTTTAATGGTTGACAAGATCATGGAAATCACGGAAGATTCCATTTGGGGTGTCAAAAATATCACTATGAATGAACCAGTATTTACAGGTCATTTTCCCGGAAACCCTGTTTTTCCCGGAGTATTACAGGTTGAGGCGATGGCTCAAGTCGGTGGGATTTTTGCTTTGAGTAAGGTCGAAGATCCTCACCTCTACTCTACTTATTTCATGAAAATCAATAATGTAAAATTCAAGCAAAAAGTACTTCCTGGGGATTCAGTTGTTTTTGAGCTTCAACTGATGTCGGCAATCAGAAGAGGGCTTGTTGAAATGGCAGGAACAGCATATGTCAATGGTAAAGTCGTTGCTGAGGCGGAAATGCTGGCGCAAGTTGTTAAAGACAAAGAAGCATAATGAATATAAGTCCCTTAGCTTCTGTCCACCCGAAAGTGCAGCTCAATAGTGGAGTGGTCATTGAACCATTTGCGCATATTCATGAAGATGTAATCATTGGTGAAGGCACGAAAGTTCATTCTAATGTTGTACTGTATCCTGGTACGAGAATTGGAAAAAACTGTGAGATTTTTCCAGGTGCGGTTATCGGAGTTATACCTCAAGATTTAAAATTTAGCGGTGAATATACGATCGTGGAAATAGGTGATCATACGGTCATTCGAGAATGTGTTACCATCCACAGAGGAACAAATGACAAGCTAGCAACTAAGATAGGTTCACATTGCTTATTAATGACATACGTTCATATTGCGCATGATTGCACCATTGGAGACCATGTTATTTTAGCGAGCTATACTGGGTTATCAGGACATGTTCAAATTGATGATTATGCTATTTTAGAAGGGAAAGTTGCTGCACAGCAGTTCACTCATATTGGAAAACATACCTTTATTGGCGGTGCCTCACTAATTCGAAAAAACATTCCTCCCTACATAAAAGCGGCAAGAGAACCTTTGACCTTTGCAGGAGTCAATTCTGTTGGTCTGCGAAGAAGAGGTTTTTCAGACGAAACTGTTAGACAAATTGAAGACCTTTATCGAATCCTATATATTCAGAATAGTAATGTCTCAAAGGGTATTCAAGCAATCAAGGAGCAAATACCCGAAAGTGACATTCGGAATGAAATAATAGACTTTATTGATGCCTCCGACAAAGGTGTTATTCGAGGAATGATTTAAAATGTTTAAGAGAGGAGATAGAGTAGAACTTGAAATCACAGATTTCGCATTCGGAGGGAAAGGAATATCCAAAATTTCAACAGATAGCCAACGCGGAATTGTTTTCGTACCCAACACCTACCCTGGCCAAAAGGTAAAAGTGGTGATTTCTGCCAAAAAGAAAAAGCACTACGAAGCAAAACTTCTAGATATACTAGAGCGCTCTCCAATTGAAAAAATTAATAACTATCAAGCAATATCAGGAGCACCCTATATTTTTGTCCCCGTTAAGGATCAAGAGCTACTCAAACGAGATTCTACCTTGGAAACATTCCGAAGATTATCTGGTATCCAAAACATTAGAGAGGTATTTGATGCTTTTATCTCAGCACCAGAACACTTTTTTTATCGCAATAAAATGGAATATAGTTTTTCATCCATAGAGCACTGCCTTGAGACGGATTCAGAAAAAGATGATGCATTTGCTTTGGGTTTCAAAAGAAGAGGTACGTGGTGGAAGGTAGAAAGTTTAAATAAAGCGTCAGGACTTTTTGACCAAGAATGGGAAGACAAGTTAAAAGAATTACGTGAATACTTAGAGAACACTGGATTAAAAGCTTGGCATCCTCCTAAAAAAATAGGATTTTTTAGGCATATTGTTGTGAGGAAATCATTTGCCGCCGATCAATTGTTGGTCAACCTCGTTACGGCCTCAGAAGGGCTAAATAGATTCGATATAAACGCATTTTCGAGCTTCGTTCAAGAACTAATGGGTGACCGTATTGCGGGATTGCTCCATACAGTGAATGACAATGTTGCTGACCGTGCAAAAATAGAAAATGGCCAAAGCAAAGTGCTTTTTGGAAAGGATGTAATCGAAGAACAGCTACTTGGACTAAACTTTCAAATGCGTATGGAAAGCTTTTTTCAAACAAATCCAAAATGCGCCGAGCTACTATATACAAAGGCATTAGACTATGTTTTTGAAGAAGAAATAAGTTCGGATAAAGTTGTCTTAGACTTATTTTGTGGCACAGGTACCATTGCTCAATTAATGGCAAAAAGGAATCCTAATGTGTCTATTATTGGTGTAGATATTGTTGAGGAAGCCATTGAAGACGCAAAGAAAAATGCGATAGGAAACGGCATTACAAATACAGATTTTTTTGCTGCAGACGTGGGAAAATTTTTAAAATTCAATCCACAGTATCAAGGGAAAATAGATACAATTATTCTCGACCCTCCACGCGCTGGAATTGCGCCTAAAACACTCAAAAAAGTAATTGAACTAGATACGAAAAAAATAGTCTATATCTCTTGTAATCCATCAACACAAGCTCGAGATGCCTCCACCCTATCAGATGCGGGTTTCACACTAGAGAAATATAGCTTAGTTGACCAGTTTCCTCATACAGGACACATCGAGTCCGTTGCAAAATTTATAAAGAAATGAAAGTTGAACTGATCTCAATCGGTGATGAATTGCTCATCGGACAAACGGTTAACACAAATGCATCTTGGTTGGGCGAGACCCTTTCAAAGGCCGGTGCGGAAATCATCAAAACCATAGCCATCAGCGATAAAAAAAATGAGATTATTGCAAGTCTAAACGCAATTTATGACAATACAGACTGCATAATTATTACAGGTGGACTTGGGCCAACAAAAGATGATATCACAAAATATACTTTAGCTGAATACTTTGGAAGCAAGCTAAAACAAGACAAACATACTCTAGATAAAATTGAATCCTTTTTCAGTCAGCTTAATAGACCAATGCTCGACTCGAATTACAAACAAGCTGAGCTACCAATAGATTGTAAAATATTAGAAAATGACTACGGTACTGCAGCTGGAATGTGGTTTGAAAAAAACAATAAAATATATATCAGCTTACCGGGTGTTCCTTATGAGATGCAAGGTATTATGACAGAGCAGGCTATTCCGAAACTAAAAAAACGTTTCAAGCTCATGTCTATGTACTACAAAACAGCCCTCACCCAAGGTATAGGTGAATCATTTTTAGCAGAAAAAATACAAGATTGGGAAAACCGTATTTATAAAAATGGGTTATCTCTGGCATACCTCCCATCTGCAGGGATTGTAAAACTGAGGATTTCTTCCGCAAAAGGAAGTAACGATATTGCAATAATTGACGATCTTTTTTTGGAGCTAGAAAATTTAATTCCCAATCATTTCTTTGGATATGACCATGACACTTTACCCCAAATTATTGGTCAACAGCTAATTGATAAAAAGCTCACTATTGGAACGGTTGAGAGCTGCACAGCAGGAATGCTAGCGAGTCAAATTAGCAGTATTCCGGGAGCATCAGCCTATTATGAAGGAGCACTACTTACCTATTCATATAAAATCAAAACAAGTCTTGCTAATGTCCCCGCTGACTTGATTCAAAAAGAAGGTGCTGTCAGTGAACCTGTAGCCATTCAAATGGCAGAAAATGGACGAGATATATTGGGCGCGGATATTTGTATTTCAACCACAGGAATAGCTGGTCCAGGTGGAGGGACAGAAACAAAACCTGTTGGCATGGTTTGGATTGCGATTGCTACTAAAGATGGTACAACAACGAAAAAAATGCAATTTTCTAAGCACCGAGAACGAAACATCAAAATGACCGTATTGAGCGCATTAAATTTGCTGAGACTAGAACTAAGGAAATAAATCTATTTCCCTTTTCCTTCTAATTTATAGGTGTATTGAACAGTGATTGTTCTTGGTGGCTCTATCTTAAGAGGACGCAAAGAATAGGTCCTATTTAGAATATTTGTACCGATCAGCGCAAGTTTGTGCGCATCCGTGAAATTGAAAGATATACGCGCATCAAAGATCCAGTTGCCAAAACGATGAGCTTCAAAGAAGTCAATGTATTGAAGATCTTGAAGTACCTCAACATCCGTTGTAAACTCCTCAAAATCCTTGATAATAGCATCCATATTTACAATCTTGGAGAAATACTTTGCACTGGCTCCTATAGAAAATTTACCCTTCCAAGAATATTCCATATCCATCTTTGCATTGTGCAAAAATCTATATTTTAATATGCCCTGTGAGGGGTCCATCGAAGTCGAATTATAGCTAAAAACTCTATTGAGAGAATCCGTTGCATAAACATAATCAGGCGTTAGGGTTTTAGGCACAATGTAATTATAGCCCAATAAGAATGTCATCTTTCCATGCTTTTTAATTTCAGCAAATCCAGTAAAAGAGAGATCCAATCCCAAAACCCTTGAATCACCTGTATTCAAGAACATGAATCCTGCACTGGATCCCATGGCCTGAACATCCGTTAGCTCATTCCAAATACCAAACATATATTCGATCGTATTTTGGTACTCTTGCCAAAAACCCGCTAAGTCAAGATAACCATATACCCCACCAAGCTTAATTCCCTGCTTGAGCCCAATTTCAGCGTTCCAACTGCTTTCCGGAAGTAAACCAGGATTTGGAAAAACCCCAAAATTACCTACACCAGTTCTAATAAATCTCTCCGTAATTGTCGGAAAACGATATCCCTGACCATATGAAGCGCGCAGATAGGTTTCCTGATATATCTTAAGACTAGATCCCGCTCTAAAAATTGGTTTTAATGCCGTAATCGAATCATTTAATTGAAAATACTCTAAACGACCCCCAACAGATAGATTGAGTATATTTTTAAGCTTTGTCTCCATTTGAGAATAAGCAGAAACATTCAGCATTTTGTTGTTCGGGGTTCCAGAACCAGTATAAATATTTGCATAAGAATTGGTAAAAGTAGAGGTCAGACCTCCCACAAATTCCAAGTTTTTAAACTCCTTATACTTCTTTTTAAACATGTAATCACCGTAATAGGTCGTTGCATTATTGGATTGATTAGCACTCATTTCATTATCTACTCTCAATATTCTTCCTCTTAAATAATGTTTTCCGTTGCTTTGCGTAAAGAAATTTACAAATGGATCCAAATTAAAAATGAATTGGTCTTGCAAGAATATTGCACCAGGATACGCTCTAAAAAGGCCTGAGGAGTCATTTAACCAAGCCAAAGGCATTGTTGTATGCATGACCATGAAGTTACCATTAAGACCATAATTTAGGCCTTTAAACTTCTTGGACCTGTAGCGCAAATTAAAATTAAAGCGTGCACGCTTGGAAATTAAATCATCCTCTGTAAAATTTGTAATCGTATCAGGAAATACCGTTGCTACGATTGAATCTGTGATTGGTGGTCCAATGTAACCGTGGTCATAATTCAAATTACCACCTATCACAACATCTAAATTTCCAAACATTTGAGAATGCAGAAAATTAGCTCCCAAAATAATAGGGGCTTTCTTTCCCCAATTTGCATTCGGCTGATTCGGGGCTGAATACAACCCATTGTAGATATTAATTTTCGTTTTAGGTTTTGAAGTTGGGTAGGCAGTTCGAATATTAACAGATCCGGATAAGGCCGAGCTTCCTGACAAAACGGATGCAGCTCCCTTAACAACCTCTATCTGGCTGATATTCTCCACAGGAATAAATCCCCATTCAGGACGACCGGCATCACCAGAAAGCATGGGCATGTCGTCCACGATAACTGCGACTTTTGAGCCGACACCAAAAGTAAATCCACTACCACCCCTAATTTGCGGTTCTCCATCCAATATATTTAGGCCCGGAGTCTGGTCAAGAGCAGTTTCAATACTCCTCGTATTCTTATTTTCGATAAGCTCAGGCTTCAACACGATCATTGTGACGGTCTGCTCCTCTATTGGCTTGTCAAACTTTCCAACTTTAACATCAACCTGCTTAAATTCTTTGATGTATGAAAATAAAGTAAAGTCAATTACTTTTTGCTCATTTGGACCTAAAACGAATGAAATTGTATCTGATTTCATGCCTGTATAACGGCAAATTAGCTTGCATTTTCCAATAGGCACCTCTAAAAAAAAAGTACCATTTTCATCCGCTATAGTTCCCTTTGAGACATCGGAACGGTAGATGACAGAAGCTCCCAACAAGGGATCACCTTGCTCATCTTTCACTGTACCTTTTACCGTAGCAGAAGACTGCGCTAAAAAAACACAAGAAAGACTCAAAAAAAGCGTAAAAACCGTGTACCTCATCAAATAAATCAATGCGCTACCACCTTGAAGCTATCTTTATTATTTGTAATCAAATACATCCCTTGATTTAAATTCCTACCCGAAAGTTGAGCACTAGTACCACTACAAAGAAGTGTCCCTGACATGGAAAACACTTTAAAGAAGGTATCAGATTGAAAATCATTTGAAAACAACAGTCCTGATTCATTATATGCTACCCAATGCCTATTGTATTGAGCAGAAAGTCCAGAGGTATTGTAAATTAACTCGACGTCATCAATAAAAATTTCGTCGCCATCACTACCTCCACCGGGAATCATGTTGGTGGTAAAGGTTACTAAGATATATTCTGGTGTGGTTGAGGGTCCAACATAGTCAAACGGTACAGATTTTCGTACCCAAGAACCATCAGTTGATTCAAAATTTAAGGCAGCGTCTGCAACAACATGAGGTTCAGACTCGCTAGTCATAGGGTCTACATAATCATAATCATCATGTATAATTGCCTTAATGCGGGCAAGATCAGAACTGCTACTATTGTTATATTTCACCCAAAAGGCTATGGAGTCTGGGCTTGAATTCAATTGCTGAGAAAAATCAGAATTTCCAGTATCCGTATAATTATAATTACTTGTACTGTTTGGTGTACTACTACCCATATTGATTCTTCCCAAAGTCAGATTTCCATTAGCTATAATACCTATGGTACTTTTTGAAAATACGCGCGCACTATACATACCAGACGCTCCAGAACGTATATCGGAAGACTGCTCCACTTGTTTAGAAGCAAATAGAGATAAACCTCCAGATGCAGTCATGAAGCTATTCCAATTGGAAGGCTCCTCGTCATTACTACCGAGATTATCCCAATTCTCCATTGAGCCATTATCAATCTGCTGACCAAAAGCCGCAAGACTAAAAAGAATTGTAAAAAAAGAAGCGTATATTTTTTTCATATGTCATATTTAGGTTCTACCAAATATAACGAAATAGTTGAATGGAATGACATTTGTAAAAGCTACGGTATGAATGACATTTAATGATGTCAAGGTTAAGCGTATTATCCAAAATCTATTGCGTAACTTTAACTTAAATTATTCATCATGGCCCAGGAATTACCAATTATGGAAAGCTTCTTGACGATTCAAGGCGAAGGTTACCACTCAGGTAAGCCGGCCTTCTTCATCAGAACTGGTGGTTGTGATGTTGGTTGTTCTTGGTGTGATGTAAAAGAAAGCTGGGACGCTGAAAATCATCCACTACAAAATATCACATCCCTTCAAAAGCTAAGTCTTGAAAATGAAAGTGAATGGGTTGTGCTCACGGGAGGTGAACCCGCCATGTACAAATTGACGCCTTTAGTTCGTAAACTTAAGGATATCAATCGTTCAGTCGCCATTGAGACATCAGGTTGCTATGCGCTTGATGCATCGGTAGATTGGTATACATTTTCACCAAAAAAATTCAAAAAACCTTGTGCAGAGGCATACGATAAAGCAGATGAACTAAAGATTGTAATTTACCACAAATCTGACTTTAGATGGGCACTGAAGCACGCTGAAAAGGTTTCTCCTAAATGCCTGTTATATATTCAACCGGAATGGTCAAAGAAAGAAGAATTAATGGCTGAAATTGTTGATTTTGTAAAAAGTAACAAAGGCTGGAGGATTTCGTTACAAACACATAAATTCATGAACATCCCCTAATTTCAACAAATGAGAATTTACATCCTCCTAATATTGATTTCGGGTAGTTTATTAAATGCTTGTGCACAGGTTCAGATGAACTATTCTACAAAAAGTAAAAAAGCCATTAAACTTTTTGAAAAAGCACGGAATGCTCCAAGTCAATTCGCAGATGAAAATACAGGCCAGCCTAATTATTCAGAAGGAATCAAACTCTTAAAACAGGCGGTGGGAAAAGCACCAGATTTTTGGGAAGCACAACTCTTGATGGGTGAATTCTATGAATACAATAATGACTATCCCTCGGCTATAAGACACTATGAAATAGCACTTGCTTTGAATCCCATGCACAGCAGCTCAGGTGCCACATTTTGCTATCTCGCAAATTTACACCTAGCAATAGGCAACTATGCTGAAAGTTTGAAATTCTGCAACATCTTCTTGAAAAATCAAAACGCAAGCCAGAGGCTGAGTCCACAGGTATATTTAATGAAAAGAAGTGCTGAATTTGCCATACATGCGCTTGCCAACCCAAAAGAATTTGACCCTATAAATTTAGGTCCCGGAGTCAATACTGCACGTCCTGAATACTATCCTGCACTAACAGTGGATGGACAAACACTATTGTTTACAAGGTTGTTAGAAAGCAAAAATATTGATTTCAAAGAGCAAGAAGATTTCTTTGTTTCAAATAAAAATACATCAGGAAATTGGAGCACTTCCATTCCTATGCCCCGAAACATAAATACTTCAAGCAATGAAGGTGCTCCTACGCTTTCTGCAGATGGAAGAAGTTTGGTCTTTGTAGCATGTTCAGACCAAACTGGTTATTATGGAACAAATAGACAAGGAAGAGGAAGCTGTGATCTCTTTTACGCAAAAAAAATAGGAAGAAAATGGTACGGACCGATTAACCTTCCTGGTTATGTAAATTCAAGTAATTGGGAATCTCAGCCTTCGTTGTCTGCAGATGGCAAAACGTTATATTTCGTTCGAGGAAGAAAGGGAGACCGAACCAATAACAGTGACATCTATGTTTCAGAACTTCAAGAAGATGGTTCATGGGGTGCGGCCAAGGCACTTCCTGATTATATCAATACACCAAATACAGAGGAATCTGTACACATACATCCAGATGGAAGAACACTTTATTTCGCTTCTAAAGGACACCCAGGAATGGGCGGTAGCGACCTATACGTTACCCGTAAAGGTATAAATGGAAAATGGTCTGTACCTGAAAACCTAGGTTATCCGATCAATACAAAATATGACGAGAACTCATTGATGGTGTCAGCAGAGGGAGATATTGCCTATTTCGCATCTGACAGAAAAGGAGGATTCGGCGACCTCGATATTTACTCATTTGTGCTTCCAAAGGAATCAAGAGCAATACGCACAGTATATTTTGATGGGTTTGTTTTCGATAAAGAAAGTAAAGAGCCACTCCAGGGTAAATTTGAGCTATTTGATGTTTCAAATGGACATGAGATCATTGTATCTGAGGCAGATGAGGCAACAGGTACTTTTATGGTACCTCTTCCTTTAGACCGTAACTACGTTATTTCAGTCAGCCATGAGGGGTATCACCCTTTTTCTTTGAATTTTGATTTATCAAATAACCAAAGTACTGACAGCTACCATGTCGATATACCCATGACTAGACCAATGTTGGTTGCAAAAGATACACACGAGTTAACAGATGATCATATATTCAAAAATGTGTTTTTCGACCTAAATAAATCTATACTGCGCAAAGAATCACGCATTGAGCTAAATCTATTTGCGGAATACTTAAAGAAGAATACTGAGATTAAAATTGAACTTGGTGGACATACAGACTCGAGGGGGAATGAGGAATCCAATATAAGCCTATCTAAAGCTCGAGCAGGAGCTGTATTTGAATTCTTAGTAACAAAAGGTGTTTCTTCACAACGAATGACCTTCGTAGGCTATGGATCATCAAAGCCCATAGTTACAGACGAACAAATCAAAAAAATACCTGAAGCTATTGATAAAGAGGCAGCTCACCAACAAAATAGAAGAACCGTATGGCGGGAAACGCTTTAATTTCTATCATTCGCTTATCAAGACCAATAAACTTATTGATCATATCGGCAACAATGCTTGGTGTTTTCTTCTATGTAGGTAAATGCAATCCAGTATTAGTAATTGATGCTATGCATTTTTCGCTCTTGGTCACCTCAACCCTATTGATTGCGGCTTGTGGAAACATCATCAACGATTATTATGATCTCAAAGCAGACCAAATCAATAAACCTAGGAAGGTAATACTCACAAAAAATATCAGCAAAGAATTGGGCCTGAAAATATACATAGCCCTTAATATTATTGGACTGAGTCTTGGAGTATACCTATCGCTGGTTTATGAAACTTTTTTTTATGCAGGAATACAAACATTATGCATTCTATTACTATGGCTTTACAGCTATTACTTGAAAAAGGTGATGCTTGTAGGAAATATACTGATCGCTGCATTAACTGGATTCATCCCTTTATATGCAACAAGCTTTTATTCATTTGGTCCAATGCTAAAAATTTATGCAAGAGAACATCCCAAAGAATGGTATGAATCATTTTACTTTGAATTTATTATCATTTTGGCCGGATTCGCTTTTTTACAAAACCTCGTGCGAGAAATATGGAAAGATGCTAGGGATGTTGAGGGTGACCAAACCATAGGTGTGGAATCGATACCGATAAAATTTGGAATCAAAAATACCCAAAGGATTATTGGATTTATTCTTCTTATAGAAATAACCCTATTCTCTTTTTACATGGATCGTCTCGAATTGCACCTCAATACAGGAGGCCTCATTCTATTCAGCACTGCTGTAAGCATCAATATTCTGATTTTATTGCTGATGTACCAAAAAGACATCTTTATCAAGTACTGCGATTTCCTATTAAAATTGAGTATGACAATTGGATTGAGCACATTATACTTTTAAACTATGGAAATTATATTAGGATCTGCATCACCAAGAAGAAAAGAGCTATTGAAACAGATGGGATTTGACTTCATTGTTCAAATCTCTGATGTCGAAGAAGTTTATGACCCATCTACACCTGCTTATGAGGTAGCCTCCGTTTTGGCAAAGCTCAAAGCTGATGCGCTAAAAAGTAATTTACATTCAGAACAGCTTTTAATTTGCTGCGATACAGTCGTTATCATGAACAATGAAGTGTTAGGAAAGCCAGAAAGCACTATTGAAGCAAAGGAAACCTTGAAAAGATTATCAGGAAAAAAACACGAGGTCATTAGTGCGGTGTGTCTGGTTCATAAAGGCAAGACCATTGAATTTAAAGATTCAACGCGTATTGAGTTTAAAATACTCAGTGAGGCTGAAATTGATCATTATATCCTAAACTACAAGCCATTTGACAAGGCTGGTTCATATGGTATTCAAGAATGGATTGGACACGTTGGTGTCTCAAAAATAGAAGGAAGCTACACGAATGTCATGGGTTTACCAACACAGCTTTTGTATCAAGAAATCGAGAAGCTAAAGGATTAATCTAAAGCAAATTCTACCCTACGGTTCTTAGCAGCTTTAAGCTCATCCTCATCTACATCTGCGATTTCCTTACTACTCTGCTCTGCACCCATTGATTTTATCGTAATGCGAGATGGGTCTATGCCTTGAGCCATAAAGTATCTCTCTGCGTATTTTGCACGAACCATTCCCATATCCTTAAACTCGTCTTTGGTTGTCCCTAACGCTTCCTCTTGGGCATCTGCGTGACCGGAAATAATAATTGTCAATTGAGCATTAGCTTTGAGCTGGCCTGCAACAAACTTCAGCGCCTCTTTTGAACCCGCTGTAAAGTCTTTTTTACCGAAGCCAAAATATGCGACATGCGCAGCAACTTTCTCCTCTAAGCTCATATTGTCGTCAATGTTCGCTGCCTTTGCATAGACTAATGTGGAATATTCTTCGACATTGGCCATCTGATTCGTGGCTATACATTGACATTCTTCTTCACTATCAATTAGCTTTACAGTCACATTATCGACATAATAATAAGCGTGCTTCAGTGCCTCAACATCTGAAGTCTTTGGTTTTTTTACCGTTAAAAACTTAGTGGCCGAATTAGCGTCGAAGTTTCCAATTGTAATAAACTTCTCATAACCTTTGGCTGTATATATCTGGCATACCTTGTCCCAACCAAAGAAACCCTGGTGAATTCTGTTGTGTTTTCCTCTTATTAGATTTTCTGAGGCATTAATAATACCTGAAGGAGTTGAAGGAGCTTCTTTAGTCAAATAAGCGCCAATATTGTTACAAGCAAATTTTGACGATTCCGCAAGAGAAACATCAAATTGTATACAGTACTGCAGTCCCTTAGAAAGGGAAATATTACCTTTTCCTTTCAAGAATGGAATGGTTATGTAACTTCTTAATGAAGATTCTCTACCTGGTCGATAAGCTACAAATCCGGCATATACTGAACCTCCTGTTTCCGATGTCATTTCACTTCCAAAGGCATTATTCGGTACACCAAATTCTTTACCCGCTCCTTGCTGAAAAAGATCCGCCGCATTTTCTGTTGGAGAACTTACACCATTGTCTAGAATTGAAATTGCGCCTAGCTCAGTCACAGATTCGTCCTCTTGGAGCTTTTCAAAAGTCATATTGAGTATATCGGAAGATGCTGACTTTCCACGTTTTCCTTTTTTCTGCGCTGTAACCGTTGTCATGCAGATTGCGAGTGACAAAATCGTGAGTATAGATAAATTAAATTTCATAGTTTTTTACAGTTTTAATGAATGCTTTTACATGATCTGGTTTGATATCAGGATAAACACCGTGCCCCAAATTTACAATATGTCTGTGACTTTTAAAAGTGTTTAATAGCTCAAGCGTTTCTTGCTCAATGGAAGCCTCTGTACCATAGAGTACACAGGGGTCTAGGTTTCCTTGAAGCGTTTTACGCTCACCAGCAAGTGCCCTAGCCGCTTCTATACTCATATTCCAATCCAAACCAATTGTTGTGCAAGATAAATCCATAAGCTCAGGTAAAGAGTTGTATGCACCCTTAGAAAAGACCGTAAATGGTCCTTCAATGGCATTGACTATCTGTTCAATATAAGGCATCCCAAATTCTTGATATTGTTTATGTCCCAATATACCCGCCCATGAATCAAAAAGCTGAAGTGCATCGGCACCATGTTTCAATTGCGCCGTTAAATAGGCAATGGTGACATTTGTTATCCTCTGTAGCAATTCATGTGCCAACTTGGGTTTGGTGTACAGTAATTTCCTTGTTTCAGAAAAGGTTTTAGATCCTGAACCTTCGACCATGTAACACAAAATGGTCCATGGAGCTCCTGCAAAACCGATGAGTGGCACACGACCATTTAATTCTTTTTTCGTAATCGATAAAGCCTGCAATACATAGGATAAACGGTCTTCAACATCAATGTATTCGTCGAGTATCTTCAGATCAGCTTCACTGCGAATGGTATTTTCAAACCAAGGTCCTTTTTTCTCAATCATCTGGTAAGTAAGCCCCATCGCATCCGGAATAACTAAGATATCAGAGAATATAATGGCCGCATCTACACCTAAAAGATCAACAGGTTGTACTGTCACCTCCGCAGCTAGCTCAGGCGTCTCAGCAAGCTCTTTGAATCCAGAAACACTGGCTCGAACAGCTCTATATTCGGGTAATATTCGCCCAGCCTGACGCATTAACCAAACCGGATAGCGCTCAATCTTCTCACCAAGAGATGCTCTAAGGTATAAATCATTTGAAATCTTCATGAGGTGCAAATATATAAAGGAATACTTACCATTTTATGGTTGGAATATGATTCTTACGCAGATAATCGTTCGTCTTACTGAAATGCTTACAATCATAGAAACCGCGATACGCAGAAAGCGGGGACGGATGAACCGACTCGAGAACTAAATGTTTGGAACGATCAATAAGATCTCTTTTGGCTTGTGCTTTTGCACCCCACAATAAAAAAACGAGATGCTGTTTTTCGCTAGAAAGGTTTTGAATGACAGCATTGGAGAATTGCTCCCATCCGATTCCTTTATGACTATCGGGCTTCCCTTCTTCAACTGTTAAAACTGCATTCAAAAGCAATACACCTTGTTGCGCCCAATATGTCAAATCTCCATTTGCAGGAGGCGTCTGTTCTAGATCATTTGAAAGGGCCTTAAAAATATTTTTCAAGCTTTTCGGAAGGGGCTTAACATGTTCCTTAACAGAGAAAGACAAACCATGTGCATGTCCCTTAGTAGGGTAAGGATCCTGACCTAATATAACGACCTTAACCTGATTAAAATCACACAGCTTAAACGCGTTAAAAACCTCTCCTTCCGCTGGGAATATATTTAAATCTTGGCTAGTAAAATATGTATTTAATTTATTTTTAAGTAATTGAAAGTAAGGTTTTTGAAACTCATTACCTAATAAATAACTCCAACTTTTTAATTCAGATTCAATCACTCGAAATTTATTAGCGCAGTCCACAGGGTAATCTTGCCATTATCCATTCTAGGCCAAACGGGACGAACAACATTATCTACTGCAGCGATATTTAAATAATCTCCAAAAAATACCGTTCCCGAAGGCTCGAAGGATTGCTCAGAAATTACCTCCTCTTTAAAAGACGCGCCACCATTTTTACTACTCGCCCATACAACATCTGTCGTCTTAGATTTTCGTGATTTTCGGTAATAGACAAAATGAAGATTCCCATTTGATGGATCAACTGTCATCCAAGTCAAAAAATGATTATACTGCGAGCTGTCCTTGTGGACTTGAACAGGTGAAGACCAGCTTTCTCCATTGTCCTCAGATTTTGAAAAAAGAACCGATGTCCTTCCCGTTTTCTCGTCTTCAATGGCCCAATTCAAATAGAGATTCCCATAATGTGGCGAATCGGCATTGTGGTCACTAATAAAAACTGGCAGACCATTACTTCGGTAAAAATCAGGAACGTCAATCGTCCAACCCCCTTCATGTTCAAATAGCATTTGCTCTGTTGGGCTCCATGTTTTTCCTCGGTCCGCTGAACTCCGCAGCATAAGACCATGTGGTCCGGACCAAACGGTATAAAGCATACCTTCTCTGCCCAATGCAGGCATAGCTCCCTCTACGGTATCATCTCCATCCAAGCAATCTCCGCCTTTGATCGAAATACGAACAGGATCGGTCCATGTTTCTCCATCATCCGATGATTTTGCAAAATGAATAAATGAGCTATCCTTAGGGTTGGAAGAGTTATACGCATCAAATTGCGTCCAGGTCATGAAAATATCATCCGTTTCAGGGTCAATTACAATCCAATGTTTGTCTTGAACCTTACTTCCATTGGGTTTTGAATATGATCCTTCATTAAATTTTCCTTTCAAGTCATCGGCTCGCTGACAAACAATTCTGTCTAAATGTGAGGTTTTATTGTAGGATGATAAGTGTAAATAAAAAACATTCCCTTTACCATTGAATTTTAGCACAGGGTCACCATATACACCATACGGGCTCTTTAGCCTTTCAGCTTTCCAAGTTTCACCAGAATCCTCAGAATAATGATAGCCATCTAAAATAGATCCTACAGCAATGTTATTCGGGTTGTTTGGATCGATATCAATTGAAGGTTCACAACCACTATAAGTGTAAGAACCACTCGCGAGGGGAATCTGCACATTTGTAAATCGCCCTTGCGCAGATACAAGAATAGGTAAAAACAGAAAGCATATTAGCCTAACGCAGCCAATATGCACGCAGCTTATTTTCTTCATTGGTAAGGTTAAATAAATATCGTGGTCTCGTATAATTCGTCATCGTGAAGCTCACAGAAAAAAGGATTTCATCTCTTGCAATCAATAATTCAAGCTCATCACCCTCGTTTAAGCTCTTCATGAGGCCTTCAATATCCGATTTACTGACTCTATAGCCATTACATCCTATAATCTCATCATTCACGCTTAAACCTGCGTCCTCAGCAGCTGAATTGGAGCGAATTCTGGAAACGATTGCTTTTCCACCTGAACTTCGAAGCGATGCACCAAAATCCGGCTTTGTTGAGGTAACATCCGTTACCTGAACACCCATTCCATCAAATAGCTCAGCATAAGAAGGAATTTCTGTTCCGTCTATATAATCTGCATAAAAGTCATTCAGGTTTTCCCCCGTAAAGCTTTCAAGCTCGCGTTTGAACTCCTCAGAGGTAAAACCTCTACCCGCTTTCACATAAAATTTATCGTAAATATGTTGAAGAAAATGATCCAAACATCGCTCACCGTTTGTATTGCGAATAATTTTCACATCCAGAAAGGCAGCCAAAATAGAACCACGTGTGTAATAGGTCATCGTGGTATTGGAACTATTTTCATTCGGGCGATATGCCTTGATCCATGCATCGTAGCTGGCATGTGCCACTGGCTGAACACGCGCACCGACTGAACCCTCAACGTAATTGATGGAGCTTTCCATTTTAGAAAGAAATTCAGATTGTGTATAATAACCTGCCCGAAGTAACAATAGCTCGTCGTAATAGGAGGTAAAACCTTCCATAACCCACAATAGATCGGTATAATTCTCTTGGTTATAGTCAAAGGGACCAAGCGCAAAAGGACGGATCCTTTTCACATTCCATAGGTGAAAATATTCATGAGCAACCAAGCTCAGAAACTTTACATAGCTACTTCCTGAATAGGTCCAGCGATTGACACTCAGCGTTGTGGAATTTTTATGTTCCAATCCTCCTTGACCGTCCACAACATTATGAATAATAAAAAGGTATTCCTTGTTTGGGTTCTGACCAAAAACTTTAGTTTCCTCTTCGATAACCTTTGACATATCGCGCTTTAAGCTTTCTACTTCAAAATTACCTTCGCCATAAATCGCTACGGTATGCTTTACACCTGAAGCATCGAAGTCAAATACAAGCTGGTTTCCAATTTCAATTGGACAATCCACAAGGTTGTCATAATCTGAATAAGTAAATACGAATGGCTTGTTCTTTTCCTTTTTAGGTAAAGCAGTAGAAACTTTTGAAAATCCAGCATATGGCACAACCACAACATCACCGCTAACATTTAAATTATTTTCAACGAACATAAATACACCGCTTCCACTTACAAAGCCATGCGTAAGGTCCAAGAATGAAGTTCTGACGGAAAGCTCAAAAGCATATACATTATAGGCAATGCGAATTTCAGATGACTTACCTTTTGCAATGGACCAGGTGTTCTTCTTCTTTTTTTGAACCTTTAATGATTTACCAGCGTTATTTGTTGCCTTAACCAAATTGATGTTTTTAGCAAACTCACGCACTAAGTAAGAACCTGGTGCCCAAACCGGAAGCGAAACATCAATTGTTTTTTCATCAAATCCCTCTAAAACCATCTCCACATGGAAGTAATGATTCTGAGGTTTTGGCATAGATAGGTAATATTTTACCGTTTGTCCATATACCGACCCGCAGCATAAGAAAACAAACAAGAGTGCTTTTAATTTCATTTTACGGATATTTTAGACGCCATTTCTTGAGCTTGCTCGACCAATTCTTTAACATCATTCGTGCCATACTTAAGGGTCACACCCATTCTTCTGTATGGACGAGTTGCTGGCTTACCAAATAAACGCACTTCAGAATCAATAGTATTCATTGCATCTTCAAGACCTTCAAATACAGGTAGCTCAGTAGATTCCGTTTTTGCCAAAACAACTGCACTAGCGCCATTGCGAAGCAATTTAACTTCAGGTATAGGCAATGACAACACGGCACGCGCATGTAATTCAAACTCATTAAAGTTTTGCGTTTTTCCGAGCGTAACCATCCCCGTATCATGTGGTCTAGGCGAAAGCTCTGAAAAATAGGCTCCTTCTGACGTAATAAAAAATTCAACACCCCAAATACCTGCTCCACCTAAGGCTGCGGTAACTTTGGCAGCCATATCTTGAGCCTCTTTTAGGTGCTCGGGATTCATTGGCATGGGCTGCCAGCTTTCTTGGTAATCTCCTCTTTCTTGTCGGTGGCCGATTGGCGGACAAAATAAAGTAGGTCCATCATTCTGCGTAACCGTAAGCAAAGTAATCTCGTAATCAAAATCAATAAAACCTTCTACGATTACTTCCTGTAAATCTCCGCGAGAACCTTCACATGCATAGGTCCATGCCTTCTCAATATCTTCCTCAGTTCGAATCACTGACTGTCCTTTTCCTGAGCTAGACATTAAAGGCTTTACAACACAAGGCATACCACATTTATGGACACCTTCCCTTAGTTCGGCTGAACTTTTTGCATAGCTATAGATTGCGGTGCGCACACCTAAATCAATTGCTGCCAAATCACGAATGGCTTTTCTATTCATCGTATAGTTGGCTGCTTTTGCACTCGGAATGACCTTGATACCTTGTTTTTCATAGTCGTAAAAGCGTTCTGTACGAATCGCTTCAATTTCCGGTACAATAAAATCGGGATGGTGCTTGGCTACAATACGATCGAGTGCATCACCGTCAAGCATAGATATCACCTCTGATTCGTCGGCCACCTGCATGGCAGGGGCATTGGCATAACTATCAACGGCGATAATATATTGTCCGAGACGCTGGCATGCAATGACAAATTCTTTACCCAGCTCTCCGGAACCTAAAAGGAGTATTTTTTTCATGGAAACAAAGATAATCGACTTTTAGAAATCAGCTTGCCAAAATGTAAATCGAGTTATTTGCACTTATTGTTGCCTTGCATCGATGTTTCATCCTATCTTTAAGCAAAAAAAGAATTCCGATCATAAATGGAAGAAATCATTTACCTCCTGAGCTTATTAATGATGATCGTTGGCTTAATCGGTTCATTCGTTCCGGTCATACCAGGGCCACTCATAAGTTTTATAGGAATAATTTTGACTTTTAGCTTCACCTCACTGCCGATTGGCAGCAATATGATGTGGATCCTAGGAGCACTAATGGCTATTGCTATGGCAGGCGATTATATTCTACAAATCTTGGGAGTCAAGAAACTTGGCGGAGGGAAAAAGGCGATTCGAGGGACGCTCATAGGAACCCTTTTGGGCATGTTTATCCCTCCCATAGGTATCCTTTTGGGTGCAATCATTGGGGCATTTATTGGTGCAAAAATCGAACAAGGTTCCAATAGGCAATCTCTCAAAATAGCCTTAGGTGCTTTTGCTGGTTTTCTCCTTGGAACAGGGGTCAAACTGATCTATAGTGTATATGTGATGTATTATTTCACGGAGCTCCTACTAAAGGCATACTTTTAATAGTGCTGTAAAACACAGTTATTTGCTGGACAAAATTAGCGCTTCGCGTATTGTGCTTTAATGGGCTTAAGTAGATACTCAAGTCCATTGAGTTTGATTTCATAAATAGAGGCCAAAAGCTGTCCCATTTGACCTTTGGGGAAACCTTTTGCGTTATACCACGAAAGGTAGGGCTCCGGCAAATCACACAATAATGTTCCTTTGTATTTTCCGTAAGGCATCGGCATGGTTACAAGCTGAATGAGCACTTTAGATTGTGGGCCTTGTTCCATAAAATTTAATCCTAAAGCTTTTTATTTTTAAAGAAATAGGCGATACTAAGCCCCGAAACAATGTGCCAAATGCTCCACCAACCTGCGACAATAGCCATTCCTCCTATTCCATCAAAGAAAGCGAAAATCAAACCGAGGCCTAGTCCAGAGTTTTGAATCCCTGTTTCGATGGCCAAGGTCTTTTGGTCAGCAGAAGGGAGCCTGAATACTCTTGCCAATGAAAAACCGGTAAGAATGCCTAGTGCGTTGTGGGCTAGAACAATAAATACGATAAGGTGAATGTACTTGACGAATAAATCTGTATTGGCACCAAAAGCAAAAACAACAATTCCTCCAAAAATCAAGATGGAACCATAATGGGTAATCGGTACTAAAAAGTCGGCTATTTTCGGTTTAAATTCACGCAACAGCATACCAATTGTAAGTGGAATCAATAAAATCATCCCTACAATTTTGAGCATTGCAAAGAAATCTAGACTGACATCGCTGAGAATCTCGGATGTTGGTGCATACATACCTCCCCAAAATGAAATATTAAATGGTGTCATGAATACTGCTGTAACACTTGCGATGGCTGTCATACAAACCGAAAGCGCGGTATTCCCATTGGCTAGAGCTGTCATGAAATTCGAAATATTACCTCCTGGGCATGCGGCAACGATCATCATACCCATTGCCACACTGGGCATCGGATTTAAAATTAAGACTAATACGAAGGTTAAAAAAGGAAGCGCCACAAATTGGGATATAAAGCCAATAAGTACTGATTTCGGTGCAGAAAAAACAAGGACAAAATCTTTTACACGAAGCTTAAGTGCAACACCAAGCATAATGAATCCGAGGCTAATATTCATAAATAGAATATTGTCGTCATTCATTTTGAGCACCGCATTATCGAGCTCACTATCTTCACCACAAGCGCTTAGCAAAAACAGCGTAGAAAACAAAAACAATAAAGTTCTTATGCGTTTCGAGAATTGGGTTTTATCTTTTAATTGAAACATACTTTTCTAAAGGACACTAAAATTTTTGACTTACGCAATACTGTTTTGTTAGATATCAATTCCGAAAAGGATATTTTGACCAACGGTTGTAGAGAATAAAAACAAATCCTTTACAGATCAATAAAACCTTTTTAAGAATCAATGCGTCTAGATTTTATTAGTATCAATTAATGAACTAAATTTGAGTTATGCTTCCAGAAAAATTCAAAGCGATTACAGACCCATTTAATGCTATTGATTTAGCGGAAATGGATTCCGTAGCCCTCATGAATCGAATAGATACGAAATATGCGATTCATGAAGATACCTTTCTGGAAATTCTGCCAAATCTCAGCGCATATTACGATATTTTGGAAGTGGGAGGATTAAAGTATTCAGCATACGAAAGTCTATATTTTGATAGCCCTCGCTTTGAGTTTTTTTCGGACCACCATAAAAAGAAAAACGACAGATTAAAAATTCGAATTCGCAAATACGTAAATAACAACCTATCCTTTCTTGAGGTCAAACGAAAAAGAAAAGGCCGCACGGAAAAAACAAGGTTGAAAACAGAACAATGGGGAACTAAATTTAGTCCAGAAGAAATGACCTTTTTAGAGAGTTCTTACGAAGATGCAAAATTGCTAGATTCAACAATATCGAATAGCTTTAGTAGAATTACTTTGGTTCATAAGGAAAAAACAGAAAGACTTACTTTTGATCTGAATATCGAATTTCAAGACAGCTCCGAAACAAAATCTTTGACTAACTTGGTCATCTGTGAGCTAAAACAAGGAGCTACAAACCGGTCAAGTATTTTTTATCAGATGACAAAAAAACGACTGATTCGACCCTTAAGAGTAAGCAAGTATTGCGTTGGAATGATGAATTTTTATTCAACATTAGAATTGAAACAAAACCGATTTAAAAAGAAAACACGATCATTAAATAAAATCATATGCTAACCAATTTATTTTTAGCAAAAGAAAAAGCAACAACAGCCATTGGTCTTCAATGGTTCGATGAAGACTTTTATCTCTTACTTATTCGACTTTGCGTAAACGTTGTATTCATAACGATTCTGATTAGATTTCTTTACTATGCAAAGACGAAACGAAAAGATTATTTATTCACCTATTACCTCATCGGGACAATTACCTTTTTTCTCTGTTTTGGATTAAAGAAACTAGATATCGATACCGGTATGGGACTTGGACTATTTGCCATATTTGGTATTATTCGCTACAGAACAGATGCCATTGAAATAAAAGAGATGACTTATCTCTTTTTGATTATTGGATTAAGTGTAGTCAATGCCCTCGCTTCAAACCAGCTGAGTATTGCAGAAATGGCTTTGATCAATGTCTTTATGGTCGTATTGACTTATGTTCTTGAATTCTTGTGGTTAATGAAACATGAAACAAGAAAGACCATTAATTACGAACGTATAGACCTTATAACACCTGACAAGGCGTCTGAAATGAAAAATGATATTGAATCTAGAACCGGTTTATCGATCAACCGTTTTGAAATTGGAAAGATTGATTTTCTAAATGATACCGCGCAGGTAAGGATTTTTTACTACGCTGAAGAGCAAGAATTTTCAGATTACCACGTTGATTAAATAATCAACTCTGTTATGAGGTATTTTTTACTGCCCATTTCGTGGATTTATGTATCTATTGTTTCGATCAGAAATCTTTTTTTCGATTTTCAAATATTTCACTCTAAAAATATTGACAACGGGATTGGTGTTGGAAATCTTTCAATGGGTGGTACTGGAAAAAGCCCCTTGTCAGTACATATAGCAGAATTAATATTAAAAAATCATGGCGAGCCAGCATTGCTCAGCCGAGGCTATGGTAGAAAAACAAAAGGATTTATAGAGGTAGATGAGGATAATTTAAGCCAAAATGTTGGAGATGAGCCGCTCATGTTCAAACAGCGCTTTAAAGATAAGGTAGGCGTCTATGTATGTGAAAGCCGAACACTTGGAAGCAATAAGATTCGAACCGCCAATCCAAAAAGTACCATCATCTTTGATGACGTTTTCCAACACAGAAAAATAAAGCCGTCCCTAAATATTTTAACAACCCCATATGGCGATCCTTTTTATACAGACCATATTTTGCCAGTGGGACGATTACGAGAACCAGCTGCCAGTGCGGATCGAGCGGATTGTATTGTCGTTACAAAATGTCCCGAAACAATGAAGGATGATGACTACAACAAAGTTAAAAACAAGCTCTCAAAATTCTCAAAACCCATATTTTTCAGCCACATAGAATATAGTGAAATGCTACCCATCACTGCGGCAATTCAAAGCGTTAAAAATATTTTATTGGTGACAGGAATCTCAGACCCAAGCCATCTCATTGAACATTTAGAGGATAAATATGAAATTCAATCAATTTCTTTTCCGGATCATCATGCATTTACTGAGAAAGACATCGAGAAAATCCATGAAAAATTTGGTATCTTTGACCCGAAGGAATCGATTATTCTGACTACAGAAAAGGACAAAGTACGGCTTTCCAAATTTAATGGATTGATTAAAAAGAATGGCGCCTCATGGTACTATCAACCGATGAGCATACGCTTGCATGATGCAGCTCAGTTTGAATCGTTAATTAGAAAACATGTTAGAAAAGTTTAAAGCAGCGGCAAGCTACATAAAAGGAAGAGTTGAACTACAACCTACAGTTGGTATTATTTTGGGTACAGGACTTGGTGGTCTAGTCAATGAAATTGAAATTGTCCATGAAATAGCATACGAAGACATTCCCCATTTCCCGGTATCAACTGTCAAGGGGCATTCAGGAAAATTGATTTTCGGAAAGCTCGGTGGGAAATCCGTTGTAGCCATGCAAGGCAGGTTCCACTATTATGAGGGTTACAATCTTCAAGAGGTCACATTTCCTGTTCGTGTAATGAAGTTTTTAGGCATAGAAAATCTTTTTGTCAGCAATGCCTCAGGAGGTGTTAATGAAGCTTTCGAGATTGGAGAAATAATGATTCTAAATGACCATATCGATTTGTTTCCAGGTAATCCTTTAATTGGAAAAAACTATGATGAACTAGGACCGCGATTTCCAGATATGAGTGAGCCATACAGCCATGAGTTAATAAAAAAGGCCCTAGAAATAGCATCAAAACATAACATTAAAGTTACTCAGGGTATTTATGCAGGGCTCACTGGCCCTACACTTGAAACTCCCGCAGAATATCAATATGTTCATTCGATTGGTGCTGATGCCGTAGGTATGTCAACCGTTCCTGAGGTGATCGTTGCTAGACATATGGATATCCCATGTTTTGCGATTTCGATTATAACAGACCTCGGTGTACCTGGTAAAATTCAAAAGGTAACGCATCAAGAGGTTATCGAAGTTGCCGCAAAACAAGAGCCCAAGATGACCTTGATTATGAAAGAATTGATTTCAAGTATCTAAAATGACACAAGAGCAAAGAGATAAATACGAGGCAGTAATTGGACTCGAGGTTCACGCCCAACTGCTCACGAATACCAAAGCGTATTCTGCTGACATCAATGCATATGGGGCTTCCCCGAATACGCATACAAGCCCAATTACACTTGGACATCCTGGAACACTTCCAGTGATGAATAAGAAGTCCATTGAATTTGCGATTAAATTGGGTATTGCACTAAATTGTAAGATCGCAGATCACCAATACTTTGCTCGAAAAAACTATTTCTATCCAGATTTACCCAAAGGTTACCAAATTACACAGGACAAAACACCCATCTGTACGGAAGGTTTTATAGACCTAAAGCAGAAAGAGGGGCCTGCAAAAAGAATAGGAATTACAAGGATTCACATGGAAGAGGATGCAGGAAAAAGCATTCACGATGTTGATGTATACGACACCTTGGTGGATTTGAACAGAGCAGGGACACCCTTATTAGAAATTGTAACGGAGCCTGATATGCGTAGCTCTAACGAAGCATATCAATATTTAACAGACATCAGAAAACTGGTCAGGTACCTCGAAATTTGTGATGGAAACATGGAAGAAGGATCTTTACGCTGTGATGCAAATATTTCTGTTCGATTAAAAGGTGCAAATGCACTTGGAATAAAAGTAGAGGTCAAAAACATGAATTCAATTCGGAACGTACAAAAAGCAATCGAATTTGAAATCGTGAGACAAATTGAGGTACTTGAGACGGGAGGAACATTATCACAAGAAACACGAGGTTTTGATGCGTTAAATGGCAGCACGATTTCCATGCGCTCCAAAGAAGCCGCAAATGATTATCGCTATTTCCCAGAACCAGACCTCCAACCCTTATATGTTGACGAAAATCAAATTCAAATGGTCAAAGCGGAGATGCCTCCTCTACCCGACTATCTGTATCATAAATATGTTAATGATTTAAAACTTTCTGAATACGATGCACTAAACCTAACTGAATCAAAAGAAATAGCCTTTTACTTTGAGCAGCTAATCATACATACAAAAAACTATAAAGCCGCAGCAAATTGGATTATGGGCTCTGTGAAATCTTATCTGAATGAAAATGGCGTTGAAATTCAAGACTTTCCAATTAAAGTTGAAGGTTTAGCAGGACTCATAGACCTTATAGACGAGGGAAAAGTATCAAGTACCATAGCCGCTCAAAAAATATTTCCTGAAATGCTTAGGTCTAGTGAAAGTGCCAAGCAGATTGCAGAAAGAATGAATCTTGTACAAGTTTCGGATGAAGATGGTTTAATCGGATTCATTGAAAAAGTTATTGACGATAACCCATCCGAGGCGGAAAGGTTTAGAAATGGTGAACAGCAGCTAATTGGTTTTTTCATGGGACAGCTGATGCGGGTCTCAAAAGGAAAAGCAGATCCTAAAATCGCTAATTCGCTCCTTAGAAAGAAATTAAATGATGCATAAATCAACATGCTTCTTGCTCATCAGTTTAGGTATTTTCATTTCATGTACTGAAGAATATGATGAGCCTAACTTTGAAATTCAATCCAACAATATTAGTAATACAGATTTAGGAAATAATGTTTCAATTTCAGGACAAATCAAAGATGCTTCAAACGCAAGAATAACATTAGAAGCACCTTTAATGCAATCCAAGGGGAAAAACATTGAATTGGCCTCTGATACCCTAGATGCTGAAGGACGTTTTGCACTAGATGCATCGATCCCGGGACTGGGTTACTATATACTCAAGATTTATGGAGTTAAAGTAGACTCCGTTGAGCTCACCTTGACGCCCCAGGATAACATAACACTCTTAACCCATAAGGATTCTATACATGAATCCATAACTACAGAAGGTGTTATTTGGTCTCAAGATCTTGAGGACTATCAAACAATTAGAGCAAAAGAAAACCCTATTGAGCTTTCTAACTTTGCAGCCCAAAGAATGAAAGCAACTCCCGCTAGTCCATTCAACATTGTACTTTCCAATCATATTATGGAATCACAGGACCAATGGAATGAGGAAAGAATTCAAATTTTCGGAAGTGTTGCGGAAGCTTTCTATAAAATGGACCCAAAATCAGAAGCTACTCAGAATTTCGTCAGGAACTTTGAACTAATGCAAACCTACATGCTAAATAATGGTTTTTATGAAGCTCCTGATTTTGAATCTTCAACAATCGATGGCAGAACAATAAGCTTGTCTGACCTACGTGGTAAATATGTACTCATCGATTTTTGGGCATCTTGGTGTGGTCCTTGCAGAAAAGAAAACCCAAAAATAGTAGCGCTCTACAACAAGTACAAAAAGAAGAAATTTACTATTTTATCCGTCTCATTGGATGAGGATATGACGAATTGGAAAGCTGCTATTGAACAGGATGGATTATCTTGGCCTTATCATGTCAGCGATTTAAAAGGCTGGAATTCAGCTGTTGTACCATTATATCGTATTGAAGGAATTCCTTTTACGGTTTTGGTAAATCCAAAGGGCAGAATCATCGGTATCAATCTGAGGGGACGAGATTTAGAAGAACGAATGCAAAATATTTTTAATTTTTAAACATGAAATGTACACTGCTAATTATATGTCTTTTAATCACTAACATAGTTATAGGACAGACGGCAAACGTGAAATTATCGGGATCGATTTTTGGTGCACCAACAGATACTTTGTTTGTCTCTCAAATGTATGATAACAATCGAATTAAAGATTTTGATACGATTATAATGGACAAAGCCGGTAAATTCAGTGCTGATTTGATTTTACCTCGCGAAGATTATTATCTACTGAGGCTCGAGAATGCTAATGTTCATTTAGTTTGTCGCAATCAATCAGATATAAAAATATACGGCGATGGGAAGAAACTGAATGATTTTTGCAATATTTTAAACTCTGATGAATCTGCCTCCATGAATACATTTGTCAAAGAGCTAGAGCGATTTCAGTTAAAAAACGATTCGGCCATTACCGCAGTCAAAAAAGACCCAAGTCAGTCTGAATCGATTAACCAATACATGCAAAAAGAATATTACTCTTTTCAAAGTAAGCTAAAGGCCTTTGTTGGAAGTAATTCAAACTCTGCTGCTCTTGTTATTGCACTAAGCGCTATTAACCTAGATCAAGACCCAAAGACCTATGCATCGATCATACAGCAGCTACTAAAATCATTTCCAAGTAGCCTAACCGTTCAGAAGTATGCAGAAAATTTTGAAAGAATCATGGCTGAAAAAGAAAAAAACAAGCCTCTGGGAATCGGGAAAGTCGCCCCAGAATTTGAAGAATTAATGCTAGATCGGGAGACAAAGCTCAAACTTTCGGACCTTAGAGGAAAGGTAGTGCTTATAGATTTTTGGGCATCTTGGTGTGGACCCTGTCGAAGAGAGAACCCTAATGTTGTAAAAACATATAACAGATATAAGGACAAGGGCTTCACAATTATGAGTGTATCTTTAGATAAAGACCTAGGAAAATGGAAAGCTGCTATTGAAGCAGATCAATTGTCTTGGCCAAATCACGTAAGTGACCTTGGAGGTTGGCAGAGTAAGGTCTCTCGTTTATATCAGGTGGGAAGTGTTCCATTTACTGTACTCATAGATGCGCAAGGAAAAATTATTAAAACTAATCTAAGAGGTTCGGCTCTAGAATCAGAATTGGAAAAAATATTTAAGTAATTGGAGCAGCTAAAACTAAATCCTGGTCAAAAAATATACTTTGCCTCAGATTTTCATCTTGGAGCGCCTACAGCGGAGTTAAGTAGGATTAGAGAGCTTAAAATCATTGAGTGGCTCAATCATATTGAAAAGGATGCCCAAGCTATTTTTCTTGTAGGAGATCTTTTTGATTTTTGGTTTGAATATAAACAAGTGGTACCAAAGGGCTTTGTTCGCCTGCAGGGAAAAATTGCAACACTTGTAGATCGAGGTGTTAAAATTTACTTCTTTCTTGGTAATCATGACATGTGGATGAAAAATTACTTTACCCAAGAATTGGGTGTTAAAATGATTTCAGATGAATTGGAGCTTAAAATTAACGGAAGCCGATTTTTTATTGCTCATGGAGATGGTCTGGGCCCTGGAGACTATGGCTACAAATTCATAAAAAAGGTTTTTAGAAATAAGCTTTGTCAATTTCTATTCTCTTGTCTTCATCCCCGTATAGGTCTTTCGATGGCACAATATTTCTCGAACAAAAGTAGAATACATACAGGAACAAAAGACATCAATTACTCAAATAAAGATGACGAGTGGCTCTATCAATACAGCAAGGCAAAGCTAGTTGAAGTACCTGTAGATTATTTTATTTTTGGACACCGCCACCTACCAATGGATATTTCGGTTTCAGCATCTAGATACCTTAATCTTGGCGAATGGTTGAACTTCTGCACTTATGCTGAATTTGATGGTTCAAGTCTATCGCTGAAGGTTTGGAGCGACGAGGGTGAAAAAGCTTTTGAAGGCATCAAAGAATGAAGCGCTACAAAATACAGAACCTTTCAGCACTCGAGACATTCGTAATTGAGCATAAAGACCAATTTGATGCTCAGTATTGTTTTGCATTTAAAGGAGAAATGGGTTCGGGGAAAACGACCTTGATACAGCTTCTTTTAAAAGCGTTTGGCATAAACGACCTACAAGGATCCCCTACCTATGGAATTGTAAATCAATACTATAATGAAACAACCCACAAAGAATACTACCATCTAGATTGTTACCGAATCAAGAATGATTTTGAAGCGTTTGATCTAGGTTTGGAAGAATTATTCCACGAAAAAAAAACTATCTTTATAGAGTGGCCTGAAAAAGTGATGCAGTTTCTTCCAGAAGAAACAGTTTGGATTACGATCCATCATGAATCAGATGATACAAGAACGATTGACATAGCCTATGAATACTGATCCTGAATTATTAAAAAAACTTATTCAAAAGGGAAATCTTCTACCTCAAGAGGAAATGCTAGAGGTAGCGCGTAAAAAAGGTAGCCTCAATATAGGCATCCCAAAAGAAACTTCTTTCCAAGAAAGACGTGTGGCCCTTGTACCTGAGACAGTTTCGTTACTTGTTGCAAATGGACATCACGTAAAAATAGAAACCAAAGCTGGTGTTGGCGCAAATTTTAGTGACCAAGAATATAGCGAGGCTGGGGCTGAAATATGTCAAGGACCTTCAGATATATATGAATGTAACATTGTATTCAAAGTAACTCCGCCTTCAGATGAAGAAGTGGACTTAATGCCGGGGCACCAAACCTTAATTTCTGCACTTCAGATCTCAATCCAACCCAAGGAGGTTCTTACAAAATTGATTCGAAAGAAAATCACAGCAATTGCATGGGATTATATCAGAGACGAAGAAGGTGTATTCTCCTTGGTCCGAACCGTTGGAGAAATTGCGGGAAATACAAGTATTTTGATTGCAGGAGAGTTAATATCATCTTTTGCCTCTGGGAAGGGTATGATGCTTGGAGGAATTGCAGGTGTTCAGCCCACAGAGGTTGTAATCATTGGAGCAGGAACTGTAGGAGAATTTGCTACTAGAGCTGCGCTTGGTCTTGGTGCATCTGTAAAAGTTTTTGACAACAGACTATCAAAGCTCAGACGTCTTCAAAATGATATAGGTAAAAGGGTATATACCTCGATTATTCAGCCAAAAGTTTTGGCTAAAGCCATCAAACGAGCAGATATTGTTATTGGCGCATTACGCTCAAATGTTGGAAAAACACCTTGCGTGGTCACAGAAATGATGATTCAAGATATGAAGTCGGGATCCGTAATTGTAGATGTAAGTATCGATCAAGGAGGATGTTTCGAGACCTCAAGAATCACCAACCATGATGATCCTACGTTCATTAAGCATGGCGTTACACATTACTGTGTTCCAAACATAGCTTCTAGAGTCTCGAGAACAGCTTCTTTTGCCATTTCTAATATTTTTTCACCTTTATTGCTAGAAATGGGTGACTGCGGCGGAGTAGTTGAGCTCATTCGTTCAAACCAGGGGTTTAGAAATGGTGTATATATTTACAAAGGAATTCTAACCAATGAAGTCCTAGGAAAAGTATTTGATTTGAATTATAAGGACATTAATCTCATTCTTCCAGGTATTTAATGTCCCCTATTGTACCCCTTAACCTTCCAAAAACAGCACTAGACATTTCACGTGGCGGTGACCAATTATTTGTGCGTTGTCTAGTCCGTAAAAAGAATATTGTTTTGACTCCGGAGGAATGGGTTCGTCAGCATTTTATTGCATACTTTTTGAACGACTTAGCTTATCCGAAAGGTCTTTTAACGATTGAAAAAAAAATTCAATACGGAGCAATGGAAAAAAGATGGGATTTGGCCACATTCATGCCAAACCGAGAATGCTTTTTACTACTTGAATGTAAAGCGCCAACCATCCCAATTACAAAAGCCGTTTTTGAACAGTCTTTGACCTACTTCAAGGGTCTTCAATCGAGGTTTTTAGTCCTTAGCAACGGTATTGAGCATGTGATTTATAAAAAAGACGAAGAGGGACTGAAGATTATAAATGAATTTCCAGATTACCCTAGCCTTTCATAGAAGAATAATCTCCTGACTTCATTTTATGATACTCTCGAACAAGAAAAGCAAGTTGAATACGCATTGCATCTAGTGCTTCTTCAGTTTCTTGCGTAATTTCTTTCTTTCTAAGTCGAAATTGAAGTTTCATATGCATGGCATGAATTAAAATCTCAACATCATGTTGGTTTTTCATCGAAGCTTTTTCACGAAACTCCGCAACGAAAGAGCCAGAATTTGCACAGAGCTGCTTGTATTTACTTTCTCCCTGCACTGCAAATAAGGTGTTGTGCAAAAATAGAAGTTCCTTCATGACTTCCATAACTCGGTCAAGATGACCTTTCTTTTCAAGACCGGAGCGTTTCATCTCCTTTATAATATCAGTATACCAGCTTCTATATTGTGTTTCAAATGAACTATCTGGAAGATTCGGCTTCACAACAGCTTCCATGATCTGTTCAATATCAAAATTTAAAGACCTAACGATATCTTCAATTTGGAAAAGATACAAAACATACTCAGCTATATTTTCTTGCTGTTTTTTTTGCGCAACCAACATCGTTATAGGTCTTCTTCAATTAGTTTCTGCTCTTTATTCAAAAAATCAATAAAAGCACGTGTAACATCCATGCTTGGATTCACATAATTGATTTGACCACCATCAGCATAACCCATCAAAAGATCAATTCCATTTGCTTCACTAAATTTTTTTCCAAAAGAGATGACCTTATTATTTATGTCAGTTAGCTTCCTCATTACCTCCGCTTCTAATTGGGCGCCCTCTCGCTGCTGATATTGCATTAATTCCGCCTCCATACGTTGTGCTTTTTGCTGAATCTTCATGATTTCATTTTCTGAAAGAAGCCCTTGTTGTGCTTCTGCTCCTTTTTTGGAGACAAAATTTTCGAGGTTGTTAGTCTTACGCTGCAGCTCAGTTTGAAATGCAAGATTTTTCTTACTCACATCCTCATCAATATTTTTGTAATATGTAAAGCCCTCTTTTAAACTATCGTTGAAATAAAAGGCGATCACTAGCCCGCTAGTGTCCTTTTCAAGGGTACTTACCGCGGCTGATATTACAGGCGCTGTTTCCTTTTCTGATTCGCTTGAACATGATGAGAGTATCAGGCTAAAAGCAATAATGTATAAACTAATTTTCATTTTGAATTGATTTAAAAGAAGCAGTAAAGTCTTCTCTCATAGAAATAAAACGATGGAGACAGTTCCTTAAGAAATCTGTAGAGCTCAATAACAGTTCCAAATCGCTAAGACCGTTCTCTGATTCCGGTATCTTAAAAGATTGCTCATATTGGTCTAGGGCAATTTTCAAGATTAGCTTTTGGTTATATTGATGCAGCTCAATTAAATATCTGTCGTGAGGAATTCTTTTTAAAAGTCTCATAATGGCTGCAAATGTAAGGATAATATAATGCTATGAAGCAAATGAAAACAAATTTTGGCAATGCTCAAATGATACCAAAGACATCAATTCGAGGTAAAATATAGCGCTTGATAGGTTAAATCATAAATAAAGAAAAGACTATTTAATTGTTAAGTTCTTTTACAAAATAGTTCACATATAAAAGCAAATATAACAGACTCAAATACTCCGCGGGCCTATAAAACCAAGAAAAACGCGTATATTACAAAGAACTAAATCACTTTTCGAATTTCTTAGGGTACTAGATACATAAGTATTTGTCAAAAATAATTTTGAAATATTTCAAATATTTATTCTAATTTCGAAGCCTAATTAAGTTGAAAAAGTCAGAATTGATTATTTTTTTATGACCAGTATTTTTGTTGCCAAGTTAGATTTTGGTGTATCTAAAGAACAGCTTGTTGAGCTGTTTGCTCAATATGGTGAGGTAAGTAAAGCTCACATTCCGACGGATAAAGACACAGGAAAGCCGAGAGGATTTGCTTTTGTCGAAATGTCGAACGATGATGAAGCCAGTCAGGCTATCGAAGCACTAGACGGTTTTGAAATTAATAGAAGAAGAATTGCTGTTAAGGTTGCCGAAAACAGAAATGATCGTTCAAGACCAGGAGGAAATACAAATAGGGATTCAAGACCTTCTAATACAGGCGCTGCGCCAAGAAAAAGCTTTAATGCAGATTTAGGTCAACCGCCTATGCCTCCAGAGGAAACTAAAGGTGAATCGAGAAAAAAATCATTCAAAGGTAAATCCACAAAAAGCTTTGATTCGGATCAAGGTGGTGGTGGAAAAAAAGCCAAGAAAATGACGGCTCACAAGAAAAGTGGTAAGAACTTCAACTATTTTGAAGACGATGAGCCAATAGAGGGAGGTCTTTTCTCTTTTGATTCAGACGAAGATTGATTCCTGAAAACCATTCTGCCTAAATTCTGTCTTAAGTTTGTTTACTTTTGCATGGACTTATGGAACAAAACTACGCTTCACATTTAACACACCCTGTTTTCAAGGTTATTTCCAAAGAGCTAGAAAGCTCTAATGAAAAGGCATTTGTAATTGGTGGTTTTGTCCGTGACCTCATATTGGGAAGCACCTCAAAGGATATAGATATTGTTGTCCAAGGGGACGGAACTCTTTTTGCACAAAATATTGCCAAAATATTGAGAGTAAAGAAGGTTTCGGTATTCAAAAATTATGGCACTGCACACTTTAAATACAAGGATATCGATGTCGAGTTTGTGGGAGCACGAAAGGAATCTTACTCCGAAAAGTCAAGAAACCCTGAGGTTGCTCCAGGAACACTTGAGGAAGATCAATTTAGACGAGATTTTACCATCAATGCATTGGCTATTGACTTGCATCCTGAAAAATTTGGCGCATTAATAGACCCTTTTAATGGAATAGCTGACCTTGAGGAAGGAATCATAAAAACACCTTTAGATCCGAGCATTACATTTCAGGATGATCCCCTCAGAATGCTTAGAGCAATTCGTTTTGCCACTAGACTATCTTTCAAACTTGATATTGCCTGTCTTCGTTCAATAAAAGAACAATCCGAGCGCATTAAAATAATTTCTAGAGAGAGAATCACAGAGGAGCTAAATAAAATTATTCTAACCAATGAGCCTTCTAGAGGATTTAAGCTACTAAAATCAACAAATTTATTAGCGTTTGTGTTTCCAGAGTTGCTTAATCTCTCTGGGATTGAAACGATTAAAGGAAAAAGCCATAAAGACAATTTCCTACATACATTGCAGGTACTTGATAATATTTCGGAGCATACAAACTCATTATGGTTAAGATGGTCTGCTATCATGCATGATATTGCAAAACCAGCCACCAAAAGATTTGATGCAAAGGTAGGATGGACTTTTCATGGACATGAAGAACTTGGTTCTAAAATGGTTCCAAGAATTTTCAAGTACCATAGATTGCCATTGGATTCGAAAATGAAATATGTTCAAAAAATGGTAAGGCTTCATCTCCGTCCAATAGCATTGGTAAAAGGGAATGTCACAGATACGGCAATCAGAAGGCTATTAAATGAAGCTGGAGATGATATTGATGACCTAATGATGCTTTGTAATGCTGACATTACCTCAAAAAATGAATTTAAGGTTAAGAAGTATAGGGAAAACTTTAAAATCGTTTCGAGAAAATTAGAGGAAGTTGAAGAGAAAGATAAAATCCGGAATTTTCAACCTCCTGTTACAGGAGAAGATATTATGAAAACTTTTAACATCGGCCCGTGTTATGAAATTGGTGTTATTAAAAGTAGAATAAAAGAGGCCATACTCGAGGGTGAAATCGAAAACTCTGTGGAACAGGCAAAATTGTTAATGTTAGCATGCGGAAAGGAATTAGGATTAACCGCAGTGCATAGCGAGCAGTAAAATAGTTTAAATTAAAACGTCATGGCTGGAATAAAATTTCGGGTACTATTGGATTCAAATCAAAAAGAGGAAGTCTTTTGTGATATTTTATTATCCCTGGATGACAATTTTGAGTCTTTTTTCAATTCCATTATTAAAGCATATGGCTTCAAGGGAGATCAAATGGCCAGCTTTTATGCTTCAAATGAAAACTGGGACAAAGGAGAAGAGGTAAGTCTTATGGATGTGAGCTTTGGAGAAGAGGGCGGACAAAAAATTATGGCTTCAACAAGCATTCGAGAATTGGTAGAAGAACCAGACCAAAAGTTTATTCTCGTCTATGACTTTTTGAAAATGTGGATTTTTCTTATCGAATGCATTGAGCTGCAAGAGGAGACACCAAATTTACCAACATTATTGCTGAGTGTTGGCGAAAAACCAAATGAAGATTCCAAGGAGCTTGACGAGGAATTTCAGATGCCAGCTGAAGAAGAAGAGCAGGAAGAAGAGGATAAGTTTGGATTTGACGATTTCGAAGATGGATTTTCTGAAGAAGATTTAAGCCCTTACATTTAAAGATATGGTGCAAGATTTCTCAAAAAATGATCCTTTTGGCAATGCAATTATTGACTTTGAAGAAAATAGAATACCAAAAATAATTCGGGTCTCTTCAGATTTATGTGATGATGACGAGCTTCCCATCGAATATCTCTTTAGAACATTTGACGCTATGCCTGCTGTGGAAAAAAAAGCCTTGGAACTTTGCAAGGGAAATATCTTAGATGCTGGAGCCGGTGCGGGAGCACACCTTAAAATATTAAGAGAGAAAGGGTTCTCAATTTTTGCCCTTGACGTTTCACCAGGCGCGATTGCGCATCTGAAAAAAAACAACATCCCGTGTGCCCTATCTCCTATTCAAAATTTTGAAACCTCAGAACGCTACGATACCATATTGCTTATGATGAATGGAATTGGTATTAGTGAAAAGCTTGAAGCACTCAAACCCTTTTTAGCCAAGTGTAAATCTTTACTCACAAAAAACGGTCAAATATTACTTGACTCTACTGATATTAAATACCTATATGAAGATGAAGATGACAGTGTTTGGATTGATTTGAATAGCTCCTATTATGGTGAATTTCAATTCCAAATGCATTTTAACGGGGAGAGCGGTCCCTTTTTTAATTGGTTGTATGTTGACTTCGAAACATTAAAAACACATGCAAGAATGGCTGGGTTGAGCTGTGAGAAAATATTCGAAGACGGCAACCACTACCTTGCAAAACTGATATCATGAAGTGGATTGTTATTTTAGCGGTATTACTTTCCATGCATAGCAATGCGCAAAAGCAGTCCTTGTGTTATGAGATCAGTAATGAAAAACTAGGCATTGAGCGCTCTTACTTATTTGGTACAATGCACGCCATGGAGAAAAACAGCTTCTTTTTTCCCAAAAGAATAACCAAGCTTCTTGAAAAATCTGATGCGCTCTGTTTAGAAATTAAAAACATTACAGAAGTGCGCATCAATCCTGATATGCTTATTGACACCACACTCCACCTGAAAGCTTACTGTGATTCAGCAGAGTGGTCGAGTTTAACTAGATGGGCAGAAGAAAAACTATTGATGAAACCTATTCAATTTGAGGCGAATTTTGAGCATGCCAAACCTTTTATGCTCTTTCAATTCATCTTAGCGATGAATCTACCCACAAACAGAAAATCACATGAACAAGAACTTGAAAAAATTGCAGCATCAAAAGAAATCCAACTTTTAGGACTCGAAAGTATAGATGAACAGCTGAATATTTTCAATCAAATCCCATTTGATGACCAAATGGATATGGTTTTTAATGAGCTTTATAATGGCCAGAAGAGTATACAAGATTTTAATGATATGCAGCAAGCGTATAAAAAACAAGCGCTTAATGTGCTCTGCGATTTCGCCACCAATGAAAAATTAGCAGGAAATACAGCTCTATTCTTGGATAATAGAAATAAAAAATGGATTCCGAAAATGAAAGAAATGATGATAGAAAAATCTGTATTCTTTGCCGTGGGAGCAGGTCATCTTTGCGGCGAATTTGGCCTAATAGCATTGCTCGAAAAAGAAGGCTTCGACCTAAAAGCGATTAAATTATGAGACTACTTTTCTTACTTTTCACCCTATTTTTAGGTGCATGTTCAACATATTCCGAAGAAGACCTCAATACTTTTGACAAAAAAATAAAGGAGTGGATTGGTCAGCAAGATGTCCAATTTAAAAAGACTGAATCTGGTCTGTATTATTCCTTTGAAAATACTGGTTCTGGTCGCAATATAAAATATACAGATAGCGTATCAGTAATTTTCAAAGGGCAACTGCTTGATAGTACTGTCTTCGAAGTTGAAAAAAAACCCATGCGCTTTGCCGTAAAAGAGGTTATTACAGCCTGGAAAGAAATAATGCTAATGAGTAAAAATGGTGCAAATGTTCAAATTATCGCTCCACCTCAACTCGGATATGGCAATCATGAGCTCGAAAAAATACCTCAAAACGCCATCCTAATCTACGAAATTGAAATTGTTGATATAAAATAAAAGAGAATTGGCAGATTTATCACTTCCTATTCTTATTTTTGGCTTCAAATTAAAGACTACATGAGCGTTCTAGTTAATAAAAATTCAAAAGTTATTGTTCAAGGTTTTACGGGTGGTGAAGGAACTTTCCATGCCGAACAAATGATTTCCTATGGTACTAATGTCGTTGGCGGCGTCACCCCTGGTAAAGGAGGAAAAATTCATTTAGATAAACCTGTATTTAATTCTGTTGCTGAAGCAGTCAAAAACACTGGAGCAGATGTTTCAATCATTTTTGTTCCACCAGCGTTTGCTGCTGATGCGATTATGGAAGCTGCCGAAGCTGGGATTAAAGTCATTGTATGTATTACAGAAGGTATTCCTGTAAATGATATGGTTAAAGCCAAGGCATACATTGATAAATACGATAGTCGACTTGTAGGTCCAAATTGTCCAGGAGTCATTACCGCTGATGAGGCAAAAGTTGGCATTATGCCAGGGTTTGTATTTAACAAAGGTAAGATAGGAATCGTGTCAAAGTCAGGAACGCTTACTTATGAAGCTGCAGACCAAGTTGTGAAAACAGGATTAGGTATTACAACTGCCATTGGAATTGGTGGAGATCCAATTATCGGTACTACAACAAAAGAAGCCGTTGAGCTTTTAATGAACGATCCGGAAACAGAAGGAATCGTTATGATTGGAGAAATTGGGGGTAACCTTGAGGCTAATGCAGCCAAATGGGTCAAAGAAAATGGAACCAAACCGGTAGTAGGATTTATTGCCGGAGAAACAGCCCCTAAAGGCAGAACAATGGGGCATGCAGGAGCAATAGTTGGTGGTTCAGATGATACCGCAGAGGCAAAGAAAAGAATCATGAGATCATGTGGAATTCATGTTGTTGATTCACCCGCACAAATTGGAGCCAAAATGTTTGAGGTATTAGGGAAGTAACCCTTAATTCCAAAAATCCCATGTCAACCCTACCCTTAAAGTAGACTCAGGTAAATAAATACCCTGTATATATTGCCAGGTGGAACTATTCCAAAAATAACCCATGTTGCTAAATTTTACGTAAAACCTGAAGGTTTCGATTTCCATTCCAAGCATTGCGCCCATGTTAAATATAGGATTCTGTATGGTTTCATCTGATACATTTAGTAAATCATAAACACCAACATTTTCGATGACTGGTATAACATTGGTTTTAGAATTTAAACTGTAAGATAAACCAAGTGTAACTTTTAACTTTTTCGCTTTAAACAAACCCAAACTAGTCATTATGGAACCTTGCAGCTGATGAACGGGAATAATAAATTTTTTAAGATTTGAAATCGTCAGAATATACTGTTGCTGCCACCTCAGCTTCTGACGTATGAGGTTTGACCGTAAAAAGAGCTGCTGTATAATATTCGAGCTTAAAGCTGTTTGATTTGACCAATTCGAAATGGATTTATCAAAGAAATATATACCCTTATTGGATTGCAGTTGATACAATGCGTTCAAGTCATAAGATCCCGCTTTATAAGAAACCTCAGCTGAATGAACCGAATAATATTGGAGCCGTAAATCAGTATTTGAATAATAAGTGTTATTCGCGCTATAAAAGCGTTGAAAAAGCGCTGGTAATTTTTGGCCGATGCGACTTACAAGAGAAAATGACCATTGTTTTTGATCATAGTGAAGCTCATTATTTATAGACCACATCTGGGAGGCTCCAATGGTATTTAACGATGCCTCATGAAGGAATAAAAACTGTTTTTTACGATAATGAAAATCATGAATAATATTCAATTCCGTTGTATCTCTGAAGAGAGTCATATTTCTATAATTCCAATATGTTGATGATAAACCTAGGGAATAGGTTAAATTTTCAGAATCATAATATATCGAACTGATGTTTGCTAATCTTCCAATCTGATACTGGTCTCTTGTAGATATAGAATCAAAATAAATCGATGAATATAATCCAGCGAGAGAATCGCGTTCATCAAACACTCTATTTTCGCCATTGACATTGACCTTATGTGCTACACCTAATTTATACTTTTCACTATCTATACAAATAAAATATCCCGAAGCTTGAACGTCAAAATATTTCAATTCAGAATTACATTCTGATTTGTAAACCGGCACAGTAAGGGGTGCATATACCTCAAGTAAAGAAGGATCAATCACTCCCCCACTCCATGCCCTTGTGAGCTTTGAGGTACGACCTGTTAATGAAATACCATATCGATCACTCTTCTTTGAAACCGTAGCTTCGAAATCAGTTTTACCCAATTCCATATTCCTAAAATATCCTATTGATTTTACATTGCTAATCTTAGTATTTAAAACCCAATCTCCCTTAAAAACTTGGTGGTATTCAAAAGCCAAGCGTTGCGCTCCTTGCATACCAAACGTATAACTAAAACCAATATGGGGCAAAGGGCTTACAAGGTGTTGAATATTTTTTGTGCGAAATTGGTGAATCTTTGAACCGTACGTTCCAAAAACAGCTGCAGAAAGAAAAGGAGAAGATTGACCGGGAGTCATGAAGGCAGCATCAAAGAATCCAGAGGTCTGTTCTAAGTCAAACATATCCCCATCGATTCGATAATCACTACGAAGAGAATCATAGGACGAACAAAAGTCGTTGATTTGAGATACGGCCATCAAAGGCAGCATTGAAAGAAAAAAAAGGATGAAAATAACCCTCATACCTAACAAACTTAATAAAAAAAGGGGCCAATAGGCCCCCTTACTAATCTTGTATGTAAACTTAGTTATAGTCCACTCACAAATACTTGTAAACCTGATTTAAGGTTTGCCGCTTTATTGTCATGGATAATATTTTTCTTAGCAAGCTTATCAATCATTTTAAAAACACTTGGCGCTAATTTCTCAGCTTCTTTTTTCTTAGACATTTCTCTCAATGCTTTGATTGCGTTACGCGTTGTTTTATGCTGGTATTTATTCAATACTCTTCTTTTCTCATTGGAACGAATCCTTTTGATTGCTGATTTATGATTTGCCATTTTCTTTATTTTAATTTCATTTATACTGTAGCCCATAGGAGAATCGAACTCCTGTTACCAGGATGAAAACCTGGCGTCCTAACCACTAGACGAATGGGCCAATAATAGTAGCCCGTAGGGGAATCGAACCCCTGTTACCAGGATGAAAACCTGGCGTCCTAACCACTAGACGAACGGGCCATTAAATTCTCAAAAACTTATTTTGAGAGTGCAAATATAGGATGAAAATCTCTAATAACAAGTGTCCATATTAATTTTTTGGTCCATATTTTAGGGCGAATTCTCCTAAAAATTCTACAATTTTGAATTCAAAGCGCATTTTCATTGACAAATCCAACAGAAAAATCAGCCATTTGGTTCATTGTGAATCCAATCTCAGGAGGAAAAAATAAAAAATCACTCGAAAGAAAAATATACAAATATCTTGATGAACAAATCTTTACCTACAAAATCTTTATTACAGAATACAAGGGGCATGCCAAAGAAATTACACGAATGGCGATAAAAGAAAATATACCATTTGTTTGTGCAGTTGGAGGAGACGGAACGATTCACGAGATTGGAAAGGAACTCATACATAGTAATACAGCACTATGTATAATTCCAAAAGGATCTGGAAATGGTATTGCAAACCACATGGGGATTTATAAAAAAACTAGGAACGCTATTCAATGTATTAATGAAAAAGTGATTGCCAAAATTGATACTGTTGCTGTAAATTCCTCATTCTTTATTGGTACATCTGGCTTTGGTATAGACGCTGTTATTGCAGAGCGTTTTGATAAAGATCCAAAAAGAGGGCTTAAAACCTATATTAAGCATTCGCTCAAGGAGTTTATCAATCTCAAACCTATCAAGGTTCAAATCGAGGCAGTAGAAGACAAATTAAAAGTAGAAGCCTTTATGTTGTGTATAGCCAATACCTCTGAATTTGGCAATAGGTTCAAAATTTCACCCAAATCTAGTGTGAGAGATGGTATGCTAGAACTGATACTAGTCAGACCATTTCCAAAGTGGAAAGCCGCAATTGTTGCTGCCCGTTTTTTTGGAAAAAATGCGCACAAATCGAAGTATATTCAAACCATATCTACATCTGGAGGAAAAATAGAGCTATCTGAAAATATAGCGCATTACGATGGGGAATTTGTCAAAGAGCATAAATCACTCACTTTCAATGTTATTCCGTCAAGTCTAAAAATAGTAGTTCCCAAAAACAGATTACACAGGATCTAGAGGTGCATATTTTGAAACAAAAAGATTAATTTTAAACATAAAATCAATGTAAAACATGCTATGTTTTTTATTTTATCAAAAATACTTTCAGCTTTGCTTTCGCCCTTTCTTTGGGTTGTCCTATTGTGGATTTCATATGTGTGGATCAAAGCACCAAAACCAAAAAAGGTTTTACTTTGGTTCTCAATTTGTCTAAGTATACTATTTTCTAATAGTTTTATTATTGGGAGATTTGTCGCATCATGGGAGGTTCCAGGAACTAAAACAGAAGCACTAAAAACATATGATTATGGCATTGTGCTTTCCGGAATGTTTGAATTTAATGGGGCATTAGACAGACTCAGTGCAAGAAGAGGATCGGACCGTTTGTGGCAAGCTATACATTTATACCACAAAGGGAAAATTAAAAAAATGATTTTATCAGGAGATTCCGGATATGTCTTTAAAGAAGGGCTTCATGAAGCTGATCAGCTCAAAAGATTACTCATTGAACAAAATATACCAGCATCGGATATTTTAATTGAGAATAAATCTAGGAACACACATGAAAATGCACAAGAAACATTGAAATTACTAAAGGAAAGAGGACTTGTTTCCAATTCGTTTATTTTGATTACATCAGCCATTCATATGCATCGAGCAGAAGCGTGCTTCAAAAAAGAAGGCCTAGATTGTGCAAAATTTTCAACAGACCATTATTATGACCCTTCAAGTACTTTATCGCTTAATTCATTTGTTCCCAGCGCCGAAGCATTTATAATGTGGAAAAGAATGATCAAGGAATGGATAGGTACAATAATGTATCGCTTATTCGGATATCTATGATTGACATAAAACTCCAAAATGGAATCCTAAAGTACATTCCAGAATTTTATGAATCAAAAAAAGCCAATAGCCTTTACGAGCAACTTAGGGAAGAACTTAAGCTCGAACAAAACGAGATTACGATATTTGGAAAGACCTATAATACGCCCAGACTAGAAGCTTTTTATGGAAAAAATGGTGAAAAATACGGCTATTCTGGAAAAAAAATGAAAACGCAGGGATTTACACCGCTTATAGGCTCTATTTGTCAAAAAATAGAAACATTTACTGGTGAAACATTTAATTCAGTGTTAGTCAATCTATACAGAGATGGACAGGATAGCAATGGATGGCATTCCGATGACGAAAAAGAATTGGGTAGCAATCCCTTTATTGCATCTTTGAGCCTCGGAGAAACAAGAGAGATTCAGTTCAAGCATAAAAAGAGTGGAGAGCGCAGCGTTTATACATTAGAAAATGGTAGCCTTATGCTCATGTCCGGAGAAATTCAAAAATATTGGAAGCACCAAATCCCTAAAACCAAACTCAAAAAAGAGGCACGTCTCAACTTAACGTTCAGAAAAATCATAGGGTAATCCAGTCTACCTCACTCTGAAGTAGCAATTGAGTTTCGAACTCAGGAGTTCCAGGTTTTGGTGCATAATTGTATTCCCATTTTGCCATCGGAGGCATGCTCATTAAAATGGACTCTGTCCTTCCCCCTGAATAAATACCAAACTTAGTTCCACGGTCATGCAACAGATTGAATTCTACGTATCTACTACGTCTTAAAAGCTGCCATTGATTGGCATTTTTATTTGTGATAGTATTGCCTGCATAATGGACCTGGGCTTCGTACAGCTTTGGGAAAAGCTGACCTAAATCGATACAAAATTGAAAAACTTGTTCTTTTGTCATTGAATCAGAAGCGCGCAATTGGTCAAAAAATATACCACCTACCCCTCTCGTTTCTTTTCGATGGGGCAAGTAGAAATAGCGATCTGCCCATTTTTTAAATTCGGGATACATTGAAGGGTCGTATCGGTCACAAACCTCTTTGAGCTGAATATGAAAGTTCTTGGCCGCCACTTTATCTATGAATATTGGCGTAAGGTCTATACCACCTCCAAACCAATAAGTATCACTATCGATTTCAAAATAACGCACATTCATATGAATAATAGGATGTTTTGCACTCTTCGAATGTAAAACAACAGAAACGCCAGTTGCAAAAAAATCTGTACCTGAAAGCTTAAGTTGGTCCGTCATCTTTTGTGTAACAGGACCAAAAACTTTTGAAAACGCCACGCCTCCTTTTTCAATATAAGCTCCACCTTTTATTGTGCGGGTTGTTCCACCACCACCCTCCTCACGTTGCCAATCATCGGAGTTGAAGGCTGCATTTTGATCTAAATCACCGAGACTTTTACAAATGTGCTCCTGAAGTCTGGAAAAACCATTAGCTATTTGCGCTTTGGTCATTTTTCGATAAGGTTTTCTTCTAGGTCTTTGAACTCCAACATAAATGCATTAGTATTCATATAATTCGAACCTATTTTGTTAAATTTAAATTCATGAACGAGACCATTCGGCAGGGCATGCTCATAAATGGCATACAAAAACATATTTAGCGTCGCATCGAAGCCCAAACAAGCCATTTTAGTCATATCTGAATTATATCTTTTTCTGTATGTTCTATGGATACGCTTTAATTCAGGATCATCATATGAAAGATGTGATGGATTTGGGAATCGATATCCCTTGACATTTTCAATACTCTTCAGAAAGGAAGAACACTTTTTCCATTCTTTCAAACCATAGACCTCAACGTTGTCAGTTTCTGATGAAAATTTTAAGAGCTCATCTATTTTTGGAGAACATTTAGAAAGCAATACATAAACTGTTTTTAGTCCTTTCTTCTTTGAAAAATAGGTATAGTTGCTAAAGGTCGCCTCCTGTATTTTTGTAGCTAAATCAAGATACTGGGTAAGTCTAAGAAACTCATTATAAATTGCTATTTCAGCCGAATCCGTTGTCTTGATCAAAACAATTTGCACTGAATCTCTCGTACTTAGGTGTTTCGCCATAACTTCAAGTAAAGCAGAGGTATTTGGATTCATGAAATAAGCTGTAGGCATTTTTAGGTCCAATGAGTCTAAAACAGGATTTAATGCATGATGACTAGCTAAGGGATAAATGATTTTAACCGATTTACCCGAGGACCATTTCGCTAATTTTTCCGAAAGTTTAAAGTCAAAAGGTGCATAAATAAGGTCAACAGAATCCAACTCTATGCTGTGTAATATGCTATCAAAAGGGATTGACTTGGCCAAATAATCTATAAAACGAAAGCGCCCATTTACAGGGTATGATTTTAATGAATCAATAGCTAACATCGCACCCATATAATAATCCAAAGCATATGATCGATAACCTTTTGTATCAATTGTGTCAAGGTTAAAAGGCAGGAAAACTACAACCTGGAACTTTTTATCATCAACTAAGCTATCTTGATTTGAACTTTGCTTTGTGGAATCAGGAATGTATAAAATATGAGCTCTTGGCTTGATTTTCATTTCCCGTTTTAAAGGAATCGTAATGATCTGATTTGGTTTTAATGCGGTCGTGCTTAAATTATTCCGAGTAAGTAATACCTCCATGGATACCATAAAACGCTTAGAAATAGAATACAATGTTTCTCCTGACTGGACTGTATATTCGATAATTGAATCATTTGTAATCAATTCATCAACATCTAAAGATACTACAGAGGATGTATCCATTGGTATCTCAGAGTCTTTAGGCTTTAGTTCTATGGATAGAATCAAGTTTTTAATAAGTAACTGCTGCCCTTTCTTGAGACCATCGCTTAAATCAGGATTATGCGCTTTCAAAGAATCAATTGATACAGAATACTTTTTTGATATCCCATAAAGGGTTTCTTTATTTCTGACCGTATGATTGACATCATGATATCGAATTGGAATATAGAGCCGTTGACCTATTTCTATGGTTTCTGATAGATTATTGGCTTCCTTAATCTTATCCATATCGACACCATACAAGGTTTGAATTCCATATAGTGTCTCTCCATCGGATACCTGATGCATGTAGTATTTTATACCATCTCGTTCACCTATTTTTGCATATCTCTGACCGAGGCTTTGAAAGCCTAGAATTAAGAAAAATACAAATAGAACTCTTTTCATTTTATTCCCATTCAATAGTTGCCGGCGGCTTAGAGCTAATATCGTAGGTCACTCTATTGATTCCTTTTACTTGATTAATGATTTTATTAGAAATCAATGCCAAGAAATCATACGGCAGATGACACCAATCTGCTGTCATTCCATCGGTTGAATATACAGCGCGAAGTGCAACTGCATTTTCATATGTTCTTTCATCTCCCATTACTCCTACAGATTGAACGGGTAGAAAGATTGCTCCAGCTTGCCAAACATCATCATACAGGCCATGCTCTTTAAGACCTTGAATAAAGATATAATCAACCTCTTGCAAAATGCGTACCTTTTCCTTAGTTACATCACCCAATATACGAATTCCTAAGCCTGGACCAGGAAAAGGATGACGACCAAGAATTGAGGGGTCAATCTTTAGAGAGCGACCAATGCGTCGAACTTCATCCTTAAATAACTTACGTAATGGCTCTACAACCTGAAGAGACATATAATCAGGTAGACCACCTACATTGTGATGTGATTTAATGGTTTGCGATGGTCCTCCTGTTGCTGATACTGACTCAATTACATCGGGATAAATAGTCCCTTGACCAAGCCATTTGGCATCTTTCACTTTCTTGGATTCTGCCTCAAAAACATCAATAAACACCTTTCCTATTGCTTTTCGTTTGAGCTCCGGATCACTCACCCCGTCAAGCTCAGCATAAAACAATTCAGAGGCATTGACACCCGTAACATTCAGTCCCATTCCTTGATAGGATTCCAAAACTGATTCGTATTCGTTTTTGCGAAGTAAGCCGTTATCAACGAATATACAATGTAGATTGCTCCCGATGGCTTTGTGCAATAATACCGCAGCAACGGATGAATCCACTCCACCTGACAAGCCAAGAATAACTTTATCATCTCCAACCTTTTCTTTCAGTTGCTTACATGTTTCATCAACAAATGAATCTGGTGTCCAGTCACCTGAACAGCCACAAATATCGACGACAAAATTCTTTATCAGTATTTTACCCTCTGTTGAATGGTAGACCTCAGGATGGAATTGAACACCAAAAGTTTCTTCCCCCTCAATAACATATCCCGCAACGTCTACTTTCTCTGTGGAAGCAAATATTTTATAGTGCTCAGGTACCTCTTTTATGGTGTCACCATGAGACATCCAAACTTGAGAATCAACAGTTAAATCTTTAGAAATAGCGTATTGATTGTCAACCTTTGACAATATAGCACGGCCGTATTCACGGGTACTAGATGGCAGCACTTTTCCGCCATAATTCTCAGCCAAAAATTGAGCACCAAAACATACTCCCAACAAAGGGAGCTTTCCTTTGATATTTGATAAATCAGGTTTCGGAGACGACTCATCTAAAACAGAAAAAGGGCTTCCCGAAAGAATCACTCCAACAATATCGCTCCCCATTTTGGGTGCTTTATTCCATGGATGAATTTCACAATAAACGTTTAATTCACGTATTCGTCTAGCTATAAGCTGCGTATATTGTGAACCAAAGTCAAGAATAATAATTTTTTGATGCATAATACAAAGATACTTCTAATTAACAATTCCACTCGATTTCTGTAGCAAGAATAATTTACTTTTTTTAAGCATCTTTAGGGCAAAAGCAAAGCATTTATATGAATTGTAGAATTGGTGTGCTTTTCGTTTCTTTTCATCCTTTAATTTAATTAAATTTGCGTTCCGCAAATTAGACACATAATGATTGCAAATTTTTTAAAAAAGCTGGTCGGCGACAAAAACCTAAAAGATCAAAAGGAATACAACCCTTTTGTGAAAGCTACAAATGAGGTGTATCCGGAAATTCAGAGTCTTTCAGACGAAGGTTTACGAGACAAAACTAAAGGCTTTATTACCAAAATAAAAGAAGAAAAAGAAACGCTAGAAACTGAGCTTACAAAGCTAAAAGAATCGGCTGAAGATTTTAAAATTTCTGTTCAAGATAAAATTGAAATCTTTGAAAAAATAGAGAAGCTAGAAAAAGAGATTGACCAGCAAATTGAAAATTCACTTAAAGAAATTTTACCCAGCGCATTTGCTGTTGTAAAAGAAACAGCCTCGAGATGGGCAACAAATGGTAAGTTAACAGTGAAAGCCACAGACTTTGATAGGGACTTGTCTGCTAAAAAGGATGGTATCACAATTGAAGGAGAAGATGCTATTTGGCATAATGAATGGACGGCAGCGGGCACGGCAGTTCAATGGAATATGACCCACTATGATGTTCAGCTTATGGGCGGTGCCGTATTACATAAAGGAAACATTGCCGAAATGCAAACGGGAGAGGGAAAAACCCTTGTCGCCACGCTACCTGTATATTTAAATGCACTTGCTAAAAAAGGAACACACGTTGTTACTGTAAATGATTATCTAGCAAAACGTGACTCAGAATGGATGGGGCCTTTATATCAATTTCATGGACTATCTGTAGATTGTATCGATAAGCACAGACCAAATTCGGCAGAACGACGCCAAGCCTACATGGCCGATATCACTTTCGGAACCAACAACGAGTTTGGATTTGACTACTTACGGGACAACATGGCAGGATCAGTAGAAGACTTAGTGCAACGTAAACATCACTTCGCCATTGTGGATGAGGTGGATTCTGTATTGATTGATGATGCAAGAACACCACTTATTATTTCTGGGCCTACGCCGAAAGGAGACGAACATGAATTTCACGTACTGAAACCTAGAATTGAGCGCGTAGTTCAAGCACAAAAAGCATATATTCAGCAATGCCTCGTTGAAGCCAAGAAAAAGCTCACCGTAATCAATGAACCCTCGAAAGATAAAGCAAAAGATAAACAAGATCTTGAAGAAGGAGGAATCGCATTACTAAGGGCATTTAGAGGTTTACCCAAAAACAGGCCGCTCATCAAATATTTGTCTGAGCCAGGAATAAAAGTAAATCTGCAAAAGACAGAAAACTTTTACATGCAAGAGCAAGGCAAGCACATGAAAAAAATTGATGCCGAGCTTTTCTTTACGATAGATGAAAAAAACAATTCAATTCAGCTTACAGATAAAGGAATAGATTTAGTTTCGGGAAATGAAGAAAGAGATTTCTTTATTATGCCGGACATCGGAGCTGAAATTGCCAAACTAGAAAAAGAAAATTCAAATAAGGAGGAGCTTGTTGAAAAGAAAGATACACTGATTCGTGAGTATTCTATCAAATCAGAACGGATACACTCCATCAACCAGCTTTTGAAAGCATATACACTCTTTGAAAAGGAGGTTGAATATGTTGTGATGGATGGTAAAGTTAAAATCGTAGACGAATCAACAGGTCGTATTCTAGATGGTAGAAGGTATTCTGATGGTCTTCATCAAGCAATTGAAGCAAAGGAAGATGTAACTGTAGAAGCTGCAACTCAAACCTATGCCACGGTTACGCTTCAAAATTACTTTAGAATGTACCACAAGCTATCTGGAATGACAGGTACGGCTGAAACTGAAGCGAAAGAATTCTGGGACATCTATGAACTTGATGTTGTCGTTGTGCCAACAAATAAACCTGTTGTTAGAAAGGATGAAGACGATTGGGTATTCAAGACAGCAAGAGAAAAATACAATGCAGTTACAGATGAAGTAGAAAAATTAGTAGCTGAAGGAAGACCTGTGCTGGTTGGAACAACAACAGTTGAGATTTCTGAACTAGTAAGCCGACTGCTTCAAATGAAAAAAGTAAAGCACCAAGTGCTAAATGCCAAATACCACCAAAAAGAAGCTGAGATTGTAGCAAATGCTGGTTTGGCCGGAGCCGTGACCATTGCAACAAACATGGCAGGACGTGGAACAGACATTAAACTCGGAGATGGGGTTAAGCAATCTGGTGGTCTTGCAATTATAGGAACTGAAAGACACGATTCAAGACGTGTTGACCGTCAGCTTCGTGGACGTGCAGGTAGACAGGGTGATCCTGGTTCTTCAAGATTTTTCGTTTCACTTGAGGACGACCTAATGCGCAAGTTCGGTTCTGAAAGAATCGCCAAGTTGATGGACAGAATGGGCTTAAAAGAAGGTGAAGTTATTTCTGCTGGATTGGTTTCGAAATCTATCGGAAATGCACAGAAAAAAGTTGAAGAAAACAACTTCGGTGTACGTAAAAGACTTTTGGAGTATGATGATGTTATGAACTCGCAACGTAAAGCAATATATAAGAAACGTAAAAATGCTTTATATGGCGATCGCTTGGATATTGATGTAGACAATATGTACTATGACCTTTGTGACAATACGGTCTATAACAATGAAAACTCCAATTATCAAGATTTTGAGATGGATCTCATTCGTTTATTAGGGATTCAGTCTCCAGTAACTGAGGAAGAATTCGCCAATGTACCGAAGCCAGAGCTTGTAGAAATGGTTTATGAAAAAACACGCTCTAAATACGAGAGAAAATGTGAAAAAATTGCCGAAAAGGGAATGCCGCAAATCAAGCATGTCTATGAGACGATGTCTGAAAAATACAAGAATATTGTATTCCCATTATCTGATGGGAAAAGAGAAATGCGCCTGATTGTTAATTTAGAAGAAGCATATACTTCTGAAGGGAAAAACATCAGTAAGGCCTTTGAAAAAAATGTAATTCTTTCAAAAATTGATGAAGAATGGAAGGAACACCTCCGTGAAATGGATGACCTTCGCTCAGCAGTAAACAATGCGAGCTACGAACAAAAAGATCCCCTTGTGATTTATAAACTCGAATCCTACGAACTTTTCAGAAACATGCTTGGTAGGTTAAACGAAGAGGTTGTTGAATTACTAATGAAATTGGATATCCCGGAGCAACAAGAAGTTGAAAGCACAAACAAAGAGGACAAGCAGAGCAACTATGGCGGATCTAAATCCAACAGCGACCAAACACAAATTCCATCGGGAAGAGAGGGATTTGATGAAGCAATTAGAAACTCAGCGCCTCGACCAGAAAAGCAACAACCTATTTTCGCTGCGCCCAAGGTCAATCGAAATGAAATCGTGAAAATTTCGAACGGTCGAGAAACAAAGGAAATGAAATATAAAAAAGCCATAAGCCTTCTTGAGTCTGGAGCTTGGCGCATTGTCAAATAATGAATGTAAAGACACCACCAAGTATTGCCATTATAGGCTCTGGTAGAGTCGCAAATGCCATTGGTGTTCTTTTCAAGTCAAAAGGGATCCAAATTGAATCAGTTCATAGTCGGAACAAAGACTCTGGACACGCACTATCCTTAAAACTAGGTTGTTCTTTCATCACAAAAATCGAGACGGTCGTTGCAGATATCCTTCTAGTCTGTGTGAGTGACGATGCTATTCATCACGTAATCGGGGAGATTCCTCCGCATCAAAAAGTACTATATACTGCAGGAAGTGTTGAATTGGATTCATTAGAGCATAAAAAATGTGGCGTGTTTTATCCTCTTCAGACCTTTACAGATCGAGACCAAAGTATGGCGTATCATTTTCCTATTCTTCTAGAAGCGCATCAAGATGATTTGATGGACGAAATGATCCTCTTGTGCATCCAAAGTGGATTACACTTCGAAAAATGTTCCTCGAATAGAAGAAAACAATACCATCTTGTCGCTGTACTTTTGAATAATTTTGTCAACCATTTGGTTTATTTGAGTCAAGAAGAAGCCAATAAGAGAGGATTGAGTTGGGACGTTTTGGAGCCGCTCCTAGAAAAAACTTTGACATCAATAAAGCAATCAAAGGCCAAAGAAAACCAGACAGGACCAGCAAGAAGAGGAGACCTTAAAATCCTAGCAAAACATGAGGAGATGCTCGATGAATCCACAAAAAAGATTTATCGCCAGCTCAGTGAAAGCATACTAAACACCTACAAAAATGAATTATAAAGAAAAGCTCAAGGACATCACCACCTTTATTTTTGATGTCGATGGAGTGCTAACTGATGGAAAAGTCTACCTGCTAAAGGAAGAGGTCGTTCGCGCATTAAATTCAAAAGATGGATATGCCTTGCAATATGCAAGTAAAAACAACTACCAAATCTTTATCATCACAGGGGGGTATAGTGAAGACCTTAAAAAACGACTAATTGATCTAGGTATTAATGATGTTTTTCTGCGTTCGAATAATAAAATTGACGTTTACAACGGTATAAAAGAGAAATACGGCATAGCGGATAAACAAGTGCTTTACATGGGTGATGACATTCCGGATATACCAGTTTTACATGTTGCGGGGGTATCTTGCTGTCCTCAGGATGCAGCCATCGATGTGAAACAAGTAGTTGACTACCACTCCCCTATTGACGGCGGAAAAGGATGTGTCCGAGAGGTGATTGAACAAACACTTCGAGTACAGGGTAAATGGCTCAGTAAAAACGCTTTTCAATGGTAATCAACTTATTCAAAATTGGCCAATTGGTCTAAATACAATTTATTAATTTTACGACCTACAAAATTCAAATAGAAACATGGGAAAAACAGAAGAATATATTATCAAGGAAGAAAAGTATGGGGCACACAACTATCATCCTCTTCCCGTTGTATTGTCAAAGGGTGAAGGTGTTCACGTTTGGGATGTTGATGGTAAACACTATTTTGACTTTTTATCTGCCTACTCTGCTGTAAATCAAGGACATTGTCATCCAAAAATCATTAAAGCCCTCAATGATCAAGCGACGAAACTCACATTGACATCAAGAGCATTTCATAATGATATTCTTGGAGAATACGAACGGTTTATTACTGAACTTTTCGGATATGACAAAGTACTTCCAATGAATACAGGGGTTGAGGGAGGAGAAACGGCCAATAAGCTCGCAAGAAAATGGGGATACATGAAGAAAGGTATTCCTGAAAATCAAGCTAAAATTATTTTTGCCAAAGGAAACTTTTGGGGTAGGACACTTGCCGCAATTTCTAGCTCAGATGACCCAGTATCTTTTGAAGGATTTGGTCCGTATATGCCTGGATACGAGTTAATTAATTACAATGACTTGGATGCACTCGCCGAGGCTTTAAAAGATCCAAACGTTGCTGCATTTATGGTTGAACCTATACAAGGTGAAGCAGGAGTTGTTGTACCGCACGAAGGTTATTTAAAAGGTATACGTGACTTGTGCACTCAAAACAATGTACTTTTTATTGCCGACGAGGTACAAACTGGTATTGCCAGAACAGGAAAAATGCTTGCCACTGATTATGAAGATGCAAGACCTGATATCGTAATTCTTGGAAAAGCGATTTCAGGAGGCGTATTTCCAGTTTCTGCTGTATTAGCCGATGATGAAATTATGCTGTGTATCAAACCAGGAGAGCATGGATCAACATTTGGTGGAAATCCGCTAGCATGCGCCGTAGCAAGAAAAGCATTAGAAGTAATCATAGAAGAAGATCTTGCGAACAATGCGCAAAACCTTGGAGAAAGATTTAGAAACGGAATGAATGCGATTATTGATAAATACGATCTCGTAACAATGGTTCGCGGAAAAGGCTTACTCAATGCAATTATCATCAATGACTCACCTGACAGCTCCACGGCTTGGGACCTGTGCATGTCACTAAAAGAGAATGGTCTACTAGCAAAACCAACACATGGAAACATCATTCGCTTTGCTCCGCCACTTGTAATTACAGAAGAAGAACTTGACGCATGTCTCGCTATTATTGAAAAAACAATCAAAGAATTTAAAAAATAACTGATGGATAAAATCAAATTTGGTACGGACGGATGGCGTGCAATTATCGCGAAAGAATTCACAGTAGCGAATGTCGCTCGAGTAAGTGAAGCGACTGGTTTGTGGTTACAAAAAAACTATGAAAATCCAACTGTTTTTGTAGGACATGACTGCCGCTTTGCTGGTGAATTATTTATGGAAACTAGTGTAAAGGTTTTTCTTAAAATGGGCCTTAATGTCCGAATGTCAAAAGGTTTTGTCTCAACACCTATGGTTTCATTGGCTGCGAATCGTTTCAATTGTCAAATTGGAGTTGTATTAACAGCGAGCCATAACCCTCCATCTTACAATGGATATAAATTAAAAGCTGATTTTGGTGGTCCTTTGGCTCCCGAACACGTTCAGCAGGTAGAGGATTTAATTCCAGATGCATGTACGATTGATTATTCAAACATTGACCTTGATGCACACCTTGAAGGAGGTAAACTAATTGTCGATGATATTGAAACGATGTACGTGGATCACGTAAAAACCAATTTTGATCTAGATGCGATACAATCATCTAGTTTAAAATTAATTTATGATGCAATGTATGGTGCGGGGCAGCGCGTTTTACCAAGAATTCTTCCAAATGTAGACCTCTTACATTGTGATTACAACCCTTCATTTATGGGTCAAGCACCTGAGCCAATTGGGAAAAACTTAAAAGAGCTTGAAGCACTAATGAAGTCAAACGGTTCGTTTGATTGCGCACTCGCAACGGATGGAGATGCAGACCGCATTGGCATGTTCAATGGTGCTGGTGAATTTATTGATTCTCACCACCTCATTCTTCTGTTGATACATTACTTGGTAAAGTATAAAGGACAATCTGGTAAAGTAGCCATTGCATTTAGTGTTACCCCACGGGTAAAAAAACTATGTGATCACTACGGACTTGATGTTATCACTACGAAAATTGGATTCAAAGAAATTGCCTCTATTATGATAACTGACGATATTCTTGTTGGCGGTGAAGAATCCGGAGGAATAGCAGTTAAAGGACATATTCCTGAGCGTGATGGTATCTGGATGGGCCTCATTATTTGGGAATTCATGGCAAAATCGGGAAAAACATTGGATGAGCTCATTGAAGAAGTTTATGAGATCGTGAATCCTTTCAAGTTTGAGCGAAGCGACCTGCACATTACGGAGGAATTGAAACAAAGTATCATTGCCAATTGCAAAGCTGGGAAGTACGAAGGTTTCGGTGAATACACCATTCGAAATATTGAAACCATTGATGGTTTTAAATTTTTCTTAGATGACGAAAGATGGGTGATGATTCGACCTTCGGGAACAGAACCAGTACTTCGTGTTTATGCTGAGGCACCAACTCTTGAGGAGGTTCGAAAAATCCTCAAAATTACTGAGGAAGCTATCTGCGCGTAGTACCATTACCTTCAGTACACTAATATTTACAGGTTCTTCACAATGGAAAAATAAAGATGTATCTTTATCCGTGCGTTATGGGCAAGTATAAGAAACGACACAACGGAATGAAACAGATGAGAACCACCGTTTTTTGACATATCTTGAAAACTCAAGATAATCAACAAGTGAAATATTTGCAAAAAAAAAATGGAGGCCAGCGACCATTTTAAAAACGGAGACTTCTACAGCGGAATTAAAAAAGGTGTGATAGAATTAATAGAAAAGTGGAAATAAATACTGTTGGCAACACTGTGTAGAATTCATGGCTAGTTCTCGTATACCTACGAAAGTCCTCGCTGACTTTCTATCAGGTTTATATTTGCTAAATTAATTACTTAAACACATCCCAAATCATACGCCAATACCTTATCTAATTAAATTTACAGTTCCCACAAGCAACCTTCGTTCGTCAGTCTTCAATACTTTATATATGATTTTATAAGTATAGGCCCCAACTTGTGCTTGTTTTCCATTGACTCCATATGTACCATCCCATCCAACATTAGCGTCGTGAGATTGAAAAACGATTTCACCCCATCTATTGAAAATTAACATCTCATAATTAAACGGATCATATCCCGAAGTAAATACAGGCACAAATACATGATTGTATTGATCACCATCAGGTGTAAAGGTATTAGGGATATACACTATAGGCTCCTCTTGGTATAGTATTGACACTTGAGTCGTATCAAGACATCCTAAATCCGAAGCTGCAATCAAAGTAATCACAAATCCATCGGTAATATCAGAATACAAATGCTGCGGGTTCATGACATCATCCGTTCCTCCATCTCCAAAATCCCACTGATAATTATCGGCGCCATAGCTATTATTGGAAAACTGTATCCACTGACTCGGATCAGTAATGATAGGTGGATTTGCATAGAAAGAAGCAATCGGAGGTGCCTCTGCACAAAACAAACTATTCAATGTTGTCTCTGAAGAACATCCACCCTCTGAGGAAAGCAGTGTAACATCATAACAACCAGGATTGGTAAATGTATATGTAGGATTACACCCACCTAAATCCAATCCATTACTAAAGCTCCAAATACATTCAGTATCACCACCTGCATATGGATTATTCAACGTAACCGTAAATGGCGCACAGCCCAAAGTATCTGAAACTTCAATTGCTAGCTCAGGAGGTGAATTCACAGTAACAGTAACAGAAACTGTAGAATAACAATTATTCAAGCTATAGTCCACTGTATAGATTGTCGTTTGAGAAGCATCCACTTGAATCGCTGAGCTTGTTTCTCCAGTTGGAGACCAAACATAATCCCCTCCCGGAATAGATACCGTTGTGTTTAAAATGAAATTATCGCCTAAGCAGACAGAAGTATCACTCACCGACACCAACGGTACTTCATTGACAAAAATACTTCCGGTAGCCTCCATACTTTGACAAGAGTTAACAGAATACATAACATTATACTGAGAATCCGTGATTGGTGCATCCGTAAATACATTGCTACCAATAGCTCCATTCCAATTATATACTCCTCCAGGTATATCCGGCGTTGCTACCAACTCCCCTGTTTCGCCCTGACATATCACATCATCGGATACACTGATATTAGGAATAGGATTCACAGTAACGGTTCCTGTAGCCGTAGACTGACAACCATTGAGTGTATACAATACAGAATAAGATGTAGTTGAGCTAGGTGTTACAGTAATAGAGGATTCACTACTGCTATTGCCCCATAAATATGTACCACCAAGTAAGTTCGTTGTCGCATTCAAGACAACAGTTTCACCAATACACATCGTCTCATCATTAATCGTTAAATCAGCAACAGGATTTACAGTTACTTCAGCAAATGATTCAGCTGTACAGCCGTTTAAATTATAAGTTACTGTATATACTGTAGATGCAATCGGACTAACACTGATCACCTGCGTGTTTTCATTAGTAGGAGTCCAAGAATAAGACCCTCCAGGTGGGTTACCTGTGGCGCTTAAAGTTGCCGTTTGACCAGCACAAATAGTTTCATTATTCACAACAACAGTTGGCGTTTGATTAACGGTAACCGTTGAAATTTCCGGTTGTGTCGTAAACCCGTTAATGGTATACTCAACGGTATAAACCATATTACTTACCGGAGAAACCCATATAGACTGCGCGGTTTCACCAGTAGACCATAAGAATGAACCTCCAGGAATCGTCGGTGAGGCAACCAACAGAATGCTATCACCACTACAAATAACTTCTGAATTCACTGAAACCTCAGGGGCAGCGTCTACATTCACAATTCCTGTCGTATCTTGAGAACAACCATTCAAAGTATACGTAACATCATAGCTCGTTGTTACTGATGGGCTAACCGTTATTGAAGGAGTAGTTTGACCATCAGGGCTCCATAAATAAGTGCCGCCAGAAGGTGAACCCGTAGCATTTAAAGTCGCAGTTTGACCAGCATAAATAGTCTGGGTAGCAGGTGTAACATCAACAGATGGAATTGGGTATACATCGATTGAAATAACAACAGGAGTTCCGATGCAAAAGTTAAGAATCGGGGTCACAAGATAACTGATTGAGCCAGGATTAGTCGTTGTTGTGATTATCGTCTGATTTATTTGATTTCCGTTTCCAGTGGTGGCGCCATCAGACAAGGTCTGAGCATAATCCCAAGAATAAATAGTGCCGCTAAAAGAACTACTTAATTCAATGTCTGTCGTTTCACCAGAGCAAATAGCGGACGCACCGAGCACATAAAACAAGTCAGGAGTTGGATTCACCGTTAGATTTAATGTGGCCAGAGAATCACATCCTGTTACTGCACTTGTGAAAATAGCAGTTTGACTATCAGTTGTTGTGAATGTTAATCCATTCCAAGTATAAGGAAGCTCAGTATCACATATGGTAATGTCAGTGGTGCTTGTCAGCGTTGGATCTACAGTGAGGTTTAATGTGGCAAGTGAGTCACAGCCTGTTACTGCACTTGTAAGTGTTGCCGTTTGACTTTCTGTTGTTGTGAATGTTAATCCATTCCAAGTATAAGGAAGCTCGGTATCACAAATAGTAATGTCAGTAGTACTGGTTAGTGTTGGATCTACAGTTAAGTTTAATGTAGCTAGTGAGTCACATCCTGTTACTGTACTTGTAAGTGTTGCCGTTTGACTTTCTGTTGTTGTGAATGTAA
>CAJWRM010000009.1 GCA_913046365.1 uncultured Flavobacteriales bacterium
ACTATTACATCATTGAATATAACGACAATACAACAGAAAATTCAAACGGAATTGTTACTATTGTAAAATAACTATCTATGAAAAACTCAATTTTTTTGCTCAGTCTATTTACGTGCACATTTTTGTATGCACAGCAGACACCTCAATACTCCCAATATCAGCGCAATCAATTCATGGTGAATCCGGCAGCTGCAGGTGTTTACGACTTCGTTGATATTACGCTTTCGGGAAGATGGCAGTGGCTAGGTGTTCAAGATGCACCTAGAACCTCTTATTTTGCTTTTTCTGTCCCAATAAGGTTTAAACCAAAGTTCTATAATCCCGGAATAAGAACGAGCTCTGGAGTTGTTGAAAACCCTGAAATTAAAACAGGAAAGCTAAAACATACTTTTGGCGGACAGCTTTTGGCTGATCAATATGGTGCGTTTAGAAAAATGTCTTTTTCTGGGACTTATGCAATACATATACCGATGACAAAAAAAGTTAATCTTTCTTTCGGCTTGAAAGCAGGACTATCAAATAATACCTTTTTTGCTGATCAGGCTCAAGTGCTGAACGTGATTGCCCCAGGTCAGAATCCATATGTCGACAATACCTATGATAACTTTATTCAAAATCAGTCCAATAAATTCCTAATGGATATGGGTGCTGGATTGTATATGTATTCTGAAAAGTTCTTTGTTGGTCTTTCAGCAGAACAATTGACCCGTGATCTTGTACAGTTCGGTCAAGGAACGGCAAATTTTAATCCTCAGATTCATTTTAATTTAATAGGGGGATATAAAATTCCTTTGGGAGAAAATCTTTCTATTACTCCTGGATTCCTGGTCAAATATATGAGTCCTGCACCTTTATCAGTAGATGGAAATGTTCAATTTGAATATAAAAAATGGTTGTGGCTAACATTAGGATATCGCCATACTGATGCCATGATCGTTATGGCAGGAATGAATATTAGTGAGCGATTCAAAGTAGGGTATTCATATGATTACTCTTTGTCTCGATTTAATAACTTTTCTTCTGGAGGCCATGAGCTTACTTTAGGTTTAATGCTAGGGAGGTAATAATATGAAAAGTATGCGTTTTTATTTTTTGATGGGTGCTCTTTTAGTTGTATTTACTAACCGAGCACAGTATATGGATATTGAAGAGCCACATAGATTAGGTGGCGAAGTGAATTCTGAGGCTGATGAGCTCTTTCCTGTTTTTTCTAAAGAAACCTCAACACTTTATTATACAAGAGTTAACGATCCGGAATCTGTAGGTGGGATAAACGACCAAGACATTTGGCAGAGCGAATGGAATGGCCAAAACAAATATGCCAAAGGACAAGACTTTAAGGAATTGAACAACAAGTATAATAATTCAATAGTTGGTTTTAACAGTGATGAGTCAATTGTTTATTTAATCAATTCATATGATGGTAAAAAAGATCTGAAAAAAGGAATCTCATACGCCAAGAAAAAAGGAAACAGCTGGGGTGCTCCAAAGCATATTGCTATACCAGGACTTGATATTGAAGGTGATTTTTATGGTTTTCACGTAAATAAGAAAGGTGATGTAATTGTTATTTCATATGCAGGGCCAAAATCACTAGGAGAAGAAGATCTATATATAAGTGTTAAGGAAAATGAAAAATGGACAGCGCCAATTCATCTGGGATCGAAAATTAATTCCTCAGGCTTTGAAATATCACCATTTTTGTCTGAAGAGAATGATACTTTATATTTTTCTACGAATGGCCAAGGCGGTCAAGGAGATGCAGATATTTTTTACGCTGTGCGTAAATCAGATTCATGGACAGACTGGTCGTCTCCCGTTAATATAGGCCCTCAAATAAACTCTACGAAGTTTGATGCCTATTTTACAATATCGGATGGTTTTTTCTATTGGTCTAGTAATAGGGATAGTGAAAGAAGTGATATATATTATTCAACTTTTTTACCACCGCCTTCTCTTATGGCTTCAGCTATAGGAACTGACGTGTCTGTTTTTAATGGCGCTGATGGGGCAATTGATTTAACTACTAAAGGTGGAGTTGCTCCTTATAGCTATACATGGTCAAATGGCTCCAATGAGGAAGATCCTACAGAATTGATGAAAGGGACTTATGAGGTTGAGGTCGAAGATGCTATTGGGCAAGTCACAAAGGTAATCGTTGATATTAATGAGCCTGCTGAAATTATTGAACAGATTATTGAACCCATAAGTGAGTCTGTAGTTGAGATTTCTATTCCACAAACAATTATTTATTTTGATTTAAATTCTAGCTATCATAATCGTGAAAACAAGATGGAGATGATTGCTTTTTGCAATACAATTCAAAATAAGCAAGACAAAAAGATTCTAATAGAATCTCATTGCGATAAAAGGGCAAGTGAAAATTATAATATATGGTTGTCAGAAAAAAGAATGGTCAGAACAAGAGATTTTCTCGTTTCTCAGGGGTTTAAATTTGAAAATATATCTGGAGCATATAAAGGTGAGTCTGAATTAGAGATTAATTGCGATGAATGCACGGAAGAAAATCATACCACAAACCGAAGAACGGTTATAAAAGTGATAAAATAAATATTGTTCTAGCCTCACTGTTCTTTATCTTGTTTCCTAATATATAAAATGCCGTTATTAGTGCTACCTTTACAAGGGGAATAAATGCCTTTTATAACAAGTGCATATGGATATTTTTAGACTTACGTTTCAGTTAGGAGTTTTTTTTGCTATCTATAGCTTCATTTGGTTCTTTATCGATATTGGAATTAAAATAATGACATCGGGTATGGTAAAAGGAGTTCTTTTTACTTATCTAACTAAAGCAATTAAATATCTTTTTTTAGTAAATGTTATTTTTCTATTGTCAATAGGCGAAAATCAAAACGCGACGGTCAATATTCAATCGTTAGTTCCGGTTGTTTTTATTTTATTTCTTTATTTCATTGGGAAATTTCAAAAGAACCAGAACACGAATGCTTTGTTCTCTAGAATGGGGGTTCAATCATCAAAAACACAGTTCAATGCTCGTTATGAAATCGGATTAATTTCTCTATCCTTTTTGACATTTGTTTTGTTAGTTTTGGAGCCATATCTTGCCAATAACGTTATTGCCAGATGGTTTAAAGAAAGTATTATTGATATTGAAACAACTAGGATTATTGGCTTTATTTTTAAAGTTATAGGGTTCTTTTTCCTTCTTAACATTTTAACTAAGACGATTCATTCCTTTCAGTATATAATTGGTAAGCTGACCTCAGCTAAATCCGATAGTGGTCAGGATCAATTTGATGATTTTGAAGAGGTAGAATAATTTAATTATTAGGATTATTATTGTGATAGACCAATCATTTCCAAAAGAACTAAGGCTCACCCATAAAAGAGATATAGATACCTTATTCTCTAAAGGAGAAAAAATAAAGTCACATCCTTTTATTATACTTTCTTATAAAACAGAAACACCGATGTTGGTGCCATTTAAATTGTTAATATCGGTACCTAAAAAGAATTTTAAAAAAGCAGTTGACCGGAACTATTTAAAAAGATGTATTCGTGAAATAGTTAGAAAGAATAAAGAAATTATCTCAAGTGAAAACAAGGATATTACCCGTAGTATTGCAATTTTATATAGTTTTAAAACAAAGCTACCATTTAACGAACTTGAGGTTGGTTTATTGAAGGCTTTCAAGAAAATACACCAATAAAAATGGCCATTAGAATAGTATTATTTTTTTTATTATTATCTCTGAATCCTTTATCCTCTTTAGGACAGTCAAGAGGTTTTGAGATATTAAAGAACCTTGAGCTAATGGACCAAGTGCACGAGTATTTGGACCTATATTATGTTGACGAACCTGCAACAGGATACATCTCAAAAGTTGCAATTGATGAAATGCTTAAGGAACTCGATCCGTATACTGTATTTTACCATGAATCCAACATGGAGGATTATAGATTGATGTCTACAGGACAATATGGAGGTATTGGTGCTTTAATTCGTAAAATGAAAGAGTATACCTGTATCGTTCAGCCTTATGAAAATAGTCCTGCCCATAAGTCAGGACTAAGGGCAGGGGATAAGATTTTGTCCATCGATGGTGTATCCATGATTGGGAAGTCATCAGATGATGTTTCTTCATTTTTAAAAGGTCCCCGAGGGACAACGATTGAAGTTGAGATTGATCGGTCCTTTATAGGCCACAAAACATTTAAGGTAACACGAGAGGAAATCAAACTGCCTGATCTCCCGTATTCCGGTATGCTTTCACAAAACATTGGCTATGTAAAGCTGTCAAGTTTTTCTCAAACGGCATTTAATAGTGTAAAACAAGCCTTTGATAAATTGAAAGAACAGGGAATGGAAACTGCAATTCTAGACCTCAGAGATAATGGCGGAGGTCTGCTAATAGAAGCGATTAAAATCGTCAACCTCTTTATTCCCAAGGGACAACTTATCGTTTCAACAAAAGGACGTTTGAAAGAAGAAAATAGAGCATATAAAACGATAGAAAAGCCGGCTTTTCCTGACATGAGACTTGTCGTTTTAATCAATGAAAGAAGCGCTTCAGCTAGTGAAATTGTTGCAGGAAGCTTACAGGATTTAGATCGAGCAATTGTTGTCGGAGGGCAGAGTTACGGAAAGGGGTTGGTGCAAAGGACTTATGATTTGAAATATGGATCTAAGCTAAAATTGACGATTTCTAAATATTATACCCCTTCAGGAAGATGCGTTCAACGATTGGAATATTATGAGAAAGGTGCTAAAGACAAACCTGCTGAAATTTCAGATACCCTGCTTACCAAATTTAAGACCAAGAATGGAAGAGATGTTATTGATGGTAGAGGAATTTTTCCGGATGTCGAGATTGAACAAGAAAATTTGGGAAGACTGAGTTCATTATTACTAATGGAGGATATAATTTTTGATTTCGCCACAGATTTTGCCACTAATCGGGACTCAATTGTAGACCCTGAAGTATTTAAATTAAATGATGATGATTATCAAACTTTTATTGCATTTGTTTTAAAGAACGATCAGTTTTCCTATAAAACCGCTTCCGAAATAAAATTGAAAGAACTGAAGGAGGTTGCTCATGAAGAAGGTTATTCCGAAGTGATACAATCTTCATATAAGGACATTGAGAGATTGGTTTCTGCAAATTTAGAAAAAGAGCTTGTTTCCATTCAGCCAGAAATTTCTAGATGGATTGAGAGTGAAATAATTTCACGGTACTATTTTCAGTCAGGAGTAAGTAGACATAGTTTTAGATTTGACTTAGACGTGCTCAAGGCCAAAGAATTATTAATAAACATCGATATGTACAACAATATTCTTAAGCTATAGCCTTAGATTAAATGAAACGAATTTCCTCATCATTAATTCACTATTATGTGCACATGTTTATTCTGTGCCTATTTGTTGTAGGTATTGTTTGTAGTAAGTTTTTAATGTCAATGGGGATTCTATTTGGTCTTCTTCATTTAATTATTGAAGGGCGATACAAAGAGTATTTCACAAATCTCAAGAACAATCGTTTTTTTGTTGCGGCATTAATTTTTTATGCTTTGCATCTAATAGGTATGTTTTGGTCAGATGACATTACTTATGGCATGAATGACATTAAAAGCAAGGCAACGCTTGTAGCCGTTCCATTAATTATTATCTCTAAGCCTTTGGTATTAAGAAAGAGTTATAAACTTTTGATTGGTCTTTTTATTCTCACTCTTTTGACAACAAGTATCATTAATTATATTGTCTTTCATTTTTATGGCACTGAATTTAACTTCACGGATGCACGAGATATGTCGTTGTTCAATTCTCATATTCGTTATGCGGTTATGGTTGTTTTTGCCATTCCTTTGCTCTATGATTTAAGTTTGGATAACAAGCGGTTGAGGATTGTCTTTTTATTGATTGCAGTCTGGTTCTTATTTTATACCTTTTCAAGTCAGGTTTTAACTGGGATTATATCCTTTTCGGCTATGATTCTGGCATTTGTAATATATCCCTTATTGCTGCATAGAAAATATCTTTCTTTAACTTTTTTCTTGCTTTCTGGAATATCTATCTGCTCCCTGGTTTTTATTGGATTAAAATCAAATGTGACGAGTGAAGGTTTGCCAACCGTTAATATAGAGGGAGTTCAAGAAGCGTGGGAAAAGAGATCTAAACTCTCGTATGATGGTAAAGACCAAAGAAATCAAGACTTAAAGTACACTTTAGCTAGGTTTTTATTATCTAAAAAATATCCAAATAGTCCTGTTGGTGTTACTCGCTTGAGCAATCAAGAGATATTGGCTGTAGAAAAAGGTATGGCACATTTCGCTGAAATGAAAGGTGGGCTTTTAGGCCGTATCGAAGGACTTCGTTATCAATTGAGTCATATGTCAGACCCAAATGGACATTCTTTATTGCAACGATTTGAAGCATGGAAGGTGGGCTTTTCTATTTTTAAACAAGCTCCTTATATAGGCGTTGGTACTGGAGATTTGAAAAATGCATTTGCCCAAGAGTATATTGCCTTGGATACTAAGCTTTCAAAGAAAAATCAAATCCGTGCGCATAATACATTCCTAACAAGTGCCATTACTTTTGGCGTTTTTGGTTTGTTATTGTTATTGTATTTAGTTTACACCTCGGGTAGAATTCAAATTCAGAATCAGAACCTAAGTGGATTTATTTTTTGGACCATTATTTTAGTAACCTTTTTCTTTGAAGATACGCTTGAAACCCAAACTGGTATAACGATGTTTGCATTCTTTATCGCCTTATTTTCGCTTCCTATTCCACGCCCTTCAATGGATTAATAAAAATCATTAATTTCGCTTAATCATGTCAATTGAAGTTAAAAACGTATTTAAATATTATGGTGAGCAAGCTGCGGTTAAAGGCATAAGCTTTTCTGTTCAATCTGGCGAAATTGTAGGATTTTTAGGGCCGAATGGTGCTGGAAAAAGTACGACCATGAAAATGGTCACAGGATATATTCCCGCCACATCTGGTGAAATTCTTGTATCAGGCATGCCAGTTGGAACAGATCAGTTAGATCCAAAAAAGAAAATAGGTTATCTCCCTGAGAATAATCCTTTGTACTTGGATATGTACGTTAGAGAATATTTGGATTTTGTTGCGCGTATCTACAAAGTTTCTAATCGAAGCGAGCGGGTAAAAAAAATGATTCATTCGGTTGGTTTGGAAATAGAGCAAAACAAGAAAATAGGGGCTTTGTCTAAAGGTTATAGGCAGCGTGTAGGTTTGGCACAAGCAATGATTCATGATCCAGAGGTATTGATTCTTGACGAACCGACTTCTGGTTTGGACCCTAATCAACTTATTGAGGTTAGAGAGCTAATTAAAAATATTGGAAAGGAAAAGACACTGATGTTGTCAACCCATATTATGCAGGAGGCAGAGGCTATATGTGATAGAGTGGTCATTCTCTCAAAAGGAGAAATAGTTGCTGATACACCAACAAATAGACTTCATGAGAAATCAGATTTAAAATGTGTATTTGTTGAGTTTCAAGAACCTGTTACTAAATCTCAACTTTCGAAAATAAAAGAAGTTAAAAAAGTAGAAACTAGGGCAGAGGGTTGGCTGTTATATTCAGAAAAAGAAGATTTAAGGCCTCATGTTTCTCGGTTTAGTCAAGAAAACAATCTTGTAATTCTCACCCTACAACTGGAGCAAAAATCGCTTTCTTCAGTATTTAAAGATTTAACTAAATAACATGAATTTTATTGAAGAGCTTAAGTGGAGAGGGATGATTCACGACATCATGCCAGGAACTGAGGAAGCACTATTAAAAGCACCCTCATCTGGTTATATTGGTTTTGATCCAACTTCAGATTCTCTGCATATCGGAAGTCTAGTTCAGATAATGACATTGGTACATTTTCAGCGTGCAGGTCATACACCAATTGCCCTTATTGGAGGTGCTACGGGGATGGTAGGTGATCCTTCGGGGAAATCTCAAGAAAGAAACCTTTTAGATGAGCAAACGATATCAGAAAATATTAAAGGTGTGAAGAAACAGCTTGAGAAATTTTTAAGTTTTGAGGGGGTTAATCCGGCAGAAATCGTAAACAATTATGATTGGTTTAAATCCATGAATTTTTTAGAATTTATACGAGATATCGGAAAGCATATTCCTGTGAACTATATGATGGCAAAGGATTCGGTGAAATCTAGGTTAGAGACTGGAATGTCTTTTACAGAATTCACCTATCAGCTTGTCCAAGGGTATGACTTTTATTACCTGAATCAGCATAAAAACTGTGTTGTTCAGCTCGGTGGTTCTGATCAATGGGGAAATATTGTCACAGGGACAGAACTGATTCGCAGGAAGGCTGGAGGTACTGCTTTTGCGGTTACGACTCCGCTAATCAAAAAAGCAGATGGTACAAAATTTGGTAAAACTGAAAGTGGAAATATTTGGCTCGATCGTGAGAAGACTTCTCCTTATGCATTTTATCAGTATTGGTTAAATACCTCAGATGCAGATGCTACGAATTTCATTAAAATATTCACGCTATTTACCCGAGAGGAAATTAGTCAGATGCAAATTGAGCATGATGCTGCACCTCATATGAGGAGTCTTCAAAAGCATTTGGCTGAGGATATTACAAAACGTGTTCACGGAAAAGAAGCCTATGAACAGGCTGTCAATGCTTCTAAAATACTCTTTGGAAAATCAACCCAAGAAGATTTATTGAGTTTGACATCTGAAGCGTTTTTAGAAATTTTTGAAGGCGTTCCTCAAGCACACTTATCTAGGGCGGAACTTGAAGAAGGACTTCCTATTATTGATGTTTTAGCATCAAAAACTGGTTTTCTTTCCTCTAATGGAGAGGCTAGAAGGGCGCTTAAGGCAAATTCTATATCTGTTAATAAGGAAAAAGTCACGGAGTCCTTTGAGCTCAATGAAAAAAACCTAATCAATGGTAAATACCTTCTTTTAGGAAAGGGTAAGAAATCTAATTTTATCGTTGTGATAGATTAGAAATTAGAAAAGGAGATATCTACTAGATGATGAGCATTGCATCGCCATATGAGAAGAATCTGTACTTCTCTTTGATTGCTTCAGCATACGTTTTCTGCATCAATTCATGTCCACAAAAGGCTGATATCATCATCAATAAAGTAGACAATGGCGTATGGAAATTAGTGATCAAGCAATTCGCAATACTAAATTCATAAGGAGGAAAAATGAATTTATTCGTCCATCCTTCATAAGGCTTGAGATAGCCATCTGTAGTTACAGCAGTTTCTATGGTACGCATGGATGTTGTGCCAACCGCGCAGACTTTTCTTTTCGCTCTTTTCGCTGTATTTACTATTTCTGATGCATTCTCTGTAATAATTGCCTGCTCAGAATCCATTTTGTGCTTGGTTAAATCTTCAACCTCAACAGGCCTGAAGGTTCCTAGACCAACATGAAGTGTTATCTCGGAAAATTCAATTCCTTTTAGCTCCAATCTTTTCAGTAATTGTCTTGAAAAGTGCAATCCTGCCGTAGGTGCAGCTACAGCACCCTCTTCTTTAGCGAATATTGTTTGGTAGCGCTCTTCGTCTGAAGGTTCAACATCTCTTTTGATATATTTTGGAAGTGGTGTCTCTCCAAGCTCGGTGATTTTCGCTTTAAAGTCTTCATATGGACCATCAAATAAAAACCGCAATGTTCTACCTCTTGAAGTCGTATTATCGATGACCTCTGCAACAAGTGAGTCGTCCTCTCCAAAGTATAGTTTGTTTCCAATTCTAATCTTTCTTGCTGGGTCAACAAGTACATCCCAAAGCAGGCTGTCTCTGTTGAGTTCCCGAAGTAAGAAAACTTCAATTTTCGCACCAGTCTTTTCTTTATTTCCATACATCCTTGCAGGAAATACTCGGGTATTGTTCATGACCATAACATCACCCTCGTCAAAATAATCGATGATGTCTTTGAATAGTTTGTGCTCAATCTTACCCGTATCTTTATGAACAACCATTAATCGAGATTCATCTCTATTTTCACTTGGGTATTTTGCAATTAATTCCTCTGGAAGGTCGAAGTTAAACTCCGATAATTTCATCTTGCTCATAACTGGTTTTTTAGAATTATCTATTCAAAGAGTGCGAAGATACAACATGAACACCCCGTTTGTCAAGTAAAAAGATGTTTTTATTCTTTAAAATTGAAAATATACAAATGGTTTGAAAGTATCTGAAAAGGCTTGGTATACAAAAATGAGTATAATAGCAACAACAACAGATTGGATGTAAATTGGCAATCTAGTGAAAACTTTTTCTCCAAAAAGCTTTGTCTTTCCAGGTAGCCAATGTAAAACATAACCAATCAGCATAATGAGCAGCGCCGTGTCAAAACCATCTAATAAAATTGATATTGATTGTTGGTTCAGCTCAAAATTATTCCAGATTTGACTAAGCATCTCTGCTGGAGCTCCATCCTTCTCCAATCTAAACCAGATTCGTGTAAAGGTGATGAAATTGAAGGTCAAGAAGATCCTCCAAATACGCACAGCCCATGTCTTTGATGTTTCATATGGGCTGATTTTTTTCCAATGGTTATATAAAATTAGAGCAATACCATTCATGGCCCCCCAGATAACAAAGTTCTCACTTGCCCCATGCCATAATCCACCTAAAATCATTGTAATTAATAGATTTAAATCACGATGAATGTATTTTTTGAAATTGACAAAAAGCAATGAAAAAAGAAGGTAAAGCAGCATCAATCCTAAATAAATGAATACGAGCCAATACCATTGCGTAATAAAAACCAGAAAGACCAATATGACAAGTGTCGAAATATACGTACCTATTCCACCTCCTCTATTTCCACCCAAAGGAATGTAGAGATAATCTCTTAACCAGGATCCCAGTGACTTGTGCCAGCGCCTCCAAAAATCAGCAACACTTACTGCTTTGTATGGCGAGTTAAAATTCTCTAAAAGCTTAAAGCCCATTAAGCGAGATATACCTATTGCGATATCCGTATATCCGGAGAAATCCCCATAAATCTGCAGGGAATATCCCCACATGGCAAGAATACTAATAAATCCAGGAAAAGCCTCGGGTGCGTCAACAACCTTATCAATAAAGTGAATTGCGATATAATCTGCGAGGATTACTTTTTTTAAGATACCTTTTACAATTTGAATGATTGCCCAGCTAAAATCGTTGTGATTTAGCTGAAATGGCTGTCTTATTTGTGGTATAAAATCTCTAGCTCGGACGATTGGGCCTGCCACAAGTTGAGGGAAAAAGCTGACAAAAAAGGCGTAATCAAAAAAGTTTTTTACGGGGCCAACCTCTTTCCGATAGATGTCAACTACATAGCTAATACTTTGAAAGGTAAAAAAAGACACTCCTACCGGCAGTACGATATTATCAGCAAATGATCCAGCACCCATAAACGTATTGGCCATTCTTGCAAAGACATTGAAGACTTCGTAATTGGTATTGAACATCTCATTAAAAGACTCGGTAAAGAAGTATGCATATTTGAAATAGCCAAGAGTAAGAAGGTTAAACAATACAGAAAGTGTTACGTAAACTTTTTTTCTTATTTCTGAATTCGTGATACCTAATCCGCGCCCAATGAAGTAATTTATGATGATACTTGAGCCTAACAGAAGTACAAGCAGGCCGGAGGTTTTAAAATAAAAAAACAGACTTACAACGAATAAAAAGATGCTTCTGGTAAGCTTGTGCTTATGAATAAAGCTAAAAATGGACATCACAACTAGAAAGAATATCCAGAAATCTAGCTGTGTAAAAATTAAGGGTGTTGCCTCATTGAAAGAAAAAAGTTGTAACAGCCTCTCCATTTTAAAAATTTACATGTTCTAATTCACATTCTTTCTGATTCAAATACTTTAAAAAAGCATCTATGTACAGCTCTCCTTTGAGGTGATACCCTTCTTTCGTGAAATGGACAAGGTCACTGCGCATGAGATTCGCATTTTTCCATGTATATGACGAACCTAACCCTCCCATAAAACCATAAAAGTCCCATACTCCTGTTTTGTATTTCTTAGCAAGCTCAACAATCACATTTCTCTGCCTTTCTGTATTTTTATTGGGATAACGTCTTTTGTAATAGCAGTCATTTGGAACAGTAAGTAAAATCGCACAGTCTGGATTGGCCTCTAAAACAATTTTCACCATTGCTTCGAGGTTATCTTTATAGACATTGGGATCAAACTTTTCGTAAGGCATGAAGCCATCATTCGTACCTACAGAGAAGGCAAAGAAATCGGGAGGGGTTTGCTTTAAATCTCGTAAGAAAAATTCATTATCTAAATAAGTGTATAAGCCTGCACCATTTATTCCAATTGAGTTATAGGCTATTCCAGGAAGGGTGTTCATTAGCTCAAATCCATATAAATCGAGGCGATAAGGACTCTTGCTTGTTCTCACAAATTGAATATCAAGTGAATCAATAGGATCAGTAAATTGAATCTCGGTATAGCCCATTTCTGCGCAGCGTCTAACGGATTCAATCAGTATTTCATTTGATCCAAAATTGAAGTCAAAGGGAATTACCCCACTATTGTGGTAGATTCTTAATGCCGCTATAGGTGGGCTCACGCGTGTTTTCTTATATATAAAGTTTAAACCAATTAGGGAGTCTGAACATGAAATTGCTGCACCTGTAATTCCATAATGTAGGAATTTTGGTCTGTGAATGACACTTCGGTAACCACTCCAATTGTTTGAAGAAGTGAATCGATAATTACTAGGATTGTTGGTTCTAGCTAAATTAAATGGAAAAACCAATCCGCGGTGTCCTTTTAATCCGGGCCAATTCCTTTGTAGAAAGCTTCTGAAATCATGCGTATAAATGTCTGCTTGAATGTGGGATCCTCCAATATGATAAAAATTCAGCTTTCTATCTTTAAATTCAATCATAGAATCGATGCTTACATAAAGCTTATCCCAGTTCTTGTTTTCAGATGAAGGGAATTCAAATACGTTTTTGTCAAATTGAATAAAAGGGAACTGGTTTACGGCATTCGTGTCAATACTCACCGTTTGGACGAGTGAAATTTGAGTTGAATCATTTGTCTCCTGTGCCCAAAAAATAAATGGAAGGAAAGCATAAGTGCAAAAATTCAGAAGCCATTTATTCATTATCAAATTTTGTTTCTTTTTCCGTTGCTATTCGTTTATCCCACTTATTGTATGCATCAATAAATGCATCGTAAAACATTTGCGATGCCTTTTTTGCGCCTTTTGTTGTAAAATGAACATAGTCTTGACCTGCGAGTTTGTTCTCAACCCATGCATACATAGAATCCTTTCCACCCATAGCGTTGTATAAATCCCAATATGAGCCACCTGCGTCGAGCGTTTCCTTGCGCATTTGCTCAATACAATAAGGGATGAATTGGAAAGTTTCATAGATTCCTTCTCTTAGCTGTGACATGTCACTTGGTCCAATAACGATAATTGCTGCATTTGGGGTACACTTTCTCATAAACAGAATTTGCCTTTTTAGCCTTCTTGCATAAGACCTTACTCCGCTGCTATCCTTGAAGAATGGAATTGAATTACCTCCAAATTGTAATATTACCAATTTTGTATTCAGCTCCTTGTGCATGTATGAAATACTTTCGTAGTCAACTGATGAGAATTGTGTTCCCGAGGACCCACGCATGGCAACATTATTCATTTGCAGACCCACATCACCTTCTAATGAAATTCCATTTATTGTTGGGCTTGTTTTGGAATTAAAAACAAGCCTCAGTTTTTCAGGTGTTTTGTCAAACTTAATTGAAAGCTTGTGGGTTTTGCCATCAGTCAGCAAGGAATCTTTTTGAATCAGTACATTGTTTTCATAAACATCAATGACGCAAGTGTCCACGCAATCCGAATAAAATAAATTCACATTCGTGAAGGCTTTACATCGGGAGTAGCCTTTTGTTGAAGGGGTAAGTTCAATCCATGCCTCAGTTGGTCTCCCCTCTTTATAAGCTAGGCTGTCAATTCTAAACGTGGCTGCCGATAGCATAGCTCCATATTTTTTTGTGCTCAACTTTTCTTTCCCAAAGATGATTTTTCGTTCAAAGTTCTCAGAATATTTATGCCCAAACGATATAGTACTATATACATTTATTGCTGGAATTAATCCAGGTCCTGCACCTCCAAATTGACTTTGAAGTCTTTGGCGTATAAATGCCGTCATTCGATCGCCTTCAATTTGAGAATCTCCATAGTGGAAAACCGAAAGCTTTTGTTTTTTTTGAGCGATATATTTGAGTTCGGAGAAGAAGGAATTCAGTTGTTTATTTGCGAAATCATTTTGTTCTAGATGCGTTTGGCTCGCCACGGCAAGCACTGCACTTTTTGTAGGAAGCCCTAACTCTGTTTGTGTTGAGTCTATTTGTGCATCAAAGGATTCATCATTGATATCAGAAACAACAACCTCCTTTAAGAAATCCAGGTCTAGTTTCTCTTGTTCTTTCGGTGTTAGTAGTTTTCCCCAGGTCAAGAACTTAAAACGTTGACCGAAAATGACATAGCCATCAATTGGTGCAAAATAGACAAGGGGAAGCAGGATTACGCAGGTCAGTAAAAGAAAAAAAAGTACATTTATTGGTTTATATTCCCTCATTCAAAAACCTTTGCTAAACAAATATAGTTTTTATACAAACATCATCGATGAAAGACAATAAACTCGGCAGCGAAACTTCTCTATACCTCTTGCAGCATGCTAAAAACCCTATCCATTGGCAGCCATGGAGTGATGAGGTCTTTGGTGATGCAAAATTCGAGGGCAAACTGGTGATCGTGAGTATTGGCTATTCCGCATGTCACTGGTGTCATGTCATGGAAAAAGAGAGCTTTGAAAATGAGGATGTCGCGCGTTTCATGAATACCAACTTTATAAATATAAAGGTAGACCGTGAAGAGCGTCCAGATGTAGATCAATTGTATATGTCGGCATTGCACTTAATGGGAGTACAAGGGGGCTGGCCTTTAAATTGTATTTTACTTCCTGACGGTAGGCCAATCTATGGAGGTACATACTTTACTCAGCACAAGTGGCTTAAAGTTTTAAAATCGCTTGTTGAGACATATAAAAACGAACCGAAGCGCGTTGAGGAGTTTGCGCAAGAAATGCAAGAAAATCTTGAGGACGAACATTATGAACGCGTGAATAATCAGGGTAGTATTAACGAAGAGCGTTTAAATGACTGGGTAATGAGCCTGAAATCCTCATTTGATTCAGTTTATGGTGGCTATAAATATGTACCTAAATTTCCGCTGCCGAACCATCTTGATTTCATATTAAGCTATGGATACAAAGAGAATGATACAGTCCTTAAACATCATATAAGCACGACCCTTTTTTGTATGGCGAATGGAGGGATATATGACCATATTGAGGGTGGGTTTGCACGGTATTCTACAGATGCCTCCTGGAAGGTGCCACATTTCGAAAAAATGCTTTATGATAATGCTCAGCTAATGGCGGTATACAGCAACGCGGCAAGGAATACTTCTGATGCAAGTGAGTACCGGTTTTATCGTTCCATTGTGGAGGAAACTTTTGGTTATTTATTAGGTAATTTAAGAGCGAGGTCAGGCTCCTATTTGTGCGCTCAAGATGCGGATAGTGGAGGTTCGGAAGGAGGTTATTATTGTTGGACAGAATTGGAGCTAAAAGAACTTCTTAAAACCGATTATTCTTGGTTTAAAGATCTTTATAATATTCGACCAGAAACGTGTTGGGAAAATGACTTGTTTATTCTTCAAAAAACAGCTTCTATTGATGATTTTGCACGAAAACAAAATTGGACGGAGGACGAAGCGTATGCGAATATTAATCGCGTCAAGTCGATTTTGTCAGTGCGCAGAGAAAAGCGAATTAAGCCAATTATAGATACCAAATCACTGACCTCTTGGAATGCATTATTAATAGATGGTTTTTGTCAAGCATATCTTGCTTTTAACCACCGTCAGATTTTAAATGAAGCGAAATCAATTGCAGATTGGATCCGTGGAAAAATGACAGGAAAGGATGGCTTAATTGCACGTAATTTTGTAAATAACAAGGCAAATATTAACGGTTTTTTAGACGACTATGCTTTGACAATTCAGGCTTTTATAAAGCTATATCAAATCAACGGTGTGCTTTCACATTTAGAATATGCCAAAGACCTATGCGAGACTGTGATCAATAAATTTTATAGTGAAAAACAGAAGCTTTTCTATTACACCCCAAGCGATTCGAAATTGATTGCAAGGAAAATAGATATCGATGACGATGTTGTACCTTCTTCTAATTCGGTCATGGCTCATAACCTAAATATCCTAGGCACTTATTACAGAATAGAGGATTGGCTTGATAAATGTAAACTGATGCTGGCCACTGTACAAGGGTTCATTAATAAATATCCAAGTAGCTATGTAAATTGGATGGCGCTCTATGAAAGACTTCTTAATGGGAGTAAAGAAATAAGTGTACTTCTATCTGCACCTATTGAACATACTGAGCTTTCAAAGCTTATTCAAAACAGTCATGTAATCAGCTATCACAAAGAACTTCCAATGTCTCAGGGACAAAAAGAAAATGGGATCTACCTATGCCAAAATAAAAGTTGCTTACCGAAAATGTCTTCTATTAATGAGTTGCTCGAAGCTTTAGATTCTTAGCCCTTTCTTTGAATTACTTTAAGTGCAGCGGCATGAATATGAGAAGCACCGAGCCCATATTTCTCCATGAGGTCCATAGGTTTGCCACTTTCTCCAAATGAATCATTCACTGCAATGAATTCTTGAGGGCAAGGTGTGTTTGACGCCAATACACGGGCGACAGCCTCACCAAGTCCCCCATTAGCCATGTGTTCCTCTGCGCTTACAACACATTTGGTTTTAGCAACAGACCTAAGTATCGCTTCTTCATCTAGCGGCTTTATCGTATGCATATTGATGAGCTCTACAGAAATTCCTTCAGCTGCCAAAAGCTGAGCGGCTTCTATGGATTTCCATACCATATGTCCACATGCAATGATGGTCACATCAGTTCCCTCTTGAATGATGTCTGCTTTCCCAATTTGAAAAACAGCATCGGGCTTTATAAAAATCGGCATTACAGGTCTTCCAAATCTTAAATAAACGGCACCTTCATGGTCTGCAATTGCTTTTGTGGCTTGTTTTGTCTGGTTGAAATCTGCGGGTACTACAACAGTAATATTTGGAAGCATTCTCATCATTCCAATATCTTCTAGAATTTGGTGTGTTGCACCATCTTCTCCAAGTGTCAATCCAGCGTGAGAAGCACATATTTTCACATTTTTTTGAGAATATGCGATAGATTGTCTGATTTGATCATACACCCTTCCGGTAGAGAAATTGGCGAAGGTTCCTGTAAAAGGAATTTTACCACCAATGGTCATTCCTGCTGCCATACCCATCATATTTGCCTCAGCAATACCCACTTGAAAGAATCGATCAGGAAAAGCATTTTGAAAGGCATTCATTTTTAATGAACCTGTTAGGTCAGCACAAAGGGCAACAACATTTTCATTCTGCGCGCCTAGTTCAGCAAGTCCCTCGCCAAAGCCAGAACGTGTATCTTTATTTCCTAATATTTCAATACTCTCCATAGTTATAATTTTAAATAATTCGTATTCAATGTTTTAATGCTAAATGTTTTTTCATTTGTGTATGCGCTAGTGAACTGGTCCTTTTCGCGGAAAACAATTTTATATTCTCCAGGTTGAAGCTGCCATTTTTGTGCCCGTACTTTTGGGTTTAAGTTACATACCCATTCGTAATCGTTATTTGTTCGTTTCACAAATATTTGGCCCACATATAGTTTTGCAGTTCTCAGGTCTAATATACCCGGTGCAGGGATATCGATTGTGCTGGTTTTGTATTCTTTTATTTCAATTGTTTTATAGGTTCTTGGCAGTGTAAAAATCTCTAGGTCATATTCTCCAATCAAATATTTCTGTGTACTCCCTAGGTCTTGATGGTTTATGGTTTCTTTTGCACCTTTCTTTGATATACGTGCTTGATACTTTGTCTTGTAATTACTTCTTGAGCTGATAACTTTTAAATATCCTTGAGCAGCGTCTACCATAATTGTATTATGCGTATGCTCCTTAATTTCTATATTTTTCTTTTTTAGTTCGGGTAAGGTCGAAACCATTAAATCGTATTTGATTTCCGGATTTAATACCAAGGTGTCAGGGTTTTTATATCGGTTCAGGGTATGTGTATACGTGTAGAGTAATTCTTGGCTTCCTGCGCGATAGAAAAACATGCTTACATCAGTTTCTTTGGGCTTAAGCGAAAGATCATTTAGGTTGACCTGAACAGTCGTGTTAAGGAGCGCTTTATCAATAATATTCGTCAATACTGATTTGAATGTTTTCTTATTTTCAGCCTCAGTGAAAGAACCAATACAATTGAATTTTTCCAGATAGGAGAGGTCAAGTCCAATTCCAATCACAAAAGGTGTCACATTCACTTCTTTTTCTTTAAGTTTTTTGGCAATGATGCAGGGGTCATTGTCGCATGATTCTAGCCCATCCGTAATTAAAATGATGAAATTGCGCGCATCACTCGTAGGGAAATCACCTGCTGCCGCCTCTAAAGATCGGGCAATTGGTGTAGCTCCTTTTGCATTCAAATACTTTACAGTTTTTTTTATCTCATCAATGGTGTTTTTCCCAAAGGGTACCTCTAGCTTTGTATCGTTACAGTCTTGAAATGTGTTGTTTACTATTGATTGATGGCCGTAAACCCTAAGGGCAATTTCTAAATCAGGTATCCCCCTCAAGTCTTCTATAGATTCATTTAATATTTCCTTAGCAGATTCCATTCGGGTTTGATTATCCCACTTTAGATTCATACTATTTGAAGCATCTAAAATAAATAGTATCCTTGTCTTCTTTTGGCTGTATGAAGCCAATGAAGTAAAAATGAATAAGATGCTTAAAAATTTATACACTAATAATCGCCTAAAGTTTCTTCAAGTTGGCTCAGTGCATCACTCAATTGTTCTTCATTTGGAGCAACACCATGCCATTTGTGGGTACCCATCATAAAATCTACACCCATTCCCATTTCTGTCTTCATAATGACTACAACGGGTTTTCCATGGCCTATTTTCTGTTTAGCTTCTGTCATGGTGTTATGTATGTTATCAAAGTTATGTCCGTCCATTTCTAGAACCTCCCATCCAAAAGCTTGCCACTTTTCAGTCAAAGAACCTAGAGAGAGCACATCATCAACATCTCCGTCTATTTGTCTTCCATTAAAATCTATAGTCGCAATAAGGTTATCAACCTTGTTTGCTGCCGCATACATTGCTGCCTCCCAAATCTGTCCTTCTTGAAGTTCTCCATCCCCATGTAGCGTATAAACAATCGATTTATCTTTGTTTAATTTTTTTGTTTGTGCTGTGCCTATTGCTACGGATAGACCTTGACCTAGTGAACCAGAGGCCATTCTTATACCTTCGAGCTGCTTATCTGTTGAGGGATGCCCTTGTAGACGGGAAGATATTTTACGAAATGTATCCAATTCGGGCACAGGGAAATAGCCTTTGCGCGCTAAAACACTATACCAAACAGGTGAAATGTGTCCGTTTGAAAGAAAAAATACGTCTTCATTCAAGGCATCCATTGTGAAATTAGACGAATTATGATTCATGGCCTCGAAATACAAATAAGTTAGAAAGTCGGCACAACCCAAAGAACCACCTGGATGTCCTGATTTTACAGCAGAAACCATTCGTACTATATCTCTTCTTACTTGCGATGAAATTGCTTTTAAGTCCTCTTTATTCATGATTTTATTTATTGGATAGTATTGCTAACTTTACAAAGCTAATTTTAATTGTCATTAGACTTGTGTTTTTCTTTTAACAAAAGGAGCAACTTTTCAACGATTTGAAGGTCTATAATGATGAAAACAATATGTTTATGAAATTATTATTCTCTATCACCTTATTTTTATGTCTATGTTTTCAAGCTTTTTCTCAAGATAAAAACAGCAAATTGCTCCTGAGTTACAGTCAAGAAGAGCTAAATCTTATTGAGCAAGCAGACGAACATCAATTCCAATTATTAAACTATGCTGTTGACCATGCCATTTACACCTCTGAATATCATGAAGCTAAGCATTCCAGTCTACCAGTTATTTCTTTGAAAGAAAGTGCCAACAATCCCACTTTTACTGATTTTGGTCTAAAAATAAAAGACCAAAATCAATATTTTTATTGGGAAAGTGAAGGAAAGCTACTTGTTGTGAAATCATTTTGGGTTTTAAATCAAGAAAAACAAGCAAAATTATGATGCGGAATATTCTCACATTCTTGCTTTTTGTGTCTTTTTTTACACATAGTTGGGCTCAAGTTGTAATCATGGGTGACGATGGCTTCCCAGAAAATAATCCCATGGATTGCAATAATTTCGGTATTACGGGTACTAATTTTCAAGACCCCGGTGGTACAGGTAATTATCCGCCCAACTTCAACGATACGACTGTTTTTTGTCCAGACTTGAATCTTGGAACAAAAGCTTCTATAACCTTTGCTATTGATGTAGGTTCTGGTTCTGGATTTGAATTTGATGTTGATGGCTCTGATTTTATTCAAGTTTACGATGGACCTAATACGAATGCTCCTCTTCTTGGGATTCATAATTCCGTAACTGATCCAACGGGTTTTACCTACCAAGCTAGTTGGAATAATCCTTCGGGATGTTTAACTGTTGTTTTTATCACTGACGGAGCAGGTGAGGGAACGGGTTGGCTCGCGAATGCATCTTGTGGAAACCAATTTCAACCATTTGAAGCCCATATGGAGGCTTATGTAAATGGTGTTGGCCCAGACGCTATAAATCCTGTAGATACAGGGTTCGTGGATATATGCTTTGGAGACAGTATTTTGTTTGTTGCAAAACCTATTTTCCAGAATTCTTTAGACTCTACTGGTTATGGTTATTCTCAAAATGTTGATTCGGATATTGATTTTGAATGGAATATTACCGATGGAAATGTTTATCCGAATAATGATTCTATTTGGTTTACTCCGCCTGATAGGGCAGGCTATCTAGTTGACTTAAAAATAGAAGATCAATTCCCCCTGAATGAGCGTGTTAGAAGCAAAGTAAGGGTATCCTTGCTACCTAGCTTTGCAGGAACAGGACCATTACAAGATTCGGTTTGTTTAGGAGCCAGTACAACCCTTATTGGTGGTGTTACATCACAAGATACTGTCGGTATTGAAATTCCTTCTGGTTCATTTGAATTGGGAGGTAATTTTGCGGGATTGACCTACTTGCCAGATGGTTCGGGTCAACAATACCAAGCACCCATTACTATTAATGGATTTCCGGGAGGTTCTACAATAACGAATGATCAAGACCTGAACCAGGTTTGTATAACCATGGAGCATTCTTATTTGGGTGATTTAGAAATTTGGTTGCAGTGTCCGAATGGCACCACAGTTCCCCTTGTAAATTCATACACCGGAGGTTTTTTACCAGGAGGAAGCTCGGGCTTTGGTACCTACATGGGTGATCCTATAGACGATTCAGGTGGGGGTGGTCCAGGTGAGGGTTGGGAATATTGTTTTAGTTCAGTTTTTAATGATATTAATGGTTCAATCACCAACAATCTGGGTAACACAATACCCGCTCCTAATTTCGGTAATAATGGACCATCTATAAATCCTAACAATGTATACCAACCGGAAACCTCATTTAACTCGCTTATTGGATGTCCTGTTAACGGTAATTGGACAATTTTTGTACAAGACAACATTGGTATTGATGATGGTTATATTTTTGAATGGGGATTATTTTTTGATGCATCATATTTTCCTGGCTTAGGTTCTTATCAAACCTCTGCAGATACAAGTTGGTGGAACAATGATCCTACCATTATTTCTGGACAAAACGATACTTCCATTGTTGTTGAACCAACATCAATTGGAACCTACAGCTATGTTTTTAATATTATTGACGATTATGGCTGTCCTTATGACACAACTGTTTCATTTACGGTAACCGAAGGGCCTGAAATATTTCCTGATACTATTGCCTGCGATTTAGCTTTTCAAGTTTCGGGAACTGTAGCCTTTAGTGGAGGAGAGTGGTCAACCCTTGATACGGCTATTACAATAAGCAATAGTTTATTAGACAATCCCTTAATTACTTCTTCTTCAGGAGGGTATTTTGATGTCTCTTACACTGACAACGAATGTAATGTTACCGTGACTTCTCAAATTCATTATCCTCCTTATTTGTTTATTGAAATGCCCGATACAAATGTCTGCGAAGGTTCCAATTTTGAGCTTGTTCCAATTGTTACAGCGCAGGATTTAGACTCAGGTTACGTTCCCTATATTGAATATAGCTGGAATGATGGTAGTATGGATTCCACTTTAATGGTAAATAATGCAGGTCTTTATGAATTTGATGTTACTAATGAGTGTTACGTTGTTTCAGATGATTTCACAATTTTACCACTTCCTACAATTCAAAATGACACTATAGTTTGTGATTATGCTTTTCAAATTACGGGAACCAATGCCCCTAATGGTGGTTTTTGGTCTTCCTCGAGTACTGAAATCGATGTCTCTGGTAATGTTTTAAACCCAAACGTAAGCACTTCATTGGCAGGTGTTTATGACTTAACCTTTACAGATCCCATATGTGTGAATGACCAAACTATTTTTGTTTCTTTTCCACCAAATTATAACGTTGTGGCTATGGATACTAGTGTTTGTTTTGGTTCGATGGTTAATCTAGCTGCAATTCCTATTCCAGATCCAGTTCAAGCAGGATATCCACTTGACTATTTAATTAATTGGAGTAATGGCGAGGAGGGGTCTGTTATTTCTGTGAATGAGGAAGGGATTTATACGGTAACACTCAACCATCAGTGTGGAGTTGCGACTGATGATTCTGAATTGTTGTTTTATGGTTGTGATCTTGAAGTACCTAATGTTATTGTATTGTCTTCAACGGTGGGTAACAATGAGTTTTTTGTCAACTACAACGGAATTGAAGAATTCAATTGTATAATTTTAAATAGATGGGGGAATGTAATCCATCAATATACTGATCCTGCCGGTATTTGGGATGGGACGAATCAAAAAACTGGAAAGCTTGCAACAGAAGGCACTTATTTCTATAAAGTCGATGCAACCTTTGAAGGAGGAGAAGCCGTACAAAAGCATGGGTTTGTTGTGCTGAAATACTAAGAAACACTTAACTTTGTATTTCTAACTAATCAAGAAATATGAAGCCGTTTGCTCAAGAAATCCTGGAAGGAATACCTGCTCAAATTCCTGCAGAAAAACCAATAGAACCATCTATAAATCACGCTCCTAAGCGCAAAGAGATTCTTAATGTTGAGGAAAAAAAACTTGCCTTAAGGAATGCGTTGCGCTATTTTCCTAAAGAACAGCACGATCAATTGATTTCAGAATTCTTGAATGAATTAAATGTATATGGACGCATCTATATGCATAGATACCGTCCCAATCATGAGATTACAGCGCGTCCTATTTCAGAGTATCCGGGTAAATGTATGGAGGCAAAGGCAATCATGCTGATGATTCAAAACAACCTGAGCTTGGCAGTTGCTCAACACCCTCATGAGCTCATTACTTATGGAGGAAATGGTTCTGTATTTCAGAATTGGATTCAATACCGATTGACCATGAAGTATTTATCAGAAATGACTGAAGAGCAAACCTTAGTTATGAATTCAGGTCATCCTCAAGGCTTGTTTCCTTCGCACAAAAATGCTCCTCGTGTTGTCATTTCAAATGGAATGATGATCCCTAATTATTCAAAACCAGATGATTGGGAAAAGTTTAATGCATTGGGGGTAACTCAATATGGCCAGATGACTGCTGGTTCGTATATGTATATTGGTCCACAAGGAATCGTTCACGGGACAACAATAACTGTACTAAATGCCATTCGGAAAATGACAAAGCCCAATGAATCTACACAAGGTAAGCTGTTTGTTACAGCTGGACTTGGTGGCATGTCAGGAGCTCAACCAAAAGCTGGAAATATTGCCGGTGTCATTTCGGTAACCGCAGAGGTTAATCCTAAGGCGGCTAGAACTCGTCATGATCAAGGTTGGGTTGATGAGGTAATAGAAGATTTAGATGAGCTTTGCGAACGTGTTCAAAAGGCAAAAGAAGATTTAGAGGTAGTTTCAATTGCCTATCTAGGTAATATTGTAGATGTATGGGAGAAGTTTGATACTAATAACATTCATATTGATTTGGGATCGGATCAAACCTCTTTGCATAATCCATGGGCTGGAGGGTATTACCCTGTTGGACAAAGTTTTGAAGATTCAAATGAAATGATGTCTTCAGACCCTGATTTATTTAAGAAAAAAGTTCAAGCCAGTTTAATACGCCATGCATCTGCGATTCAAAGAAACACAGATAAAGGAACTTATTTCTTTGATTACGGCAATGCCTTTTTATTGGAAGCGACTCGAGCAGGAGCAGCATTAAGAGCCGAAAATGGAGATGATTTTATTTATCCTTCATATGTACAAGATATTTTAGGACCTATGTGCTTTGATTTTGGTTTTGGTCCATTTCGCTGGGTTTGTGCTTCTGGGAAACAAAGTGATTTGGATAAAACAGATGAAATTGCTTGCGCAGTTTTAGAAGAAATGATGCAAACGAGCCCTCCCGAAATAAAGCAGCAAATGGCTGATAATATTCAATGGATAAAGGGTGCTCGTGAAAATCAATTGGTAGTGGGTTCAAAGGCAAGAATCTTATATGCTGATGCGGAAGGTCGAATGAAAATAGCTGAGGCCTTTAATCAAGCGATCAAAGAAAATAAAATTGGACCTGTTGTTCTCGGTCGTGACCATCACGACGTTTCTGGAACCGATTCGCCTTATCGCGAGACCTCGAATATCTATGATGGGTCTAGATATACAGCGGATATGGCTATACAAAATGTAATAGGAGATAGCTTCAGAGGCGCTACATGGGTTTCTATCCATAATGGTGGTGGTGTTGGTTGGGGAGAGGTCATCAATGGTGGTTTTGGAATGCTTATCGACGGTAGTGAAAAGTCATCTCAACATATCAAGCAAATGTTGCATTGGGATGTCAACAATGGAATTGCAAGGAGAAGCTGGGCTAGAAATGAAAATGCAAATTTCGCCATCGCAAGGGCAATGGAAAAAGAACCGCTTTTAAAGGTTACAATGCCTCAAAAAGTTGAGGATGATTTGCTTTCAAAATTAGATATTTCTTAATGAAGCCTCAGTGGTTTCATGGTTATTACTGGTTAATTTTATTGGCGCTATTATTATATGTTCCCCTCATTTTATTTGGCGGATTTGGAACTTCAGATGATTTGTCGCTTGTGGCCCATGTTGGTTCTGATTATTGGCAAGATTTAAAATATAGTCTTTCGAGATCTGGTCATGTTTCACGACCCATATATGGCCTCATACAAACGACCGCGCTTCACTTATTTGGTTCAGGTTATTTGCTTTATAATATTTTTCGCCTATTACTATGGACAGCTCTTGTTTATATTGCCCATCTTGTTTTTAAAAAGTCATTAGGAAGGAATAGAGGATTGTTGTTTTTGTTTTTTTTATCCTTTCCCATTTTTGCTTCTTCCCAGCTATTTAATGCGATGCAAACGGGATATATATTGTCGATCATCTTTTTTCTTTTAGCGCTTAGATCTACTCAAAACCAAAATAGGAAGGGTACATTTCGTTTTTATTTCATTTATTTTTCGTGGTCTTTATTGGCTTTACTTTCTTGTGAAATAGTTTTCCCCTTGTTCCTTTTTCCGCTATTACAGCTATGGAGCAATTCCAAGAGCATCGTAAGGTTCAGGAATATATTGTTTACAACCGGATTAGTTTTTATAGCTGTACTCATTTTAAAGTTCGTGATTGGGCCATACTATCAGATTGGTGACGAAGTATATGGTTTTTCTTTATCTCATCATTCTATTTTACAAGGCTTCTATTATTTCTTTGCAATGTTTGTCGAGATTCCTTTGCTCTTGTTGGAGGTGATTCCCTTTTACGTATCTGAACCCTTATTATGGATGAGCTTATTAGTTATTCCTTTGGTGTATTGCTCAAATTTAGCATCTAATACGAAATGGGACCAAAGAACCTTTCTGCATGCATTAATTACAATTTTTGCTTGCTGTTTCATTTTTGTTCTTTCGAATTATCCGGCAGTAACTTATGGTTTATATAACAAAATGCTTCTTCCTAGTCATTTATTTATGTCCCTTGTCCTAGCTTTAGTTTGTATATGGCTTTTAAATAGTAGATTCTATCTTTTGTCTTATGTCATTGCTGTCTTATGGTTTGCCTCAATGGAAATGCAGGTGATTAATACCATTCGTTCTTGGGATAAAAGAACAGAGGTGTATGAGGATTTAGTCCCTTTGTTAGATAAACAGAATACCTTAGATTACGTATTTGTTGAGGTACCATATTTCTTAAATTCAAATTATAATAATGAGCCTGTTTTTTCACTTACTAAGGATTTCCAAGGTGGTCTTACGTTAAATGGTTATCGTGGCGATTCAGATTATATATTCACTTATACCCCAAGGATGCTAGACAACCCTAATTACTGGTATCGGCATAATATTCATACAATTATTCAAGAATTGAATATCGATAGTTTTACTTTCTTTTCAGTGAAAGGAGAGAAGCGTAATTTTACGAATATAGATCAATTTAAAGTGAGCCATTACCCAAACTTGAGATACGAATGTATTAGAGCAGAGCTTCGTTCTTTAATCTCTAAAAGTTTTAAGAAATGAAGTTTTTGGTTTTTTATTGCATGGTTTTTTTTTCTAGCCTTTCTTTTGCACAACTCCCAAGTGATGATACTCCGTTGAATGAAATTAGAATTTTAGCTTCACACAATAGCTATAAAAAGAGGCCTCACCATAAGGTTTTACGTTTCTTGAAAAAGTTTCAGGATAAGCTAGGTGATCAAAACAATCCTGATTATATTGATTATGGACATTTGCCTTTTTCAGAGCAATTTAATGACTATGGGATTAGAGGGATAGAGCTTGATGTCAATTATGATCCTGAGGGGGGGCGATACAAACGCAGGCGGGTCAATTTATTCCTATTTGGTCAAAGACAACGTCTAAAAAGAGGGGGGTTAAAGAAGCCTGGATTTAAAATATTACACATTTCCGATGTAGACTTTGAAACCAATTATTTAACGCTTAAATCTGCCTTAAAAGATTTGAAGACTTGGAGCGAAGCACATTCTGGTCACTTACCAATTTATATCAATATCGAGGCTAAAGGCTCTCATCCTGCTGATGAATCTAAAGCACTCAAATTTTTGGGCTTTAAAACTTGTATCCCATTTGATTCTATGGCATATGTGAAATTAGAGGCTGAAATCAGGTCGGTGCTCAATCCAAATCAGATTTATAGTCCGAAGCATTTTAAGGATACGTGTTTAAGTTTGAGGTCAAGAATTAATACCATAGGGTGGCCAGCGCTAAAAGAGGTAAAGGGGAAGTTTATTTTTGTCTTAGAAGGCAGTAATCAACATTTATACAAATCTTTTATTGAGCCTATCATGTTTTATTATGGTGACATTAATGACAAAAACACGGTCTTTTTATTAAGAAACAATGCCGTTACTAGCAGGGCGGATATTCATAATCTTGTTCCAAATTTCATTATTAGAACAAGGTCAGATTCTGGGACAAGAGAATCGAGAGAGAATGATTATCACACCTGGGAGTCTGCTTTAAAAAGTCATGCACAGATTATTTCTACAGATTATTATAAAGCAGATTCAAGATTTAGCTCATACAGGGTAGGCTTCCCTAATGGCCTGTTTGGGCTGCTAAATCCTTAATTAATTCCTAACGCTAAGCTGTAACAGCTTTCTGTTGTCGATAATATCTGCTTTCTTGTATAAACCATTAATCAAAAAGCTTTCTTCAGAGGGCTTTCTATTTTGGTTGTAATTGATGGGAGATTTAACCATTTTACCGATTAACTCTGTATTCATTTGTTCTTTTTCAACCTTAAAGCTTTTCTTGTCAACAGGTACATTTGCTGACTTTATAAATATCTTATAAACACCATTTTCCCCCGCCATTGCATCAAGAGAGATGTTTTCCTTGTTGTTCTTCTCTGAAAATAATGCACCTCCGATTTTAGGGTCTATATTGTTTAGGCTCTTCAATGTAACTGATGGAGACTGAACCTGTAAATTCTGTTCTTTTACAAGGTCTTGAATTGATTTCCCTTCGAATTCCTTTACAATCATTTGGGCTTTCAAGTCTCGCACATAATTCTTTCGAATTTCATCTTCAACTTCATTAAAGCTTGGTGATCCTTTGGACCTTGTTGAATAGACCATGCCAATCACATAGGTGTTTTTATCTCTTATCGGTCGACCGACAAGGGTCCCGACTTGCGCTCCTTCTTTGTATGCCGCTCTAATTAGACGATCTCCAGCACTTACAGTATTTAAGTAGTTTTCAGGAACGACAGGACTGTTATCTGTTAATTTTACTGCTCTCGGCTTATAGGATTTAGCCCTTACAATCGAATCAAAAAAGCTTCTGATTTCTTTCTGTGATTTCAATTTAGTAATTCCTTGATAAAGGGAGCTAAGCATATTGTCGGACTCTTTTTCTTTTAAACTCATCGTTTCTTCCGAAGGTTTGAATTCCTTAAAAATGGTTGCCAGTTTTGGTAGGCTCTTTTCATCCTTTTCAAGAACTTCAACAATGTGCGTTCCCAATTTAGACTGAACAATTCCAATTGTACCTACTGGATTATTGGTGCAAAACGCTGAAATCTCATTTCCGTAAAATTTCGTTCTATTTTGCTCAGGATAGTTTAAAGTAAGTTCTAGTAAGTTGTCAAATTCAACACTTGCATCGGCAGAGTTTGTTCTAGCTAAGTTTTCAAACAAGGGATTTCTATCTTTTATTTTTTGTAGCTGACCAAGCAAAGTTTTAGATAAGGCAACAATCATAGCTGAGTCTCTTTCTGCACTAACTTCCAAAAGGATGTGTCTTGCTTTGATCCGTGAAGGTGTTTTTCCTAAGACCTTTGATACTGCATAATAGTTCAAACCATTTGTTTTGGTCTTCATTTTTGGACCACAGGCATAAGGTCCTACAATAGTACCGGCAGGTGCGTTGGCAAAAGTGCTATCCATATTCTTGGGGTAGGTAAACAGTTCTTCAGCTTTAAAGTGTGCTTCAGGAACAAAGGTCGATCTTGAATTAAAGAAGGATAGCTTGATGTCGCTTTTTGAATTCGAATAAATCGTATCGTTCTTTGCATTTTGTAATCCTTCTTTTAAGGATGCATACATTGTATTGAAATTGGCTGTATCCTTGGCTGAAGGAGATTCATCAATGCTGAAGAATTTAACCACCTTGTATGCCTCATCGCTTTGGTATTTTGAATCCCATTTATGATCCGAAAAATATGCTGAAAGCTCTGCCTCTTTGACCTCTATATTCTCATTTGGAATACTATTCGTGTTTTTTAAGACATAGTCAATGTTTTTTCTTGCATTCTTTGCCGCGTAATCGTCCTCTGCTTCTATCGTTGAAACATATATCCCTTGTGAAACAACATCCAGATATTTTTGACGCATTCTCTGGTTAGCATAATAGCGCTTGATATCTTTCCATTGCCCCTTATCTTTTTTGATTTCACTAAGCTGCTTTTTTAATTTTACACGTCCGTCAATTTTAGATTGCTCCGTGATTTGGCCCGTTACTGAATCTGTAAAAAAGGATCTTATATTTTGGTCTGGACAAATATCAAATCCATCTGTCGCCATCAGATAGCTATTGAGTTCTTTATCTGAAACCGATATTCCTAATCCCTGATATTCCTTAGTCATCACAAGCGAATCCACTAATATCGGCCAGGCAGATTCTTGGTATCTCGACCTAAGATAGTTATAACGGTTGAGGTCTACTTTTTCTCCAAAAACATGACCAACGCCATATTCCCCTTCAACACCGCCACCTCTGGTGCTAAAGTAATCTCCCGCAATAAAAGCGAGTAATGCAAGTCCAATAATGATTACAAGAAGAACTGACTTCTCTCTGATTTTACCAATTAATGCCATAGCTGTTAATAATTTTAGTCTGCAAACATACTAAGATTTAATGAGAAAGTGCAGTAAAACCAATAAAAAAAGGCCTATCGGCCTTTTCCTTTTCCATTGTTTTTGATTGGTGTTTCAGGAGGTGTTGGAGTCTCTTTTTCCTTTTTTGAATTTACTTTATTTCCGGAACTAGAATTCGCTTTGGGTTGCCCACTTTTTGGTGCTTGCTTAGAGGAACTTCCTTTTGTACTTTGTCCTCCTTTCGGTTTGCTTGTTTTATTAGGCGTCTTATTTCCTTTATTACTCTTAGGACTTTTCCCATTGTTTATGTTTCCATTGTTCCCGTTGTTATTGTTTCCAGGGTTTTGAGGAGCCTCGATGGTTGGATTGTAAATCACAGAAATATTTGAATTTGCCGCACCACAGGTATTTTGAATTCTAATGGCAAAAACATTATTTCCAGGTGTCAAATTAACTGTCGCACTTAGCATTTCTGTATTGCTATTGAAGCTAAATGGTACTGGAGAACCATTGAATGTGAACTGAATATTTGATTCGTCTAAAGCATTATTAGCCATAGCTTGAAGTGTGAAGCTTTCACTTGTAACTACAGTATTCACAAGTGCAGGATTGATCCAATTAACCGATGGGTTTTTACATCTTAGAATTGAAATCGTCTCTGAATCAGAACCACAAGGGCTAACAGCATAAATTACGATGGTATTCATTCCATTAATTAGCGGAATAGAGCCAGTTAACGTGCCATTTGTAATTTGAAAATATGAGCTGGCAACACTATGGCCGTTCACGCTAATTGTTACGGTTGTGCTTGCAGCGTAATTATTTATCCCTACGGTCAAAGGAACAGCCGATGTCATGATTACGGATGGCGTTGAACTATTCAATACAACATCAGGTATTAAACAAGGTTCATAAGTGATTGAGATACTTTCAGTATCCTCCCCACATGGATTTTTAGCGTTGATGACAACTGTATTGATACCATCGCTTAGTGTAACCTGAGCTTTAATGATTCCATTATTATACGCAAATGGGACAGGAGATCCATTATTTGATAAGGTGATTTGACTTATGTCACTTATATTCGTCAGCTTTGCGATGATTTGAACCTTTTGAGATGTGCTTTGAATCGCATTACTTGTCGGAACTTTTAAGGTTATACTAGGTGGCTGACAATCGTCATAAACAATTGTTAAGTTTTCACTTGCCTCTCCACATGGAGTATTTACAGTAATATTGAAATTATTTAAGCCTGGTCCAAGTGTTACATTACTTGACAATTTCCCTTTTACAAACGAAAAGTTGATGTTTTTCCCATTGTGCTTTACAGAGATTTCCTTGGCTAGCTTAACATTGCTCAAACTTGCCATTATAGTGTACGCAGAATTACTCACCGAAACATTGGTTCCTCCATTTAAAGCGCCCAAACTAGTTATTGAAATCGCAGGATCTTTGCAATCATTATAGATCACGTGTAATGTCTCTATTGCTGTTCCACAATCGTTAGAGGCACTAACAGTGAAGTAATTGTCTCCAGGAACAAGCGATATATTCCCTGATACAGTATTGTTCGCTGGATTGAATTGAAGGCCTGAAATATTCTTACCGTTTAGCTTATAGGATATGTTCTGTGACCCAAATATTTCATTCATGGTAATATTTAATGCTAAACCCTGCTGCAGTGTAATTAAGCCTGTTTGAACTCCATTAAACACAATGGAAGGTGCGATACAATTTTCAAAATCAATTGTAAATACTTCTGAATCTGAACCACAATCGTTTTGTACATTAATAGATATTGTATTAATTCCTGGCACTAAAACAAGTGAGAAGCTTAATAGCTGATTTGTAAAAGAGGCAGCCGATAGATTCATTAGCTTACCATTCAGCTTAACACTGATATTATTCTTGATAACATCTGTACCTGTAATTTTAATATCAATGTTTTGATTCTGGTTGTTGCTTGTTGCTCCTGACGCAGAAGGATGAATCAACTCAATAATTGGCGTTTCACATTGATTATAGATAATCGTATTGTTAATTGTTCCTTGGCCGCAGTCGTTGGCAAAGTCTATTCGAATCAAATTTTGTCCTGGTTCTAGAGATAAATTACTTTGCAAGAGCCCTGTTGTTGGATTAAAACTGAAGCCAAATATCTGGTTGTTGTTTACAAATAGTCTCACCATTGCCCCATCTGAGATTTCAAGTATGCTTGCTTGAACCATAACGTAAGGTGATTCAACCGTTGGACTTGCCATGTTCATGAATACCCCAGTTGGTGCTTTACAATTTGTATACTCAATATTTAGTCGATCCGTATCACTACCACAGTTGTTCGCAGCAGAGATGAAAAAAGTATTGTTTCCTTCAGCCAATGTTACTGAAGCTGAAAATACATTTGTATTGAAATTATAGCTAAACAATAAAGGGTTTTGATTGATATCAGTAAATAAGATTTCTGAAGTGTTGTTTACATTGAGAATTTGTGCGCTTATTGACATTACCCCTTGGTTAACTTGCGCGTCATTGGCATTTAAAATATTTACGACCGGTGAGGGACAAGGTGTATTGGTATATTCAATATTGATCTGGTCTGTATCCCCACCGCAGCTATTTATCGCAGAAATATAAAACGTGTTACTGCCTTGGACCAGGTTAACTGACGCGGTCATCGTTCTTGAATTGAAGTCATAGTTAAAGGGAAGCGCAACTTGGTTCGCGTTAGTGAAAGATATTTCAGAAATTGCGTTAACGTTTTCAATCTGTGCGCTAATAGATACCGTACCCTGAGCAACAGATGAATTGTTTCCGTTTAGGATGTTTACCATTGGAGATGGGCAATTTATGTTTGTATGCTGCACAGTTATTTGTTCAGCATCACTACCACAATTATTCGCTGCTGAAACATAAAAGAGGTTGTTTCCTTCTACAAGTGTAACTGTCGCAGTAAGCATATTGGTATTCGCATCAAAGCTAAATGGCAGATAAACTTGGTTTGCGTTCAAAAGCTTGATTTCAGCTGCGGTATTAACATTTTCAACTTGCACAGTAATAGACATCGTACCTTGAGTAATCGAAGCATTATTCGTATTCAAGATATTTACAATTGGCGAAGGGCAATTTATATTGGTGTATTGAACAATTATTTGTTCAGCGTCACTGCCGCAATTGTTTACTGCAGAAACCTCAAAAATATTGTTTCCGTCAACAAGGATAACCGTTGCAGTAAGCATGTTCGTATTGACATCAAAATTAAATGGCAAAGAAACCTGGTTTGCATCCACAAGCTTAATATCACCCGCGTTATTGACATTTTCAACTTGTGCATTAATAGCCATTGTACCTTGAGCAACTGAAACATTATTTGTATTAAAAATATTTACAATAGGCGAAGGACAGCTTGTAAATCCTGAAGAAGAGCTAGTCGTATTTTGGATATTTAGCCGTTCCAAGTCGGTGCCACAGTTTGTCGTCGCTTTAAGCGTAAATATATTATTTCCTGGCACCAAAGAAACGGTAGCCGTCACATTGTTCGTAGTAGCATCATAATCAAAAGGTAGAGGCATATTGTTCTTATCTGTAAGCTTTATTTGACTTACAGCATTCACATTGGTCAACTTCGCATTTATCACTACAGTTCCCGCACCAGACGATGTGTTATTCGTGTTAAGAATGTCAACAATAGGTGTCGGACAGCTCGTGAATCCAGATGCTGATGGGTTAGATGCTGGTTGAGATGGACGCGTGTTATTTGAGCCACCAAGTCTTAATCTCACAAATGCTGAGGTGTAGTGGTATAAATCATTTTCGAGTCTCGGTGCTTCTGAGACATAGCCATCAAATTGATCTCCACGTGTGAATGTTGTTTTATGCTCTAAACCAATTGATGCATTTCCAAAATCATATGCCAAACCAAATCCAAGGCTAGGCATAAAATATTTTTGTCTGTCGATCAGATTTGTCTCGAAGTCAAAGTCTAAGTCATTGTTTAGCATTTGCTCCTCAGTGTATAATAAAGTATTATCCCCAGTTTCATTAAGTGTCGTCAAGTCTGCCATAATTGATTTCCAAGAAAACCCTAACCCTCCAAATATATATGGGTCTAGGCCTGTTTTTTCGCGTAACCGATTAAGGTGTATGACCAATTCAAGGCTCAGGCGATCCAATTTGGTATAATAATTTGGTATAAATCCACCATAAGCGTTATTGTATTGATCATAGATCGATTGCGCATCCTCACTTATAGAGGTTATAGATGAATCTAGCTCCGAATTTTGTCCATACCAGTGGCCGCGTAGGTATCTACCTCTGAGGTCAAAACTCAACATTTTACCATATTCGTAATTAAAAGATTTACCAAGAAACAAACTCCATCCTGTCGGATTTGTAGACCTTAATGATTCTGATTGAGGCTCTCTTACATCCCATGAGTTGTCAATATCGGAACTGCTCCAAGTTGCTCCATAGTTAAATCCAATAAACCATTTGGAGTCATAGTTGTTTTTATCCTTTTGTCCATGGATGCTTCCACAGAGTAATAATGTCAATGGGAGGAGGTATAAGTTTTTCATATCATTATGGGTTTCCTACTGATGTGTAATTATTGTGCCAAATTAATTAAAAATCGTACGAATTGCTTTATCCTATGAATAAATAGGCTTGTATGCCTTTATTTTATTATGCTTATGAGTAATTGTTAAAGTTCTGTTATTTTATTTTTCAAAGTATTCGTAGCTTGTAAAGCGTAAAATTTCCATGAAGTTCGTGCCTGGATTCCGGCGTATAAGCGAATATAGAAGCTGCGTCTTAGTATCATAAATGATTTGTAAGTCATTTACTAAGGTGTTCATTTTTTTTTGCAACCTTTCGGTAATATTTCCAAATGGATCATATGAGAAAGTCAATGTTTCGACAGGATCCGGATTTTTATCATAGTAGGTGTCAATTCCTATTAGATAACCTTTTTCATTATACTCATATTTCTTTACAGAAATTGTCCCACTTCTTTTGAGCTTATCCTGAGAAGAAATTAGATATCCATCTTCGTCAAATGCGTCAAACGAGATGAGATATGGTAAACCATAGGAGTTATACGTTGTTTTTTTTATGCCATTATAACTGAATGTCTCTTCGTTGATTTCGGTTCTGTTTATTGTCGTTCCATTATCATCGATGCTCACGCGAAAGTTTACGATTTTTATGCTTCTTTTAAGACTGTCATAGTGGATTACTTTTTCGGTAATACCCCCATACTCGCTTTTTTTTATGGTGCTTAATGCGCCAACCGTATTGTAGCTGTAGTATTGAACAAGTGTATCTAGTTTTTTTCCGTTCCATTTTAAATCAACAATGGAGACAAGTCTTCCTTGTTTATCAAAACTATAGCTATAGCTTCCAGGAACTTCTCTTATACGTTCTCCATTCTTTTTAAAAGAGTAAGACCCTTTTATTTTTTTTATCCCGTTTTTTTGGATGAATTTTTCATTGAAAAATTGTGGAACCTCGAAAGCTTCTCCGCTTTGATTCAGAATCATTTGGCCTATTGAAGGAAGGCTATAAATACATAATGCGCAACAAAAAATATAATTCTTCAATATCTATGTTAAATTTAGAAGTAGTTTTTTCCAGCCAAGCTCATTTTCCAATATTCCTTCAATTGCTGAAAGTGCTATTCGTTCTTGCTTCATTGTGTCCCTGAACCGAATTGTTACTGTTTTATCTTCTTTGGTTTGATGGTCTATTGTAATGCAGATAGGTGTTCCAATAGCATCTTGTCTTCTATACCGTTTCCCAATTGAATCTTTTTGGTCAATCTGAAAGTTGTAATCAAATTTAAGTGTGTTAGCCAATTCATTCGCAATATCGGGGAGCCCATCTTTTTTTACCAATGGTAAAATTGCCACCTTAACTGGAGCGAGTGGCGCAGGGATCTTTAAGACTGTTCGTGTCGTGTTTCCTTCTAGTGCTTCTTTTTTGAAAGCCGCACTAAGAACAGCTAAAAACATTCGATCTAAACCTATTGACGTTTCAATTACATATGGCACATAGCTTTTGTTTAATTCGGGATCAAAATAGCTGAGCTTTTTGCTAGAATGTTGCTCGTGCTGCTTTAAATCAAAGTCTGTTCTAGAATGTATGCCCTCAAGCTCTTTGAATCCCATTGGGAAATCAAATTCAATATCACATGCTGCATTTGCATAATGTGCAAGTTTTATATGGTCATGAAATCTATGCAAATCCTCTCCCAGGTTTAGGTTCTTATGCCATTTTTCCCTCTGAGACTTCCAATAGTCATACCATTTCAGCTCTTCTCCTGGCGGTACAAAAAACTGCATTTCCATTTGTTCAAATTCACGCATTCGAAAAATGAATTGTCTGGCTATAATTTCGTTTCGAAAGGCTTTCCCAATTTGAGCAATACCAAATGGGATTTTCATTCGGCCAGATTTTTGAACATTTAAGAAGTTGACAAAAATACCTTGAGCCGTTTCTGGTCTTAGGTAAATCGTTGAGGCATCTCCAGCTACTGAACCCATTTCTGTTGAGAACATTAAGTTAAACTGCCTTACCTCTGTCCAGTTTTTCGATCCAGATATTGGACATGATATTTCTAGATCGACAATTAGGTTCCTGAGCGATTCTAGATCATTTTCCTCTAATGATTTTTTCATTGAGGCCTCTATATCATCTATTTTTTTTTGGTTGCGAAGAACATTTGGGTTTGTTTTTCTAAACTCCGTTTCATCAAATTTATCAGCAAATCGCTTTTTACCTTTAGTAATTTCCTTGATGATTTTTTTATTTATTTTCTCCATGTGCTCTTCTAAAAGAACATCTGCTCGGTATCTTTTTTTGGAATCTTTATTGTCAATTAATGGGTCGTTAAATGCATCAACGTGTCCTGAGGCCTTCCAGGTTTTTGGGTGCATAAATATGGAGGCATCAAGACCAACAATATTTTGGTTTAGTTGTGTCATTGATTTCCACCAATATTGCTTGATGTTGTTTTTTAGCTCAGCACCGAGCTGACCATAATCATATGTAGCGGCAAGGCCGTCATATATTTCTGAAGAAGGAAAAACAAAACCATATTCTTTGGCATGCGAAATGATTTCTTTAAGCTTATCTTGTTTTTGTTCCATGTAACAAAGATAGTGCAGTTCCTTACTTTTTGAAGAATATTGAGATAAATAATAAGGGAATATTGTATTACTTTTGATTCATGATTTTACAACTAAACGAAATGGAATTCATTGATACCTTGAAACCCATCGATTTATCAATAGAACTCAAAGCCGATGGACCAAGATTGAAGGCTTGGGGCCAGGGAGATCCTAAAGTACAGCCGGTTCGGGATAATAACTTTATTGGGAGTGTTGCTGAAGGAGGTGTTGTAAACTTCAAAAATATTTTTTTTAATCCTCATGCCCATTTAACCCATACGGAATGTTGTGGTCATATCACAAAAGAATTTCATTCTGTTAATGATAGCCTGAGTAGATATTTTTTTAACGCTCAGCTTGTGACTGTTGAGCCAAAGAAAATAAAGAATGATTCAATAATTACGCTGCAACAGATGCGTGATCTGGATTTACATGAAAATATTGAAGCAATTGTAATAAGAACCCTTCCAAATAATGAATATAAAAGGAACTTCACCTATTCGGGAACGAATCCGCCATATTTAGATAGTAAGGTGGCTAAATTTCTCATAGATAAAGGAGTAGAGCATCTTTTGGTTGATTTACCTTCCGTAGATAAAGAGCAGGATGATGGGGTACTCGCTTTTCATCATACTTTTTGGAACGTTCCTGAAAATCCAAATAAGACGAGAACAATTACAGAGTTTATTTTTGCTCCTTCAAATGTTGAGGATGGCTTGTATATTCTCAATCTGCAAATGAGTGCTTTTAGCAATGATGCTAGTCCAAGTAGACCAATATTGTATTCTAGGGAAAAAAGAAACCTTTGAGAAAATCTATAGGGATGTAAGGACAGGGCTTCTCACACAGTTGGTCCAAGTTGGACCTTGCTAAAACTATTAAACTCTTATCATTAGATGATACAAATCTAGCTTCTCCAAGCAAGATTTTAAAGTTGCGTGAGAAGGGACCTGTTTATCCTTAACTGTAAAGGTATGAAAAAAGCTGAAAAAAACACGTCTGTATAGCTTATAAAGATTGGCTTATTCAAAAATGATTTTGTTTACAAATAGAAAAAAGGCCTATAAAGGCCTTCGTTATTGATTGTTTGTGTTACTGCAAGTTATTAAATAAGGTACAGGAACTTCTTATGCAATGACCCTGGCGGGTCGACTAAAACTATTAAACTCTTATCAAACTAGAAATAAAACTGCTTCTCCAAGCAGTTAACTTTTGCATAAGAAGTTGCCTGTGTCTCTCCTTATTTCACTCCTAAGATATATACTTAAGTGAGCTTGAGTAGTCTCGATGAATATTTGTGTCAGATTGTTGAAGAAAAGTGTATTTTCACTTATTATTAGTGCTTTCAGAGCTTGTGAAATAAAAAAAAGGCCTCGAAAGGCCTTTATATTGATTGTTTGTGCTACTGCAAGTTATTAAATAAGGTACAGGAACTTCTCATGCAATGACCCTGGCGGGTCGACTAAAACTATTAAACTCTTATCAAACTAGAAATAAAACTGCTTCTCCAAGCAGTTAACTTTTGCATAAGAAGTTGCCTGCGTCTCTCCTTATTTCATCGCTAATATACATAGTTGTTAGGGTTTGGCTTTGGCGCAATGAATATACAGCGGTACGAGTTGAAGATAGTATGAGTTTGACTTATTATTTGATTTAGTAGTCAAATTCAATACGCCCATTCAACCATTCGTTATTGAGATTAGCGTTCAGTTTTAAATAAAAGTCAATTGCCGGTTGATTCCAATCGTATACTTGCCATTCCATTCTGCGTACTTTTTTTGAACGGGCAACATCTGCTACTTTTTCAAATAACTTTTTACCCGTTCCAAACCTCCTCATTTCTGATTTGACATATAAATCTTCAAGATAAAGACATTTGCCTTTCCATGTAGAGTAGGAGGTGTAGTATAGTGCAAAACCTATGATTTCATCTTTTTTAATAGCAACAATGGCGTCGCATATTCCTTCGTCGAATAAATGTGAATGGATTTCTTCAGCAGTATTCTCAACTGCATCTGGTTCTTTTTCGTATACAGCTAATTCCTGAATCAATAATAGAATATCTTTCTCATCTCCTGGCTCTGCATTTCTAATCAAAATCATTGTACTCCTGCTAGATTGAACCTTATTTTGAAACCAGTATTTATATTGCCTGTAGGATAGCTCGTTTGAACCTTTGGAGTATTGAGGTTTTGGTCGTAGTAAAACATCAAAGTAAGGTTGTTTGTTATGTTGTAATCTGCAGATATCTTTATGGCAACAGTTTTTTGTCCAGCTGTGGCTTGATTCGTGTTTTCTACTATTTTTCTAATCACCGTAAGATTGTCTCTAAAGGAAAAATCGAATTTAATATTTACATCACTAGATTTTATATTTCTAAATGGTAGCTTAACATCTTTAATGCGTGCAGCAGTTCCAATGACAATTTCTTCAGATAATGATTCGGTAACCTGATTATTGCTAAGCGCCAAAGTGGCTTGACGGTCTTTCTTGTACTCAAATCTCGTTTGGAGTGTATGATTTCCGATGATCCAATTGGCATCAATTCCAATTAAAGGTGAGAAGCGTTCGCTGATGACAACATTTTGAATCTGCATTTCAGGAATGTAGTTGTTGTCAATATCTAAAGCTGTTAGGTGACCTTGGGCATCAGATTCTGAATTTAGATTGGTTTGCATTCCGTTTATAGATACCGTTGAGCTATATCCATGTCTCACGATAAATGATTTTAAAAACTTCTTGGTCCATTTGTACTTTGTCAAGCCACTGTAGTTCACTGACCAATTTGGTAGAGGCAAGCTTTGCATAGGGTCAATATTTCGATCATTGATTGTCGAATTATTGAACGCTGTCATGAAAGATCCTAAAACAACGTCCTGCTGACTACCCGAGTATCCAGAATAATATCCCCCAGGACTAGTTAGTGAGGAATTCGAATTTTGACCTCCAATCAATTGAGAAACTCCCGTTCTATTATTAAGCAATGCATCAAAAACACTAGATTCGTATTGTGCTCCCTGTTTAATAAAAGAGGTACCCCAAGTAATTGTTGAATACGTAAGGGTAGAGGTTTGAAATTGGCTTTGTCCTTCAAATGCTGCAGTACTTTCGTTCCATCTATAAAACTCTCCTGAATTATCGGAATAATTTCTATTTAAGTTCAGATCAATGTTTACATCTTTAAATGGTTCAAGTGTCGCTCTCATCGTAAGATTAGCAGTGTGCGTTGTGGCATATTGTGTATTAAGGTTCTCATTTCGAATTAACCAATCGTTTTCTGTTGCTAAATTTGAAATACTATAGCCGTTAGATCTCCCAAAGATGTCATAACCTTGCTGTCCGAATACAAATCCGCTCAGTTGTGAGGTTGAGCTATTCATTCCTAGAAATCTTGATTCTTCGCCATAGCCGGGTAATATCGTACCATCATTCAAGGCGTACGTTCCAGAAATATTTCTTACGGTCATGATTATTCTTGCAAAAAAACCAATGATTTTTGGCACCTTGCGTTTAGCCCTTTCTTCCTTACGCACTTTGCGCTTGTGTGCCCTGTTCTTTTTCTTATATGCCTTTAATTCTTCTTTGTTCATAGAATCAAGTGGCTGATCAGGTTCGAGGTCTTCCACAATAATCCACTCCCATTTTTTATTCTCTTCGGGTTGAGTATTTTGCTCAGTACCACCAGAATTTCTACTTCCAGGACCGGACCTTGGATTTAACCTTCCTCTTGAGTTTCTTCCGTCAGACAAAATCTTTTTAAAGAATGGGACCTTATTATAAAGGTTTACAAAGTTGGCTTGTGTGGTCATATTGATATTCCTGCTGTTCTGAATCGTATTTCCAAAATCACTCTGTCCCAAAGGAGCTCTCGACCAATTATAGCCTCCCGTATATTTTATATTGGCATTAATCCAATTCGTTAAAGGAAATTTATTGAATGGAATTTTATAATTGACCGTAAAGTTTTGGTTGTATTGCATTGTCTTCCCTAACGTCGACATTTGGGAACGAATGGTATCTAGAAATTCTTGGTATCCTTCTGGGTTTTCATTTCTGTCCACGCTATTATTCCCTTCCTCAAAAATTGATTGATTACGCGCACTAAATGTTGTTTTTAGGTTTCGCGTAATATCGTATCCTATTTCATATTTTCTGTTCCAATCAAAACGTTTTAAAAAGATAGGGTCAAACTCATAATCTGGAACCAAGTTATTTCTCACCTGACGTTCATTATAGATTCTCGAATAGTCATTGGTGAAGGACATGTTTTTCGGCATCAAAAACAAATTAAAGTCTTTGATTAATTTCAGGTATTTTGATTTCTGAACGGGCTTCCATTTTTTGAAGGGTTGAAAAGGTTTACCTTTAAAGGTGTAGTTATAATTTAAGGCACCTGTCCAAGTTTTTGTCAGGTCTTTTTTTGTATTAAAGTCTCTCTGCAGGTTTTCCGCATAAGCATAGCTTGCAGCCCAATTAGAAAGTCTCCAAAAGTGATTTTTACTCCCCGCTTTTGCTTCTTTTCTGACATTGGTAAAGTTGAATGATTTTCTTTCATTGAAATCTTGACCGAGCTTCATCCTTTGACGACGTGTCGCATCATCGTAGTCGGCAAGTTTTATATCTGGATTAAATGGGTCATACTCTGGATTAACCAATCCAAGGGAATATCCATAAAAGAAAGGCAATGAAACACGTGCTTGTTTACCAAAAAACTGTCCAAGCTGAAAAGTAGAATTTAAATCAAATCCAATTTGCTCATTTCTCTGTCGGTCTTGCACCCGGCTATCGACACTTCCCCAATTGATTCCAGAATAATTACCGGAAGCATTAATATTTGCAAAATCAGCAAGCTTTAGCTGTAATTGACCTACTGCCGCAGAACCTCCTTCGCTGACAAAATCTGTAAGTCTCATTTCATTGACCCAGACATTTACACATTCCGCCTCTCCATCATCCGGTTGCCAAATGTTATTTGGGTCATTTTTCAGTGGGTTTCTTACTCCTATCATAATGGTCCTTAACCCCTGTAGGTTAGGACTTCCTTTTACTTTAATTCTTCGTTCGTTATTTTTCGGATCAGTTTTGGAGTATTCCACGATATATGATATCCCTGTTCCGCCCGCTTCAACAACTGCATTTCGTTCTTTTTTCAGATCAATTAGGTCATCGAAAACAATTTCAATATCATTGGCTGCTGGCCATGCGTCATCCGGTCCATGGTTATACCATTCCGATACATCCATAGGTAGCTCATATTCATAGTAATTGTCGACAAAGTCAGTTCCTAGTCGCACAAATAGGGTGAGCTCATGGTCTTCTAAAGTATTGGGTACAACTTCTTCCGCATGCACAAACATTTTAAGTTTTTTATAGGTACGTACATCGAATTGTACATTTCTATAGGCAGCTCGAGCATCACCATCCTGGAGGTTACATATTTCAAGAACGAGCGACTGTTCATTCATCTGTCTCGCATAAGGCTGCGAGGGGTCCACCTCTCGCTGAATTCCAGGTGGAACGCTGTAGTTAATTGGTTGTCGTTGTTCATTTTCTTGGATATTTACTGCACCTATATTGAATGTCGTTAAATTGGGGTCTTGCTGAATACTCAATCCCGGTTGGGTAAGATCTTCCAAAAACCTTCTCCATTCCCCTCTTATGAGCTCTAATCTGGCAAAACGAACAACAACCTCCTCATCAAAGTTTTTCAAGAACATACGCATGAAACGAATCGATCTAAAATCCTGGATCCCATTAATTCGTTTTTCATAGTCTGTAATTGGTACTTTGAATTGATACCAGGTTTCTGTTTTATTTCCATTCGTATAAACCTGTTTATTGGTAATATAATTACTGCCTTCCTGCATGTCATTTCTTCGCAAGCTGACTTTATATTGGAAGTAACTTTCTGTTTCGGAGAGGTTGTTGTCTTGGTTAATATCTTCAATATCAGGCATATTTGTTGCTTGAGTGGGATATCCAGCTGAATTTAAAGACGTAGAATATTCTATTGTTGGAGAGTTGCCCTCCATTCCATTGAATTGCTTGTAGCGCTCTAGAATATCTGATTCGGCGCTATCAAAATCATCATCCAAATAATAGTTGTAATTGTCACCCGAAGGATCTCCAATGAGTTGGTCTTTCGTTCCGGGCGTCATCGTTGGATGGTTATTTACCCAAGAAAGGTAATCTTGAAAAGCTATAGCTTCTTCAGTGTTGTCCCATCCATCTAATCCGACATCTTGGTTAAGGCGCGAGGCAGGATCATTGTCAAAGGCATTGACAACAACTTGTTGTGTTGAAACACGTGCCCAATCTGTAGTATCAATATTGTCATCGACGGAAACGCCTTGTGGAGGTAGGCCATTTTCAAAACTCTTTCTTGAATCTGGAAGGACATCTTCTGAGATATTACCTAAATTGAAATAGATGTCTCCACCATTATGGAAAGCATTGGTGTCAACTCCTTCTGCATCTTCATTAAAGGGGTCTAATACCCAAAACTGGATGAATTCAATATTTGCAACTTCAAAGTCGTTTGTTGTTAAGCCGCGCATAATTCCTCCCCATCTTTCTTCTGGGTTGACAAATTGGCCGATAGAATCTACTGTATTAGTCGTATCGTAATTGTACATTCCTCTTTCCTTTGGATAGTAGGCTAAATCCAAGACTGGAATATTCTGAATTCCACCGTAAGGAATGTCTACCAGCGGGAAAATGTCATTTTGATTTACGAGCCTCATTCGACTATCACTCGTAATTGCGCCACCGTTATCTAGAATATGCTGAGGAGTAAGTGAGGTGCCTCCACCATTGAGAACGGGGTCAATAACATACCAAGCGGTTTTCGCTCGATTGAATCCTGCCGATAAATCTTTATTTGTTGCTTCTGGAAATAGGTCTGGTTGCCCTTGAGGAATAGATGCGAGTCGCCATGCATTGATGTTTCTAAGGTCAATTGCACTCTGGGCTGCCTCAAAGTCATCAATATAGGAGGTTCCTTCTTTTTCAATTGCTTTGGGTTGACCAGGGATTAAATGCGCGAATTCTCCGGTAAATGATAAAGTGGACATTTCCTTTGTTGAGATGACTGGAAGAAAGTCAACAAGTTTTGTTAAAAAAGGCACGTCTGTCCGCAATGCGATATCCGCACCAATCACATTGTTTTTAAAGGGTTCACTTCCAAAGTCAACCTTTTGTGTGACTGGTCGTTCCATCATTCTTACCCAGGTCGCACCTAATTTCAAACGGTCACTAAACCTATATTGGTATCGGCCTCCAATCATCGATCTGGCTTGGAATCCAAATACTGAGTTACTCTCTATGGAAATCTTTATTGGGGTATTTGATTCTAGGATACCTGTATTTAAAATTTTCACTCGGCCAAAAGCATAATCTACTGTGTAGTCAACGCCCTCCACAAGTCTAATTCCTCCAGCCGTTACTGAAACAGATCCTTCGGGAACAGACATTACGTTGAGCGGTATATCAGAGGTAATAGAGGATTGGTATTCTCCTTTAAACACAAATCGATTTTTACTTGGAATCTGTTGTGCTGCTGTCTTCGTTGAATCGTAAAGCTCGTGAAATGCAATTTTGTCCACAGTAATACCGGGAATACCTGCCTCTACTAGTTTGCTCTCGAGCGTCTTTCCAAATGGCTCGACCGTTGAAAAGAAGATACGTCCATTTTTTTTATTGATTGTTCCTCCATTATCAATTTTGTTTTGGATTTGGTTGAATGGTGCAAAATCAAAAACACCATCGGAAAACGGCTGGTTGTTTTGGTTTATTTTATCCATATCGATAAGTGTAACAATCTGCTTTGTATCAACACCATCTAGGGGGATAATAGGAAGCTCAACAGAGGTTTCAGGATTGTTATATAGAACGTCGATCTTGAACCCTAATTGATCCACTTGATAAGCACCAATCGAGTAGACATTTTTCATCATGAGGTCCCAGATCTTGTTGTTGGGGTTTGTGATTGTTGGTTTTAGTAATTTTAGAATAAGTGCATCTTGACCAGTTGATCCATCTGTTGAAAACTCGCCCACTTGATATGTCTCTCCGCGATAAGTGTACTCATACGCCACAGATAAAATCTCATCATTATTCAAAGGGCTATTCAAAGAAATATATCCGAGAAGTGCATTATAGGTAAAATCACTTGTTTCAAGTCTTCTCGCATTTTCAAGTTTTTCATATTCAACGGCTTGCTCGAATGGGCCAGGACTCGAAAATTGAGAACTTAGCGTACCTACTGAATTGGCAAATCCTCTTATTGTTGGTTGATTTGCAGCCCAGCTGTACAGATCATTAGCCTCGTTACGTGGAATCTCATTTACGGAATACCCACCTGGATTTCCTTGACAATTCTCTAGCTTTGCTTCCCCGAGATCTGAAAATGAGATTACGTTTCTTGTGTTTTCAATGCTATTGTTTCTGTTTGTCACCCAGACCTCGATTCTGGTAATATACATTGTCGAGCTTACTACAGGCAAGGTGGACATAGCCTCATCATAATGTTGCTGGTGGTAGAGGTTCAGGAAGTAGTGTCTATTTGCTTCATAATTGTCGGCACTAAGCTCGAATTCTTGAATTTGGGCTTTACCACTTACATTGATTTCATTTCTTTTTCCTTTTGATGAGGCAGCAATTAGGTCCACTGTGGCACGACCAAATTTAAGCTGTGTTTTCGCACCAAATAAGGTTTGTGAACCTTGAATAAGAGAGGTAGGAAGGTCTAAAGCAACATTACCTAGCGCAATTTTTTGAAGAATTTGATCTTCATCCCCTGTATGTTCTAGAGTTGAAATATTTTCAAAATCAAAGGAGGCTTGGGTATTGTATTTTGCACCAATTTTCAACTTAGTACCAATTTGTCCAACAATATCCATGTTGATGTTTTGCTGAAAATCAAAACGTGTAACTCGGCGCTGTCTCAATGGAAGCAGGGGGTTATCATACCTAGATGAATTTGCCCCCAAAGCAAGTTCAATATTTCCTTGTGGCTTTATGGTTATTTGGTCTGAACCAAAAAAGTTTTCAAAAGCCTTACTCCCAATCTTGATCGGCAACTCAAATGCTCTGTTTTCTTCCGTTTCTTCTTCGATGATTTCAAGCCAATCTTGTGACATGGACTTTTCTCTTTTGAACTCCAAATATTCATCTAAGGTCAAAAATGATGGATTTCTATAGTCTAGGCCATTTCCCATTGTTTCAGAAAAAATATACGTTCCGGTTAAGGGATCGTATGAAATGTTTTGATTTAGAGAAGATGGGTCTCCCAAGTCAAAGCTTTGTGTTTCTACTTGAAAAGGGTTTTGTGGATTGTAAATGGGAAATGGAAGCTGAATAGTATCTCCCTGAGCAAAGTAGGACCAGCTCAAAAGGTAAAATAAGAGCATAATGCCCCATTTTACTGACGTCTCATATGTTTTACAAATTTTCAATTTACAATAGCTTCAGTGCTTCTTTTATGAGCTCTTCAACAGAATTAGCTCCAGAATCCAACTTGTTTAAAGTTTTTTCTGCAGCTTTTTTGTCGAACCCTAGAGAAACTAAAGCATTTAACGCGTCAAATCTGTTTGTATTGTTTGTTCCATTAATATTTTCCACGTCTGATTCGAATGCCAAAACCTTGCCTTTTAAATCAATAATTACTCGCTGTGCAGTTTTTGCACCAATTCCTTTGACACTCTGTATTGTGGCTACATCATCACTTTGGATAGCATGCGCTACATCTGCAGGTGTAAGGGAAGAAAGCATAATCATTGCGGTGTTTGGTCCTATACCTGAAACACTTATAAGAAGGTTGAACATGTCTCGTTCTTCTTTTGTGTAAAAGCCATAAAGCAGCTGAGCATCCTCTCTTACGATAAGCTTGGTATGAACTCGGATAAATTCACCATCTGGAAGAGCGCTATATGTATTTAGAGATATTTTGATTTCATATCCCACTCCATTACAATCTATTATTAGGTCAGTAGGATTTTTTTCAATTAATTTTCCTTGAATTTGAGCAATCATAATTATTTGTTTTTTGCGTCGATTACAGCAATTTTAACCATGTTAGTGATTTCTCGAACACTAGCGCCTAGCTGTAGAATGTGAATCGATTTTTTTAGGCCAATTAGAATGGGGCCTACAGCATCTCCATCTACCATATTTTGAAGCAGCTTATATGAAATATTGCCTGCCGATAGATTAGGAAATATCAGTGTGTTCACATCTCTATTGGCAATTTGTGAGAAAGAAAACTTTTCGTTCATTAGATCTGAGTCAAGCGCGAAGTTGGCTTGGACTTCACCATCAACAATAATATTGGGGTGATTTTCATGTAATACCTTTACAGCTTCAGCCATTTTTTCCGCATCTGCACCAGGGGAAGAACCGAAGTTAGAGTAGCTCAATAGCGCGATTCGCGGATTTACCTGAAATTTCCTTATTGTTTTCGCTACATTAACCGTAATCTCAGCTAATTCTTCTGCTGTTGGATTTAGGTTGATCGTAGTATCAGCCAAAAATAAAGGACCTCGCTTTGTATTGAGGATATACATACCCGAAATAACTTTGACATCTTTTTGCATTCCGACTGAGCTTAAAGCTGGTTTGATACAAGATCTATATCCTCTTGTTACACCAGTAATCATAGCGTCAGCATCACCCTCGTTGACCATCATAGAGCCGAAATAATTTCGTTCTCTCATGATCTGAATGGCTTCAAATTCAGTAAAGCCCTTTCTTTTTCTCATTTCAAAGAAGGACTGCCCATAAAGCTCTCTACGCTCAATTTCTTCATCACCTTTTGGGTCAACAATTTCAACCTCAGGAAGCTCAATTGCATACTCTTCCATAAGCTCTAGGATTTTCGATTTTCTGCCTAGCAGCACTGGAATGGCGATTCCTTCTTCGTAGGAAATTTGAGCTGCTTTCAGAATTTTGATATTGTCTCCTTCTGTAAAAACTACTTTTTTCGGACTACTCTGAGCTTTTAGGGTAATATCTCTAAGAAGCTTATTATCAAGACCAAGTCTTTTTTTGAGTTTGTGCTCGTATTTTCCCCAATCCGTGATTGGCTCTTTCGCTACGTTTGATTCCATTGCAGCTTTTGCTACGGCGGGAGCTACCTTATAAATTAATCTTGGATCAAGAGGTTTTGGAATAATCTGTTCTTTTCCAAACGAAATAGATTTTTCTCCATATGCCTCAATAACTTCCTCTGGTATGGTTTCTTTTGCTAGCTCGGCAATTGCATGAACCGCCGCAAGTTTCATCTCTTCGTTGATTGTGGTGGCTCGCACATCTAAGGCCCCTCTGAAAATAAAAGGGAACCCGAGAACATTATTTACTTGGTTAGGATGATCTGAACGTCCGGTCGCCATGATAATATCTTTTCTTGCGGCGGTTGCTTGTTTGTAGGATATTTCAGGCTCTGGATTAGCCAGAGCAAAAACAATGGGGTTTTTTGCCATATCAGCGATCATATCCTTTGATACCAAACCTGCCCTTGAAAGTCCTAAAAATACATCGGCTTTTTTGAAGGCATCACTGAAATTAATATCAGATTTATGCACGGCATATGGAGCTTTCATTTTATCCAACCCTTCTCTTCCTTTCCAAATTAGTCCTTTAGAATCGTACATAAATATATTCTGAAGCTTTACACCAAGGGAGCGATATAATTTTACACATGAAAGCGCGGACGCTCCTGCACCCGAGACAACGACCTTAACTTTATCTATTTTCTTTTTTGCGATATCTAGTGCATTTAAAAGCGCAGCCGATGAGATAATTGCAGTTCCATGTTGATCATCATGCATGATGGGAATATTGAGCTCCTCTTTCAATCTTGTTTCAATTTCGAATGCTTCGGGTGCTTTAATGTCCTCCAAGTTAATTCCTCCGAACGTTGGTGCAATTGCTTTCACAGTCTGAATGAAAAGTTCAGGGTCTTTTGCGTCTATTTCAATATCGAATACATCAATATCTGCAAATATTTTAAACAATAAACCTTTACCTTCCATAACGGGCTTTGATGCCTCTGGACCGATGTCACCTAATCCGAGGACAGCTGTCCCATTAGAAATTACAGCAACTAAATTCGCTTTACTCGTATACTTATATACCTCGTCTATGTTTTCTGATATGCGAAGACATGGTTCTGCTACACCCGGAGAATAGGCGAGCGAAAGGTCTCGCTGAGACGCATACGGCTTTGTTGGTATGACTTCAATTTTCCCAGGTTTTCCTGAGGAATGATAATCTAATGCTTCTTGTTTTCTTACTTTGGACATCTTAGCTTATTAAGGGCCTCAAATATACGAAATACGAGGCTTATAAAACCTAAGAAGTTTAAGATGAACGGTTTTTTCTATAGACCTAGTAGTATTTCTTTTGGGTCTTTTGATCCAAAGATCATTTTGTCAGGATTTTCTAGCATTTCTTTCACTTTTACGAGAAAGCTTACTGATTCCTTGCCGTCGATGATTCTATGGTCATAGGAGAGTGCAAGATACATGATTGGTCTTATCTCAACCTGACCGCCTATTGCAACAGGTCTCTCTACAATATTATGCATACCCAAAATGGCCGATTGTGGAGGATTTATAATGGGCGTTGATAGCATGGAGCCAAAAACACCTCCGTTCGTTATTGTAAACGTACCTCCAGTCATTTCATCAGGGGTGATCTTTCCGTCTCTTGCCTTTATCGCGAGTCTTTTGATTTCTCGTTCTATTTCCGCAAGACTCATACTTTCAGCATTTCTTACAACGGGAACCATTAGTCCTTTCGGAGAGGAAACAGCAATACCTATGTCAGCGTATTCATGAAGGATGATTTCCTTTCCATCAATTTGCGCATTTACGGAAGGGTAAATTTGCAATGCTTCTGTTACTGCTTTTGTGAAAAAGGACATGAATCCAAGATTAACCTCATGTTTCTTTGCAAAAGCTTCTTTGTACTTCTTTCTTAGATCCATGATTGGTTTCATGTCTATTTCGTTGAAAGTCGTGAGCATTGCCGTTTCATTTTTCACAGAAACCAAGCGTTCTGCAATTTTTCGTCTGAGCATAGAAAGTTTTTCTCTTGAAACCTCTCGGCTACCAGACCAGCTATCAGTGGAGGGCATTTCAATACCTCCTGATAATGCGTTAAGTACATCGCTTTTTAGAATTCTTCCATCTTTCCCGGTTCCAGAAACTTGTCCAACTTGAACATTGTTTTCAGACATTATTTTAGCAGCTGCCGGACTTGGAACACCAGTAGCATATGTGCTTTTTATAGGTTCAGGTTTTGCAGTTTCCTTTTCAATAATGGCTGCTTCTTTCACTTCTTTTTTAGCTTCCGTCACAGGTGCCGTTACTACTGCTGTTTCAGGTGCCTTAGCTGACGTATCAATAACACAAACAACTTGTCCAACTTGAACAACGTCTCCCTCCTCAGCCTTGAATTGAATGGTTCCACTTTCTTCCGCAGGAAGCTCAAGTGTAGCTTTGTCTGAATCAACTTCAGCTATTGCCTGATCTTTTTCAACATAATCTCCCTCGCTTACGAGCCAAGCTGCGATTTCAACCTCTGAAATCGATTCGCCCGGACTAGGAACTTTCATTTCTAACAAACTCATTTCGTATTATTTTTTTTGATGAACTTTCTTCTTGGCAAAAGAAAATAGCTCTTTGAACAGTTTTGCCAATCTCTTTTCGTGTAATTTTTTTGAACCCTCAGCTGAAGCGGCAGAGGCTGGTCGCGAAACTCCAATAATTGGCAATTTACTATTTTGCATTGCTACGTATTGCCAAGCACCCATATTCTCTGGCTCTTCTTGTGCCCAAATGATGTGTTTCGCTTTGTATTTTGACAATATTTTATCTACCTGTATTTGTGGCCATGGATAAAGCTGCTCTATTCTAATAAAAACCATGTTTTCAACCCCAAGCTCTTCTGCTTGAATTTTCATTTCATAATAAAACTTACCAGTACATAGTACGACAGTATCGATATTTTTTGATTGAATATTTGCATCATCCAAAACCTCTTGGAACCCTCCTTCTGCAAGGTCTTCCATTTTAGAGGTAGCCATAGGGTGTCGTAGCAGCATTTTAGGCGTAAATATCACCAAAGGTTTTCTGAAATCCCTTTTTAGTTGTCTTCTCAATAGGTGAAAGTGATTGGCTGGCGTTGAGGTGTTGACAATCTGCATGTTTTGATCTGCGCATTGCTGCAAGAATCTTTCCATTCTTCCGCTAGAATGTTCAGCTCCCTGTCCTTCATAGCCATGAGGTAAAAGCATCACTAAACCTGATTGGGTGGCCCATTTATCCTCACCCGCGGAAATAAATTGATCCACTACGATTTGAGCGCCGTTAAAAAAATCGCCAAATTGTGCCTCCCAAATGGTTAAACCTTTTGGACATGCCAATGAATAACCATATTCAAAGCCAAGCACCCCATATTCGCTTAGTAAAGAGTTGTAGATTGTAAATTTGGCCTGTGATTTATCTAGGAGGTTTAAAGTTTCAACTTCCTCCTCGGTATCTTCAGTCTTAACTACCGCATGTCTATGCGAAAATGTTCCTCTTTCTACATCTTGTCCAGAAATTCTAATTGGGTGTCCCTCAGTTAGCAATGATGCGTATGCAAGCATTTCGGCACTTCCCCAGTCTAGAGAGTCACTACTAAATGCCTTCAACCGATCTTTAAATATCTTTCCTATTTTTCTGTAATATTTGTTACCCTCTGGAAGTGTAGATAGCTTTATGCCAAGTTCCTTTAAAGTTTTGATGTTTACTTTTGTGTCGGGAGATACATCAAAATCTTTTCCATTGCAATAGCGATAGCTTTCCCAAATTTCGCTTAAAAAGTCATGAACTAAGGCTTTTTCTGATTTACTAGCTAAATCATATTCTGCTTCTAGATAGGCATTATATGCACCTTCAATTTTCTTAGCTTCAGGCTTATTTAGAATTCCATCAGCCTCTAATTGACTAAAATAAATATCCTTTGGATTTGGATGCTTAGCAATAAGACTATATAGTTTTGGCTGGGTGAACTTTGGTTCGTCACCTTCATTGTGTCCAAATTTTCGATAACACAGAAGATCAATAAAAATATCACGATGAAATTGTTGGCGGTATTCCATTGCAATTTCAATAGCTGTTAATACTGCTTCTACGTCGTCTCCATTCACGTGGAAAACTGGACTAAGGGTGGTTTTGGCGATATCGGTGCAGTAAGTAGAAGATCGTCCATCTAAATAGTTTGTTGTGAATCCAACCTGGTTATTCACTACTATATGAATAGTTCCTCCGGTTCTATAACCATTGAGCTCAGCCATTTGAATTGTTTCATATACTATTCCTTGACCTGCAATAGCGGCATCCCCATGAATGAGCACTGGACAAACTTTTTGTTCATCCTTGTAGATATGGTCAATTTTTGCCCTAGCAATTCCCTGAACGACACCATTTACGGCTTCAAGATGAGACGGGTTAGGAGCAAGCGTTACACCAACTTCTTTTCCGCTATCTAGGGTTATATTTGAAGTAAAACCTTGATGATATTTCACGTCACCATCAAATGTGGTCTCAAAGTCAAATTCTTTGCCCTCAAATTCTGCAAAAATATCTTTAGGTCTTTTTTTGAAGATATTCGTAAGTGTATTAAGTCGTCCACGATGCGCCATACCCATAATGAAATTCTCAACTCCAAGTTCGGACCCCTTTGTGATCATTGTCTGAAGCGCAGGTATTAAAGACTCTCCACCTTCTATAGAAAACCTTTTTTGCCCTACGAATTTTTTTCCTAAAAACGACTCAAATCCATGTGTATGGATTAATGATTCAAACAGTTTGAGCTTACGCTCTTTATTAAATGTAGGTCTGTTTTTGATTTCAATTTTATTTCTAAACCATTCAGTTCTGATTGGTCCTCTGATATACATGAATTCAATACCAATAGATTGACAGTAGGTCAATTCCAAGTGTTCTATAATATCTTTGAGTGAGGCAGGTCCAATATTTACATCTTCCCCAGCTTGAAATACAGTATCGAGATCTGCTTCAGATAGTCCGAAGTTTTCAATGGAGAGGTCTGGTGCATATTTCCTTCTCTCTCGCACTGGGTTTGTTTTTGTGAAAAGGTGCCCTCTAGTTCTATAACCGTTAATTAGGTTTAGAACTTTGAATTCTTTTTGGAAATTTTCTGGTATTTCTTCAGATGAATCAAAATTGGTTTGTGCGAATTCAAAACCTTCAAAAAATTTTTTCCATCCAATATCGACGCTTTCAGGGTCGTTTTTGTATTGCTTATACAAATAATCAATGGCATTGGGATCAGCGTTGCCTATATATGACGTTTTATCCATTAAAATTAGAATGTTAACGTTGACAAAGTTAGGAATTTCCTTAATCTGAGCACAATGAAGTATAAATAAATTGCATTTCGAAAGTAAAACACAATCATTGGTACAAAAAAAAGGGCCCGAAGGCCCTTTTATATTGGATTAAGTGTAATTTATTTTTTAATGAATTGCTTCACAGTAGTTCCTGTTGAAGATGCCATATGGATATGATACATACCACCTGCGAAATCTCCAAGGTCTATAACGGTCATTTTATTTGAATTCAAAGCCGATTCAAAAATAATTTTACCGGTAACATCTGTAATTTTAATTTGCTCATAATCATTAGATGCCTCTGATGCATCAATAATAATTTCATTTTGAGCGGGGTTTGGATAGATTAAAATATCATGTGATTCAAATGCATCAATACCACTTGTGCCTCCTCCAGTGTTTTCTACGCCAATGCTCTCTGTTGGCCCGAAGTCAGCTGCACTTATTGTGTATATTGTTGTATTTGCATTATTTTTCAATTGAAGGTTTCCGTCCGTATTGTTTTCGTCCCATTGCGATGCACCTAATCCATCTCCATAATAGTCATAAATAGCGAAGGTGTAGCAATCAGATCCCGGTAGACCTACGTCCCAATTATACTGGGTAAGATTTTGCAATGGATTAGTCGGGTCAGCGGCCGGAGGGAATTCCTCCGTACCAAAGTTTCCTGCAACATTCTCATTTCCTTCTGACCAAACTACGTTTCCATCACTATCTGTGATTTCCATGTAGGTTTCATCCCCATAGTCGTCAGTTAGTAGCGAGACTTTAAGGATATTATTGGTCTGTAAGTCACAGTCCGATGGCGTTGGTCCAGGTCCAGTTCCAGAACATGGGTCATAAGAACCATTTAAGGTTGTCGCATTCGAATTTGTTGGATCTAACCATGGCTTCAGTCTTTCGTTGTTTGCAGACCCATTTGAGGTCCAATGGTAGGACATTTTACCATACAAATCTGGAGAAGTTGGGGTATTACAGTAAGAACTACCACCGGTAAGTGTTCCAATTACAAGTCCGTTACCATCAAATAGGGGTGATCCCGATGAACCTCCCTCTGTTACACCGTGACCATTTGCATTTGACGACCAAGACAACCTCCAATGAGAGCCGCTAGCTGAGCCCCATGAGGTACTTTGAGTGGTACCATTGAAAGTTGAAATTTTCTTTATATCTCCCGCAGGGTGGTGTATTCCAGCCCCACCTTGAGATGCTGAGGATGCCGCTTTCCAACCATTCCAATATCCACTAAAGCTGGATGATTTGAGTGTATTGATAACTGAAGTTTCGTTGTTGTTGTTACCAAGCTTAACCAATAAAAAATCAGAACCTGAGTTTCCTCCTCCATCATCAGAGTCAGCAATTCTTATACATCCTGTTACGTAATGGTCGTCTAAAGATCCTGCAGAGTTTGGATTGTTGCAGTTGGGTGATTCATAACGAAAATAAAAGCGCCAGCTATTCATATTATTTGCACTTGTATTCACACCACAATGAAGTGCAGTAAGAAAATAAGGTTTGCAATCTTGCGCAGTGTTGTTGACCAATGATCCTGTGCACCATCCGGCACTGTTTCCTTCAACAATATATATTCGAGCGACACCATCTTTTTCATCTTGCCAAGAATCTCCAACTGGAGAGCAGTTAACATTCACTTCGCATGGATCAGATTCATTAATTTTTGCCGCATTAGGGTTTCCTGTAGATCGGTAATTATACATTACCCGGTCGATCAATATTTGACTTTCTTGTGTATTCGCGGGTTCAGTCAATGTAAGTACTAAATCATCTCCGAAGCACAAAGCCGCATTTTGTGTTTTGTGTGCTAAAACATCCTGTTGATTCATTGGCTTGTGCACCAAAAGACCGTCAGTATTTCGAATCTCAAGTGTTGATTGGCCAAATAGCTCAAATTTTGAAAATAAAAAACTCAGTGCTTCAGCTCCGTTTGCTTGTACACGAAGCATCCATGTTTTTGATCCATCATTGTTGATTTTCCAATCTCCATCAATACTAGGATTAATATTTGTGGAAATAGAGGTTCCAATGCGATAAAGGGATCCATTTTTTTCTCTTTCTTCATTCTCCAAATGTATTTGAGAAAGGTCAGGAGATTCTAGCGTTACCACAGGAATAGTTTTAAGGTTTTCAAAAGGTTGTGATATAAGTCCCTTTCGCTGTGCGCTTAGGTTGAGTGTGACTAATGCACATAAAAAAAGTGTAAAAAAGTTTTTCATAGGTTTGTTTTTGGTTTAGACGTCGATTGTTTAGGATTTCCTTTCTCGACATAGTTTTGTTAATTTTACCGAACAAATATAAGTTTTGTAAATCAATTTTAAAAATGATTAAAATTTGCCTTATTGAGGATGAAGAAAGCCTTGTTGAATTGATAAAATTCAATCTTGAACTTGAAGGTTATCAGGTTGAAGTATATAAAAATGGACGAAAAGCAATTTCAAATGTTCAGAAAATTATTAAAAGCGACTTGGTTGTTTTAGATGTCATGCTTCCAGAAAATAGTGGCTTCGATGTGTGTAAGGAAATTAGGCGTTTTAGTCAGGTTCCAATTTTATTTCTTTCAGCAAAAGGAATTGCTGCGGACCGCATTCATGGTCTACGTTTGGGCGCAAATGATTACCTTCCGAAGCCTTTTGATTTAGAGGAGCTCATATTGAGAATTCAAAATCTATTGCCATCGGAAAGTTCAATGTCAGATGGAGATGAAACCTTCATTATTGGCTCGAAATCAGTTGACTTCTCCAGTTATGAGTTGTTAGATTTAACAACAGGCGAAAAACATGTTTTTTCGAAAAGAGAAATAGAATTGCTTAAACTTTTTCGAGACTCAGAAGGCTCAGTTGTTTCGAGAGACGAGATCCTGGATAAACTGTGGGGGAAGGAAAATTTTCCTACGTCCAGAACGATTGACAATTACATATTGACTTTTCGTAAAATATTTGAGTCGAACCCCAAATCTCCGATTTATTTCCATTCAATTCGGGGCGTGGGATATAAATTCACGCTTTAAATTTCTATGAAAATATTTTATCTCTTTCTTTTTCTTCCCATCTTGACATTTTCCCAAGTTACAGGATTGATTCAAGGTCAAAATGGTAAGCAATTAAAACCACTTTACGGCGCGAAAGTTAAACTTATAAGCTCAAACGATGGGGCTATTACAGACAAAGATGGACAGTTTGAATTGATATTGCCAAGGATGCTTCCAGATACACTGATCATTAGTGCAAGAGGTTATTTTTCAGATACTATTCCTGTAACTAAGAATGACAGATTTACGGCATTTAACATTGTTTTATTTTCTGAACAACTGCTGCCCGAGGTCATTGTTGGTTATCGCAAAAACACCTCTTCCATATCTCGCTTAAAAGTGCTTCATGTAGAGGAACTTACCTCGAGTGAATTGCGAAAAGCGGCTTGCTGCAATTTAGGAGAGTCATTCGAGACCAATGCATCTGTGGATGTGAATATGACTGATGCAGTTTCGGGCGCAAAGAAAATACGAATGATGGGGCTCGAGGGGATTTATACCCAAATTCAGCTTGAGAATATGCCGTTTTTACGCGGTATTGAAAGTTCTTTTGGATTGGAAACAATACCCGGCTCTTGGATTGAATCCATTCAAATTACCAAAGGCGCTGGAAATGTCGTGAACGGTTATGAAAGCATGGCAGGTTTGATCAATTTGGAAATAGCAAAGCCAGAGACGATGGATCGGTTTTATTTTAATGCCTATCAAAACCGAATGGGCAAATCCGAAATTAATTTGATGTCAGGAGTTGAGCTAAATGAGAAATGGTCGGCCGGATTTTTTGGTTATCTCAGTTCTCAATGGGGGCAATTAGATGAAAACTCAGATGAATTCATGGACATACCTTTGGGCTCTTATGCTGCATTTTTGAGTAGGTTGGATTACGAGGGTGAAAAAATGGAAGCCAAGCTGGGAGTGAACATTCATCTGGATACGAAACTGGGAGGCCAAATAGGTTACGTTGAGGAGCCTAATTCTTTTGGATGGAATACGGATTGGGATACTGACCCTTCAAAGTTTGGTTTGCAAATCAATAGTAATCATATTGATGTTTTTTCAAAGACAGGATTTTTCGGTAAACACCCTTCGCAATCTTTAGGGATTATTACCAAATGGAAATACGAAATGATTGATGGTAATTTTGGAAATCGATTTTTTGCAGGAGAAGAGAAAAGGGCGTACATCAACGTTATTTATGATGATATCATCATGAATTCAGACCACAAAATTAAAACTGGGCTGAGCTACAATTACATCGACATATTTCAGGCTGCCTCAGATAGTCTTTCTAGCAATAGAATTGAACACGTGCCAGGAGCATTTTTTGAGTATACACATTCGGGTTCAAGATTAACCTCTGTTGTAGGAGCGAGATATGATTATCATTTGCTTTTTGGACAACAAGTCATTCCCAGAGCACATCTAAAATATAAGCTCACAGAGCGAACAGATCTTCGGTTTACGGGAGGGAAAGGTTGGAGAATTCCAAACTATATTATTGATAATGTATCCTTACTTGCCAATTCTTTTACATGGATAGCCCCGGAGACGATTCGCCCGGAAGTTTCATGGAATATCGGAGGATCTTTATTCCAGGAGTTCGACATGGAACATAGTCCAGCGACATTAACCATAGATTTCTATAGAACTTGGTTTGAAAATCAATTGGTTGTTGACAGAGAAAATAATCAAGTAAGGTTTTTCAATCTTGAAAATCAATCTGTTTCCAATAGTTTTCAGGCGGAGCTTTCAATTGAACCTATAAAAAGGTTTGTTGTTCGAGGAGCATATAAATATTTGGATGTTCGTTCACTTTTTGGAGATTCGCTGCAAGCTAAAGTGATGATTCCAAAGCACAGAGGTTTCTTGAATTTGGCCTACACGACAAGAAATAAACGATGGGATTATGACCTGACCTTGTCTGTTTTTGGTAGATCTAGATTAGCTTCTAGTTCTCAATCAAACGATGGTTTTAGTACCGTTTTTCCGCGTCTCAATGCACAGATAACCTACAAGCTGAAGAAGTGGGACCTATACATCGGAGGTGAAAATTTAACCAACTACACGCAGCAAAATCCAATTGTTGAACCTGAAAATCCATTCGGCCCAAATTTTGATGCGACTCGGGTTTGGGGACCAATTATTGGCTATAATGTGTATTTTGGTATCCGATTTGCAATACCTAAACCAAAAGAAGAAAATGACGAGTAAAGTAAAATCCATTTTAGTATTCATCCTCATGATGACGTTGTGTACATTTTCAAACAAAATGAATGCTCAAAAATCCAATACGATAGAATTTCATACCTCTGCGCAATGCGGAATGTGTAAAGAAACGATTGAGAGAGCCATGAACTATGAGCATGGTATTCAATTTGCCGAGCTGAATATGGACAATATGTTCCTTACGGTTAAGTATAAAACAAAGGTTCATACTGAATTAACGATTAAAAATATAGTTGCTAAACTAGGTTATTCAGCGGGAGAGGTGAAGGCAAATGAGAAGGCTATGAATGAATTACCTAAATGTTGTCAGCCTGGCGCACACCTGTAGTTTTTTTTCATTTCTTTCCGATTAAAAATGTTTACCTTCGCCACCTAGTCAAAAGCAATGAGTGATTCAATCCAGCACGAATGTGGTATCGCCCTTATTCGTTTAAAAAAACCAATTCAGTATTACATTGATAACTACGGTTCTGCCTTTTATGGTGTGAACAAACTCCACCTGCTGATGGAAAAACAGCACAACCGCGGCCAAGATGGTGCTGGTGTTGCAAATATTAAGCTTGGAATGAAGCAGGGAGAAAGGTACATTTCTAGAGTACGGTCGGTTCAAAAATCACCTATTCAAGATATATTTGACCAAATAAATTCAAAATTTAAAGCCCTTTATGATGCCAATCCGGATTCTATTCAGGATGTGGACTTTTTAAAGAGAAATGCAGGATTTACAGGTGAATTGTTTCTGGGCCATCTTCGTTATGGAACCTTTGGTAGAAATTCAAAAGAAAGCTGCCACCCATTTCTAAGGCAAAATAATTGGATTACTAGAAATCTTGTTGTAGCAGGTAATTTTAACCTGACAAATGTAGATGAGTTGTTTGATGTTCTTTTGAAGGTTGGACAGCATCCTAAAGAGAAATCAGATACGGTAACCGTTCTTGAGAAAATAGGTCATTTTTTAGACGTTGAAAATGACGAGCTTTTCAATAAATTTAAGGCAGAAGGACTATCGAATAAAGAGGTATATGCAAAAATTTCAAATGAAATAGGAATTGAAAAAATCCTAAAAAAAGCAAGTGAAGACTGGGATGGTGGTTATACAATGGCAGGTTTATTAGGTCATGGTGATGCTTTTGTATTAAGAGATCCTTCGGGAATTCGCCCCGCTTTCTGGTTTGAAAATGATGAGGTATGTGTGGTGGCTTCCGAACGCCCTGCAATACAGACAGCGTTTGATATTCATGTAGAAGAAGTTAATGAATTGACTCCTGGTCATGCCTTAATTATCAAAAAAGATGGTTCGGTTAAAGAAACATTAATCAACGAACCAAATGAGCTAAGAAAATGTTCTTTCGAGCGTATTTATTTTTCAAGAGGTTCGGATAAAGATATCTACACAGAAAGAAAAGCTTTGGGCAAGCTGATAGTGCCTCCGGTTTTAGGAACAATCAATCACGATTTAGACAACACGGTATTCTCATTTATTCCAAATACGGCAGAAATTTCATTTTACGGATTGATAAAAGGACTTGACCAACATCTGAATGAAAAGAAAATCGCACAAATTCAAGCTTTAGGCTCGAATCCAACACAGGAAGAGATTCAAAATATTATTCGTCAGCGTGCGCGTATCGAGAAAATTGCAATTAAAGACGCTAAGCTCAGAACTTTTATTACGCAAGATGATTCACGGGATGATTTGGTTTCTCACATTTATGATATTACTTATGGTGGTATTCGTGCCAACGAAGATAATCTTGTGGTCATTGACGACAGTATTGTTCGTGGAACCACCCTTCGCAAAAGTATCTTCAAGATTTTGGATCGCTTGAAACCTAAAAAGATTGTCATTGTTTCTTCAGCACCTCAAATCCGTTACCCTGATTGTTATGGTATTGATATGGCTAAGCTTGGTGATTTTATCGCGTTTAATGCGGCGATTGCTTTATTAAGAGAACGCGGCATGGAAAACACCATTGAGAATGTTTATACAAATTGCCTAGGCCAAATGGACCTTCCAAAAGAAGAGGTCGTCAATTTTGTAAAGGACATCTATTCGCCTTTTAAACCTGAAGAAATATCTGCGAAAATATCTGAATTGTTGACGCCAAAAGACATGAAAGCACCCGTTGAGATTGTATTCCAATCGATTGAGAACTTGCACAAAGCGTGTCCAAATAACACTGGGGATTGGTATTTTACGGGTAACTATCCAACGCCAGGTGGGAATAAGGTTGTAAACAAGGCTTTTATAAACTGGAAAGAAAACCGGAACGAAAGGGCTTATTAATTCGCGGTCATTTCGTAAACGAAATATCATTTTATATCCCGTAATACATCTCTCTTTACACGCTGAAGATATTTTTTTCTTTTTTCATCTGTAGCGAAAGGTACGGACCAAAACTGTTTTGTTTTGGTGAATAGCGATGGTTTCCAGCCAAAAACAAAGGTGTATACACCCATTACAAGTCTCAATTTAACCGAATTTAAATAAACGGTAATAACCGGCAATGCCGGTGCTCCGTGGGTAATATAGGTCCTTAATTTTTTATCTTTCAATCTTGGAACTGGTACTCCATAGGTTTTTGTTAGCGGTTTAAAGTCATAAGCAAATCCTGGCGTAAACACTTCATCGAAAAACACCTCTAATCGCGGTGTGCACCTGAACCACCAAACCGGAGAAATAATATAAATATGGGTAGACCAAGTGATCCAATCTTTAAATTTTTGTATGAGTTTGGTTCTAGGTCTGAGATAGCTTTCATGGTATAAATCAGCTACTTTCACTTCCGCATGATGCTCAAGGTTCTTCTGTATCTCTTTGAATATTCCGTTGTAGCAAAATGAGTTTTTATCAGGATGAGAAATAATAATCAGCGCTTTCATGTCTATTTCAGTATGTCTTTAATAAATGCATGATTCACAATTTTGTTCGTGGCGCCAGCTTGACTTTCCATAAAGGCTTCAATTTTTTGTTTGATTTCCTTTTGATTGCTAAGTGCATTTATTTTTATAGAAAGTTGTTGTGCATTTTCAACGACAAATCCAATTCCCGCGTCCATGAAACTTTTCGCCTCGGGAAACTTCTCATGATGAGGTCCAAAAAATACAGGGAGTCCGAAAGCTGCCGCCTCTAAAATATTATGCAGACTTCCTGAGAACCCTCCTCCAATCAAGGCATAATCGGCATATTGATAGGCAGATGAAAGGTGTCCAATAGTATCCAAAATAAGGACACGTTCGTCATGCTGATCCTTGAATTCTGTATACCGAACAGCGGGTTGTTCTAATAAAGTTTCTATACGCTCAATATTTGCTCTTTTGATATTGTGCGGGGCAATAATGACTTTGGTTTCGGGATTGGATGCCAAGAAATGTTTAATGATTTTTTCTTCTGACTCCCAGGAGCTTCCTGCGATTAAAACTGGTCTCTTAGCAGAGAAATTTGACAAAATGGAATCGGTTTCCGTCGTAGCTTCTTTATGCTGTAAGACTCTGTCGTATCTTGTGTCTCCTGACAAGGTTATGTCCTTAATTCCGATAGATTCGAGTAAAGTTTTGGTCTCCTCATTTTGAACGAAAAAGTAGTCTATATTTTTTAAAATACGCGAAAAAAAGCCTCCATATCTTTTGAAATAAATTTGGTTTTTGCGCAATAGTGTCGAAATAGATACAAGTTTGGTCTTTGATGCTTGGCATTCTAGGATGAAGTTTGGCCAGAATTCATATTTCACAAAAACCGCAAGCTTTGGTTTCGCTTTGTTTATAAATATATGGGCGTTTAATTTTGTATCAAAAGGTAGGTAAAGTGCCTTGTCTACAGGATGCGTTCTTTTCTCAAAATGCTGCATACCCGAAGGAGAAAAGAAGGTGACAAGAATAAAAGCATTTGGTGTATTTTTTTTGATCGTATGCATTACAGGTAAACCTTGGTCAAATTCTCCAAGTGAGGCACAATGAAACCAAATGACCTGAGCGTTTTGTGGGATATCTTCTAATATGGAAATCCAATTCTTTCGACCCTCCAAGCCTGCGCGTATTTTGAGGTTAAATATTGACGCAATTCTTAGAGAAAGAATGAAAAAATGAATTCCTATTTGGTAGAGTATACCCATTAGTCAAAGTAAAATTCTTTCGGCTGTCGCTTGTAAATTGGAATTACCCATCCAAGCTTGAGGCCCATTTGAATATCTAGTCTTGTAACTTTAGATACTTCTTCGTTGGGGCGGTCATAAAATAAATCTCGCCTGTTTTTTGTCAGCCCTTGCTGTGCATAGAACCCCCCGTAAAAATGATAACCACTTGCTGAAGCCATGAAATTATATCCTAGAAATTGATGAAAATTAATACCTGTGGTCAGTCTGTCATATCCTTTTTTATAGTCCAACTCAAGCTGGGGAACTACCTGCTCGTTGGTTTCTATTTTCATTTTATGCAGAAGAAAACCAACCCCACCATGAATAAAAATGCCTGAATTATTATTAACATTGAATATGGGGAGTATTTTTCCTATGGTTAGATTTGAACTAAACCCGCGTGGAAAAACCACTAGGGCTGCAATGTCTCCATTGATATCCGTAATGTTTCCATACGCATCAGTCAAATGGTCAAAAACTCCTGTTAGTCTAACATCGTTTCCAAATAAAAAGTATGAATTCAGACCAAAGAAGTAGTTTTTTTTTGTCTTGAACCCAGTCATCAAGCCTACATGATTTAAAAACCCATAACGGTCGGCAAGGTCCTCTGTGGTGCCATTTGCGCCATATTCAAATCCAATCCATACCCTAGAAACTGCGCTGTCTGATTTTTGATTTTGTGCAAAAACTTGATGAGTGAAAGCGATGAAAAAGCTGCAGATTATGATGTGTTTCATGGAATACAAAAATACGTTCTATTTTTTTCTTTTGGAAAACGAGCTTCTCCTAATCTTAAGTTTTCTTTTTTTTTAATCAAACAACGGCTTTAATGCCTTTATGTTTCATCTTGAATTGTTTATATTTGTGGCTGTTAATCGCAGAGATGAAGAAAATTCAAATGGTTGATTTGGTTTCTCAATACGAAAAAATCAAACCAGCCGTACTACCTCTAATAGAGGATATCATGTCTAAAGCCCAGTTTATAAATGGGCCAGAGGTTTCGGCTTTTAAAAATGAGCTTCAAGATTATTTAGGCGTAAAACATGTGATTCCATGCGCCAATGGCACTGATGCGCTGCAAATTTCTTTAATGTCCTTGGGCCTAAAACCAGGAGATGAAGTGATCACACCATCTTTTACCTATATCGCAACGACGGAGGTAATCGCTCTACTTGGCCTGAAGCCGATATTTGTTGAGGTAGATCCGAAAACATTTTGCATCGACCCGAAAGCACTTGCTAATGCTTTGACCTCAAAAACCAAAGCAATAGTTCCTGTTCATTTGTATGGTCAGTCCGCTGATATGGAATCGATAATGAATTTTGCAAAAGCAAATAACCTCTTTGTTGTTGAGGACAACGCTCAGGCGATAGGTTCAGAATATATTTTCCGCTCAGGTAAAAAACAAAAAACTGGTACGATTGGTGATATTGGTTGTACCTCATTCTTTCCTTCAAAGAATCTAGGTTGCTTTGGTGATGGTGGTGCAATTTGTACAAATAATGATGAATTGGCGGAGAAACTCAAAATGATAGCCAACCATGGGCAAAGTAAAAAATACCATCATGATGTCGTTGGATGCAATTCTCGATTAGATAATTTGCAGGCAGGTGTGTTAAGGATAAAATTGAGGAAATTAGATGACTATATTGCTGCTCGGAGAAGAGCCGCTGTGGCATACGACAATGCTTTTCAAGGTAATCCAAACATAGACATTCCGTATAGAGCATCGAATTCGACCCACGCTTTTCATCAGTATACGCTTAAATTGAACGGTGTGAGTAGAGATGGACTGAATAAGCACCTTACCGACAAGGGTATTCCTTCTATGATTTATTATCCAATACCTGCTCACAAGCAAAAGATGTTTGCTCATTTTGATTTGGAATGTGATCTTCCAGTTACAGATGAGCTCACACATCAGGTAATTTCATTGCCGATGCATACAGAATTAGAGGAGGATCAATTGAATTTTATAACCGAAGAGGTGAAGGCATATATTAATTTAGATTAAATGAAAAAGATTACTGTAGTTGGAACTGGCTATGTAGGACTTGTTACTGGAACGTGTTTTGCGGAAACAGGAAACGATGTTTTGTGTGTCGATATTGACGAGGCGAAAGTAGATATGATGAAGGCTGGAAAAGTTCCTATCTACGAGCCGAATCTTGATACTTATTTTGAAAGAAATATTTCCGCAGGTAGATTAAAGTTTACTACATCACTGGAAGAAGGAGTATCCCATGGAGGTATTATATTTTTAGCACTGCCAACACCTCCTGGTGAAGATGGCTCAGCAGACCTGTCCTACATTTTAAATGTTGCTGATCAATTGGGAGGAATGATGAAGGAGTATAAAGTAATTGTAGATAAAAGTACTGTTCCTGTGGGTACGGCCGAAAAGGTTCATGCAGCTGTCGCCAATAACGCAACTGTTGATTTTGCAGTAGTCTCAAACCCAGAGTTTTTAAGAGAGGGTTTTGCCGTTTCTGATTTCATGAAGCCAGATAGAGTTGTTGTTGGAACGAGAGATGAGCGCGCAATAAAAATCATGGAAAGCTTGTACAAGCCATTTGTTCGGCAGGGAAATCCAATTTACTTTATGGATGAAAAATCTGCAGAATTAACGAAATATGCTGCGAATTCTTTTTTGGCTACGAAAATCACTTTCATGAATGAAGTGGCGAACTTTTGTGAACTTGTTGGTGCAGATGTAGATAAAGTTCGTGTGGGCATTGGTTCTGATTCTCGTATTGGAAAACGATTTTTATTTCCTGGTATAGGTTACGGTGGATCTTGTTTCCCCAAAGATGTTCAAGCTCTTGTAAAATCGGGAAGAGAAAATGATTTTGATTTTCAAATTCTGGATGCAGTCACCAAGGTGAATTATGAGCAAAAAACGATTCTTTTTCCTAAGATTAAAAATTACTTCAAAGGCGATTTGAGAGGTAAAAAAATCGCAATATGGGGGCTTTCTTTTAAGCCAGATACAGATGACATTAGAGAGGCTCCGGCGCTTTATATGATTGAAAAACTAATTGATAGTGGTGCGGAAGTTGTCGCCCATGACCCAGAGGCAATGGAGAATTTTAAGGCATTGCCGATTGGTCAACAAATGTCATTTTCTACAAATGAATACGATGCATTGGATGGGGCGGATGCTTTGTTGATCTGCACAGAATGGAGTATATATAGGAATCCAGATTTTGACAAAATGAAATCACTTCTTAAAGATGCTGTGATTTTCGATGGAAGAAATCTATTTGATGTGCATGATATGAATGCAAAAGGGTATTTTTATTCGAGTATTGGACGTAATTTAAATTTGTAATCGTGAAAACAATTTTAATAACAGGTGCTGCAGGGTTTTTAGGGTCTCATTTGTGTGATAGATTCACTAAAGAGGGATACCACGTTATTGGTATGGATAATCTTATTACCGGTAGGATGTCGAATCTCGAACACCTTATGAAGCTTGCTAATTTTGAATTTCACCACCACGACGTTTCCAAGCATATTCACATTCCGGGTGAATTAGATTATATACTTCATTTTGCATCTCCAGCGAGTCCAATAGATTATTTAAAAATCCCGATTCAAACTTTAAAGGTTGGTTCATTGGGAATACATAATTGTCTTGGTTTAGCTCGTGTAAAAAAGGCAAGGGTATTAATCGCGTCAACCTCAGAGGTCTATGGAGACCCTAATGTACATCCGCAACCAGAAAGTTATTGGGGTAATGTAAATCCAGTTGGTCCAAGGGGCGTCTATGATGAGGCAAAAAGATTTCAAGAGGCAATGACTATGGCCTATCATACTTTTCATGGTGTTGAGACTCGAATTGTTCGAATATTCAATACCTATGGACCAAGGATGCGTCTGAATGATGGTCGTGTGCTTCCTGCATTTATCGGTCAGGCATTGCGAGGTGAGGATTTAACGGTTTTTGGAGATGGTTCTCAGACTAGATCCTTTTGTTATGTGGATGATTTAGTGGAAGGGATCTTTAGATTATTGAAAAGCGATTATGAACAACCTGTTAATATTGGTAATCCATCCGAGATTTCTATATCGCAATTTGCAGAAGAAATTATTGAGCTCACAGGTACTGACCAAAAGGTGATTTATAAGGATTTACCCGTAGATGACCCAAAACAGAGAAGACCTGACATTACTTTGGCTAAAAAGCTGTTGAATTGGGAACCCAAAATAACTCGACATGAGGGCTTGAAAATAACCTATGAATATTTTAAATCGCTTTCTAAAGAGGAGCTTTTTGAAAAAGACCATATGAATTTTGATAAATATATTGTACGCTAATGGATTACTTCGCACATGATACTGCCGTAATTGATACTGGATGTTCAATAGGAAAGGGTACCAAAATTTGGCATTTTTCCCATGTTATGTCCGATTGTATAATAGGAAAAGCGTGTAATATTGGACAAAATGTAGTAATTTCTCCTTCAGTAATTTTAGGCGAAAATGTGAAGGTGCAAAATAATGTTTCTATATACACCGGAGTTGTTTGTGAAGATGATGTTTTCTTGGGTCCTTCAATGGTATTTACGAATGTTATAAATCCAAGAAGTGCAGTAAATAGAAGAGGTACGTATTCAAAAACTGTAGTCAAAAAAGGAGCAAGTATTGGTGCAAATGCAACGATTGTTTGTGGACACGACATTGGCGAGTTTGCTTTTGTTGGTGCAGGAGCGGTTGTCACCAAAATGGTTCCAGCATATGCTCTAGTTGTCGGGAATCCTGCGCGAAAAATAGGGTGGATGAGTGAATATGGGCATCGTTTAGAATTTAATTCAGAAGGAATAGCTATTTGCCCTGAATCAAATGAAACATATAAATTATTGAACAATACCGTTAAGAGAATATAATGAGTAATAAAATAAAATTTGCGGTTGTAGGCGCTGGTCATATTGGTAAAAGGCATGCTGAAATGATAAAGCGAGAGGGTGAGGCTGAATTGGTGGCTTTAGTTGATTGTCGTTCTCAGAAAGATTGTGAAGCAGAGCATTTTGATGTTCCTTTTTTCTCGACTATTGAAGAATTGCTTGATAGCAATATTGACATAGATGTAGTAAATGTTTGCACCCCTAATGGCCTTCATGCATCTCAGTCCTTAAAGGCTTTAGAAAAAAAGAAGCATGTGGTTTGTGAGAAACCAATGGGTTTATCTAAGGACAATTGTGAACAAATTATTTTTAAAGCGCTACAGGTTTCTAGACAGGTTTTTTGTGTAATGCAAAATAGATATTCACCTCCTTCGGAATGGATTAAGTCGATTATTGACGATGGAATCCTCGGTAATATATTTATGGTTCAGCTAAACTGCTATTGGAATCGAGATGATCGGTACTACAAGAAAGGTGGGTGGAAGGGAACCGCGGATTTAGATGGTGGTACCTTATTTACTCAGTTTTCTCACTTCATTGATATCATGTATTGGTTGTTTGGAGATATTGATAATATTCAAGGTAAATTCAAGGACTTTACACACCAAAACTCAACAGATTTTGAGGATTCTGGTTTTGTGAGTTTTGATTTTATCAATGGTGGCATGGGATGCTTAAATTATTCTACTGCTGTTGCGAATCAGAATCTAGAATCTTCTATGACCATAATCGGTGAAAATGGAAGTGTAAAAATAGGTGGTCAGTATATGAATGAGGTAGAAATCTGTAACATAAAAGACTACGAGATGCCGACATTAAAAGAGTCAAATCCCGCAAATGATTACGGTCCTTACAAAGGATCGGCAGCCAATCACAATTATGTTATATCCAATGTTATTGACGGTGTAAAGGGTAGAAAATCTCCGACCACAAATGCATTGGAAGGAATGAAGGTAGTTGAGATTATAGAAAGAATATATAAGGTTAGAAACGAAAATAAAAAAAGAGATGAGTGATTTAATCTATGACAGAATGTTGAAAGGAGAGTCCAAGCTTGCTGTAATTGGCTTGGGTTATGTAGGTTTACCTATAGCATTGGATTTTGCGCGAAAAATTAAGGTAGTAGGTTTTGATATTAACCAGGCCCGTGTTGATATGATGAAAAATAATATCGATCCGAGTAACGAATTGGAGGCTAAGGATTTTGAAGGTTGTGACATATTGTTCTCAGCCGATATCAATGACCTGAAAGATGTAGAATTTTATATTGTGGCTGTTCCAACGCCCATTGATGACGCGAATTTACCAGACTTGACTCCACTATTGGGTGCAAGTAAAACAGTTGCGCAGGTTTTGAAAAAAGGAGATTATGTTGTTTATGAGTCAACAGTTTATCCAGGGTGTACTGAGGAAGATTGCATACCAGTGCTTGAAAAAGGATCTGGATTGAAATTTCAAGATGATTTCAAGGTAGGTTACTCTCCTGAACGTATAAATCCAGGAGATAAAGTGCATACATTACAAAATGTAGTTAAAGTTTCCTCCGGATGTTGTGCTGAGTCCTCAGAGGAGATTGCAAAAACTTATGAACTAGTGGTTGGAGCAGGTGTTCATAGAGCACCAAGTATCAAAGTTGCAGAAGCTGCTAAAATTATAGAAAATACGCAAAGAGATGTGAATATTGCGCTAATCAATGAACTTTCTATCATTTTTAATAAGCTCAATATAAATACATTTGATGTTTTGGAGGCAGCTGGTACGAAGTGGAATTTCCTGAAGTTTTCTCCAGGTCTAGTCGGTGGACATTGTATTGGTGTTGATCCTTATTATTTGACACATAAGGCTCAGCAATCAGGGTATCATGCTAAAGTAATTACAAGCGGTCGTTCTGTAAATGATTCAATGGGTTTTTATATTGCAAAGCAAACCGTCAAGAAAATATTAGCACAAGGCAAGCATATTCAGGATGCAAAAGTATTGGTTATGGGAGCAACTTTTAAGGAGGACGTTTCAGACATTCGAAATTCTAAAATAATAGATATTGTGAATGAGCTGAAATCCTTTCAAGTAAAAGTAGATTTGGTTGATCCTCATGCCAGTTCAGATGAAATGGAGCATGAATATGGAATTCCACTTGCTTCCTCTATCGACCAAGATTACGATGCCGTTATTGTAGCTGTTAATCATGCAGAATATCTAAAATTAGACGAGTCTTACTTTCAGTCAGTATTGAAAGATAAGAATGGTGTATTTGTGGATGTAAAAGGAATCTACAAAGATCAGATGAATGAGCTAGAATATTGGAGTTTATAAAATGAATGTCCGAAATATACTCGTTACAGGTGGCGCTGGGTTTATTGGCTCTCATGTTGTTCGCCGTTTCGTCAATAATTACCCTAACGATAAGATAATAAACGGTGATGCATTGACCTATGCGGGGAATTTAGAGAACTTAAGAGATGTTGAAGGGTTCGCTAATTATTTTTTTGAGCGACTCAATATTACGGATAGCGAGGCGGTTCGAAATGTTTTTCAGAAACATAATATCACCCATGTCATTCACTTGGCAGCAGAATCTCACGTTGATCGTTCAATTGAAGGCCCCATGGAATTTGTGATGTCTAATGTTGTCGGAACAGTTAATTTATTGAATGCTGCAAAAGAATTTTGGACCTCGGGCGAGCATGTATTTCACCATGTTTCAACGGATGAAGTTTATGGTTCTTTAGGCGATGAAGGACTATTTACTGAAGAAACATCTTATGACCCTAGGAGCCCATATTCAGCTTCAAAAGCATCCTCAGATCACTTTGTAAGGGCCTACTACCACACCTATGGCTTACCTATAAAAATCTCGAATTGTTCTAACAATTATGGAAGCCATCATTTTCCTGAAAAGCTAATTCCTTTAATGATTCATAATATCCTCAATAAGAAAGCACTGCCTGTATACGGCAAAGGTGATAATATAAGGGATTGGTTGTGGGTAGAAGACCACGCAAGTGCAATTGATACCATATTCACGAATGGCAGCGTTGGTGAAGCCTATAATGTAGGAGGATTAAATGAATGGACAAATATTGAGCTCGTTCGTTTTTTATGTCGATTGATGGACGAAAAATTGGAAAGAAGCGAAGGCGAATCTGAAAAATTGATCACCTATGTAGCAGACAGAGCAGGACATGATAAACGTTATGCAATTGATGCGACGAAATTAGAGAAAGAATTGGGATGGAAACCTTCTATTACTTTTGAGGAAGGACTTTCTAAAACTGTTGATTGGTATCTTGAAAACTCAGATTGGGTAGAACAAGTTACGAGCGGCTCTTATAAGGATTATTACAATCAAATGTATGGAGACCGTAAATAATGGGCTTATTCACGAACATATTTAAAAAGACTGAAAAACTTGAGCCTTTTGATATCAGCTGTATAAAAGTTGATATTCACTCACATCTGATTCCGGGCATTGATGATGGTGCACAAGATATGGATCAGTCCATAGCAATGCTGAATAAATTCCAAACCATGGGGTTCAAAAAGGTTGTGACCACTCCTCATGTAATGACCGATTCTTTCCCGAATACTAATGAAATCATTTTGAATGGTCTTTCCAAGCTTCGTGAAGAAGCGAAGAATAATGGGTTAACCATCGAGATTGAGGCAGCCGCAGAATATTATTTTGATGAAACCCTGATGCCGAAAATATCGAATAAAGAACTACTGACCTTTGGAGATAATTATGTTTTGGTTGAGTTCGCATTTCATTCGAAACCACAGTTTTTAGACCAGCTGTTTTTTGAGCTTAAGTCGAACGGTTATCGCCCTGTTATTGCGCATTTTGAACGTTACATGTACTTTTTAGGTAATATAGAAAAAGCGATAGAGTGGCGTAAGAACGGCATTAATATCCAAATTAATCTGAATTCTCTATCAGGACAATATGGACCCGAAATAAAAAAGCAAGCTGAAAAACTTATTGATGCAGGAGAATTTGATTTTGTAGGAACAGATTGTCATCGCATAGAGCACTTAATGATATTGGAAGATAACCTTCGGAATCCTTATTTGCATAAGATTGGGAACTACTTGGTGAAAAACTTAGTGATTTGAAGCTCTATTTGGTTCGTCATGCCAATGCGTTAGAATCCTCTTTGGGCGACTATGAACGAGCATTGTCTGAAAAAGGCAAAAACCAATGTATCGAGTTAAAAAACTTTATTGTTTTAAAGGAAATCGATCTTAATAATAAAGTATACTGCTCGGCAGCAAAGAGAACAAAAGGAACACATTCACTTATTTTTAATAGGTCTAAAAAAGTTTCTTTTCACAAAAGTCTTTACTTAGCAAGTTCAAATGATCTGCTAGCTTTCCTTTGTTCGCTTCAATCTAAAGAGGATATATTCTTGATTGGTCATAACAATGGTCTTTCAGATCTTGCCTCTTATTTGACAGGTAAAAGGGTAGGTATGAAAACTGCTGCATGCGTTGAGATTGATTTCCCTTTTCAGAACTCAAAATTTATATCCAAGGGTACAGGAGAAATTAATTCATACCATCGATGTGATATTGGGGACTTCCATTATTTGTAAATGAACTTTGATTACCATTGGAAAAAGAATTAAATAATCGCTTTAAACACCTAAAAACCATAACTCGGGATGGTGAAACTTATTTTTTTATTGAAGCTCCTGGTGGAAAAGCTTCCAATATTCTTATGACCTCTGGTTTAAGTGAATATGAAATGTCAGTCGAAAATTCACATCAGCCAAAAATCCATAAGGAACTTTATTTTTTACTTCCTGATTACTGGTCTTTAGATGTGATCGCCCAAAAAAATCATGAGTGGTTGTTTGTTACTTTGCATAAATTAAAACGCTATGTAGTGGAACAAAAAACGTTCTATGCCGAAGGGCATACAATGCCGGCAAATACTGATTTAGCAGAGCTTTCCAGTCAGCTAAAGCAAACCTATCTAATGTTGTGCAATCCTATTTTTGTTAAGGATGAACTGTCTCCAATCATATCCGGCTCAAAAGAGGTTTCATTTTTAGGGGTACTTCCAATTTTCAGAAACGAATTTCACCATAAGCAGGCCTATGGAACGAACAAGCTACTATCTTTATTCGAAAGCTATCAGGTTACGGAAAGAATAGATGAGTATAGGACCAATTTAGTCAAATCGCGTTGGCGACGAATTTTTGGATGATGAAAGTATCAAACTTAAAAGCACATCTCGCGTTATTTTTTGTCAATGTTTTGTATGGAGCGGGTCATCTATTGGCAAAAGGAGTCATGCCCGACTTTCTATGCCCACCGGTTTTCATATTTTTAAGGGTAAGCGGTGCCGTATTATTCTTTTGGACGCTTAGCTTGCTTTTGAGACAGACGAAGATTGCGAAAGTAGATATCCCTCGCTTTATGTTGTGTGGGTTATTTGGGGTGGCGCTCAATCAAATGTTTTTTTTTCATGGCCTAAATTTATCTTCCTCTATTAATTCCGGGATCATCATGAGTATGAATCCTATAATGGTGGCTATTCTCTCATTTTTCCTCCTTAAAGAGCTACCCTCATTAATGCGTACGGTTGGCATAATCATCGGAGCGACAGGGGCAATACTACTAACCTTAACAGGTTCTGTGCAAGCCGGAGAATCCATATTGGGAGATCTGTTTTTATTTATCAATGCCATGTCTTATGCCTTTTATTTGGTGCTCGTAAAGCCTTTGATGGGCAAGTATGCACCCATTACGGTTATCACATGGGTATTTACCTTTGGATTGGGTTTTGTTTGTATTTACCCCCCTACGCTTTCCGGATTATTTCAAACTAATTTTACTGGGTTTCCCAACGAGATCTATTTGAAGATCGCTTACATCATTATCGGAGTTACCTTTTTGACCTATCTCCTAACTATTTATGGGCTTAAATATTTAAGTCCAACAGTCTCGAGCTCGTACATCTATTTTCAGCCTGTATTGGTGATTATTTTCGCATTTTTATTCACTTTCCTCAATTGGTCAGCAGATTATACAGATACAATTACCATTCAGAAAATGGGGTATATGTTGCTGATTTTTACTGGGGTATATTTAACTTCAAAGGCAACAACTAAAAAGACATGATTAAAACCATATTTCTGCTCTGTATATTTTGTTCTATGATGAGCAACCTAATGGGACAAAAAAGATCAATAGGTCCACAGGATTATAAAACTTGGCGATCCATATCTTCACCATTAATGTCTCAAGATGCTTCCTTGGTGGGTTATCAAGCTAAGCCTTTGGAGGGTGATGCTACCTTATATCTTTTTCAACGTGCTAAATCAAAGCTCGATTCATTTCAGAGAGGTGAGGGCTTGCGCTTTAATTTAAATAGCGACCTAGCCGTATTCAAAATTACACCCGGGTTTGATACATTGCGCACACTAAAGCTGAAAAAGGTAAAAAAGAATAAGTGGCCCAAGGATTCTTTGTGTATTTTGAGTCTGAGAGATGATACCCTTGTGAAGGTATCAGGTTTAAAAAAGTATGCGCTTTCAAAGGAAGGAAATACCCTTTGTTATCTCACCAACTCAACGATTAAAGCAAAAGGATGGAGGCCATTTTCCAAGGCTAAGCCATCGCGAAAAGTCAATAAATTGCACGTTTACACGGCCTACCCAAATATATTTTTAGCGCTAGAGGGGGTTACTGATTTTAGGCTTTCGGACGATGGAAATAGGTTAGCTATTTTAAAAGAATTAACCATAGACAAGAAGAAATCCTACTCCATTCTTGTTTATGACCTCAGGTCTAAAAACCCTGTCAGAGAATTTGACCAGGCCGAGAAGTTTAAGCTTGCTAGATGGAGCGAGAGTACTGATAAATTTGCCTTTTATCAAAGCCAAGATACAAGCTTAGAAAACTACGAGCTCTATATTTATGATTTTAAAACGAATAAATCTACAATCATTGGTGCTGATTTCATTGAGGCACTGAATTTTGGGGATAGCTTGCCTTCAATTCACCAGAAACCAATTTTTTCGAAAGATGAAAAAAACATGGTTTTTGGCATAGCAAAAAAGCTTTATGAAGCACCAGAAGATTCATTGTTAGTAGAAGAAAAGTTTAGTGTTGATGTTTGGCATTATTTAGACCCAAAGATTCAGCCCCAACAATTAAAAGGGGTGAAGCGAGAAAAGAAAAAGTCTGATTGGTTTCTGTATTCATTCAAGGACCAAACACTTCGTAAATTGAACAATGATACGCTCAGTTTGAGCTTCAATGATGAATATGAATCAAACTATCATTTAGCGAGTTCAAATGAAGCTTATGCGGTTTCCAATCAATGGAGCTATCCATGGGCAAGGGATATTTATAGAATTGATCTAGATACGCAAGAAGAATTGTTGATTGCAAAGGGTGTACGTTTTGGAGGTCGGCTTTCTCCCAATGGAGCGTATTACACCTTTTATAATCCTGAGCTTTCAGAACATATGGCGATTAGAATAAATGAGCGCGACACGATATGTTTAACCTGCTCTGTTGACAGTGTCATTTGGAGCCGAGATAAAAATGGTTTGCCTGCCGTGGCTGGGCCAAAAGAGGTCTATGGTTTCTCTAGGGACATGGGTTATTATTTCCAGTCGGAAAGAGATCTTTGGATGTATGATTTTAACACTGACTCGCTGAGCTGTCTTTCAAAGTTTGAAGGTGCATCGAGGAATATAGTATTGTCCCTACGTAAAAAGCAATCCGATAGTATGTTTGTCGATATTGAAAATTCTTATGTGCAAGGGTTTAATAAAACTACGAAAGGGTTGCATGTCTTCGGTTTTACGACGCACAAGGACCATTACGATTTGATTGAAAACTTGGCTTCGCCTCATCGATTGGTAGGTTTGTCATGGTCCGATGATGGAGAAAGTGTGCTCCTCAGAAGAAGTAAGGTTGACCAATATCCTGATCTATATTTAGGGGACGCAAAAATGAATGGTCTCAATCGGATTTCTGACATCAACCCCCAACAAGTAGACCTCAAATGGTCAAGTGTAGACCTTGTATCCTGGATGAGCTATGATTCAGTTCAATTAGAGGGGCTTGTTTATCTACCAGATTCCTATGACACAGCTAGAGCGTATCCTATGCTTGTGTATTATTATGAGCTCAATTCGGATAACTTATATCGTTATCGTTCCCCAAGACCTTCGGCAAGTATCATTAACCCTGTGGAGTGTGCCTCTAACGATTATATCGTCTTTGTGCCAGACATCCGATATCGTGAAGGATATCCTGCAAGGTCTGCATATGATGCCGTGATGAGTGGAACTGACTTTATGGTCAAAAATTACGCAGTAGATTCCCTAAAAATGGGCCTACAAGGTCAGAGCTGGGGTGGATATCAAACGGCACAGCTGATTACAATGACGGAGCGCTATGCTGCGGCTATGGCCGGTGCACCGGTAAGCAATATGTTTTCTGCATATGGAGGCATCCGATGGGGTTCAGGCTTAAATCGTCAATTTCAATATGAGGCCACGCAAAGTAGAATAGGCAAGACCATTTGGGATGCACCTGAGCTCTATTATGAGAATTCACCGATCTTTCATTTACCCAAAGTGACGACCCCTTTGTTAATTATGCATAATGATGATGATGGCGCAGTGCCATGGTATCAAGGTATTGAAATGTACAACGGAATGCGGCGGCTTGGTAAGCCATGTTGGATGCTGGTTTACAACAAAGATGGGCACAACCTGAAAAAGCTACCCAATAAGTATGATTTAAGTAAGCGAATGGGACAATTTTTTGACCATTACCTCAAGTCTGCACCAATGCCGATATGGATGAGCCAAGGTATTCCCGCCATCGATAAAGGAGAAAAGAATGGCTATGGCTATGAGGACGAATAAGCTATTTATTCTATCTTTTTCCTCCGTATTCCTAGGGATAGGGATACTGAGTTTACTCCCACCGAGTTCAGGAATTGAGCTAGGCGAACATGACAAATGGAATCACTTTATCGCCTATCTGATTCTTGCCTTGAATTGGTGCCTCATCAAGAATAAGCATACCTTCTTTTTATTGGGCCTTTTGCTTTGTGGTTGTTACGGTTTATCTCTAGAATACCTCCAAGGTTTTGTGCCCGGTAGAGTTCCTTCTTGGTTGGACGCTTTAGCCAATACAGGAGGCGTTGTAACAGGGTTTTTAATCTACAGCATCACGAAGACGAAACGAGGCTAGTCATTGGTTGCATTGTCGTATTCTAAAATACGAATCATTTATTTAATAAGATTTCTTTTTTCTAGCAGTGACTTCGCAGCGATACGCCCAGACTCCATGGCGGCATTTAATGAACCATTCATTAAAGCGTCTCCTGCGAGAAATATATTATCCATCACTTGATTCTCCCCAGGTTGAAGCGTCATTTTGAGGTTTTGAATATCAGGTAGCGCCTGTTTGATTCTGTAGTGGTGAATGAAGTCTACTTTCAGTGCTCCTGTATATTTCTTAACCTCTGCGATAATATTTTCAATGATTTCCGCATCCGTCTTATTCATATGCTCGAGGGCGGTTACGGATAAGATCGTATTTCCTGTTTTGGCATCCGTGTAGGCATATAGGTTATTGGCATAATTTCCGCTATCTGCAATCAGTGCAATCGTATTGGCAGGAATATTTGTTTGGTCCACTTCAAAATATAAACACATGCAAGCTTTCCATTTCATATCTGCGCCCTTATGGGAATGAATTATGGAAGTTGAGTTGGTGGCTATGATTACGCCATCATGAGCTAAGTTTTCTCCCGAAACCATCAAAATTTTGTCATTCGTGATATCTTTTACTTCAGAGTTAAAAATGAATTCGGTGTGATGTAATTTGTTTTTCAATTGTATACTTATTTCTCCTATGCCCAATTTTGGTATCGTGGCATATCCCTCACCAAACATTTTGTAGACAAATTCAAACATTCTACTGGATGTTTGGATATTCGATTCCAAAAAGATCCCTGCGAAAAATGGCTTGAAGAATCGTTCAATAATTTTAGGTGAGAAACCAAATTCAATCAGATATTGAAGTGTTGTAGTTTCACGTGATTCAAAGATTTCATGTATAGATTTGCGCTTTAGTCTATTATTTAATTTCAAGACTTTAAGCTTATCACTAATAGAGCCGATGTCTGAAAATATTGTAGGAAAGAGCATTTTCCAGTTTCTCATTGGGTCGCCAATTCGATAGGTTTTATCATTTACATAAATCAAGGCACCTGATTCAAGTTTATGTAACTCAAGTGCGTCCATATCAATATATTTCTTGGCTAAAGGATAAGCACTTAGCAGAACTTGAAATCCAAGGTCCAGTGCATATCCCTTTTCATGAATGGTCTTAACCCTTCCACCTACCTCATCGGTTTGCTCAATAATTTTCGGATGATAACCCTCTTGTTCAAGCTCATATGCCGCGATCAAACCGCTCACCCCAGCACCAATAATATAAATAGTCTCTTTATCTTTCATTACTGACGATTAGGTGAAATGCTTTTAAATCGCAAATAGTATTACTAAAATAATGAATATAATAGGAGCAAGTAGCACAATTTGGCTAATGACCACCCAAACGACAAACACAAAATTTTGTAATGCCTTAAAAATATTTGCCTTGTCTTTTTTCATTCGTGAGACCAGTTCATCAAACTCCATTTCAAGCAATTGTTGTTTTGGTATATTCAGGTCTATAATTCCTTTCTCTGACAGCCCTTTTTTATAACCACGATAAATGGCTTTTGGATATATCCACATCCCATAACCCATGGCCCAAAGACTAAAAAAACCTAGAGGGAAATGTTTCCACATTCCTGTTGAAATTTCCCAACCTGATATAAAGCTTTCCCCTTTCCATGAGGTATCACAATGATTTAAAACATGCTGAAGATCATGTATGTGAATCGCGTCTCTTCTAAATTTTGGATTAGGTAATTTTAAGTTGATTCCAAACACTTTGAAATTGAAAGAAGTGTCATTAAACCCTCCATCAATAGGGATGTTGTTTTCTTTATAAAACTCCTTTAAGTGTTTGTCTAAAGTCATTTGCTTTATTGTGCGTCTAGAATGACGTGTGTTGGTTCTATGGTATGCATTTTAGACTTTTTTAGGTGCTTTTATTATTTTATTTTTTAAATTAATCAAGTACTCGTAGTCAACAGAGCGTCTTGTATAAAATATATATAATTGGTTATCTATTAGTTCAATATATAAAGGCATAGGATGGTAAATTTCTTTCCAAGATTGAAACATCGCTGCAGTATCGGTTTTTTGATAATCCCAGATTTCCATTCCAAAGTCAAAAGAATTTTTCTGAGCTTTTCCATTCGAATCAACTTTGACAAAATAGAAGCCTTTTCCATTTTTAATGGAGTTCGTGAATAATGAATCCTTATTGTCAAATTTTCTAAATTCTAAAACCCTACTATTTTTAATATCTAGCTGGTTAACTAATACATTGTCATCTAACTTGAATGCTGACTTCCTTAAGTCCCAATAGGCATATTCTGCAAGCTCTTTTAATCGATTCGTATCAGTTCCAAACCCTTGTTTATTCAGTTCATCTATAAATGGGTATTTGGGTTTGCTATGACTCTCAGTCAGTTCTATTTTACTGAGGACAGATATTGAATTAGTTTTAACCAAATTCACCTCTTTACCTGATTCAGTATGACAGGAAATAAGTGAAATCATTATGAGTATGTAAGCGTATTTTGTCATTTTTAATTGCACTTACCCAGTGAACAAAGGTATTTTGTTTATTTCTGAGCTTAAAGTTTGGCTAAAGATACACCTTTATTTATCTGAATTGGGCTTTTCTTTGTCTTGATTTTTGATGTGATAAATGATTTTGAGCGCGCTATCTTCCTCCGCTCTTTTTTCTTCCTCCTCTCGAACTTTCTGCCAGTATTGTCCTTCAAGGTCAGGCGGCTCAATACCCAATTCTTTTTCTATTTCATAAATATATTTTGGCCGCT
>CAJWRM010000010.1 GCA_913046365.1 uncultured Flavobacteriales bacterium
TGACCCAAACAGAATTTATGCTTGTGGATATTCTCTCGGCGGTGAATTCACACTTTCCCTTGGTTGTCGACTGAATAATCGAATTGCAGCAATTGGTGCTGTGGCGAGAACGATGCAAACATATACGTATAATAACTGCTTACCGGTTCACCCAACTGGGGTGATGACTATTTTAGGAACGGCTGACGGTATTTCCAACTATGACGGTGTTTTTTTTGGTGGAGAACAATATTATGTTTCTGCTGCAGAAATGCATAGTTTTTGGGCCTCCCAAAACAATTGTAATGCCAATGCGGTAACGACATTGGTTCCAGATATAAATGCCACAGACGGCTCTACTGTTGAAAGAAATACATGGTCAACAGCTGAGGGATGTGCTTACGTTCAAGAATTAAAAGTGATTGGAGGGGGGCATGATTGGCCAGGAAGTTTCGGTAACGCCGATATCAATGCAACAGCAGAGCTTTGGCAATTCCTTTCGCGATACAATTTAAACGGTTTAATTGATTGCACAACAACTTCATTAGACGAACCAAATGGAACAAATTTTGAGTATAACGTATACCCCAACCCTGTAAATACTCTCCTCGAAATAGACCTTTCGCAATTAGCCAACGCAGAATTTGAAATATTCAATGTTTTTGGAAACCTCGTGCTTAGAGGTGAGTTAAAATCACAAAAGAATTCAATTGATTTATCCTCACTTCCAACAAATGTTTATTTTCTAAAAATTAATAATCAAACGGCTAAAATTCTAAAAATTGAATAATGAATAATCATTGGTGATTCCTCTGAATTAGCATGCTTTGTATTAGAAGTTTGCATTTAATCACAGACATATGAATAATAAAAACAGAAATGCCTAAAAAACTTATTACTCTTCTCATCCTTGTGTTTGGCTTTCAGTCCTGCCAAGTCGCCCAAAAAAGCGACTTATTTACCATCTATTTAGTAAGGCACTCGGAAAAAGACCTAAAATCTGAAAACGAAGCCGATCCGCCCCTCACCAAATGTGGAATGAAGCGCTCAGAGAGCTTGAGCCGTTTTCTAGAGGATGTGAAATTGGACGCCGTTTACAGCACAGATTACAACCGAACAATAAACACGGCGAAACCTACCGCAAATTCTAAAGAGCTTAAAATTGAAAAATACAACCCAAGAGACCTTGTCGGGTTTTCCAAATTACTCATCGACGCCGAAAAAGACGTGCTAGTCGTTGGTCACAGCAATACAACGGGCGTTTTAGCAGGGCTTTTAATCGGTGAAGAATTAGGCGAAATAGATTTAGATATTTACGACCGTATTTACCAAGTCGTCATCAATAATAAAAATGGTCGGCTTCATGTATTTCATTCTCCCTTTGAGTGTAAGGAGTGAGAACTCATTCATTCAAAAAACACAAGCCGGTTCCAATACCTAACTTTGAAGCACTCATTTATATCATACATCGGCAACTAAACGAGATTGATAGCGTTAAACAACTAAGAGCTAAACAGGGGCCGAATCGCTTTTCCATTATTGTGTTCTTTAAGACATCTGCTTTCTGGCGCATTTGTAGTTTATAAGATAATAAATAGTAAAAAGCTAATAATCCTTCGTAACTTGTGGCTCTATCTAAACCAACTATAATAACTATGAAGTTAATTTTACCTTTACTTTTTATAATTTCTGCCTTTAATTTTTCCTTTTCGCAGAATGTACCCATTGATAACTATTCAGTAAATAATTATGGTCAAGTGCAGCTGTCTATACAGGCAGAGGCTGGCAAATACTACATTCTTCATGCCCAGCATAGTCCAACATACAACTGGGCGGTGTCTATGACACTTGGGGTGAACGGAACCATGTCAATTTCAGGGCCTGGAGGGGCTTATCCTCTAGGGAATTACAACATTACAGAACATAGCATATCAAGCCCTGATGATTATGACGGTGATGGAATCGATGATGTTACAGAGTTTAATAACATGCCAACGGATGCGCCTTTTAACAATGCTTATTCAATTGCATTTGAAGATGGGACAACATCAATACCTGATGCACAAACTTTTATGGATTTAGCGACTGTGCAAAACGTTGGATGGGCTCCATTTCTGGATGGGCAATTATACGTCAAATTTGGAATACTAGATAGGGATACCCCCGAGCCAAAGGTTTACTTTATCAATAGTAATACGCACATCATCCACGCTTACTTTTGGAATGCCATTGATGCAAATGTGAATGGAGACGACGCTTCTGGAGAGATTGTATTTAATCCAAACACAATTACGCCAGGCGGAGTTATTGGGACTTATTCTTTCAATTTTTCATTTGGTGATGCCTATAGTTTTGAGGAAACACAAAGAAACTTTGAGCTACTGGCTGCGAATATGCCCTTCCTTCAAAACAATATGAACCACTTTATTGGACAGAATGCTGAAAACAATCACCTCAACAATTATGCAGATGATTTTGAAGGCTCTTTGATTGATGTGGTTTTAGAGTCTGAGGTTTTCGCTGATGTCAATTATATCCCTTTTCATGAGGCAGAGGGTTATGGCTTCTTTAAGCACATGACAGACCTTAATGAGACTCCGGGAAGTAGAGATATTGTACTTTATGATGCATTGCCAAATTCATTACCAAGAGTCGGTGGAATTATGACCTCTGTCATACAAACACCATTGTCTCACGTAAACCTAAGGGCTATTCAGGACAACGTGCCAAATGCATATATCGCCGATCCGTTGTCGATTGATTCTATTGCCAACTTACTCGGGAACTACATCTATTACAAGGTAGAAAACGAGACCTTTGAAATACGCGAGGCCACCTTAGACGAAGTGAACGCTTGGTACGAGGATTTAAGACCTACCGAGCCACAGATTCCTGTCCGAGACTTGAGCATTACCGATATCAAACCATTGGATTCCATCGAATTTGAAATGTCTACGGCATTTGGTGCGAAATGCTCAAACGTAGCAACCATGAGAAGTTTTGGGTTTCCTGAAGGTACCATACCTAATGGTTTTGGAATTCCTTTTTATTACTACCATGAATTTATGCTTTTCAATAACTTTTATGAGGAGGCACAAGTCATGATTGACAACCCTACTTTCCAAAACGACATCGTCTTTAGAACAGAAAGACTAAAAGATTTTAGACGAGACATTAAAGACGCACCAATGCCACAGTGGATTATGGATGATTTACAGGCAATGCATGATGATTTTCCAGAAGGGACCGCAGTAAGGTGTCGCTCAAGTACGAATAATGAAGATTTACCTGGATTTAGTGGAGCAGGATTATATACCTCCAAAACGCAACATCTCGATGAAGGTCATATCTCTAAATCTATCAAGCAAGTCTATGCGAGTATGTGGAACTTTAGAGCTTATGAAGAAAGAGACTTTTACCGTGTCGATCACTTTATGGCTGCAATGGGCGTGTTGTGCCACCCTAATTTTCAAGAAGAAAAATCAAACGGTGTAGGAATAAGTATTGATCCTATTTACGATACACAAGGGACTTTTTATTTAAATACTCAGGTAGGAGAGTCTTTGATTACCAACCCAGATCCAAACTCCGTACCGGAAGAAATATTATTATACGAAGACCCGACGCAGGGTGGTGGATACCTTGTTTTGAGGCTCTCCAATTTAGTAAATCCGGGAGAGCTCGTAATGGATGTTGAATACCTCGACCAGATGAGAGAATACCTTTCAGTAATCCATGATGAATTTGAAATCCTTTATGACGTGGTTGGTGCAGAAGGATTCGGGATGGATATAGAATATAAAGTAACTGCTCAAGATCAATTGGCCATTAAACAGGCAAGGCCATGGGTTTCTTTTTGGGCAGATATTAACGGTGACTATGACCTCGGGCTAACCGCTTTTGTAGAGCCTCAACCTTCTGCAAGTCTTGGGAGTAATGAGTTGGTTTCTGTCAATGTCGCAAATCAGGGCCTAAACGACATGAGTGATTTTGATCTTGAGCTAATCGTCGATGGACAATCGGTAGAAACAATTTCTATTTCACAAACCATCGAGCCTTTTAGTGATGCAGATTTTCAGTTTACTGCTCCTCAAGACTTTTCAAGCTTTGGGGATTATAACCTCACCGCTATTTTAAGCCATGAAGACGATGAATACGGCAATAATGATACTTTGAACTTTATGCTAACAAAGGTCTACGAATTTGATGGGGCCCTTACGATGGGTGATTTAAATGTGGTTTGTGATGAGGATGTTGAACTTGATATCATTATAAATAATGAAGGAGACGCTACGATTACGAATGTATTACTCGAGGTAATTGTTAATGGGGCAGTCGTAGATCTCATAAATGCTTCAGTTAATATCCCATTCCTAGAACAAGAGACCCTATCAATAAGTATTGATGACAATTTGCAAGCGGCAAACAACAATATTACGGTTAGTTTATTGAGCGTAAACGGCCAGCTAGATGGTGATTTAACAAATAACTCTGTGTCTACCATTACTAATTTAGATTCAAATTATGACATCGTTACACTGATCATCAACCCTGATAATTATCCAGGAGAAACATCTTGGGAAATATTTGATGCTAATGATGTCCTTATAAATAGTGGTGATTTACCGAACGGGGATTATTACACAGAAGACATCTGTTTAGATTATGAATCATGCTATTCTTTATATTTCTATGACTCCTATGGTGACGGTATTTGCTGTGGTTATGGAATTGGCGACTTCCAGATTGTAAATTCATCAGGAGAGCAGCTTGTATTCAATGATGGGGAATTCAACTCTGAAGTCATTGAGGTATTTTGTCCGAATGGAGCAGGGTGTGATATTGACGCAACTGTTAATATAACTCACGCATCGTCCCCTTCGGCCAACGATGGAGGGATCACAATTAATTCAATTTCCGGTTTAAGTCCATTTGAATATAGCATCAATGGTGGTCAATCATTTCAATCTTCCAACTCCTTTACTGATCTTTCGACAGGTACATATGTCGTAATTGTTCAGGGAGGACTAGAAGATTGCTTCTATGAAGAAACCGTTGTGGTTGAAGGTTGTGAATTGACAAGCGTCGATATATTACATACCGATGCCTCGTCAGTAGTTTCCACCAATGGTTCTATTGAAATCAACCCAACTTCAGGAACAGGACCTTACTTATATAGTATAGATGGAGGACAAAACTTTGAAACTTTCAATTTGTTTGAAAACCTACCTGTAGGCCCCTATAATGTTGTTGTGCAAGACGAATCAAACATTTGTTCTTATGTAGAGATTGTGCCTATTGAGGTGCAAGCCGTAGGGTTTGATGATGAACTTTTGTCTAACGAAATCATCTTGTATCCAAACCCGACTAAGAACGAGTTTACCATTGAGATTGAATCTATTTCCGCGCTTACTGAGGATATAAATATTGAAGTTTTCGACCCAACGGGTAGAACAATTCAAATCGGTTCAATTTCTAAAGACGGAAGCGGTAAAACAAAAATGTCCTTAAATGGATATGTTCCAGGAACCTATTTTATCAAATGTGCCAACCAATCATTTGAAAAACACTTTAAAGTAGTTAAGCTCTAAGCTCTTCTGCATCAAGTTTCTTTGTTTTACAATTGTCATTGCTTTTGATTTTAACATCAGAAATAAATGAAATTTTAAATAATAGTATGACTTGTTAATTAAATAAGGCATGAAAAATATCTTAATTCCAATATTATCTTCAATTATTCTTTTGTCAGGATGTAGAAAAAATGATCTAATCAACGCAGACTATGAGATTTCAGTAGATGAAACTTTTCAAGTTGAATTAGTTTCAAACCCAACAACAGGATACACATGGAAATGGGCGAATGGAGAATTTACCACTATTGTAGATTCAATTAATTGGACTTATGTTGCAGATGCTCCTGATTTAATTGGAAGCGGTGGAAAAGAAATTTGGGAATTCCGTGGAGTACAAACAGGTATAGATACGGTCAAGTTCGAATACTCTCAGTCTTGGGATGCTGGTTCAACAATTGACTCTATTTATCTGGTAATAAAGGTTAATTAAATAAACATCTAAGTGATCTGAAAGTTGGTTCCGCAATTATTCTAAGGATTATACGACGCTTCTATTTTCAACTACATTATTAAATTTGTAAGACTAGCAAAAAGAAGGGTTTGCATTGAAGGCAACTAAATCATACTTTTGATGTCTTTGTTTCGGTAATGTATATGTACTAAAAATTATGAAAAATATTGCACCCCGCTCAAGTACGCCAACTATATATCTGAAGGCTTTATTCTTTACCTTCTTTTCGGCATCAATATTTGCCCAAACACCTATTGTTTTCTCTCCTGGGGCCTCAGGCCAAACATTTAATACATGCAACGGATTTATCATTGATGCTGGTGGTCAAGGAGGGCCGGGATACTCAAATAATGAAACTTCTGTAATTACCTTGTGCCCAGATACCCCTGGAGAAATTATATCAGTTGTCTTCAATCTTTTTGACCTTGACCTCACCGATGACAACCCTGCACCAAATGCAACGAATGTTGACTACATGTCCGTTTATGATGGCACATCTACCGGTGCAAACAGCCTTGGAACATACAGTGGAGACCAGCTTCAAGGAGTCGTTATTGAAGCCACTCAATTAAATACAAGTGGATGTCTTACACTCGCGTTTACCTCAAATACAATCGGAACCGGTATGTTTACAGCAAGTGTGAGCTGCGAAACCCCGTGCAACAATCCAATAGCTGGAGGACTTATCGTTGATGGCTTAACTGCTGATAGTATTACTGTCTGTGTTGGCGAGGAGGTTAACTTCCAAGAGCAAGGCTCATTTGCACAACCAGGTTTTAATCTTGTGGATTACGCTTGGGACTTTATGGATGGTACAAGTGCCAGCGGTCAGAATGTTTCTCACACCTACAATGCACCAGGATTGTACAAGGTCCAGCTATTTGTTACCGATGATAATGAATGTGGAAATCCAAATCTCATAGACCTTCAAGTTGTGGTTGCAACCATTCCTGACTTTTCCGCATTTCCACAAGATACCTCTATTTGCCTAGGAGCAGCAGTCTCTTTTTCTGCAGACCCTGAAGCTTACCAAGTCGAGTGGGCAGGATTTCCAGGAAGTGAATCTGTTGATGATGGGTGCCTTCCTGACACACTGCTTGGTGTTTCACAGGATATAGAATTGCTTCAGACTGGATTTTCAGCGGGTTCACAAATTACAGACGTAAGTGATATACAAAGCATTTGCTTTGATTTAGAACATTCATACATGGGAGACCTAGTCATACTCATAGAATGTCCCAACGGTCAGACAACAATTCTTCATCAGCAAGGTGGTGGCGGAACTCAAATTGGGATCCCTAACCCTGCAGACAATGTAGACTGTACGGATGCATCTACACTTGGAGAGCCATTTACATATTGTTTTACAAACGAGGCAACAGAAACCTGGGTTGAATGGGTCGCTAATAGCAATTTTGGAGGCACAATACCAGCAGGCGATTACGAGCCTGTTGAGCCTTTATCAAACCTCGTAGGATGCCCAGCAAATGGGATTTGGACGCTCACAGTAATTGACAATTGGGCGGCAGATGACGGAACATTATTTAGTTTTGGTCTAAACTTAGATCCCTCTTTTTATCCTGAAGAACAGGCCTTTGAGCCTCAAATTGGAAACGATTCTGACTCCTCTTTTTGGGCAACTCCGGCGGAAGGCCAGGTTGGACTATCCCCCGATGGGAACACTCTTGACTTATTACCAACAGCGTCAGGAACCTTCAATTATTCTTACTCTGTAATTGATAATTTCGGTTGTGAAAACAGTACATCAGTAAACCTAACCGTCGAGCCTAACCCTATCGTTTTTGCAGGAAATGACACGACGCTTTGTAATGGAAGCATACTTCAATTGCAAGGTGAAATTAGCGGTCCTGGATCTGAGACAGGATGTAATTATGAGCTCCTACTAGAGGACACCTTTGGAGATGGCTGGAACGGGAATACAATAACCGTGACTGTTGATGGTGTTTCGACAGACTATACACTGGATTTTGGGGCCAGCGAAACAACAGCCATTGTCTTACAGAGTGGCTCGGAGGTAAACATAACATTCAATGCAAATGGATCATATGTATCAGAATGTCAGTACTCAATTATTGATGAAGATGGAACCGTTGTTTTAACACAAGGACCGAACCTTACAGGAATTATCACGGACATTATTGTGCCGGACTGCGCACCTGACTTTGTTATCGAATGGTCTCCAGTAGCAACGTTAAATGATGCCGGGGTACTTAATCCAGAAATAACATTAAATGGATCAACCTTGCTTACATTAGCCGTATATCCAGTAGGATTCCCTTTGTGTGCGGCAACAGATGACATTCAAATAAACCTTTCGGCCAACCCAGATGCCGGCACTGACGGCGAGATAAGCTTCTGTTCAGCCGGGGCTCCCGCTGATCTTTTTCTTCAATTGGGCGCTACAGCAGACCCTTCAGGCTCTTGGTTTGACCCAGGCGGAAATCCAACAACAATGCCTTTTGACCCCTCAACAATGGCCTTTGGAGACTATATGTATATCGTTGACGCAAGTGGTTGTTTAGACACCGCTATTGTTACTGTCAACCTTAATGTTTCTGCCATTACCTCATCAAGCTCGATAGGTGCATCCTGCAATGGCGCCGCTGATGGATCTATTACGCTTACCGGAGATAACATCGATTTCTATTCTTTGAATGGTGGTTCATTTCTGCCAACGGCTTCGCCTATAGAGATTAACGGTCTTGAAGCAGGAAGCTACACCGTGGTAGTAAATTCTAACGACGGATGTACAGATACCGAAACTATTGATGTGAGCCAGCCCGACATTTTAGTTATTAGTGCAGTTGCTGCAGATGCAAGCTGCTTTGGATTGTGCGACGGACAGGTCCAGTTGACAGCAACAGGAGGAACGCCAACATACACGTATAACTGGCAGCAAGGGGTTATCGGAAATCAAGCCGGTAGTTCAACGACACTTTGTGCAGGGTCCTACCCAGTGAGTGTTACCGACGCAAATGATTGTTCAGCTGAAACGAGCTACATTGTTGAAGAACCTTCAGACGTTCTTGTTTCTGTAGGTGTTGATGTTGCTTCAGGGTGTGCTCCTCATCAGGCAAGCTTCACAAACACAACCGTTTCGGATGCTGTTGTTTCGACATTTGTGGATTTTGGCGACAACACTACAGAATCTATCAATGGACTTGCTGCATTCAGTCACATCTATGAGGCGCCTGGCCTTTATGATGTTACCATGACGATTACAACTACATCAGGATGTTCATATACTGAGGTGTTCAATCAATTTATTGAAGTTTATAACAACCCTGTAGCTAGTTTTTATGTGAATCCAAACAATATTTCAAGCCTTGAACCAAATACCAATTTCTACAACTCAAGCTCAGCCGATGCTGTTTCATTTTTATGGAACATATATGAGGGCTCTCCTTCAAGTTCAACGAGTGAAAATGTTGAAAATATAAGCTATCCGATAGGTGTACCTGGTGACTATCCCGTTAGTTTATTTGTTGCCAACGCAGAAGGTTGTACAGATAGCATACAGGGAACAGTAAGCATAGTAAATGATGTAGTTCTTTATGCGCCAAATACCTTTACGCCTGATGCAGACGAGCATAACCAAACTTGGGAGTTTTATCTTTCAGGTGTTGACCCATATGATTTTAAGGTTCAGATCTTCAATCGTTGGGGAGAGCTTATATGGGAAAGTAGAGACCTTTCCGCCTCATGGGACGGCACCTACAACGGAAAAATTGTAGCTACAGGAATGTATACCTGGTCCATGGACTGTGTCAATCTGTTGGATAACGAGCACATCAATTATTTTGGACACATTAACGTCCTCAGATAAAATCGGCTTGTAATTTATCAAGCTAATTTTACCTTTTTGGGCTTTATGTTCAATAACAATCTTTAAATTTATGTGACTTCGCAGTGAAAAACCGTAAAACCAAAATTAAAATGCCTCATCTAAAAATTCTTTTTTTTCTGCTCATTTCATTAAAACTACAAGCGCAGAGCGCTCAAGAAATTATAGAGAGCGCAGATAGCAAGCTTAGGGGTAAGTCATCATATTCTGAGATGAGCATTACAATCGTTCGTCCCAAGTGGCAAAAAACCATGACCATGAAAAACTGGTCGCAAGGAAATGATTACGCGGTTTCTTTAGTTACAAGCCCTGCAAAAGAGAAAGGAACGGTCTTTTTAAAGCGTAAAAACGAAGCTTGGAACTACCTACCTTCTTTGGAACGCACCATAAAGCTGCCTCCTTCTATGATGACCCAAAGCTTTATGGGCACAGACCTTACAAACGATGACTTGGTCAAGCAATCCTCAATGGTTGTGGACTACACCCACAAAATTTTAGGCAGCCAGCGCATTTTAGGGCTTGACTGTTGGAAACTCCAACTAATGCCAAAAGAAGAAGCGACAGTCGTTTGGGGAAAGCTTATTATTTGGATCGATAAAAAGGATTTTATGCAGCTCAAAGTAGAATTCTATGACGAAGACGAAGAGCTCGTAAATTTAATGATGGGACATGATGTTGCTCTTTTTGACGGTGTTAAACTTCCTGGTAAAATTGAATTTATTCCTCTGGAAGACGAAGGGCATAAAACAATTATAAAATACGATGTGTGGCAATTCAATAAGACCATACCAAGTAGCTACTTCACAACACAATACGTTTCAAGACTAAAATAAAAAAGATGTTGATCAAATTGGCTTGGCGGAATATCTGGAGAAACAAAAAAAGAAGCCTGATTACCATAACAGCTATTTTAATTGCTGTATTCCTAGCGATAATAATGAGGTCTATGCAGCTTGGAATGTACGATAATATGATTCAGAATGTTGTTGGCTCCTATTCGGGTCATGTACAAATTCATAACGAGGGCTATTGGGACGAGCAAACCATTGATAATACCTTTACAGATAATGATTCATTGAATCAATCCATTGAGCACCGAAAGGACGTTTCCGTCGTTACAAAAAGGGTTCAAAGTGGATGCCTTTCCTCCTTCAATGACCAATCAAAATTTGTCTTTGTAACAGGGATTGAGCTTGAGAAAGAACAGCGCATGACCGATTGGAATAAAAGACTCCTAGAGGGAGAGCTTCTAAAGGAAGAAAACAATGCAATCAACATCGGAAAAGGCATCGCTAAATACTACAACCTCAAAGTTGGAGATACAATGGTTTTTATTGGCCAAGGTTATCACGGAATGCAAGCTGTTGGAGCTTTTCCGGTAGGTGGTATTTTGGATATGAAAAACCCAAACCTGAACAGCGTGAGTGTTTTTATGCCTTTAAGCACCGCACAGGAGTTTCTTTCCGCTAAAGGCATGCTCAGTCAGCTCATTATTAGCAAAGCAGCCTACGGAGATGAAGACGCGCTATCTAATTCACTTAAAGAAAGGTTGGGAGAAACCTACGAGGTTATGACCTGGCGCGAAATGATGCCAGAACTAGAGCAAATTATTCAGGCCGATAGCGCAGGTGGTTTGGTGATGATTTTTATCCTTTATATGATCATCACCTTTGGGATATTTGGAACTGTACTCATGATGACACAAGAGAGGAAGTATGAGTTTGGTGTTGTCGTTTCTATTGGAATGAAAAAGTTAAAGCTCATGATTACGATGGTATACGAAACTCTTTTCTTGACGAGCATTGGCGTCTTAGCTGGTATTCTATGTTCAAGACCTATTGTTCTATACTATCACAACAATCCCTTCAGGTTCCCTGAAGAGCAGGTCAAGATGATCGAAAATCAAGGCTTCGAAGCAATTATCCCGTTTATGAGCACTTATGACATACCCATAACTCACGGTCTGACCATTTTCTTTATTTCTCTGCTCATCTGCATCTACCCCATTATAACAATTTATAAATTGAACCCCATTAAAGCCATGAAAAGGTAGCATGAAAACCGTCATTAAAATAGCCTGGAGAAACGTTTGGAGGAATAAACTGAGAAGCCTCACTGTAATCATATCTATGGTCCTTGGACTCTGGGCTGGTCTATTTTCCGTAGCCATGATCTTGGGTCTGAATGAACAGCGAATGAACAGTGCGGTAGACTCTTATTTGTCGCACGTTCAGGTTCACCATCCTTCCTTCGCAGAAAATCTAGACTTGGCACATACGGTATCGACCTATGACTCCTTAATTAGCTATTTAAAAAAAGACAAGCGGGTCAAATGCTTTAGTTCAAGAACCATTATTTCTGCCATGGCCTCAACCGCCCATGGCGCAGCAGGTGTCCGCCTTATTGGTATAGAACCACTGCAAGAAAAACAAGTGTCCAATGTCAGCCAGGGAATGTTCAAAGGAAGTTACTTCAAGGGTGTAAAAAGTAAGCCGGCGATTATTGGAAAGAAATTGGCAGAAGAGCTACAGCTCGATATAAAAAAGAAAATATACCTGTCTTTTATTGATAAAAATGGAGATCAGCAACGCATAAAGCTTAAAGTCGCAGGTATTTTCAAAACCGCAAGCACCTTGTTTGATGGCTCAAATATTTATATGAAAAAAGAGGATCTTCAAAAAGTTCTAGGCGACCAACGAGCTGTTCATGAGATCGGAATTATTTGCAATGAATTTGAAGACGCAAAAAAAGTAGCAGAAGCAATAAATAAGTTCTCAGTAAAAAACAAGGCGGAAACCTGGGGGGAAATAGCACCCGAATTGGGGTATGCTCAGGAAATGATGTCTGGTATTATTTACATCTTCATGAGTATTATTTTAGTGGCGCTTTCATTTGGTATTATCAATACAATGCTAATGGCGGTGCTCGAAAGAAAGAGAGAGTTGGGCATGCTAATGTCTGTTGGCATGAACAAAAGAAAGGTCTTTTCAATGGTTATTTTTGAAACCCTTTTTATTTCATGTGTGGCCGCGCCAACGGGTATCTTGATTTCTTATTTAATGATCAGCTATTTCGGCACACATGGTATAGACCTTTCTGCTGTTGGAGAAGGGTTAGAGGAATTAGGTATAGGAACGAAGGTTTATACACAACTTGCCACAGAGCATTATTTGAATATTAGCTTACTGACTTTTTTCTTGACCTTTTTATCCTCAATCATTCCCGCTAGACGAGCCCTAAAACTAGACCCTGCGGAAGCTGTAAGAGCGCTTTAATTTTTGAAATATGAACGTAATTGAAACAAATAATTTAGTTAAAACATACCACCAAGGAGAGCTTGAAGTACACGCTTTAAATGATGTCTCTATTCATTTTAAGCAAGGTGAGTTTACTGCTATTGTTGGGCCATCGGGCTCTGGTAAAACCACGTTTTTAAATGCAATCGGAGGGCTAGATACACCAACAACAGGAACTGTGGTGATTAATGAAACCGACATTACTCAGCTCAAATCCAATCAGCTGATTGACTTCCGACTAAAAAATATTGGCTTCGTTTTTCAGGCTTATAATTTGATCCCCGTATTAACCGCTAAGGAAAATGTAGAGTTCATTATGCTAATGCAAGGCACATCCTCGAACAAAAGAGGCGCCCGTGCAAAAGAGCTTCTAGAGGCGGTAGGCCTGAGTGAACAAATCAATAGAAGGCCTGGACAGCTGTCAGGGGGTCAGCAGCAAAGAGTAGCTGTAGCTCGTGCGCTCGCCTCTAAACCTCAATTTGTATTAGCAGACGAACCAACCGCAAATTTAGACTCAACATCAACAACAAACCTCCTTGACATCATGCACCGCTTGAACAAGGAGGAGAATATGACCTTTATTTTTTCAACGCACGACCAGAGAGTAATTGATCGTGCAAAGAGAGTCATCACGCTAGAGGACGGAAAAGTTCTTTCTGACCATACTAACACCTAAAATGCGCACAACATACTTCATTGCTTCGATTTTATTTATGCATTTTGGCCTTTTAGGTCAAGAAAAAGAGCATTCATGGTGGAAAGATCGGGTGCAGATTTCTGGATTTGTCAAATACATGAACACGGCATCTATTGCCAACCTTGATTCAATGATTACCGACAACCTGATTCACAATCGTCTAAGACTAAAGGTGAATATCACGAATAAACTGACAAGTGTTGTTGAAATGAGAAACCGCATATTTTATGGCGAAGCCACCTCATTAAACCCTCATTTAGGTGGCTTATTAAATGATGACTACGGGCTAATTGACTTGTCATTTGTACCTGTAGACAAACAGGCCTTTGTAATGCACTCTATTCTCGATAGGGCCTACCTAAAATATAGCGCTCAGAAATGGGAGCTTCGCGTGGGGAGACAGCGCATCAATTGGGGCGTAAACTTAGCCTGGAACCCTAATGATCTTTTCAACGCCTACAGCCTAATTGACTTTGACTATCAGGAGCGGCCGGGAGCCGATGCCGTCCGATTTCAATATTTTACGGGAGGTCTTTCAAGCGTGGAATTTGCAGCACAACCGGGTAGCTCTTTAGACAGCTCGGTTATTGCAGCTATGTGGAAGTTCAATAAGTGGAAATATGACTTTCAGCTAATCGCCGCGAACTACCTCAAGGACATTACCATAGGTGCTGCTTGGGCAGGAAACATTAAATCCGCAGGCTTTAAAACTGAGCTATCATATTTCCACCCAAAAAGCAATTTCGCAGATACTTCAGGAGCATTAAGCTTGTCAACTAGTCTTGATTATTCTTTTAAAAATGGGCTATACTTAAACGGATCTCTACTCTTGAATACAAGTGGAGTTAGTGAACCGCTCAATGCGTCTTCTTTGTTTCAGACCTTCATAGGAGATATAACTGCTAAATCTTTAATGCCGTCAAAGCTGACCTATTTCGGTCAAATCAGCGGGGCTTTTAATCCGAAGCTGAGCGCATCCATGTCCCTATTTTATATGCAGGGCATCAATATGCTACTTTGCATGCCATCAATCGTTTATGGAATAGAAGAGAATTGGGAATTAATGCTGACGGCACAAGCAGCTTTTGGTTCGCTCAGCAACACCTTTAAAAGTATGGGCAGTGGAGTATACTTGCGGCTCATGTATAGCTTTTAATTGTTTGTCAATGTTTAGGTTTAAGATGCAACCAAACATGAATAAAATGACTATGTCCTTTAAAAATCTAGTCATTTTAATGGAGTTGATTTAAGCACTAGGCAGGTTATATATGAATAAAACCTTAATTTAAACTTTTAAAAAACGCATAAAAACATGAAAAAATCATTTGTCATTTTGGCGCTCGCTTTTATCGGCGCACAAACAATCAAAGCACAAACGCTCTTAAACCAAAATTTAATGCATGACGGAAATAATAGAGAGTACGCCTTATATATTCCTTCAAGCTATGACGGAAGCCAAGAGGTTCCTCTGCTGTTTAATTTCCATGGAGGCGGAGGTAATATAGCTGAACACATATCAAGCGCAGACATGAGGCCCATTGCCGATACGGCTAACTTTATTTTAGTATACCCTCAAGCGGTTCCAGACCCTGGAAACGGAGGGTCTACAAGCTGGATGCACAAGGCGCCAACAACTTTTGATGACGTCCCTTTTGTTGAGGCAATGATCGATGCTATAGCGGCAGAATATATGATTGATAACAGTAGAGTTTATGTATGTGGTTATTCTTTAGGAGGGGAATTTACATACGAACTAGCGTGTAGCTTAAATAATCGAATTGCTGCTGCCGGCGCCGTGGCAAGAACGATGCAGGGAGAAACTTTTAACAACTGTGCTCCTCAACACCCGACTGGAGTACTTACGATTCTTGGTACTGCAGATTTTATATCAGATTACAATGGAATAACTTTCGGTGGTGTTCAGTATTACATGTCGGCAGCTGAAACGCATGAATATTGGGTAACAGCCAACAACTGTAATGCCAATCCAACCATGTCCACCGTTCCAAATACCAATACCTCTGATGGAAGCACTGTTGAACGATATACCTGGACAGACGCCTCAGGGTGTACATATGTAGAGCACCTAAAAGTAATTAATGGGGGCCATGATTGGCCCGGTGTTTTTGGAAACATGGACATTGATGCGAGCCAAGAAATTTGGAACTTTGTTTCAGGGTATGACCTTTCAGGCCTTATTGGGTGTGCTACAAATTCAATAGACAATACAGCAGCCCTTGAAGATGAGGTGCGTGTTTTTCCAAACCCTTTTGAGGACCAACTAATTATAGAATCATCCTTTCAAGGAGCGCAAAATTACGCACTCTACTCCATTCTTGGAGAACATGTTTTGAGTGGGTCGGTTCAGTCTGGAAGCACAAATATCAATCTCACAAGTATACCAGACGGATTATATATTTTAAAAGTGAGGGACCGATCCTTGAAAGTGGTGAAAAGAAAATAAGAAGACCATGCAGCTAAAAGATTTTGCCATAGAGCGTTACTTCGCTAAATATGAATTTAACGCAAAATACATGCTATCGAGCTCCGATTGTGATGGCTTTTCTATGGCAGAAGTCTTAGGCCTTGCTTCAGAAGCAGAAAAAAATGATTGGCTTAATTTAAAGCTAGGATATACTGAAACAAGGGGTAGCATCCCGTTAAGAAAAGCCATTCAGAAGCATTATCAAAACATTGAACTTGATGAGATTCTCGTGACCTCTCCAGGAGAAGCCAACTTCGTCTTAATGAATGTTTTGTTGTCTAAAGGAGACGAGGTAGTCTGCATGGCGCCGATGTACCAATCGCTATACCAAATTGCAAAAGATATAGGATGTACATTAAAGCTCTGGGAGCCGAGAGAATCAAATGGTGCTTGGGCTTATTCTATGGCTGACGTTGAAAATTTAATCTCCAAAAACACCCAACTGGTCGTTGTTAATTTCCCACACAACCCAACTGGATTTAGCCCAAACCTAGAGGAGTACAAGATGCTTATTGACATTTGCCGCAATAACGACGTATATGTGTTTAGTGATGAAATGTATCGCTTTCTAGATCATACACCGGGGCCCAGTCTTCCGTCAATGTCTGACCTGTATGAAAAAAGCATTAGCCTTTGGGGAACATCAAAAACATTCGGCTTAGCAGGTTTGCGCATCGGTTGGCTGACCAGCAAAGACAAAACGGTCTTACAAAGAGTTGAAAACTTCAAAGACTACCTATCCATCTGCAGCAGCGCCCCAAGCGAAATATTGGCGACAATTGCGTTGAACAATTTAGATTACTTTTTAAAAAGAAACTTAAATAAAATCCAACAAAACATAGTTCTGTTTTCAAAATTCCAAAGTAAGTTCACTAATCTATTAGACTTCGCTCCTCCCTCGACAAGCTCGACCGCTTTTATAAAACTGCACTTAAATGGGTCCGCTGAAGATTTTGCACAGAAACTGGTTGAAGAAAAAGGAATCATGATCCTTCCCTCTGAGGCATTCGAGTACGGAAATACGCATGCGCGAATTGGATTTGGAAGAGAAAATTTTCCAGAAGTTCTTGCGGTTTTGGAAGACTTCCTTAACGACAATAGTTATTAGTGAATAAACACAAAGCATTATGCTTTTGGTTTTCTTTTATCCTCTCTGGGGCCGCGTTTATAAATGATGAGTCCATTTAAAAAATTACGAAGAATTTGGTCGTGACAATCCATATATTTCGGATGGTCTTCACTTCTAAAAAATGCACCTAGCTCACTTTTGCTGATCTCGAAATCAACCAGCGCTAATACCTTAACAATATCATCATCTCGCATTTTTAATGCTACCCGAAGCTTTTTTAAAATGTCATTATTTGTTAGGCCCATAATCGTTGTATTTATTTCTATTTAACTAATACCATTTAGCTGATTTCACGTTCAATTTCCTTAAAAATTCGTTCGGCATCGAAACTCTGCTTTACAAATTTATTAGCCGCCACGCCTAATTCCTGTCGAAGTTCTTTATCTTCCGACAACTGGATCACGGCATCAGCAAAGGGCAAAGGGTTTTGCTCGGACACTAAAGTTCCTGTTATACCGTCTTGTATAATTTGGCTATTACTAGATATATTAAAGGCTATTGATGGCAATGAACACAAACCTGCCTCGGCAAGAACGTAGCCAAAACCTTCCCACAAAGAGGGTAATAAAAAAATATCCCCGGACATGTAAAGGTCTTTAGGCCGCTCGATAAATCCTGTAAATAAAATATGCTCTGCAACACCTTTTGTCTTAGCTTTTTTCTTCAATTCGCCCTCTAAAGGGCCGCTTCCTCCTATCAAAAGTTTAAAACGAAGTTGTTTCTTTTTGAGCACTTCCGCTACGTCAATTAAGAACCCGTGGTTTTTTTGAGGAACGAGTCTTCCAAGAGTGCATAAGACCAGCTCACCTGCTTGTTTTGTATAAATAGGACTAAATGGCTCACTTAAAAACTTACCGAAATCAATTCCATTTGGGATCAGCTTGATTTTACTTTTTGCAACGAGCTGGCCATTATTGGCATTTAAAGAAGCTTCTGTGGCTGGTGAGTTTACCAAAACTTTATGTACTACACTTTGATACAAAAACCTATTCAAAATATTATTCTTAATTGCAATGTCGCTCCCTCTTCTAAAAATCACTTTAGGGAGCTTCAGAAGGTATGCTGCTATCCCTGCACTCTTTAAATCTCTTGGGGAATTCATGATGAGGTTATCTACATCGTAATGCTTTAAAAGACGGGCAATTCGATTGATGACGAGTGGATTCAAAAAGCTAAGGTTTGAGAGCTTAATAAAGCTTACCTCAATACCCAGTGCCTTTGCCTTTAATGCCAAAGCGCTATTTGGTGCTGCCACAACCAAGACATTAAATCCTTTTTCATGAAGATAGGAGGCCACCTCAAGGTGCCACTTTTCTCCACCACCCCAGGCACTTACCGTATTAAAAAAACAATAATTGATCATTGCATTTTTTTTCAAGTTAAAGTTAGCGAGTATTATTGCCGATAAAACAATAAGGCTTTCATATTTATACTCATTTATACACTTCTCACCATTTTATTCAATTGCGTTTTGCAAGTGATGCTAAAATTATAGCTATCTTGTGTTTGTTATAATGTTTATAAACCGTTCACTTTATGGCTCATTCTTTTCGCTGTGACTGCCCTATTACCTCCGCCCTTGACGTTCTAGGGGACAAATGGACCTTAGTTATTGTCAAACAAATGCTCATTGACGGAAAAAAAACCTTTAAGGAATTTGTTGAGGCAGAAGAAGCGATTGCAACTAATATTTTAACCGATCGGCTAAAAAAAATTGAAGAAAAAGGAATCATCAAGCGGTTAAGCCTGCCAGAAAACAAAAAATCTAAGCATTATCATTTAACCGAAAAGGGTTTGGGCTTGACTCCTGTTATTTTAGAAATGGCCATCTGGAGCGATGGAAATCTAAGGGACCTTCATCCAGACCTGAGTACAGAAAACCCAATAGAGTATATAAAGCTCAATAAAGCATCCTTTGTAAACATCCTGCAGGAACGCTACAAAGAAAGGATTAGTCAAACCCAATACTAAATGGATACAGCACATTATAGAAAACTCGAAAAAATGTATTTGGGCGCAAACGTCAATACAAAAATATTTGATACCACTACTTGTAAAATTGAAGCTGAAAAAGCAACCATCACACTAGAGATTTGTGAAAACTATTTCCACGCACTGGGAGCTATACATGGGGCGGTGTACTTTAAAATGTTAGATGACGCTGCATATTTCGCTGTAAGCTCATTTGTAAAAGATTGCTTTATGCTTACTTCTTCTTTCAATATAAATATTCTAAGACCAGTCTCTAAAGGCAAGCTAACCGCCGTAGGAACGATTCGATATAAGTCTTCCAATCTCTTTACAGCAGACGCGAAGCTTTATAATCAAGAAGGGAAAGAAGTCGCTTTTGGGACGGGTAACTTTGCGAGAAGCAAAATGCCTTTATCTGAAGAGGTCGGCTATAAATAAGCCTGGTTTAATCGGCTAGAATTTCATGTACATTCTCCTTTATTTTTTGGCTCAACCCATCTGTAGGAAGGTCGTTGTCGTCCGTTCCGAAAGGATCCTCAATTTCCTCTGCTAAAATCTCCATACTCACCAAAATATAAAAGACAAATATAGACACCAAAGAGGAGTAGTAACCGAAAGAGTTTACAAATGCTAAGGGTAAGGTTGTGACATAAATGAAAATGAACTTCTTAAAGAAAATACTATACGAGTACGGAATAGGTGTATTTTTAATGCGCTCACACGCTCCAATAATATCAGAAAAGGTTTTCATATTAGTGTCTACGACAATATAACCCTCTTCCGATAACACCCCTGATTTTTTCAACCCTTCCAGCCTTTCATAAATTCGCTTTAGAATGTAATTGGGTTTATGGTCATAGCCCGAGATTTCTTCAAGCTCCTCAGAACTCAGCTCAAGCTGGTCAACATCAACACCATTTCGAAGGTGCTCTTTCATAGCAAATGCATAATTTGAAATCATTCTTTTGAAATACGCACGATCATCTTTATTAGAGCAAACCGTATTAATTTTTAACGATAGGTTTCGCGTGTTATTTACAAGTTCACCCCATTTTTTTCTACCTTCCCACCAGCGGTCATATGCTGTATTTGTTCTAAACACAAGAAGTAAGGAAAGGGCGAATCCGACCAAAGAATACACCTGCATTAGACTATCAAAAGGCTCCGTGTTTTCTATATATTTTACCTCTAGATGAGCAATGCCTAGGGTTAATAACCCTATTGCAATGAGCTCCTTCCAAAGCTTAGATAAGGTATCACTCTGGTTAAGGGAAATAATGTGCTTGAACCAACTTTTAGGGTTGTACTTTATCATAAAAAATAATTTCTCCAAAAATACAAAAGATGATTCTTTACACGTAGTTAAAGCGTGATTTTGTAACTTCGACATTCACAAAAAAACGAATCGCGTTGATAGAGAATTTGCAATTCAGAAAAGCAATCGCTAGTGATCTTCCATTCATTTGGGACATTTTAAAGCAGGCGATCTCAAGAAGAAAAAAAGACGGAAGCAATCAATGGCAAGATGGTTATCCAAACCCCTCGGTTATCGAAGGAGATATTGCTAAAGGCTGTGGATTCGTGCTTTTGGAGAAAAAAACAATTGTTGGATATACTGCTATTCTTATAAACGATGAGCCCGAGTATGCAAGGCTAGAGGGTGAATGGCTTAGCAACGAGGACTTTGTGGTTTTTCATCGTGTTGCCATTTCACAAGGGCGCTTGGGAACGGGGCTTGCTAAAAAACTGTTTTTACACATCGAAAACTTTGCAAAGCACCATAAAATCAATAGCGTTAAGGCGGATACAAACTTTGATAACCCCGCTATGCTTGCGCTTTTCGACAAGCTAGGATACAAGTACTGTGGGCAGGTTTACTTTAGGGGTAGTCCTAGAAGAGCTTACGAAAAATTGCTCCAGTCGTAGGGGTTGTGTTTAGCTTATGAAAGATGTTATTATAAAAGAATTTGGAATCCTACCGCTTGAGATCAAAAAGCTGAACGGATACGAAAATGAAAATTACCTCATTAAAACAGAAGATACTCGATATATATTCAAGACCTACCCAGCGGCAAAAAACACAATATCACTTCTTAATGCAGAGTGTGATGCCTTGCTTTATTTACAAAATAAAAAAGCCGCAAAAACCCCCCTTCCTGTTCCCTTTTTATCGGGAGAATATGTCAAGGCGATTGGTCTAGAAAACACACAAAAGTGCTGTCGAATGTTGTCGTTTTTACCAGGGAGATTTTTGGGAGAAATAGAACCCAACAAAGCCCTTATGGGTAACCTCGGGACGTTTCTTGCAGGGGTCAATCAGAAACTTATTGGCTTTGATAGTGATGCCATTCGCGCGCGAAAATATGAGTGGGACCTCCAAAACCTAAGCCTCAATAGAAAGTATATTTCCACTATTCCCGAGCCAAAACAAAGACAGGTGGTCGCTTACTTCTTCCAAAAATTCGATCTGCTCGTTGCTCCAATTATCCCTGAGCTCCGAAAAGCATATATTCACAGCGACTTCAACGAATGGAATGTCTTGGTAGAGGAGGATCAAGCACTTGGTTTAATTGATTTCGGGGACATGGTTTATTCTCCTTTAGTCAACGAGGTCGCCACTGCACTGAGCTATTTAAGCTATGACAAAGACTCTTTTTTTGATTGGGTTACACCTTTTTTAAAAGCATATCACAAAGTCATTCCTCTTCATAAAAAAGAGATTGGCTTATTGTATTATCTTATTGCAACAAAGCTTTGTATTAGTGTTTGTCAGTCGGCAAAAGCAAGAGTTTTACAACCAGAAAACAAGTATGCGTCTGCAAGCGAAAAAAACGCTTGGAGAATGTTGCATAAACTACTTGTGCTAAATCCGATTGCTGTTGAAAACCATTTTTTAGAAACGCTCGGTTTAAGCAAAGAAAAAACAGTAGACGTTGCACAAAAAATAAAAGCCCGAGAGCGCCATTTTAGCCGGGTTTTATCAATGAGCTACAAGCAACCCATTTATATGTCAGGAGCTGCGTTTCAATACATGTATGATGGCTACGGAAACACCTTTTTAGATGCTTATAATAATATACCCCACGTAGGGCACTCACACCCTAAAGTAGTAGCTGCTGGCCAAAAACAAATGGGGACGCTAAACACCAATACTAGATACCTATATGACTTGCTACCGAAATATGCTAACGTCTTATTACAAAAGCTTCCAAAAAAACTCAACAAAATTTTCTTTGTAAATTCAGGTAGCGAAGCCAACGACCTAGCCATTAGAATGGCTAAAAATCACAGCGGAAAAGAAAACATAATGGTCTTAGAGCACGGTTACCACGGCCACACACAAACGGGTATTGATATTAGTGACTACAAGTTCAACAATCCAAAAGGGCAAGGGAAGAAAAGTCACATCATAAAAGCGCCTATTCCGAAAGAATATATGGGGAGGTTCGAAGGGTCCGAGCAGCCAGGAGTTCTTTATGCCAAAGAGGCTATTAAACAGCTTAATAATACTCAGAATGGAATTGCTGCTTTTATTGCAGAACCGATTGTCGGTTGTGGCGGACAGGTTCCACTGGCTCCTGGATATTTAAAAACACTATATCCTGAGGTTAGAAAAAAAGGAGGTTTGTGTATTAGTGATGAGGTTCAAACTGGGTTTGGAAGACTTGGTTCTGTTTTTTGGGGTTACGAACTTCATGGTGTTGAGCCCGATATTGTTGTCATTGGAAAACCTATGGGGAACGGACATCCTATGGGGGCTGTTATAACCTCTGAAGAGGTTGCGACCTCTTTCGAAAAAGGGGTCGAGTTTTTTAGCTCTTTTGGTGGAAATCCTGTGTCCTGCGCGATTGGCATGGCGGTATTAGAGGTTATCGAAGAGGAAAAACTGCAGCAAAATGCATTAGAGGTTGGTGTTTATTATACTTCCCTTTTAAAAGAATTACAAAAAGATGATGCGCGCATCGGAGATGTTCGGGGAGAAGGTTTATTCCTTGGTATTGAGCTAATAAACGAGCAAGATAAACCAAATACTAAACTGGCCCAGTATTTAAAAAACGAGCTTCGCAAGCGTCATGTGCTCATTAGCACGGATGGCCCTGCAGACAGTGTCCTAAAAACTAAACCGCCACTTGTTTTTAATAAAACAAATGCTGAACTCGTCGTTTCTGAAATAAGCCGTGCATTAAAAAAAGCACCACGAGAAGAATAATACGGTCAGAAATAAAAGGTCTAATAATCAGGGGTTTATTTAGTCTTCTTAAAAAAATGTGCTTTCTTTACTTCATTGTTTTTAGTTAAATCATTTTTTGTAAACCAAATAAAAATCACTTATGAAAAACCTGTTCCTTCTCGTTATTGTGTGTTCCTTTCAACTGCAAGCACAAAATATTGACGATAACTTCATTACATTCCCTTATACGCAAGTTCCTTTAATTCCTATTGACCAAGGAAGTCGATCTGTTCGTTTTTCAGTTGAGCAGGATGTTGACAAGGCAAACCAAGATAGCACCGCCAACTACCACGTAAAAGTTTCAAACGCACAGCGTTTGTACGAGCAGAGAATGTCTACCTGGTATGGACAAATGTCATTGCTTCAACAGCAAGAAAACACAAGTGGGATATCTCAAACGGCTAGTTATCCAATAAAGCCTTATTTAAAATACATCCCCTCGCCGATCATGAACTCTATTAGTGTTGAAAACTTATCGTCTACGTCAGAGTCTTTAAATATTCCAGGCTTTGAAAAAGGAGGGGGCGGACTTTTAGTAAGTTTTAAAATATTACCGTTACGCGACTTTCGCATTAACCACAAAAAATCAGGTGCCGGGGCCCAAACGAAATATGCTTATTCATGTACCTTTTATTTATCTGTTAAAATGGAGGTTTATAGCCCAGATGGAACAATGATTTTCGAGCGTTTGGTTGGAAATTCTAAAAGAACTAAGGTTTTGGGGAAATATAAAAGCAAATATGCCTTTTCAGATTGGTTTATGAAAAACCGTTCGGATGTATATTCACAGGCGGAAAATCAAGGAAGAGTTACGGCAATTCAATCTGCCTCAAAAGTTTTAGAAAGCCAATTTGGTTTCGTAAATAAATCTCGCCGAGCAGAAGTTTATTCAATAAAAAAATACAAAGATTATGATTATTCAGATGTGGCTTCGGCGTACAACAAAACGAACGAAGCGCTGCTTCTCGTAGGTGGTTCACCTGACAGGTCTAGCGCATATGCAAGCCTGAAAGAAGCACGGAACATGTGGTCAGCAATTCTTGAAGAAAGCAACATACAAAACAGAAAAGAACGCATAAATGGAAAAGTTTCGGCAATTATCTGGTGTAATATTGCTGAAATATCTATGTGGATGGGAGATTTTAACAATGTTGATATACATGTTCAGAACATAAGAAACTCGGGTGTTTTCAAAGCTAAAAATCATATTAACGGAGAAACCTCTTTTTATAAGGACCAAAGAACGCGTTGGGATGCCAACTTTGAATAGGGTACTTTTTGTTTTATATTTAAGCTAAAACCTAACTTATGTTTGACTTTCATGTACATGAAAACATTGCAAAAGCAGAAACGCTACCAGCCTCTTTCTACAGGGAAGATGCGGTTTTCGAGGGGCTTAAAAGACGGGTTTTTAGGCACTCATGGCAGTGGAAGGGTTGTGCAAAAGAGCTTTTTCCTGTTGATGATTACGTTCAACCCATGTCGTTTTTAGATGACTTTATTGAAGAACCTGTTTTTTTAAAAAAGAACGGTGAGAATGAAGAAATCAACTGCTTTTCAAATGTTTGTACACATCGAGGAAACCTAATCTTTCATCATGAGTGTCGTTCTAAACGTATTTCCTGTGGATACCATGGTCGACAGTGGAAGAAAGATGGAGAATTAAAGTTTATGCCTGAGTTTAATGACGTAGAAGATTTTCCTCGTGCATGTGACCACCTTAGAAAATATCCAACAGCGAAGCTTGGACCGCATGTTTTCGCTTCTCTCAACCCTTCTTTTTCAATTGAAAACGTTTTTGACAAAATGAAAGAACGTATAGGGTTTTTGCCACTAGAAGAATTTAAATATGATTCCAAGCACAGCAAAGATTACCTTATCAATTGTCATTGGGCATTATACTGTGATAATTACCTTGAAGGATTCCATATTCCTTTCGTTCACGATGACTTAAATGATGTTTTGGACTATGGAAGCTATAAAACTGAACTTTTTGAAAACGGATCCTTACAAATCGGCTATTCAAAAGGAGGGGAAGATGTTTTTGATCTTCCTTTAGGACACCCGGACGAAGGAAAACACGTGGCGGCATATTATTATTGGATTTTTCCTAATATGATGTTTAATTTTTATCCGTGGGGGCTATCTATCAATGTTGTTAAACCCCTCTCAAAAAATAAGACAAGGGTTGTTTTTAAGTCATTTGTTTGGGATAACTCGAAATTAAGCGATGGCGCCGGGGCCGTCCTTGACAAGGTAGAAAGAGAAGATGAATTTGTTGTTGAGGGGGTCCATAAAGGACTTCAATCTAAAACCTATCAAACCGGTCGGTTTTCTCCTACTCGAGAACAGGGTGTACACCATTTTCACAGACTTTTAGCGAAGCACCTGCAGCAAGACTCATAATTGATAGGGGAAACATAGATGGAAGACTTCGAAAAGATCTATGTGGACTATTCCTCACTGGTATATAATGTTGCATTAAACTACGTGCAAAACATTCAGGATGCTGAAGAAATCACTCAAGATGTCTTTCTTAAAGTGTATCATAAAAAAGAAAGCTTTAAAAACAATTCCTCAATAAAAACGTGGGTTTACAGAATCACTATCAATACTTCAATTGATTATTTACGCAAGCGAAACAGAAGGCCTATACTTCGGCTACTTATTAATGAGTCCAATGTTCCCAAACACAAAAGCGAATGGAAGCACCCTGGTGTTTTGCTTGAAGAGAAGGAGGCTTACCGAAGTCTTTTCTCAGCCTTAAATCAGCTCCCAATCGCGCAAAAATCAAGCATCATTTTGTTAAAAATTGAGGGGCTGAGTCAAAAAGAGGCCGCAAAGGTTTTAGAAGTCAAAGAAAAGGCTTTAGAGTCTTTATTTCAGAGGGCGAAAAAGTCACTTCTAACCATCATAAAAAAGGAAAAAAACAAAAAAAACGTCTAATATAAAAGCAATGGAAGATCCAATTGAATTATTTAAAAAAATAAGTGTTGTTCAGCCAGGACCTCGTCTTTATGAAAGTACTTTAGATAAAATACAAGCATATGAAAAAGACAAATTAAGTACGCTTCAATTGTTTACTATTGCAGCAGGTATAACACTCCTCATTGGCAGTAATTTTTATGTCTCCTTGGAGGACAATAAATTTGTAAATAAGGATGAGCCCTCTCAATTCATCTATCAAACCGACCTTTATGAGTAAAAACAAAATATACCTTATCGTGATTGTTTCCCTTATACTGAGTCACGTTGTCCTTTTTTCTATTCCGTTTTTAAAAGGACCCAAAAAAGAGTATCCTAGAAAAGTAATCATACAGGAACTTGGCTTTTCAGAGGAGCAAATTGCCTTATATGACACTTTAATTGATGCGCATAGAAAAAGTATCCATAAACTGAATGAAAAAATAAAAAAGGAGAGAGCGCTCTACTATACAGCCCTGAATAAGGAGGGGGGAGTTGGGAATTTAGGAAATATTTCAGAGGCTCAGCTTAGAATAGAGCAAACGCATTTTCTCCACTTCCTGTCGCTCAGGGCCCTTTGTAATGATGCGCAAAAAAAGAAGTTTGATGCACTCACGCCAAAGATACAGAACATCTTCTTTAAAGCTCCCAAGAAATAATGCGGACATCACTATTGGTTCTGTTCGGAGCGACAACCCTAACGTTTACAAAAGCGCAGCTAAACTTTAGCTTATCGACGGACTCTTCTGTTTCGGTTCCCCTGCGTCTCGACTCCCAAGACTCAATTAGCGCGCTGCGTTTTTACATTAGCAATGTGCGTATAGAACATGAAAGAAAAATAGTTTGGAGCGCTGAACAGGAACATTATTTAATAGATTTCAATCAAGATCATCTGCAAAGCAATAATATAAGTGGACAAGAGGGAAGTGACTTAAAAGAAGGCGTTTTAAAGTTTGTTTTAGGCGTGGATGATAATACATCTGCACAAGGAATCGGAGAGGGTCCATTAGACCCAATTAGAGGAATGTATTGGACCTGGCAAAGCGGATATATCAATTTTAAATTAGAGGGTGTCTCCAACCAATGTCGTACGAGGAAAAATAAATTTCAACTGCATCTGGGCGGGTTTCAAAAACCCTATCGAACAGCTCAAAACATTGAGCTTAAAATCAGCGGGGAACAAAAAACTGTTGTTTTCAACCTCAAAAAACTAATGTCTACCATCAACCTTAAAGAAGACCACACGATTATGAGCCCAAATGAAAAGGCTGTTTTTTTTATGGAAAGTGCAAAATCTTGCTTCTATGTACAGTAGAAGGGTTTTACTTTTTTTCGTGCTCTTTTTTCTTGTGGCGTTTGCTGTGAAAACAGGAAACCCCAACCCCCCCTCCTACTTGCCAACACCCTACTATTCTCTTCCTGTTTCCCCTGAGACAAACGATACAGTCGCTTTGGGAAGGCTCCTTTTTTATGACAATATATTATCGGGGAACAATCAGGTTTCTTGTGCCTCATGTCACAACTCATACAACGCTTTTGCCCATACCGACCATCAGCTAAGCCACGGCATCTTTGATTCTATAGGCACTAGAAACGCTCCCGCGCTTTTCAATTTAGCCTGGAAAAAAGATTTCATGTGGGACGGGGCGACTCACCATATTGATGCACAAGCCTTAGCGCCTTTGCACGACCCGAAAGAAATGGGCTCAAGCATGGAAGAGCTCCTATCAAAACTTCGGTCGTCTAGCTTTTATCGAGAGGAATTTTTTAACACATATCAAGACTCACTTATAAATAGCCGAAGAGTATTACAGGCTCTCGCCGCATTTGAGCTTAGCATTATCTCTTTTGACTCTAAATATGATTCTGTCAAGGAAGGGGTTGCAGATTTTACCCATCAAGAAGTGTCAGGATATAAACTATTTGATCAACATTGTAGCAAGTGTCATACAGAGCCCCTATTTACGAACGGAGAATTTATGGACAACAACCTTCCTGTTGACTCATCGCTCGATGATAAGGGGCGATTTTTAGTTTCCAAACAAAAGGAAGACCGCTATAAATTCAAAGTGCCTTCTTTACGAAACCTAAGCTATACCTACCCCTATATGCACGACGGAAGATTTGCAAAGCTACATGACGTTTTGGATCATTATGCTTCCGATGAACAAAATGGTTGTGACCGAAAAAACGACCTTGAAAAACCGATTGTATTGAGCTTTAATGAGCGTGCAGACCTTATTGCCTTTTTGTTGACCCTGAATGATGACCGTTTCGTGTTTAACCCAACGTATTCGTTTCCGGAAAAGCTTAAAAACAAACTATTAGAAGATTGATGTTTTTTTAAAAAGTAAACTCATATTAACGTCCTTAAAAAACAAAGACTTAACAGTCGAGATATAAAGACGTATATTTAGTCCTACTTGAAACACTATGAAAAAGGCTCTTCTATCTTTATTCCTCTTATTGTTGTTTTCAGCAACAACTGTTGAGGCCTCTTTTACACAAATAAAAACACCCGTCATATCAAGCCTAAATTCAAGGGTTTTTTCTAGTGATAATGACAAATTGATTACACTGCACCTTGAACTCGACAAGGCTGATTTTTACCGCATTTATAACCAATACCGACAAGACCTATGGATTTCGGCTAAAATCCTGTTGGAATCAAAAAACCGCGTTTTAGTGCGTCTGCGTTTGCGAGGAGACTCCTCACGTAAGCTTTTCAAAAAATCCCTTAAAATTGCCTTACCCAAAGGGGTGAATTTATTATCCAATAGTCAAATATTAAATTTGAACGCAGAGGTTTCTGACGCCACATTTATGCGACAATACCTTGCGACAAGGTTGTTCCAGGAATCAGGTCAAACCTGCTTCAAAACAAGACATGTGTTGGTTAACATAAATGACACCTTGGACGGGATTTATTTATGGGTTGAGAACCTGGACAAAGCCTTTTTAAAAGAGCGAAAGCTTGATACAAATAACTTTTTATATAAAGCCACACGAGACGGCGCAAACCTTAGCCTATCAGATGAGCCAGATAAAAATTGGGAAAGTAAGAATGGTGTAGAAGAAGTTCCTTTAGCAGAGCTTAAAAAGCTTCGTATTGATATTAACAATGTTCCAGATAGTTTATACTACGAATGGGTTCGCCGAACTTTTGACTACGATGCTATGGTTAATATCCTCTCGATGAACCTGCTGATTTCAAACTCCAGTACTTATTACCACAATTACTACCTGTATTATGATTTAGCTTCGCAAAAGTGGCAGATGTGGCCTTGGGACTTAGATAAAACATTTTGTCTTGACAAGCTAGATATGCACTACCATCGAGGCTCGCATCGAGAGCGGAGATCTGCGAGCTTGCCTGGCAACCCCATTCTAGAACGCGCTATTATTTGTGCGCCCATCTTTCGAGATATTCAAAAACGAACCTTCGAACTGCACAAGTCTATTTTTAATATTCTGCATGTGGGTCCAATGATTGATAGTTTGGAAAAAGAATTACTTCCTTATGTCGAACATGACACAAAATGCGGTCAATCTTTAGCCTCATTTCGAAACGAAGTTGAGGGCCTTAGATCATTTATTGTTCAGCGTTATGATAGTTTAAAGTATCAGTTCGATCATTTTCCGACATCATTTACCATTCATCGACCAAAAGGTTCGTTCAAAGGTGATATTAGGCTAACATGGGATGCGTCAATAGATCCAAACGGCGACGATCTCCGTTACAATGTTCAGTTTTGTTCGGACGCGCGTTTCAAAGGCAAAATCACGTACATCAAAAATCTAGAAAAGACAACTTGTATCATTGGTCGCAATTCTTTAAACCCCGGCAAGTACTATTACAAGGTATCCGTAAGCGACGGAAAGCATAAGGTTTTTGGTTATGACAGTTGTCATAGCTTCAAAGTAAAATAATGATAAAAAGGATTTAATTAATCTCTTCGTCTAACTCTAAAAACAAACCATGAAAAACAACACGCTATTCCTTTTTACTCTTTTATTTTTTGCCTTTGATTCCTTTTCTCAAGGCCCGCAAATTACCTCTTGGTTGCAAAACACAACTCAAACGGGTTCTTATTACACAGAAGGAAACTCAACACCCCTTGGAAACGGTATCTTGGTGAATTGTCAACAAGTCGCTTATACGAATACAAATGTTTTTGTAACAACCGAGGGTGTTCCTTCATATACAACTGGGCCCTACCTTGACTTCAACCCATCAAATGCTGAGGCACAAGGCAGGGTTTATAAGTTTCCACTGAACCCATCACCCAACACAGGAAACCCAACAGCGACGACCGCGGGAAGTATTGGTGTGTTTATAAATGGTGTTTCTCTTTATGATTATCGTGACGGTGTAGCCTGGAACCCAAATACAAATGCACTATGTGGTGGTCCAGGAAACCCGCCTTGCCCCGGAGGAATGGGAGCAACAATGGATTGGAATAGAGATGCAATACCTGCCGAAATGGAAGGTTTTGATTGCTCTAAAGGCCATCCGGCAATGGGGAATTACCACCACCACCAAAACCCTTCTGCTTTTGACTTAGACCTCAATGTTGTCTCCACAATTTGTAATCTATATGACGCAGAGGGTTTGTATGCTATTGATGTAAGTGCTCATTCACCACTGCTTGGTTTTGCCTATGACGGATATCCTATTTACGGTGCTTACGGTTTCGCAAATAGTGACGGATCTGGTGGTGTCGTAAGAATGAAAACCAGTTATCAACTTCAAAATATCACAACGAGAACAAACGGCCCTGATGTCGGACAAATTGTCAATGTCAACGGGCCAAACGGAGGCCCTCAGGAGCTTTTTTTAGGTTACTTCAGAGAAGATTATGAGTATGTTAGCCATGCTGATGAGGATTTTTTAGATGAGCACAATGGAAGAACTTGTGTGACCCCCGAATACCCAAATGGCACCTACGCATACTTCTGCACAGTCGATGAAAACCACAATTCAGCTTACCCTTATGCTGTTGGACCAACGTTTTACGGGGTATATTCAAACGCCTCTGTCAACAACGTCCCCGGTTCTGCTACGATATATACTCCCCCGACAACGGGTATAAACAACGGCTTCAAGAGTTTAGGGTTCGATGTTTTTCCAAACCCAAGTATGGACCTTGTCGCTATTCAAGCCAATGGGATAGTGAAAGAAAAAATTACTGTTGAGCTATTTTCTGCAACGGGAAAGCTTGTGAGAAGCACAAGTATTACACCGGGACAAACGATTGCTTATTTTGATGTACAAACCCTGCACCAAGGAGCATACACGGTTAGCGTTTCTTGTGGAAGTAGCATGAAACTATTCAAGATTATACGGTAAACAATTTTTAACTCGCTTATACATAATAGGAGATTGCAAGCAAACATCTTTGTAGTTTTATGCCGTGGATAAAAACGAGCTGCTTCAATTCTTTGATCAACCTATTGCTTTTTCAGCATGGCCAAAAGCCTTTCCTTTTCCTTTCTATCACAAACCTGATGACATAGCGCTCAAAGCGGCAGAGCAAGTAAAACAGTTGCTTGGAAAAAACACCAAACATGATTTTAATGAGCAAGGTAAAATGTTTGGCGTCTTAGTTGTGGAATATCAACATGGCGAACTCGGTTTTTTAATGGGGTATTCGGGAAAACTAAAGAATAACGAAAAACCAAAGGGGTTTGTTCCTCCTGTTGTAGACGTGCATCAAAAAGACGGCTTTTTCAAACGGGAAGAAAAAGCACTAGATGTTCTTACCGAAAAAATAGAAAGACTCTCTGCTATGCCAGATTTTATAAAGGCAAAAAAAGATTACCAAAACGCATTGAAAGAACATGGTCGGTTTATTGCCTCAAGCCGTCAAAAAATAAAAACCAACAAGGCTAAACGAAAACAAATCAGAGTATCTATTTTCGAAAAGGCAAGCGAAATACAGATTGATAAACTTTCTCAATTAAGCCTTGAAAGCAAACTAGAACAAATCGCATATAAGAAGGAAAAAAAACAACGAAGCGCTGCTTTGTTGGTCCTTGAAGATGCTTTTTTAACGCTTGAAAAAAACATCAAAAGCCTCAAAGCTAAAAGAGCTGAAAAATCAAAGAATCTACAAGAGCAAGTTTTTAAAGCGGCTTCTTTTTTAAACTTCAAAGGAGAAAAAAAAGACTTGTTCTCTCTTTTTAAGGGCGCTTACCAAGGTGTTCCCCCGTCGGGCGCTGGAGAGTGTTCAGGACCTCGTTTGCTCCAAAGCTGCTACAAGCTAGGGTTTAAACCAATTACTTTTACAGAGTTTTGGTGGGGAGCCCCTCCGAAAAAACAGCTTCGTAAACACAACACACACTATGCTGCTTGCAGGGGAAAGTGTGAGCCAATTCTAGGCCACATGTTAAAAGGTGTGAAAATAAAGCAGAACCCTCTTGGCGAAGATCAAAAAAACAAGGTTATCGATGTGTTATATGAAGACAAGGAGGTTCTTGTAGTGAATAAGCCCCACGGCTTATTGTCTGTTCCGGGAAAAAACATAAAACAATCCGTTATTAGCGTATTGAAAAAAGAAAATTCAGCAACTTACGACCTTTTCCCTGTTCATCGGCTAGACCGCCAAACCTCTGGTGTTTTGCTTTTAGCAAAAAACAAAACATCGCTTGCCGCGCTGCAAATGCAATTCGAAAAAAGAAGCATAAAAAAAGAATACGTAGCGTTGTTAGATGGTGTGCTCGCTCAGAAAGAGGGGGAAATTATTCTTCCTTTAGCGACAGATTATAACGACCGCCCAAGGCAGTTAGTTTGCTTTGAAAGGGGCAAGTATGCAGAAACGAAATATGAGCTGTTATGGGTTGATAAAGGGGTTTCTAGGGTGCGTTTTTATCCCAAAACCGGAAGAAGCCATCAACTTCGTGCTCATTCGGCTTTTCATGATGGTTTAAACATGGCTATTGTGGGGGATGACTTATATGGAAGGCATCAGGAGAGAATGTATCTACATGCCGAAAAATTGATTTTTATACACCCCAAAACAAACAAAGAGATAACAGTTTGCTCACCGACTCCTTTTTAAACCTTAATCGGGAAGGAAAAAACTAAAAACACTTCCCTCGCCTTCTTTGGAGGAAAAAGAAACCTCTCCCCCATGGTTTTCAATGATTTGTTTCACAAGAGAAAGGCCTATTCCTGAGCCTGTTGACTTTGTAGTAAACCGCGGAATAAAAACACGCTTCTTGTTCTCGGAGTCTATTCCACAGCCATTATCTATTATAGAAAGGGTTACCCCGCTTTTTTCCTCATTATTTTCAAGTAGCACCTTAATTTTTCCGTGCCCCCTGTTTTGAAAAGATTGAATCGAGTTCTTTATAAGGTTGTTTAAAACCTGAACCATTTGGTCTCTGTCTATGGATATTGTTTTTTGTTTAAACATGGGGTTAAACTCAAGTTGGTATTTTTGGTTGCCCTGAAAAACCACTACCGTGTTTTGAACGAGTTGAACAAGGTCGTGTAGCTCCTTTTGTGGCTCTGGCATGCGTGCAAAATTTGAAAACTCATTGGCTATTCTTGCCAAACCATCTATTTGCTCAATAATACCGTCTACAACCTTTTTAATTTTTTCTAGGCTTCCTTTTGGGTCTTCAATGTCATAGCTTCGAAGCAAATGTTGTACGCTGAGCTTCATTGGTGTAAGCGGGTTTTTTATTTCATGTGCCACCTGCTTTGCCATCTCTCTCCAGGCAGACTCCCTCTCTGTTCTTGTCAGCTGATCCGCAGCGCGCTCAAGCTCCTCTATTTTTTCATTGTAGAGCTCCACAATTGATCCTATTTCATCATTAGCAACGTAGGTTATTTTCTTGTTTTGTTCTCCAAGGCGCAACTTTGAAAGGCTTTCCTGTAGTACCTGTAACGGTTGTGTTAGCCAATTTGAGATAACCAAAGAAAGGATGATTGAGATTGCCAACAGGAACATAAAGACATTTATAATTGCCACTAAAAAACCTTGAATTTGATTTTCATAATCTTCTTGCTGACCAAAGTGCTGAAGGTTAATATAGCCCAAGGTTTTAAGTTCTTTATTATATACAGGCATATATGATGACGTGTAGGAGAGTTCGCCTATATTTTCCTGCTGAGAGAAGTGTACTTTTTCTCTGTTGTTTAAGCTTTCAAATGCGTTCGTGTTGATTTGTTTGCTTAGTAGTCCAAGGTTAAAAATCTGCTGTCTTGAAGAGGAAACTAAAAATCCGTCTACATCATAAATGTTTATGTCTGTTAAAAACACCCGCGAAAGTTTGTTGAGTGTTTTTTCTAAAAAAACACCGTCCTTCGCAATATCAAAGCGATCCATTTTTGCGATTTTATTTTTCAACTCTTCTGAAACAGACTGAAGCTTTTCATTAATAACTCGCTTATTATAGTTTTTATATTGGTTTTTAACAAAAAGTCCGCTACCAGCTCCAAATAGAAAAAGAGAAAGCACTACCATTGACACAAGAATTGCTTGTATTTTAAACGCTAGAGAAACAGCTTGTTTTTCATTGTCGTTTGAATTTCTAATTAGCAATAAAAATAAAAGGCGAACAATTCCCATTAGGCAAAAAATGTATGCGTAAGGTGTAAAGAACGCAAGCCCTTCAGGCTGTTTCTTAGAAAGCACCACGGCATTTTTATGAACACCTCTTAAAACGTAATGGCTTTGCCCCTCAAAAACCATGTGAGGCGAGGTTTTTTCTGAAAAATTGTTGAGGTATACAGGGTAGCTATATGACCCAAAAGACTTGAAAAGCTTGCCCTCTTTATACTTCGCAATAGAGTATTTTTTTAAATAGTCTAAAGTGTGTGCTTTGTTTGAAATCAAAAGGCGAGGAAATCCTATTTCCTCAGGAATCAGCTTAGATTTAAGCCCTATAAAAAGCACAGACCGCTTAGATTCGCTTGTGCGAACAGGCTGTCTAACAACATAGTTAAAACCGTTTTTTGAGGATGGTATAAAGTAGACATTTGAGCAAATTTCAGATGCTTTTCCGTGTGTTTCTATTAGTTTTTCCCAATCAGAAAAAGACATATTGTCTCGAACGACAATTCCTTTTTGGTCCGCGTTGTAAAAATTAAAAGAACACTCGTAACCCTCCCAAAAACCCTTAAAAAACTTATGCTCTAAAACGTAAGAAAACCGCGATGGCGTGAGATTTTCTTGCTTCCTTCGAGAGGTGTTGAGTAAAAATGGCGCGGCTTCCAGCTCGAGGGTCATCGCTTTGTATTTTATCTCAAGTTCTCTATCCCTTTCATTTAGAACTTTTTTCGCCAAAACCTGTCGTGTTTCAAGGTCTTTAACTACGTTATTAACTGTGATTTGAGAAACCAAGGCGGCAGACAAAAACACAGTTGAAAAAACAGACCTTAAAAGCCTTTGTTTAAATGCCTTTTTATTAAAAAACAAAACTCCTGTTGCGGTTAAACAAAGTGGTAGACACATTGACAAAGAAGAGCTATTGAAAACTGTAATCTCCAGAACCACCGAAAGGATACAAGCTAAAAATAAAACAGCAACCATCCTTGGTCCTGGGCCCTTAATTAAGCTATTAAATACTGATTTAAAAAATGAATTGTATGCCAAAAACAAAAGCACATAAAAAAAGATGATCAGATAAGAAAAAAGTTCGAGCTCAAAAAGATTATCTAGTCCGATCGGGATAGAAGAACTTTTTAAAACAAAGGGTATTGTCCCTTCAACCAACCACCACAAAGGAACTAAAAAAAGAACCTGAAAAATGGGCGGAACAGACTTTAAAACGGTTTTTTTAAAACCGGAAGAAACAAGAAGGCAGCTTAAGGTTGAAAACAAAACAAAAACAGAAAAAATATTTGGAACATATGCGTTGTAAGCAAAAACCTGAGCGGAAACAACGTCAGAAGAGAGTAATCCTGAAATGCTTAGTAAATACATTAAAACGAAAAGTGTAATAAAACCCGCACGCTTTGCAAGCGGTTTTTTAAGTTGAGTCAAACTCAAAAACAAAAACACCAATGAGGTAAGCCCAAGAAAAAGAAGGCTTCTTGATTTAGTTTTACCATAATAAACGGGGTTTGATATTGAAAAACAATAGTCTCCTTTACTGTTTAAAACGACTTGTCCTTCCTGTTCGTCAAGGGTTAATAGAAAAAAAGACTCACTAATTTCCTTGCTAACGTGGTTTCGTAAATATTCGTTTTGGTACCTGTAGCGTTGTTTTACTAAAAAAGAAACAGCCACAATATGGTCTTGGTGTTCTGCCAAGCAGGAATAATACCAGCCGTTTTTAAGATGAACTAGGCCTTCCGATGGGAAGCTCAGAGAAGAGAGTCTAGGGACCGGCATCTTGTTTGAACTCCAATACTTCAGGGAGTCATTCTGATATACGTGATAAATTAAGGAGGTGTCTTCTTTTTCACTATAAACCTCTCCTTGAAGCGACTCCAACAAGAGGTTTTTTGCTGCCAGTTCAGCCTTTTTTTCTTGTTTTAAAAATTTCGCTTGTGTTGTTTTAACATCGATACTTTCTGGCCTCCAAAAAACATTTATTAAAACGAAAGTGCCCGCCAAAAGAAGCGCTAAAGACATATACCAAGCGCCGTAATCAGAGGAAAATATTTTCTTCAGATGCTTCATTCTATCAGTTTCCTTAATGTTGATTTTAGCTTATCCAGGCCTTCTTTAGCCGCATCATTGTTTTGAAAAACAAAAGTCGCTTCATGCTTGTAAGGAAGAATGTATTTGTCAAAACAAGGAACAACGTGTTCATACCATTGATAGGTAATTTCTTCTTTGGTATAACCCCGTGTTTTCTGATCCCTTTCTATTCGTCGTGATAACTGATGCTTTCGCTCAACTTCTACGTATATGGAAAAATCAAGCTTGTTTTTTACGGGCTTAAAATGAAACAAAAACAACCCCTCAACAATTAAAATTTTTTTTGGGTGAATTAAGACTGTTTTCGTATCATTTACAGGGGCATTAAAAAAATACTCCTTCACCTCTATGCTTTCGCCATCAATTAAAGTAGAAAGGTCTTTTATTAGTTTTTTTTCATCAAGCGCTGTAGGAAGGTCAAAATTAACAACATTGTTCTTGTCTATGGCCTGCTGCTCTTTTGGTAAATAGTAATTATCCATTGTAAAAACAGACACCTCCTCCTCGCCTAGGGCTTGTTTAAGTTTTTTAAGAAGCGTTGTTTTTCCAGACCCGCTTCCTCCACAAATTCCGATTACAAAAGGCTTCATAGGTATATTATGGTTCTAAAGTAAAGATATGTAATCGTTTTGGATTCAAAAAAGCCTCATTTTTATATTTATTGGAAAAGGTGTAACTTTAATGCTTTACAATTATTACTCATGTTGAAAGTCTTTTTTTATACCTTTTTTTCTCTCTTTGTTTATACTTGTTCGTGGTCTCAAGCGCCAATCGGATCTTTATTAAAAACTCCAAAAACAACTTATAAAAACGCCAATGGGCCGAGCGCTTCGCTTGTTCAAGAAATGAAGCAAAATGGTTTAATTATTGTTTTTAGCTGCAACACATGTCCTTTTGTTGTTGGAAGTAAACACTTTCCTGGTTGGGAGAAACAATACAATGATCTATTTGATACGTCAATGAAAAACAATATTGGCTTTGTGTTAATGAACTCAAACGAAGCAAAAAGACAAGGGGATGACGCTTTTGAGAAAATGGAAATCCACGCCAAAAACAACAATTATAAGATGTCGTATCTTTTGGATGTAGGATCAAGCCTCGCTAATGAACTTCTTGCCAAGACAACTCCGCATGTTTTTTTCTACAACGCCCAGTTTGAACTCATTTACTCCGGGTCTATAGATAACATCTGGGACGGGAAAAGAAAAAGAGAATCTTATTATTTAAAAGATGCAATTAACAGCCATCTTAATTCAAAAAAAATAAAACCCGCAAGCACTCCTCCGAAAGGATGTAGTATTAAGCGAGTAACACCTTAAACCTTAACAAATTACACAACAACTAAACTAAAATGAAACAACTATTTACAACCTTATTTTTAACATCCTGCATTTCTATCTCTTCTTTTGCACAAACAATTCAGGGAGATGGAGGAGTGCCAAAGACCTTCAAAGAAAGATTAAACACAAAAGACATTGAAACATGGGTTTTTGACACGCCTGACATCAATACTCTTCAAGCAGAAGATGCTATAACTGATCAAAAAGGAGACGCTCCTTGGAGGTTTGGTCACAACAACTACACTCAGCTGAACCTAAACAACTCCGGGTCTTGGATTGAAACAACAAACGGATCTAAGATTTGGAGAATTATAATCTCTTGTGAAGAAGCATTAACTGTTAATCTCACTTTTACTGAGACAGAAATTCCTGAAGGCAACCAGCTTTATGTCTATAATCCAAAAAAAGATTTTATTCTCGGCTCTTTTAATCAAAATCACATCTATAAGGGAGAGCTTGGGACAGAGCTTGTTCCGGGAAACAAAGTAATTGTTGAATATTTTATTCCGCAAGGAAACCCATTTGGTTCTGTAAATATAAACACAGTCACACATGGCTACAGAACAGCGAATGAATTTGCAGAGAAGGCTTTTGGAAGCTCGGGATCCTGCAACATGAATGCAAACTGCCCGGATGGCGCAACATGGGTAAATGAAAGAAATAGTGTGGTAATGCTTGTTTCTGGGAGCAGTGGTTTTTGCACGGGCGCACTTATAAACAACACCGCTAACGACGGAACGCCTTATGTATTAACAGCGAACCATTGTTATTCAAACCCAGCAAATTGGATTTTTCGGTTTAACTGGCAAGCGGAAAACTGCAACAACCCCGGAGGCTCGCCATCTTTTGTTTCTTTAAGCGGAGCAACTCTTCGGTCAAGAAGAACACCTACGGATTTTTGTTTGGTTGAAATTACAGGGGGGCTGACAAGTGGATCTGTTCCTGCAAGTTATAGCCCGTTTTTCGCAGGTTGGGACAATACAGGAAATACTCCATCAACTACTGTTTGTATTCATCACCCAGCCGGTGACATTAAGAAAATTTCTTTCGATGATGATGCCGCCTCTGTTTCGCAATCAATGGGTTCGTCTGAAGCAAATTCAACATGGACGGTTCGATGGGACAGAAATACCACAACCGAAGGGGGGTCTTCTGGCTCGCCGTTGTTTGACCAAAACCACCGAATCATTGGTCAGCTTTGGGGAGGAGGGGCTTCGTGTAACAACCTAAACTCACCAGACTATTATGGTCGTGTTTCAATGTCTTGGGAACCGCCAGGAAGCAACACAACGAACCAGTTAAAACACTGGTTAGACCCTAACGGTCTAGGTGCCGGGTTTGTTGATGGTTATGACCCTTCTGGAGCAAGTGCAACACAGTTTGACGCGGGCGTGTCGAACGCATCATTAAATGAAACCGCTGTTTGTGGGTCAGAGTTTATACCCAGCTTCGACCTTTCTAACCCCGGCTCCGAGACCTTAAACTCGGCCACAATTAACTACAGTATTGATGGAGCCGCAAACCAAACATTTAACTGGACCGGGACTCTTGCTCAATACCAAAGCGAGACAGTAACATTGCCTTCTGTTACCCTAGGAACAGGAAACCACACGCTTAGTGTTGAGGTTAATAACCCAAACAACCAGTCGGACGAGAACTCTAACAACAATATTGCCAATGAATCAATTTCCATTGCTGCTTATCCTGAAACAGCTGTTTACGTGACCGTTTCGTTATTGACTGACGATTACGCCGAGGAAACATACATGGAAATAACCAATAGTAGCGGAAATGTTATTTGGAGCGAAGGAAATGAAAACGTTTCAGGAGACTTTGACACGGGAAACGCAGACCCAGACCCAGACCCAACAAACGCATTTGAAAACAACACGGCTTATGAGTGGGACGTTCCTCTTTCTTCCGTTGAGTGTTACACCTTTACTATATATGATTACTATGGAGATGGTATCGATTCTGAGCAGTGGGGAGGTACAAATGGAGATCTTGAGCTTCTGGATAATTTTGGCGCTGTTATTTATTCTCTTGCTGATCCAAACTTTGAAGGACAAGAAAGCTCCGTTGTAAAAAACGCCACTGTCGGAATTTCCTCGGATCAAAGTGCTTTTCTTTCTGTATACCCAAACCCAGCGACCAACTATGTTGTGCTTCAAACAAGAGGGTTTAATAATCAGTATGAAATAACAGACCTTTCGGGAAAATCAATCTGTTCAGGTCAGATAGAAAACATTAAAACGACGATTCCAACAGAGGGCTGGGCGAGAGGGTCCTATTTGGTAAGGGTTTCTGGCGAGAGTCTTGAACCGGCTATTAGAAGGTTTACGATTAAATAAGAAAAGCGTGGGTGGTTTTTATGTGCATATTCCTTTTTGCGCAAAAAAATGCTCATACTGCGATTTCCATTTCTCTACTCACTTTGATTCTTATAGGGAAGAAATGGTCGCGGGTATTGCTAAAGAAATTATATCGAGAAAAGGGGAGTCTTCGGCTCCCCTTCTTAGCATCTACTTTGGAGGGGGTACCCCTAGCCTCCTTACAATAAAAGAACTCGCTTTTTTACTCAACACTATAAAACAGAATTACTCTATAAATAGTTGTGTAGAAATCACGCTTGAAGCCAATCCCGAAGACATTTCTTTTGAATCGCTATATCAATGGCAAGAACTAGGGATAAACAGGCTTAGTGTGGGCTTGCAAAGTTTTAAGCCATCGGACCTTGATTGGATGAACCGTGGACACTCTGCAGGACAAACGATTGAGTGTCTAGAAAGCGCTTCTGCTAGTGGGTTTAAAGACATTTCGGTAGACATCATGTATGGGCTTCCTGGGCTAACAATTAAAGATTGGGGGTCACATCTTGAGCGTGTTGTTTCTTCTAATATAACACACGTTTCTGCTTATTGTCTTACTGTTGAAAAAGGAACAAAGCTTGAGCGAGAGGTAAAAAAAGGAAGGCGCGTTATCCCTGAAGACCTTGTAATTGAGCAGCAGTATAAACTTCTTGTTTCTAAACTTAAAAGCGCTGGGTTTGAACAATATGAGGTGTCCAATTTTGCTCGAAAAAACAAATATTCTAAACACAATAGTGCCTACTGGAAAGGTGTTGGCTATATCGGTGTTGGCCCCTCTGCACACTCTTTTAGCTTAGGATACAGGCGCTGGAACGTTTCAAACAATAAAACATATATAAAAAAAATTGAAGAAGATATACGGTTTCATGAAGAAGAGTTCCTTTGTGATAAAGACGTGTGGAACGAGCTTTTTCTTACGGGGTTCAGAACACGATGGGGCGTATCAAAAAAAAGCATTGAAGCGCTCGGGGGTTTTTCAACAAATGAAAAAAAACTGTTGAACAACTATCTTTCTGAAGGAAAAATAAAAAAAGAAAGGGGCTCTTTGTGTTTAACAGGAGATGGCTTTCTTTTTGCTGATGGTATTGCCCAAGATTTTTTCAGAACATCATAAGTAGAACACCCCATTAATTCTTTTTGCGCGTAGCAATAGGTCTTTATAAACCACGCTTATTCGCAACTCTGCACCTGTGAAAAGGCTTTTTATTTTTCTGATAACCGTTTGGTTTAGCTGATTGCCCTTAATCGTTATTGCCTCTTTTTTGTCTAAAGCTATGGAGATCTCTGTAATTTGATAGTTTGCTTTCGGCCACTGTTCTGAAAAACAAACACTTAGCGCTAGGTTAGCCGTATTGGGACTTTCTCCGGAGACAGCTTTACCTAAACAAAGAGCGGGTAAAGGGCCTTTTTTAATAACAAAAGAAAACTTGTCTATAAAAATTTTTTCTCTGCCTCCTTCTGGTGATTCCGTATAGGCCGCAATATTAAGCTGCCCTTTGTTCCTAGTAACCGTGTCTAAAACCTCTATCAAATAATTGCCTTTTCTATCCGTTGGGTGAACCCTTAATGTTCCATCAAAACACAAAGGCGTTCCTTCATTTACATAAAACTCGTTTACAATCCCTGACAAAAAAACAGAGTCTTGTTTATTATTAAACAAGTATTGTTGTCCTTGCAGAGAGAAACAAAATAAAGAAAAAACAACGACAGCCTTAAACATTACGAGCAGGCTATTTTATTCACTCTTCGTTGGTGTCGGCCCCCTTCAAATTCCGTCTTTAAAAAAGTATCTACACATTTTTTAGCTTCTTTCAATGAAATATACCTTGCAGGTAATGAAATAACATTGGCGTCGTTGTGTTGCCGGGCCAACGCAGATATTTCATCTGTCCAACACAATGCACAGCGTATTCCTCTGTGTTTGTTTGCAGACATGCTTATTCCGTTTCCTGAACCACAAATTAAAACACCTATCACTCCTTCTTTTTCTACTGCATTCGCCACAGGGTGGGCATAATCGGGGTAATCAATACTTTCTTCCGATGGGCAACCAAAATCCGTAACACTATAACCCTTTTCTTCTAAAAAAGAAACGAGTTCGCTCTTAAGTTTATACCCTGCGTGATCTGCTCCTATTGCTATTTTATTATTCATGTATTAAAATTAAAATTAATTAGGTTGCAAACAAGCAGTATTAATTACTCGTTGAAAACTTAATATATCTTTTTTTGCATTAAAAAATTATTTATATAAACTAAAACGAGTTTGAAATAAACGTGCTTGTTTCTTTTTTTTTATACACCCTTTTTCAAGAGTTTTTCAACAGAATCTTTATTAACAATCAAATTTATTTATTCACTTTTTAATTTTTGTTAAAAAGACTACTCTCTGTTAAGTTCTTGTTTTTTAAATCGTTATTTATTCATAAGTTGTTCATTATTATTATTATTTGTTTGGTATTGCTTTTTATTCAAAGGACCTTTATTTTTATAAACAAATGAACACGTTTAATAATAGTAATAAATTTCTTTAGATTTTTTTTTATAAAATATTAAACTCCTAATAATGTTCATAAAGTAAAAAATGAATCAACTAGACATCATAAAAGAAGAGCTCAATATCTTTATTGAGAAGTTTTATAAAAATCAATTTTTAAAAGGTTTTCTTTTATTCTCTTTTATTTTTTTAAGTTCTTTATATATTGTTTCTCTGGCTGAATTTTATGGTCGTTTTAATTCTATAGTACGATTCTTTTTTCTTTCCATTTTTTTATTTTTCAATCTATATATTGCCTTTGTTTATTGCGTGACTCCCCTACTCAATTATATTAAGCAGTCAAGACGGTTAAGCCCAGAAAAAGCTTCAAAAATGATTGGATTGTTGTTTCCTGAAATATCTGATCAATTGACAAATTTACTTCAACTAGATAGAAAGCTTTCTTTACAGGAAAAGGAGCAGGTTGAATTGTTAAAAGCGAGTATAGAGCAAAAGGCAAAAAACATAGGTGTTGTAAAGTTTTCTAAAGGTATTTCATATGCCGAAAACAAGAAATATTTAAAATTCGTTCTACCTGCTGTTTTTCTATTTTTTATATTCCTAAATTTTTTACCTGAGATTTTTACTCAAGGTTCTTTTCGTGTATTAAATTTTTCCAAAGAATTTAAATTACAAGCACCTTATCAGTTTTATTTAGTAGACCCTGAATTAACCCTTTCTGAAGGCGAGGATCTTTATTTGAAAGTAAACTTAGTTGGTAAAGATTTTCCAGACAGGTTGTATATAAATTCTAGTCAAGGTGTATTTATAATGAATAAATTAAGCGCAAATACTTTTGAATACGTTCTAAGGAAGCCTAAAAACAAGGAGTCCTTTTTTTTATCTTCTAAAAAGTTTAAAAGTGATTCTTACAAAGTAAATGTTCACGGTAAAAGTATTTTAGGAAAATGGGATGCTTTGATTAAATATCCATCTTATTTAAATAGAACAAACGAGCTTATTAAAAACTCAGGAGATTTCTCTGTTCCTGAAGGAAGTCTAATAGAATGGAATGGTAGGGTAAAAAATGTATCTGAGATTCAACTTAGTCTAAATTCACAGGTCAAAAGATTTTATAAGCCTGGTTTTATTTATAGTATTTTACTTGATGAGAGTGGTATTTTAAAAATTAAGTTAAAAAATAAATATACCGATCAGGTTGATTCTCTTAATTATGTTATCAAGGTTATTAAGGATGAGTATCCAGTTATTCAAGTAATGGAAGATAAAGACAGTTTACAAGAAGGAATATGCTTTTTTGAAGGAGTGGTTTCCGATGATTATGGTTTAACTTCTTTAAATTTTCACTATACAGTTCGCTCAAATAAAAACAAGGTTAGAAAAGAGAAAATTAATGTTCAAAATGTAAATGGAACTAGAAATAGTTTTGTGTATTATTTCGATTTTAATCAATTGGATATTTCATTGAACGATGAGATTAGTTATTATTTTTCAATTCAAGATAACGACGGTTATAATGGAAACAAAACAACACTTAGTAGTCAATTTACGTATGATCTTCCTGATTTAAAATCGTTAAATAAGAAGAGGGAAAACGAGCAAAAAGACATTAAAAAAGAAATAAACGATGTATTAAGGGCGACACAAAAATTTCAGGAAGAAATAAAGAGTTTAAAAAAAGAAATAAAAAACAATAAGTCAAACGAATGGAATAAACTGAATGATCTAAAAAACCTTAAAGATCAGCAGCAAGAATTGCTCAATAAACTTGAGCATATTCAAAAAAAAATGGAGCAATCTACTCAAGAAAAAAACAAGCTCTCTGAGTTAGATAAAGAGTTATTAAAGAAACAAGATTTATTGGAAGAATTACTGAATGAAGTAATGGATGATGAATTAAAAAAACTATTAGAAGAACTTGAAGAATTACTTAAAAAGAATGACCAAAAGGAGTTAAATGAAAAAATGGATGCGCTAGATCAAGAAGCGGACGAAATGGAGAAACAGCTAGATAGAAGTCTTGAAATGCTTAAGAAAATGCAAGTAAATGAAAAAATAGATGATTTAGAAAAAGAATTACAAGCGCTGGCACAGAAACAAGAAAAACTCTCAGGTAAACAAGAAAAAAGGATAGAGGATCAAGAGGAAATAAACAAAGATTTTTATGAAATAAAAGAAGAATTAAAAAAACTAGAAGAGTTAAATAAAGCATTAGAAAACCCATTGAATATAGAAAACACACAAGAAGAACAGAAATCTATTGAAGAAGAACTTCAGCAAGCCGGCGATCAAATACAAAAAAACAAAAAAACAAAAGCATCTAAAAGTCAAAAAAAAGCTTCTAAAAAAATGGAAGAACTTGCCGAAAAGCTAGATAAAATGCAACAAGATTCGGCTCAGGGTCAGCAGGAGGAAGATATGGAAGATTTGAGAAAAATTCTTGAGTCTCTAATTTTATTAAGCATCGAACAAGAGGCTGTGATGGATAATATTAATAGAGTACAGGTTGATGATCCTGCATTTAGGAAGTATGGTAGGGTTCAGAGAAGAATAAATGATGACACTCAAGTTGTTAAAGACAGTTTATTAGCTTTAGCAAAACGACAACCTGTTCTAGCTACATTTATTGATAAAGAGTTAGCTGATTTGGAATTTAGTCATGGTCAAACGATTGATTTTATAGGTGATAGAAAGAAAGGTAAAGTAGCTCAAAACCAACAAAGTGCAATGACATCATATAATAACCTAGCATTATTATTAAATGAAGTGTTGCAAAGTATGCAGGCTCAAATGCAAATGATGACACCAGGCAGCGGCCAATGCAATAAACCAGGCGGTAAAGGCAAGCCAAAAGCTGGGCCTTCTATGAACTCTGGTGACATGAAAGAGATGCTGAAAAACCAATTGGAACAGCTTAAAAAAGGAGCGAATCAAGGAGGAAAAAAAGAAGGAAAGAGTGGTGAAAATGGAACGGGTGGTATAGGAAGTAAAGGTTTAGCAAAAATAGCAGCAGAGCAATCTGCAATAAGGAAGAAGCTTGAAGAACTAAGAAACAAGTTAAATAAAGAAGGAAAAGGAGCGGGAAATGCCCTTAATCCTTTGATAGAAGAGCTCAAAGAACAGCAGAAAAACATTATTAATAAAAACATTAACAAAGAGACTATAAATAGACAACAGCAAATATTAACGAGACTATTAGAAAGCGAAAAAGCATTAATAGAAAGAGGTTTTGAAGAAAAAAGAGAATCGAAAAGTGGAAAAAACACCGAAAAAAGTAACCAAAACCTTTTTAATGAGTATAACAAAGAAAAACTAAAGAAAATTGAATTATTGCGTTATGCTGAACCATCTTACAAGAGATACTACAAAGAAAGGGCAAACGAATATTTCGATGAAAATTAATCTTTGTAAATACAATGAAAGACGAGTATAGTGTGATAGAGTCTCTTAAGCTTACTTCTTCTTATAATTCGGTTGCGGATATTGAGCGCTTAATAGATAAGGTGTGTACCGGCGTTGGTGTGAATGAGGACGCTTATGGTAATGTTCTTATTGCTGTAACCGAGGCTGTAAACAACGCTATTCAACACGGAAATAAAGAGAATGAGGCATTGACTATTAATGTATCAGTAAGGGACAATGAAAAAAACGTTTGTTTTAGTATAAAAGACGAAGGACAAGGCTTCGATTTTGATAATTTACCAGATCCAACTGCGCCAGAAAATATTTTAAAAGAAAATGGTAGAGGCATCTTTTTAATGCGTAATCTAGCAGATAAAGTAGAGTTTACGCATGAAGGAACTGAGGTTTCCCTGTTCTTCAACAAATGACAACTTGTTTTTTTGAGGATGTTCAACCTTTCGATGTTTCATTGGAACGATATACCCAAAAAATATCATATATAATTGATAATGAGGGGTTTAAAAAAGAAAACATTGTTATTGTGTTTTGTTCGGATAGTTTTTTATTAGATTTAAATAAAAAGCATTTGAATCATGATTACTTCACGGATATCATCACCTTTTCGTATACAACATTGGACCGTATAAGCGGTGATCTTTTTATAAGCGTTGACCGTGTCAAGGAGAACGCTTTAATAGAGGGTGTTTCTTTCGAAAGGGAATTAGAGCGTGTTGTTTACCACGGTGTTCTGCACTTGTGCGGATATAACGATAAAACCCCTGAAGAGATAAAAGAAATGCGGTCGAAGGAAAACTATTACCTGAATTAGATTGTTTCACGTGGAACATAAATAGGTATATTCTTTTTTTTTGGTTTAATTTTGTTCCACGTGAAACAAATGAAATGTTAACAAATTACGATATTATTGTTGTAGGAGCTGGCCATGCTGGATGTGAGGCCGCCCACTGTGCAGCCACTATGGGGAGCCATGTTCTACTCGTTACGATGAATATGAATACCATTGCTCAAATGAGTTGTAACCCTGCGATGGGAGGAGTTGCTAAAGGCCAAATATTAAGAGAGGTAGACGCGCTGGGTGGAGGATCAGGAATCGTAAGTGACAAAAGCGCTATACAGTTCAGGATGCTTAATAAATCAAAAGGCCCCGCTATGTGGTCCCCTCGTAGCCAAAACGACAGACAGGTGTTTTCAACTGAGTGGAGAATGTTGCTTGAGCAGAACAAAAATGTGGACTTCTGGCAGGACATGTGCACGGGTATTATAGTTGAAGAAGGAAAGGTTGTTGGTGTGGAAACGGCCCTAGGAATAAAAATCAAATCAAAAACAGTAATACTTACCAACGGTACTTTTCTAAACGGCTTGATTCACTTAGGGGAAAAACAGTTTGGAGGAGGAAGGGCAGCAGAAAGGGCTTCTACAGGAATAACAGAACAGCTCGTAGACCTGGGTTTTGAATCAGGAAGAATGAAGACAGGAACCCCTCCTCGCGTTGACGGCAGGTCTTTGGACTATTCAAAAATGGAGGAACAACCAGGCGATCCTTCTCCATCGAAGTTTAGCTTTGCAGACACGAAGCCTCTTCAAAAACAACGCCCTTGTTTCATTACTTACACAAACCCAACAACACACCAAATATTAGAGAAGGGCTTTGATCGGTCTCCAATGTTTAATGGAGCAATAAATAGTACTGGCCCTCGGTATTGCCCAAGTATAGAGGATAAAATAAACCGTTTCGCCGACAGAGAAAGGCATCAAATATTTGTTGAACCAGAAGGGTGGGACACGATTGAGATTTATGTAAATGGATTTAGCACGTCTTTGCCTGAAGAAATACAGCTCGAGGCCATGCAGACAATACCCGGCTTTGAAAATGTTAAAATGTTTCGTCCGGGATATGCTATTGAGTATGATTATTTCCCTCCAACACAGTTAAAGCACACACTAGAAACAAAGCGTATAGAAAACCTATATTTCGCGGGCCAAATAAACGGCACAACAGGATATGAAGAAGCGGCTTGCCAAGGTTTAATGGCGGGAATAAACGCAAGCTTAAAGATTAAAAAAAAGGAACCATTTCTTTTGTCTCGAAGCGAAGCATATATAGGGGTGCTCATTGATGACTTAATCACTAAAGGAACAGACGAGCCCTACCGTATGTTTACAAGCAGGGCAGAATACAGAATTTTATTAAGACAAGACAATGCTGACATTCGACTTACCCCACTAGGGTATTCTATCGGTCTTGCTAACGAAGACAGAATGCGTCGGGTTAATGTAAAGATAGAGGGAACAAAAAGCTTCAAAAAAGACCTTAGAAAAATAGCTATTTCACCCGCTGAAGTAAATCCGTTTTTAGAAAGCATCGGCAGCGCTCCTATTTCTCAAAAAGTCAAGCTCTCGTCTATTATTACGCGGCCAAAAGTTTATTTAAAAAACCTTTTAGAGCTTTCTTTTGAAGCAAAAGCAAAAGCTTTAGTTGCCCAGAATTCTCACGATGAAATTCTGGATCAGGCAGAAATACAAATGAAGTATGATGGATATATAGAAAGGGAACAAGATCAGGCGGAAAAAATGAGCCGATTAGAAAATGTAAAGATACCCTCAGACCTAGATTTTAAAAAATTAAATAGTTTGAGCACTGAAGCGAAAGAAAAGCTTTCGGACATTAAACCTGTAACAATAGGCCAAGCCTCAAGGGTTTCCGGGGTTTCACCTAGTGACGTTTCTGTTCTTCTCGTTTACATGGGAAGATAACAAAACCCGTTTTTAAAGCGTTTTAAGCCCATTGCCAAGGAGCCGGCACTAAGCACTATTAAAAAACAAAGAAAACGCCACAGCAACAAAGTATAAAGGCTGTTTTTTTGACTTATTGAAAAACACGGACATAATCGACTGCCATGGTTTGTGGAAATAAAGTGTTTTGATTTGGACTTCCCGGCCAGGTTCCTCCAACAGCAACATTCAATATTAAAAAGAAATCGTTTTGGAAAGCGCTTAGTGCGGCACCGCTAATATTAATGTCGTGATACTGAATGTCGTCCCTAAGAAAACGAATAGAAGTTTCATCCCAAATTATTGAGAACACATGAAACTCTTCTGCATATATTTCTCCTGAAGGCAATGAACTGGCGTCTCCGTAAGAGGCCTGTGCGCCATTATCGCTCCAATGGGCTGTTCCATAAATGGTTCTATCATTAAAAGAACCACCACCAACAAGCTCCATAATATCTATTTCTCCACAGGAAGGCCAACCTTCGGAACCTATGTTTTCTCCTAGCATCCAAATCGCCGGCCAATAACCTTGACCGTAAGGGAGGGCGGCTCTAACGTCTATGCGCCCATATTGAAAAGACTGAAGACCTTGTGTCTTTATTCTTGACGAGGTATAATTAAAGGACGCCGCCGACTCTTCTTTTGCTGTAATTTTTAATAATCCGTCCTCAACAACGGTGTTTTCTTCTTTGTAAAATTGTAGCTCATTGTTTCCCCATCCCCACGATCCGTTTCCTATTTCATGCACCCAATCAGAGGAAAGAGAAGAACCATTGAATTCATCGCTCCACACCAAAGAATAATTGGGGTAGCTTTCGGGGGTAGAATACCCTGTTGTCGGAACCCCCCCGGTATATCCTACATCTGAAATTGTGATGTTCTCCATTAGCTCTATATAATCGTAGGCTGTTAAATGTGCTCGAACCCTTACTGAGTATTCGCCTGTCAAAGAATAGGTATAATCAGCACTTCCGTCATTAGATTCGACATAGGAAGAGTCTCCGCCGTCATAAAAAATAAAGCTGTAAAAGTTTGCCCCATTAGCCGTTGCCTGAAGCTCAACAAAACCCTCGTCGACAACGATGTTTGTATTTAGGTTGGTGGGCAAAACAATAGGCGAAACAGGGTCTTCTGGGTTGCACGAAAAAAGCAATAGAAGCGTGAAAAAAAGAGAAGGGTTTTTCATAAACAATTGATTTTCAGGTGTTTATTGTTCTGGTTTTAGTCGAAGATACCACATAAGCTCCCCTGTATGGTGGCCGAACGCAAGGTACATAGAGTTTTCTGTTAGCTCGATGATTTTATATGTGTTTACACCTGTTCCAAAACCGATAAAAGAACCACCGGACACTGTAATTGTTGTATCAGAACCTTCTGTCACATTCCAAGATTCGTTTAATTGGTTGTTGTAAGGCGCCGTGAAGTCTGCGAGGTTTTCAAAAGACCCTGGATATTGATCGGCAAGAGTATTGTGCACATATACATCTCCGTTTGTAATCATATCAAAGCGATATTCGTTGAGGTAAAAAATAAACCTGTCGTCGTACATTCCGCACCCAGGCTTCGCCATTTCTGGTGCCGACCACCACTCAGGTGAATAGCCAAGCGCAGAAACAGGGTCGGGGCCAACTCCAAAGTGGCCGGCGGCCGTAGAGTCGATATACCAGGATTTAAAACCGGGCCCATCAACACCACCAGTCAGCATAGTAAAAACAGGATTATCTAAAAGCCCAGGATCTGTTTGGTCAATAACAATTTCTTGGTTGCTCGATTTACTTCCTCCACTATTAAAAACACTTAAACGAATATTATAAGTCCCAGCGTTGGGATATACTGAGGAAACGACAGCCCCCTCGCCGGTAAGACCGTTTCCGAAATCCCACATATTAATAATGTCTGCATTCGTTGCGGTAAAAATAATAACATTGGCATTTGTGTCAGAAGGCGCATAAGTAAATATAGCGTCTGTATCTGCAGGAGGGTCCCCTAATTGTGGGTTTTCTTTTTTACAAGAGCACAAGGCAAGTAAAAAAACGACCGTTGTAACGGTAAAAAAAGGAGTGTAATTTTTTTTCATAATGTTATAATTAATATCCGCTATTTTGAGACCAGTTTCCTCCAGCTAAATCGATTTCTAAGGTTGGTATTGGGAATAATTCGTGTTTTCCTGTTTGAAACCCGTCTATTGCAATTTCTGCCTTTCCCCAGCGAACAAGGTCAAAAAACCAATGACCTTCACAGGCTAGCTCATAACGGCGTTCATTGAAAATATCATCAATAGAGCTAACTGTAATGTTTGAAACGCCGGCGCGGTTTCGAACCTCGTCTACTTTGCTTTGGGCTTCAGAGACATTTCCGTTTTGGAAGTGCGCCTCTGCTGCCATCAAAAGAACATCTGCATATCTAATGACTCTATAATTCACAGGGCTTGTAAGGTCATTATCAGGAAGGCCAAGCTCATTTTGCCTTTTAATGTATTTATTGTTGTAGTAACCAGTGTGGCCCCCAGCGCCGATACCATAAGTAATATTTTCTGGGTTTGCTTGTGCCGCAATAAAAGCATCTATATCCAAAATTGTCATGTCGCGTCTAGGGTCTGTTGGGTCAAAAGCATCGTACAAGTTTTGCGTTGGAAGATTGTAGCTATTGCCGTCTCCATAAACAGGCCCATTATATTGTCGTATGCCTTGAAATCCAGGGCCCGCATTTCCTTCTAAACAGATTAGGCATCCGTAACCTCCGCCCTCTGCACCGGTATATTCAACATCAAATACCGTTTCGCTGTTGTTTTCGTTGGCGACTGTAAAAAGGTCCGCATAGTCGCTGATCAAACTGTATGCGCCACTATTAATAACCTCATCTAGCTTGTTCGCCGCTTCTGTATATTTTTTCTGATAAAGAAACACCTTTCCTAATAACGCCGTCGCGGCTCCTTTTGTTGCCTTTCCTTTAACGAGCGAAAACGGATCTAAAACAGAAGCCGCATCAAGAAGGTCTTTTTCTATCTGAGCATAAACCTCTGAAACAGGTGAACGAGCAATCTCGGTTGCCTCTTGTGCTCCGATTCTTTCATCAACAATTAAAGGAACGTCTCCAAAAAACTTTACAAGCTCGAAGTAATAAAAAGCACGTAAAAATTTAGCTTCGGCAAGAATTTTGTCTTTCCCTGTAAAATCAATATTGTTTTTGTTTTCCATAATAAAGTTGCAGCGGGTTATGCCAGCATAGTTCCAACGAAACAAACTACGAAGTTCTGAGTTTACACCCCCGTGGGTCATTTCATCTATTTGGTGAAGGCCTTGTGTATCGTTTACGCTTTCACCCCCTGCAATCGTATTGTCAGAGGCAATTTCACTAATCCAAACCGACATAAATGAGCCTTGAAGCAGGTCGTATGCGCCCACTAAGGCCTGCTCATAATCTTCGGGAGACTGAAAGTAGTTTTCAGCGTCTTGAGTATAAGGAGGATCAACGTTTAGAAACTTATCACAACCTGAAAAAATCAAGCTAAAAACTATAAGCGTAAGGCTTATCAATTGAGATGTTCTGTTTTTCATGTTTTTAAAATTTAATATTTAAACCACCCATAATTGTTTTGGCTTGTGGATAAAACCCGTAGTCTACACCAGCAGAGAGCGTTCCTCCACCAATGTCGGGATCAAAACCGAGATATCTTGTTAAGGTTAGTAAGTTGTTTCCTGATAAATAAAATCGTAAAGACTCTACTTTAAGCTTCTTAAGTATCTGGCTCTTTTTCGGAAAAGTATATCCCAGCTGAACGTTTCTTAAGCGAACGAACGAACCGTCTTCAACATAGTAATCAGAGAAGGAGTTGTTTCTAGTTGCCCCCGTGGTTAACCTAGGGTGCTCATTGGTCGAACCAGGACCGGTCCAACGATTAATCACATAATCTAGTTGGTTGGCATAAGGCTGCTGTCTTTCATAATTTCTAATTATTTCTTGCCCAATAGAGGCGTAAATGTTAGCAGACATGTCAAACCCTTTGTAGCGAAGGCTCAGCGCAAACCCCATTGTAAAATCAGGAATAGGAGAGCCTAAGAAGGTTTTATCAAGGTCGTCTCCAAAGCTAATTTCTCCATCCCCATTTTGGTCGACAAAAATAAAGTCTCCCGGCCCGGCTCCTTCTTGAACAACATCGTGGTTATCAATTTCCTCTTGGGTTTGGAAAATGCCTGCGGTTTGTAGGCCGTGGAAGTAACCAATCGCAAAGCCTTCTTCAAAACGGGTTGCAACATCTCCTCCCACACTAAATTGCGCACCAGGAAGGTAGTCAACGCCCTCGGGCACACTCGTTACTTTGTTGGTAATGTGAGAAAAATTGAGGCTAATATTTGTTTTAAAATCTCTGGAGGGCTTATTGTGATAGGCAAGCTCTAGCTCAACCCCTTTGTTTGAAACATTTCCTGCGTTTATAATGGGAGAGTATCCTCCTGGACCATATGACCCGATAATACCAGAAACGTCAGGCTGAAACAGCAGGTCGTTGGTGTTTTTTATAAAATAATTGGTTGTGAAATCTAAAGCGCTCCAAAGGGTTAGGTCTAAACCAGCATTAAATTGTCGTGTTGTTTCCCATTTTAAATCAGGGTTTGCCGCACGCCCAAGCGCCGTTCCGATAACGATTAGGTCATCAAAGACATACACCCCCTCTCCGTTCAAAAGAGCGCGATACGCAAAATTTTCAATTTGGTCGTTTCCTGAAACACCATAGCTCAACCGTAGCTTCATAAAGTTAATCGCGTCAACATTAAAAAAGCTTTCTTCAGAAATAACCCAAGCTGACGAAAGGGTGGGAAACCAACCGTATCTATTATTTGGCCCAAACTTACTCGAGCCATCTCTTCTTAATATACCTGAAACAATATATCGTGAATCATATGCGTACTCTGTTCTAAGGAAGGCAGAAACTAGTCGCTCTTTAAACTCAAAAGAACCTACATTGTTTAAGTATCCGCCAGCAGCAGTATTTGCCGATATGTCTGCATATTCCCAAGAGTTATTTGGTATGCCATATGCTGTTCCATTTAAAGCCGCACCTTTTCGTTGAAAAACAGAAGCACCTACGGTCGCCTTCACTTTGTGAAGCTCGTTGAAGGCTCTGTCATAATTAAAATAGCTTTCAAAGGTAAGGTCGCTGAAGGATGAGCGTTGCTCGTAAACACTAGCGCCACGGTCGATAAAGACACTATCAGCAATTTCTACTTGAGGAGACTCTAGCTCTGCATTTAGTGCTGAGTTTGCGAACTTTCCAGGGCCGTACCAGGCAAGAGGAGTAAAGGACTTTGCTTCGACAACGGCATAATTGTAGTTAAAGCGATTTGTAAAAGAGAGGTGCTCGTTAAACTTATAAACCAACTCTTCTTTTCCGACAAACTTATCAGCAATGCTATAGTTATATGAGTTTTCCATTTGAGCGATAGGGTTGATAATGTCAGCAACCTCTTCTAAGTAACTGTAGTTACCGTCCGGAGTTCTGATTGGTTCGTTAGGAAAGGCGTTTACGGTGTTATATAAAACAGAACCGATTCCGTTTTCAGAAAGAGTTGATCGGTTGTCGTTCGAGAAAAGAAACACAGAATTAAGCAATAGTTTGTCCGAGAGATCCGTGCTTAGGTTTAATCGTGCATTGTATCTTGAGAAATTTGCTTTTGAGCCACCAACGATACCTTCTTGGGCATAATACGTCGCCCCAAGAGAGTAGCGGGTGTTTTTTGTACCACCACTTATTCCAATGTTATAGCTTTCTACGGGAGACGTTTGAAAAACAGAATCCTGCCAATTTGTTCCTTCTCCGATAGCGGTATTTGCAAATGGCATTGATTGGCCCCCAAAAGCAAACATTTCGTTTTTAATAACCGCATATTCCTCTGCGTTTAAAAGGCCTAGCCTATTAGCTGTCTGTTGAACACCCTTATACATGCTAAACTCTATTTTAGGCTTTGCATTAAGTTTTCCTTTTTTTGTTTCAACAATGATCACGCCATTCGCTGCACGCACACCATAAATACCAGCAGTTGCATCTTTCAGAACATTGATAGATTCAATGTCATTTGGGTTCAAGGCGTTCAAGCCATCGGAATCATACACGACGCCGTCCACTAAAATCAAAGGGTCGTTGTCTCCAAAAGTAGAAAGGCCTCTAATTCTAATACTTGAAGAGCCTCCAGGCGAGCCTGAATTTGTATTAATAGCCACCCCCGAAACCTGACCCTGAAGGGCTTGATCCATTCGTGAAAGGTTGAGCTTTTCAAGGTTTTCTCCTTTTACTTTTGCCGCAGCACCTGTAAGCTCTTTGTTTCTTGAGCTTCCGTAACCAACAACAACAATTTCGTCAAAAACCTGAGATTCTATTTCCAGGGTAATGTCCAATTCTGTTCGCCCAGCGACGAGCACTTTTTGAGTGACGTATCCGATGTAAGAAAACCGCAAAATAAGATCGTCTTTTTTTTCTGTAGTAATACTGTATTTACCGTTTACATCTGTAACAGCACCGTTTGTTGTGTTTTCGACAACAACCTTGACCCCAGGAAAGGTTTCTTGCTTTTCATCCAATACTGTTCCGCTAATCGTGATTTCCTGGGCGCGCACATTTGTTAGAACAAAGCAAGCTGCCGCAAGCAATAGAAATAGATGTTTCATAAGTAATAGTTTTCAGTGTAAAGATATTGTTTTTTTTGAAGTGTAAAAAACACACTAAGTAGGTGTTTTTGTAAAAAGTGCAACGCTTATGATTATGCAATATTTCGGTCTAAATTTAAAGAATTTAAAAACCGAATTTTAAATAAAAAACAGAATTGCTTACACATTTGGCAGAATTACAATACATAAAGCAAAAGGACGTTTTTGATTTTTTTATAACTGTAGAAATAACACTTTTTTAAGCAAACTAAATTGTTTTGGTGTTTAGTGTATTTAAAAGTAAATGAAATTAAGACAAAGGTTGCTTGTCTTTTTATATTTTTGACCCGTTATGCGTAAGGTTGTTTTTGTTGATGTGGTCCATAATGTGCTCAGAGAAAAGCTGACTGCAAATCAATACTTGTGCGTGGACGCAACAACCCAAAATAAAGAACAGGTTTTAGAGCAGATCAAAACAGCTTTTGGAATAGTTATAAGATCAAAATTCACCCTAGACTCCGGTTTTTTAGAAGGGGCAGTACATTTAAAATTTATAGCTAGGTCCGGATCTGGCACTGAAAACATTGACCTTGAGTATTGCAATAAAAAAGGTGTTCAAGTTTTTTCTTCACCTGAAGGAAATAGAAACGCTGTTGCCGAACACGCGCTTGGTTTTACTCTGTCGTTATTAAACAACATTCATCGTTCACATCAAGAAATTAAAACAGGGGGCTGGAACAGGAGGTCAAACACCGGAAAAGAGCTTTCAGCCTGTACGATAGGAATTATAGGTTGCGGCAATAACGGATTAGCATTTGCGAAAAAAATGAGAGACCTAGGAGCGACCGTTCTTACCTATGATAAATATAAGGAAGTGGAAGAGCCTGGGATAAAACAAGTTCCTTTGGAGGGGTTGTACAACGACGTTGACGTTCTTAGTTTTCACGTTCCTGAAACAAAAGAAACCACGTCTATGGGCAACCACACGCTTTTTTCAAAATTTAAAAAACCACTTGTCGTACTAAATGTTTGTCGGGGAAAAGTGATTGACACAAGCGGTCTTGTTCTAGCAATGCGGGAAAAAAAGGTGCTGAAAGCGGCTTTGGATGTTTTAGAATATGAAACAAAATCATTTGAGCGCTTCTTTGAAAACCCTCTCCCAGAAGACTTTGTTTTTTTAAAAACAAACCCAAATGTTATTTTGACACCTCACATAGCCGGTTGGACAAAACAGAGTTATTATGAGTTAAGCAATGTATTGGCAAATAAAATTATTGAGGAGTTTGGTGCTTAGCTGTGTTATAAACGTTTGGCTAATCTATTTCTTTTTTAATTTCTCTGTAGCCCAAAAGAAGCGTGTTTTTTATGCCAGGAACAATTGTGGTTGTATAACCCATAACATGAGGGTATAGAACAGAGGACTCTTTGGCGAGAACAGGAACCGCCTCGTTTTTTGGGTCTAATGGACCTAAAAGAAGCAACGCACAACCAGCCAAAAGCCCCCATTTGAATACGCCAACCAAAGCACCGAAAATCTTATTAAAAATAGAAAGCCATACAAAGGCAACGAATTTTTCAAAAAGCTTGCCAAGAAATCGAACAAGCACAACGACAATTATAAAAACAATTAGAAAAGACAAAAACGCAACAAGCACCCCCTCATTTTTATCTGCTACAAAGTATTGTGTGATCGTATCTGAAAAATGAAAAGCGAAATAAACCCCAGCTAAAAGAGATCCAAAAGTGAAAAGCTCCATTATCAGGCCTTTTCTCCATCCTAAAACTGCGCCGATAGATAAAAAAGCAAGAATACAAAGGTCCAGCGTGTTCATGGTTGTGAAATTAGCAAGATAAGAAACAAGTGTGTTAATTATATGTCATAAATTTACCAAGCCAACAACGTTAACAACCCGGCCTGATGATAGAAGTATATAATGACGAGTTCTTCATGAAACAAGCGCTAATCGAAGCTAAAAAAGCTTTTGACAAGGGTGAGGTACCCGTAGGGGCAGTCGTTGTTTTAAAAAACAGAATCATAGCTCGGGGCCACAATTTAACAGAGCAACTCTCAGACGTTACGGCTCACGCCGAGGTACAAGCGATAACTTCGGCAGCGCAGTTTCTTGGCTCAAAATACTTGAAAGGCTGTACAATGTACGTGTCTCTGGAGCCTTGTGTCATGTGTGCAGGTGCTTTGTTTTGGTCTCAGATAGACAAAGTCGTATTTGCAGCAAGAGACGAGAAAAGAGGAGCTAGCCTTTGTGAGCCAACGGTATATCACCCTTCAACACTAGTTGTAAAAGGTCCGTTTCAAGAGGAAAGCCGTCAGCTATTAAAGTCCTTTTTTTCAAAGAAACGAAAATCAACTATATAGTGTTTCTCGAATAATTTCTACAGACTTTTTAGAATCATATCCCGGTAAATGATAGCTACTGTAATCCAAAAGTAAGTCGAAAATAAGGTGTTCTATACCGGGCTTGAGGACACTAGGCCCGTAGAAAATAGAATGAAAACAACGTACAACATCTTTGTTGTGTATGGTATTAACAGAAACCCCCTTGGGGTTAAAAAAACCGGTAGCTATGTCAAAGGACTCTAGTTTTTTTTCATTGCTTTTAAGTGGCTTGTGTCCAGAGTATTTGATTAATTCTGCTAGAAAATGAATAGGGTATTCTTTAATGCGGTTTTCATTATTGAGGAGAAGTATTTTTTCTTTTATAAAAAAGAAAAAGGAGCGGTCCTCAACCCCACTCGTTAAAAAAGATTTGATGCTTTCTGCCACAAAAAAAGCAATTAAGATTTTAACAGCAGAGTTGTAGGTGTTTTCAAGGGCAACAGACCGTTCAACCCCATTTATGTTTTGAAGTCCAGAGTTTGACCAGCGGTAAAAAGAGGCCTCATAAAGGCCAAGAACTAAAGGTTTTACTTTTTTCTTTTTTCCTCCTTTAATGATTCCATTTTGAAGCCCGTGCTTCTCAGAAAAAAAGCAAACCCAAAGGCTACTTTCCGAGTAGGGTTTAATGTCAAGAATTACAATTTCGGCAACCTCTTTCACAGGTGTTATTTTGTTGGTTTTTTGGGTCTAAAATCAATTTTGTAGTAAAATATAGGTAAGAAGCCAAGCTGACTTTTCTGTGCTGTAGGTTCATAACCAGGACTTGAAACAACACTTGGGTCAAGAGAGGGCGCATACGCTAGGCCTAAAAGGTTACTAGTATTGAGAATGTTAACAAGGTCCAACCCTATCTCATGTGCTGTTTTTTTAGCGTTAAGCCTCCAGCTTATTTTAAGGTCTATTCTAAAGTAATCTGCAAACTGTCGTTCATTAAATAAAGAGTCTTGAAATATAATTTCTTTAAGCTCTTCTGTCGCATCAACATCAACGTAACCATATCTCTTTCCTCCAGCCCGCGTCATTTTTAACCCTACCCCAATTGTATTATTATTACCGACATTAAATTCTTTTCCTGCAAGGAAGTTTACGACATATGAACCGTTGTAAGATGTGTTTCTTTGTATTCCGTCACTACCGGTATATTTCGAGTCATATAGTGTTCCTGAAAAAAGAAAAAAGAAACTTTTATTGAAGTATTTTTGAACAGTCAATTCTAGCCCATAATTGAGACCCGTACCAGTATTTTCTAGCGAGTCTGGAAAAAGTCTAGCGAAGCCGCTTCCCATATTGATCATAGAGAACGATGAGGGTGAAACAGTTACAGGAACATCATACAAATATTGATAATATGCCTCTGTTTTTATACTAAATCCTTTGTCAAATGTTTTCTCATAACCAAGACCACTGTGAACACTTTTCATTAGACCCATATCTTGATTTTGGTATATTTTATTTCCGTTAGCGTCTAATTGATGGTAAGAATAAGTGTAAAGCGGTTGCATTTGACTGTGGAGCCCTGCCCCCGCAAAAACAGACTGGTTGTTTCTAAAACGATATTTAATGGCCGTTCGTGGCTCTAAAGGACTAAAGCTATTGGCATTTGAATAATATTGGCTGTGAATCCCTAGCGTAAAATCAAGGTTGTCACTTGCTCTATATTTCCACTGAATAAAAGGTTGCGCTAAAAGCTGTGTTCCTGAGTAGTCCCAACGGTTTTTAAAATTGTCTGGGGAATCTAGGTCGTATAAAACCGAGTCGGACTGAAATAAGCTGAAAACATCCAGGTTTACACCCGTTTTTATAAGGTTTTTCTTATTGATTTTGTGGTTTAGGCTGAGATGCCCCGAAGTTTTGATGGTATTAAAGTTATACCCCATCATTAAATATGACGTGTCTACAGAGATAGTGGTGTCAGCGCCAATAATAGAGAGAGATCTCTGTAAATAATCATGTCTGCTATGTTGTTCTTCATAAGAAGCCGCAACAGTGGCAGAAATAAATGTTTTGGCGTTTATTGGTTTTTTATAGTTCAGGCCAGTAACATACATCGACGTGCCAAATTTCTGATCGCGGTCACCTTCTCCATAAAACTCATTGGAATATGCCGTTTGTTCTGAAATAAGGATGTTAATATTACTTTTTCCGCCGATACCAAACCAAGATAACTGCCCCCCTTTCTTTAAAGGAAAGTTGAATTTAAACGATGCATCACCGTATTGAGGAACAGCGTCTGTCCCAATCTTTATTCCGATCTGCTGAAAGAGCGAAAGTGTTGAATACCTTCCCATAACAAGATAGCTTGATTTGTTTTTCTTAGAAAGCGGCCCTTCAGCAAGAAACTCTGTTCCTAAAAAACCAAATTGCCCTGTAAACTCGTGTCTATTATTGTTTCCGTTTCGCAGTTTTAAATCAAAAACACCCGAGGTGCTGTTTCCATATTCTGCGGGAAATGCGCTCATGAAAAAATCTGAGTTCGCAAGAATTTTATTGTTAATGATGGATACTGGCCCTCCGGTACTTCCAGAAATGGCAAAATGAGAAGGGTTCGGAATGTCAATCCCTTCTACTCGCCAAACGACACCAAGAGGACTGTTTCCTCGAATTATAATATCATTTCTCGAGTCATCAGCTCCTTGTACACCTGCAAAGTTAGAGGCCATCCTTGCTGGGTCCATTCTTGATCCAGGGTAACGATTTGTTTCTTCAACGCTAAATTGCTGCGCTGAAATTAAAGCCAGTTCGTTTAAGACCTCCCCACGCTTTCTACCGTGCACAACAACCTCTTCTTGCTCAGAAACAAACTCTACGAGAGGAACGTTCACAACAACCTCCTTTGCAGAAGTCACCTCTACAGTAATCGTGTTTGTTGAATAAAGCGAGTAGCTAACCTGTATTTCGTGCTTTCCCACAGGGACATCATTTAGTATAAAACCTCCATCAAAATCTGAAAGCGCACGGTACTTGTTTTCAGTTTGAACTCCTGGAATTAAAACAGCCTTTGCGCCGATTAACGGAAACTTTGTTTCGTTATCAAAAACCTTGCCGCGTATGGTTTGTGTGGGCTGTTGAGCGAGGCTAAAAAGACTGAAAAAAAGGAATAAAAAAAGAAGTACCCGCATCATAAAAAGTAGTTTGTAACGAAAGTACGAGTATTATTTAATTCGCGGCAAGGTCAAATCTATTCAAAAAGGATATTTTTTTACGCGATAATACTTTTGCACGGTCTTTGCTTAACACCTATGAAAACACTAATTTTAACAAAATTCAAATCATGAAGACTCCACTTACCTTATTTTTTATTCTATTTTTAGGCTTGAGCTTTGGGCAAAGCAAGCTTGTTTGGCATGACAACCTCGAAGAAGCCGTTAAAATTTCGAAAAAAGAACAAAAGCCGATTATGATGTTTTTTACCGGAAGTGATTGGTGCGGCTGGTGCATTCGTCTTCAAAAAGAGGTGTTTTTTAAAGATGAATTCACGAAATGGGCTGAAGAAAACGTGGTCCTCTTAGAGCTAGATTTTCCGCGCAGAAAAGCGTTAGCCCCAGATATAAAGGCGCAAAACATGAAGCTTCAGAGCCAATTCGCAATACGCGGCTATCCGACGGTATGGTTTGTTACCCCGGATAAGGATGCACAGGGAAACGTTCAGTGGGTAAAACTAGGGAGAACAGGTTATGTGGCAGGAGGTCCAGGAGCTTGGATTTCAAATGCAAATGCGTTATTGGGCGCAAAATAAATAACTGCTTAGAAACAGCGGCTTATTTCCTCTGAAGTATAGCCTTTTGCGGCTAAAAACCGCATGATTTTTACTTTTTTTATGTAATCAGATTCAAACCCAGGGAGCCCTTCCTTTTTTTTATCAAACAAAACTAGAAGGTTCTTCTCATAAAGAGACTGGTCTATTTGAGCGATCCCATCATTAATCAGTTTTTGCTCTATTCTTTTTTCGAAAAGCCCTGCTTTAATTTTATTGACACCCCACTTCTTGATAGAAACCTTTCCGTTAATATAGCTTTCAACAAAGCGTTTGTCATTGAGAAAGTCTAAAGATAACAGGTGCTGGAGCGCTTCTTGAATTTTTTCAGAGTCTTCTAGGCCAATCATTTTTATTTTTTGAAGAACCTCGTGGGTGCAGCGTTCCTGGTAAGCGCAGTAGCGCTCAAGACGAATGATTATTTCATTGAACCCTAGTGAGTCCATGTTTAGTAGGAAATCTTCTTCTTGTTTTTGTCGGTAATCTTATACTCTAAGAAGCGGTATGAGGACAAACCATTAATAGACACCCATTTTTTGTGCTTAAGAAACCACCGCATTTGCTTAGACATGAGACCCTTGGTGAAAAAAGCCTCAAGATAAGGGTGAACGCTCAACTCAACACTTTTTTTAGGGTTTTGCTGTAGCACATACTCTATGTTTGATTCTATTTCTTCGGCAAACAGTATACTTGCTTGAATTTCTCCTGTACCATTGCATGCGGGACAGGTTTCTCCTGTTTTAATTTCTGTTTCAGGACGTACACGCTGTCTTGTGATTTCGACAACACCAAAGCGGGAAGGGGGAACAATATTATGTTTTGCTCGATCAGGCTTCATAAAGGCCTTCATTTTATCAAATAAAGCCCTATTATTTGCTTTTTCATGCATATCAATAAAGTCAACACAGATAATACCCCCCATGTCACGGAGCTGCAAGACTCTTGCTATTTCCTCCGCAGCCTCGATGTTTGTGGCTAAAGCATTCGACTCTTGTCCATCAGCCCCTTTTCTGTTTCCGCTATTTACATCAATGACATGCATAGCCTCAGTGTGCTCAATAATTAGATAACCCCCACTAGGGAGCGGCACCTTTTTACCAAACAATGTTTTTATTTGTTTGCTAATTCCAAAACGCTCAAAAACATCTAGTTTTCCACTGTAGTGTTTGACTATTTTTTCTTTTCCCGGAGCAATGGAAGAGACATATTCTCTAATTTCATCGTAAAGAATGTCGTTGTTGACATGAATGTTTGAAAAGTCTTTGTTGAGCAGGTCTCTGAGCATCGATGAGGTTCTGTTCAGCTCTCCAAGCAGCTTTTTTGGACCCCGCGTGCCCTTAATACTAGAGAACATTTCGTTCCACTTTTCTAAAAGCTGTTTAAGGTCTTGTTCAAGGTCTTCGGTAGGCTTCTTTTCAGCAACGGTACGAATAATAACTCCGAAATTCTTAGGCTTTATTCGGTTCATTACCTCTTTTAGCCTTTTTTTCTCTTCGTTTTCTTTGATTTTCTGAGAAACGGATACTTTATCAGAAAAAGGAACCAAAACCAAATACCTTCCTGCTATGGTCACTTCTGAGCAAAGACGAGGGCCTTTTGTCGAAATAGGCTCCTTGGCCACCTGAACAAGTATAGACTGTGAGGAGCTTAATACATCAGATATTTTGCCGTTTTTTTCAATGTCCTTTTCAAGTTTAAAGTAGCGCAACTCAGAGACGCTTTGCTTTCCACGTAAAGTATTTTTACAAAAACGCGCAAAAGATTTGTACTGGGGCCCAAGGTCTAAATAGTGAAGGAAGGCATCTTTTTCATATCCGACATCTACAAACGCCGCATTAAGACTAGGAACAACCCTTCGGACTTTCCCCAAATATATATCACCAACAGCAAAGTCAGCCCCACCACGGTCCTCATGTAACTCAATGAGTTTTCCGTCTTTTAAAAGGGCTATCCAGATGTCGTTGGCTCGAGAATCAACAACAATTTCTAATTTCACAAAAGTATATTAAGTTAAACGAACAATGCCCGCACAGGATGTGTGGACGCAAAAAAACAACAAGAGGTAGAAGTTTATTTCTTCTTCTTGTGACGGTTTTTTCTGAGTCGTTTTTTTCTTTTGTGTGTAGACATCTTGTGTCTCTTTCTTTTTTTACCGCTTGGCATATCTATATATTTTAATATGTATAAAAATCTTCTCTAAATAAAAAGCACTCCCGGAGGAGGAGTGCAAAGGTATAGATAATAATTTTAAAAAATAATTTTTATCCGACAGTGACGTTGTTTTTCACCTCGTCAACAAAAACCTTAGCTGGTTTGAAGCTAGGAATGTTATGTGCTGGAATAATGATTGTTGTGTTTTTGGAAATATTTCTTCCTGTTTTTTGAGCCCGTTCTTTAACCACGAAGCTTCCAAAGCCTCTTAAATAAACATTTTGTCCTTCTGATAGGGATGTTTTAATAGATTGCATAAACGCTTCAACGGCGCGCAACGCTTCCGACTTCTCTAATCCTGTTTCCTCTGATATACCCGCTACAATCTCTGCTTTTGTCATAATTTATCTATTGTTTTAAATCTTCTTGAGGTACAAAAATATATTTTACATTTCTTATTTTCGTCAATTGACATAAAAAATTAACACATTAAGGCTTAAATGGTTCATTTTCAGGCAGAATTAATCAAGTGGTACGATATGCACAAAAGGGATTTGCCTTGGAGGCACACAAAAGATCCTTATAAAATTTGGCTCAGTGAAGTTATTCTTCAACAAACTCGTGTTGCGCAAGGCCTTTCGTACTATAAAAAATTTATTAGAACCCATCCAAATGTAACTTCGTTAGCAAGAGCTTCGGAAGAGGATGTTTTGAGCTTATGGAAAGGCCTAGGCTATTATTCACGTGCAAGAAACCTGCACAAGACGGCAAGACAAGTTCATAGCGAGTTTAAAGGAAAGTTTCCTAATTCTTACGAGGGCCTTATTAAGTTATCGGGTGTTGGCCCTTATACAGCCGCTGCGATTTCTTCTTTTTGTTATGATGAGCCGAAAGCCGTTTTAGACGGAAACGTCTTTCGAGTGCTTAGCAGGTATTACGATATTGACACACCAATAAATACACCAAAGGGTCAAAAGGAATTTGGCGAATTAGCAGGTGCCGTATTGAATGTAAAAGACCCAGCTAAACACAATCAGGCTATGATGGAGTTCGGTGCACTGCAATGCCTACCAAAAAACCCCCAATGTCCGAATTGCCCGATTATATTCGAGTGCTTGAGCCACAATAAAGGACTTGTAGGCGAAAGACCACAAAAGCTTAAAAAAACTAAAAAGAAACATAGATATCTTTTGTATACCGTTTTTTTTGACAGCATAAATAAAAAGGTGTTTCTAAAAAAACGAGTAGAAAAAGACATTTGGTTTAACCTTTATGATTTTCATCTTACTGAATATTCTTCACCGGAAGAGTTTGAGGAGATGATAAAAACGAAAAACACGTTCCGTAAAAAACATCTCCTAACCCACCAAACCCTCCATGTTGCTTTTTTACTTGAGGATGCGACTAATAACAAAGAAGAATTAAAATCCATGAAACCTTATTCTATGCCCGAGGCCAAGGAATTACCAATGCCCGTTCTTCATGAAAAGTATATTTTGGAGCACCTTGGTTTTCTTAATTAGTGGATAAAGATGTACTTTTGACCTGTCAAAATCCCACGGTATTCATGTCGGGTGTAAAACAGAGAAAATGGTTAAGAGTGTGAAAGTTGGAATTACGATTGGCGATAAAAACGGTATAGGTCCGGAAGTTATTTTAAAAGCGCTTAAAGACCCACGTATCCTATCAGGAATCACCCCTGTGATTTACGGCTGCGAAAGTGTTTTGAACCATTATAGAAAAACACTTGGTTTTGAACAAGTAAAATTTGAGCGCGTTTCATCAGCGGATAAGGCGGCACACAAACAAATAAACCTGGTCAACGTATTAAAAAACGAGAGCTCCGTAAAAGAAGGTTCGGAGGAGGAGTCTTCAGGTAGCCTTGCAATTAAAGCAATAGAAGTTGCTAGTGCTGATATTTCGTCAGGGAAGATAGATGCTATTGTTACAGCACCAATATCCAAAAGTGTTTGTCAAAATGCCGGCTTCGATTTTCCGGGCCACACGGAATTTTTTATCTCTCTCTCTAATGGAGCAGAAGGGATAATGATTTTAACATCATCCCTAATGAATATTGCTTTGGTCACGACCCACGTCCCTTTAAAAGAAGTGTCTTCGTTCATAACTAAAGAGACAATTGTTTCTAAAGCAGAAGTTTTTCATCAGTCTCTTCAAAAGGATTTCGGAATTCTAAATCCCAAAATAGCAATCCTTTCATTGAACCCTCATTCTGGAGAAAATGGAAAAATAGGAACTGAGGAAATCGAGGCTCAGGTTCCCGCAATCAATGAGTTAAGAACGAAAAATATTCTTGCCTTTGGACCCTTTCCAACAGATGGGTTTTTCGGCTCTTCTGCCCCTTCGAATTATGATGGCATTCTTGCCATGTATCATGACCAAGGTTTGTCAGTATTCAAGGCTTTGTCTTTTGACGAGGGAGTAAACTATACGGCTGGCTTACCGATTGTAAGAACATCTCCTGATCACGGAACAGCCTTTGACATTGCTGGAAAAAACCAGGCGTCTGAAACCTCCATGCGCAACGCATTGTATTCTGCTGCTGACATTTTTACAAACAGAATACAACATAAAAACATTCATGCCGATCCACTCCCAGTGAAAAAAAGAGAAAAAATGGACAATTGGCGTTCAAAACCGAGGGATTCAAAAAAATTTTAATACATTTGCCGTCCCATTTTAGTATTACAAGTGCATAAACAATTAGATATACCGTTTGTAGGCCTGAAACAAGGGGTGCATAATTTCAATTTTGAAATTGGCAAAACGTTCTTTGATGATTTTCCTTTTTCTATTATTGAAGAAGGAACTATTTCTGTAGAGCTGTCTTTAGATAAAAAAGATACATTAATGGTCGGGACCTTCAAGGTTTTGGGAACGGTTCTCACAAATTGTGCTACATGCAACGAATTGTTTGACGCGCCCATTGAGGGAGAGATGAATATTTACTATAAGTTTGGCCACGAAAAAGAAGAAGACGAAAATTTAATCGTTTTGCCGCCAGAAGCTTATAAAATTGAGCCCGCTCAGCAGATTTATGAGTTGATAACAGTTTCTTTAAATGCAAACCCTAGACATAAAGAAGGGGAATGCAATCAAGAAGTACTATCTTTGCTCAATAGTTATCAAAGAAGCTCGGAAGAAAACAAAGAAAGTGACCCTAGATGGGATAAATTAAATAAGTTGAATTAATAAAAGACTTGCAATGGCACATCCAAAAAGAAAAATCTCGAAAACGAGAAGAGATAAAAGAAGAACTCATGTGAAAGCAACAGCTAGCAATGTAGCTACTTGCCCAACAACTGGTCAACCTCATTTATTTCATCATGCTCATTGGCATGAAGGAAAGCTTTATTACAAAGGGAAAGTTATAGCTGAAAAGGCTATTGAAGCTTAAACCGTTTTCTAAAATGAGAATTGGTTTGGATGTTTCTGGTGGTGATTTTGCACCAACAGCAAACTTGGATGGCGTTGCTTTAGCCATGCAAAGCCTTACCGAATCGACTTTTTACCTTTTTGGGAATCAACAAGAAATACTTAAACACAAATCCTACCAGAAACTTGATAATTCTCGTGTTGTTCTGGTAAACGCTCCTCAAACAATTTCATATCACGACCATCCTGCACGCGCTGTGCTGAAAAAACCAAAAAGTTCAATTTCTGTTGGTCTAAACTGGTTGTCCACACGAAAAATAGATGTTTTTTCGAGCACAGGAAATACAGGAGCAATGCTTGTGGGCTCTATTTATAAATCTACTACAATTCCTGGTGTTGTTCGGCCGTGTATTACTTCCGCGCTCCCTACAATAAACGGAGACAAAACAGTTTTACTTGATGTGGGTTCAAACGCAGATTGTAAAGCCGATGTTTTGTGTCAGTTTGCCACGCTCGGATCTATTTATGCTAAGCACGTTTTTTTGAAAAAACGTCCAAAAGTAGCCCTTTTAAATATTGGAGAGGAAGAGTCTAAAGGGAACCTTCTAACAATTGCTGCCCACGAGCTTTTGAAAACGCAAGACGACATTAACTTTATTGGAAACATTGAAGGCAGAGATCTTTTCTCAGGAAAGGCAGATGTTATTGTGTGTGATGGCTTTACAGGAAACATTGTTTTGAAGCAAGCTGAGGGGATTTTTTCACTAATGAAAAAGCGCGGAATTACCGATGAGTATTTCGACAGCTTTAATTATGAAAACTATGGCGGGACGCCGATTTTAGGAATTAGAGGGAATGTAATTATTGGCCATGGTATTTCAAATGATATCGCAATTAAAAATATGTTGCTACATTCGTATGAAGTTGCAAGCTCTGGGCTGGCCAAAAAAATAAAAAAAGCATTTAAATAAATGAAAATATCAGCAGCGATTAAAGGGGTTTATGGTCACGTTCCTGACAATGTAGTCACCAACCACGACCTTGCTAAAATTGTTGACACCAACGACGAGTGGATTACAAGTAGAACAGGAATCAAAGAAAGACGGCACCAAAAACAAGGAGCGTCTTCTGACATGGCTCAGATGGCTGTTGACGGCTTACTTAAGAAGCTCGATATTGATCCACTAGACATAGACCTTGTTGTTGTTGCAACTGTAACCCCGGATTATCCATTCCCATCAACGGCTAATGTTTTGTGTGATAAGTCTGGGATGAAAAATGCATGGGGATTTGATTTAAAAGCCGCGTGTTCAGGATTTATATATGCTTTAGCAACAGGTGCTCAGTTTATAGAGTCAGGAAAGCATAAAAAAGTTATTGTTGTTGGCGTCGATAAAATGACGTCAATTATTGATTTTGAGGATAGAACTACGTGCATTATTTTTGGTGATGGTGCAGGAGCCGTACTTTTAGAACCGGATGAAGACGGGCTTGGAGTACAAGACTTCATTCTTAGAAGCGATGGGTCTGGACGAGAATACCTTGTTCAACCTGGGGGAGGCTCTCTACATCCGCCAAGCCAAGAAACGATAGATAACCGCATGCACTATGTTAAACAAGAAGGTAAGCAGGTCTTTAAGTTTGCGGTGACAAATATGGCAGATGTTTCAGCAGAAATAATGGAAAAAAACAACCTTAAAAGCGAAGATATTGACTGGTTAGTTCCGCATCAAGCAAACCTTAGAATCATTGACGCAACTGCAAATAGAATGGGATTACCTAAGGAAAAGGTAATGATTAACATACAAAAATATGGAAATACCACAGCAGCAACCTTGCCATTGTGCTTGTGGGATTATGAAAACCAGCTCAAGAAGGGAGATAATATTGTTTTGTCTGCTTTTGGAGGAGGATTTACTTGGGGAGCGGTTTATTTAAAATGGGCATATAATTCTTAGTCATAAAATAAAAACTGAATATTATGAATTTTGATGAAATTAAAGATTTAATAAAACTTGTTTCTAAGACTGGGCTTGGGAAAGTAAAAATTGAAAAAGAGGATTTCCAAATTACTATTTCGGGAAATAAAAACAGCAAGGCAGAACAACCCATTATTGTTCAGTCTCCTCAACCAACAGTGATGGCGGCACCTGCTCCAGCGCCTGCTGCGCCAACAGACGCAGCGCCAACACCAGATAAAGAGAAGCCAGCGGCAGCTCAGGACGACAACTTGATCACCATTAATTCTCCAATGATTGGAACATTTTATCGTTCTTCAGGCCCAGACAAGGATGCTTTTGTTAATGTTGGAAGTACATTTAGTGTAGGAGACAAGCTATGTATCATTGAAGCAATGAAAACATTTAATGAAATAGAAGCCGAAATATCTGGTAAAATCGTTAAGGTTTTGGTTGATGATGCGAGCCCCGTAGATTATGACCAACCATTATTTATGGTAGAGCCAATGGCTTAATAAAAACCAAAGACATGTTTAAAAAAATATTAATTGCCAATAGGGGAGAGATAGCGCTTAGGGTTATTAGAACGTGTAAAGAAATGGGTATAAAAACAGTTGCGGTTTATTCCACTGCTGATAAAGATTCTTTACCTGTTCGTTTTGCTGACGAAGCAGTTTGCATAGGCCCACCGCTTAGCGCGAAATCTTATTTATCTATTCCAAGTATTATTGCTGCTGCAGAAATTACTAATGCAGACGCGATTCATCCGGGTTATGGGTTTCTATCTGAAAACGAACAATTTTCCAAGGTTTGTCAAGAGCATAATATAAAATTTATTGGCGCTCTTCCTGAACAAATATCGGGGATGGGAGATAAAGCAACAGCCAAAGCAACGATGATAAAAGCTGGTGTTCCGTGTATTCCAGGTTCAAAAGGATTGTTAAAAGACCCTGAAGAAGCGAAGCAAAAAGCAAAGGTTGTAAAATACCCTGTAATCCTTAAGGCCACCGCGGGTGGCGGTGGAAAAGGGATGCGCATTGTTTGGAAGGAAGATGAGCTTGAGCCCGCATGGGATTCAGCCAAGCAAGAAGCTGCGGCAGCATTCGGAAACGACGGTCTTTACATGGAAAAATACATTGAAGAACCTCGTCATATAGAAATTCAAATTGCTGGAGATCAATTTGGCAATGCATGTCATATGTCTGAAAGAGACTGTTCTATTCAACGAAGACACCAAAAACTAGTAGAGGAAACTCCATCTCCATTTATGACTGATGCGTTAAGAAAGAAAATGGGAGAGGCGGCTGTAAAAGCAACTAAAGCTGTGAATTATGAAGGTGTTGGAACCGTTGAGTTTTTAGTGGATAAAAACAGAGATTTTTATTTCATGGAAATGAACACCAGGATTCAAGTTGAGCACACTATTACAGAAGAAGTGATCGGGCATGACTTAATTAAAGAGCAAATAAAAATTGCAGCGGGAAAGAAAATATCTGGAAAAGACTATTTCCCAACAATGCATGCTATCCAATGCCGAATTAATGCCGAAGACCCAGCGCACGATTTTAGGCCCTGTCCAGGAAAGATAACAGACTATCACTGTCCAGGGGGGCACGGGATAAGAATTGATGCCCATGTTTATTCGGGGTACACGATACCATCTAATTATGATTCAATGATTTCAAAGCTTATTGTTGTCGCTCGAACAAGAGACGAAGCAATTTTAAAAATGAAAAGAGCTTTGGGAGAGTATATTATAGAGGGCGTGAAAACGACAATACCGTTTCACCAAAAATTGATGGAAGACCCAGATTTCGTCAAAGGAAACTTCACAACAAAATTCATGGAGTATTTCGAATATTAATGTATTGCTAAAGCAACCAAAACACTGCTTTTTCGTTTGTAAGGTGAGCTAAAAGTCTTAAATTAATAGTATGAGAAATTCTACAACCCTGATAGGATTGTTTTTTGTGTTTTGTGTTTTTACATCGAATGCCCAGCAATCAGGAAAATCAACACCTACCGAACCCACTACCACCACGACACTAGCCCCTGAAAAGGCCGAAGAAATTCAAAATAAAATAGCCAGAATTGATGCTCACCTACAAGCGATAGAGACCAAAAAAGCTTTTGTTCTCTCAAGTGAAGCAGAAACGCAGCGTGCAAATGATTCAGGCTGGTTTGATTCAATGGAAGAAATAAAAGAACAATTGATGACAAAAAAAACAAAGCTAATTAATTACCTAAACAGCTTTGATGATGAATAAAATTCTATTCGCCTTAAGCATCGTTTTTTCTTCCTTTTTTGTCTTTTCACAGGGTGGTGTTAACTGCTCTGGAATGGCCCCAATTTGTACGGATGTTGGTTTGAACTTTACTGCTAACGCGGACGGACAGGAAGCTAGTTTGACGGACCCAGGTAATAATTATGATTGTTTATTTAGTCAGCCAAACCCAACGTGGTACTATTTTCAAATAGCTACCGATGGAAATATTGAAATGGAGCTGGCCGCTGCATCTGATATTGATTTTGCCATTTGGGGGCCTTTTACCTCTTTGTCTGTCGCTCAGACTGCTTGCGGTTCTCTTGGAAATCAGGTGCCACCAAATCCTAACAATGGTAATTTAGTGGATTGTAGCTTTTCAATAAATGCAACGGAAAACCCGGTGATACCAACAGCTATTACGGGAGAGGTTTATGTCATGTTGATTACAAACTTCGCCGGAATCGTTCAGAATATCACTTTAACACAGACTGGGGGCACAGGCTCTACAGACTGTGATATTGTAACCAACCCTCCGTGTTCAATCTCAGCATTAAATACAAGTATTTCGGGATGCGATTTCATGACAAATAGTTACGAAATAACTGGTACTGTGGATGTAACAAGCCCCCCTGCTTCTGGAGACTTAGTACTTGAGGATTGTGATGGAAATACAACAACAATAGCTTCGTCACCCTTCAACGCAACTTCATACGCATATACACTTAGCGGCCTTTCAGCCAACGGAAGCGCATGTACCCTTCAAGCGTATTTTACTTCAGAAACGACATGTTCACAAACAGTTAATTATGTTGCTCCTGCTTGTATTAGTAATTGTCCATCATATGACCTTCAATCTTCCTCTGCAACAGAAACTTGTGGAAATCAGACGTATTGGTTAGAAATTGAAAACTCAGGATGTAATGGTTTCTTGTCCTTTGATGTTGTAGGAAATTACGGTTCTCTATGGGCGAATGAAATATCATGGACTGTGACAAGCAATACATCAGGAAATATTGTAGCTCAAGGTGGCCCAGGTTCTGACGGCGGGGCTATAAATGTTTCAGTTGGGCCTTTAGACCCATCTGTTGAGGGAGACTTATACACTTTGGAGGTTGTTGATGTTTTTGGTGATGGTTTTAACGGAACAGGTGGTTTTATAGAGATTCAACAAAACGGATCGGTTTTAACAAACTCAATAACAATCTTTACTACCTCTAGTGTTGTAATTGTTCAGCCAACTGTGGATGTTTCTTCCTCAACATTAACGGTGAATACTCCTTCAGGAACAATCACCAATGTAACCTCCAATTGTTTAGACCACGAAGTGGGTATAATGTTGGCGAACACCAATTTTTGTACACCGATTGTTGTTGATTTGCCATGGAGCATCATCTGTGACGTTACAGGCGGCCTTATATCTAGTGGAACTCAAACAGTAACGGTGTACCCTCAGGTCCCAAGTTCTGCGAGTGACTTGGTCTCTATTACTTGGAATACAAGTACTTGTTCTTGGGATGTTTCCCCTAACAACGATTGTTCTGAGTTAGACATAGGCTCAATATTTACCATTACGCCAGATGTATCTTCTTTAGGACCATATTGCTCTAATGGATCTGAAAATTTCTCAGTATCATACACGGGGTTTTCAGGTGGGCTTAACTGCTGCTCAACTTCAGGTCCTGAAATACCCATAGAATACACGGAAAATCAAACCGTTACAAATGCTGTTGTTGCTTCTTCACCTTTTGGGGGGATTAATAATTCCGCTTATTTTGTGATTCCTGCCAATGGAAGTGGAGGAAATGCAACAGATTTAGCTTTTGACTTTTCTATGACTGGCTATTGTTTTGATCCCGCAGACACCGAAACGGATGATAGTTATTGGGTAACAATTTATGTAGATGGTTTTGCTATATATGATGTCCAGCATTTTGACCCCCCAGGCTCGATGAGTCAATCTTTTACCTTAACAGACATGCCCAATGGATATAATGAGAACAGTATTATAGAGGTATATGTCTATCCAAATAGTTTTGGTTTATTGGATGGTAGTATAATGACTACGTACGTTCCTAATGGCTCATGTCCCAACCCAGGTGATGCAAATTGGACTTGTTCAAGTGCTATAGTTTCTTTTTCGACTACATATGAGCAAACCGCTCCATCAGGAATAAATTGTGAATTCCCTTTAGCAGCATCATATACATGTTGCACAACTTCTTCGTTAAGCGCAGAAGGGCCTGCATCAGTAAATGTTCAATGTATATCCGAATTACCAGTTAGTGATATAGGCTCAATCACAAACATTGTAAGTGATTGTCCGGTAGTCGTTGCATTTGTTTCCGATGCTTCTGATGGAAACTCTTGTCCGGAGGTAATTACTCGAACGTATAGTGTAACGGACGATTGTGGAAGTTCGATAAACGTAACCCAAACAATTACTATAAACGATATTACGCCACCAGTTTTTTCACCACCACCAGCAAATATTACAGTGGAATGTGTTGATGATGTTCCAGCGATGATTGATTTATCCTGGACCGATAACTGCGATGGAGCTGGAACTGTTACAGGAGTTGACGGTCCGGTTTTAGGCCCTCCATCATGCGGAGGCACATTTACGCGAACGTGGACGTATACTGATGCTTGCGGAAACGTTGCGACAGAGACTCAGGATATTACGGTTTTCGATACTACACCACCAGTTTTTGCAACACCTCCCGCAAATATCATAGTGGAGTGTGTTGGTGATGTTCCAGCGATGATTGATTTGTCTTGGACTGATAATTGCGACGGGACCGGAACAGTTGCCGGTGTTGATGGAGCGATTATAGGTGGCTCATGTGGCGGTACAATAACACGTACATGGACGTATATGGATGCTTGTGAAAATGTTGTAACTGCGACTCAAGTTATTACTGTTGACGACACTACACCACCATCGGCGTCAAACCCAGAGGGAATAAGTGTAGAGTGTGTTGATGATGTTCCATTAGCGGATCTTTCTGTTGTAACTGATGCCGCGGATAACTGTACATCTATTCCTACAATTTCATTTGTTTCAGACAACTCAGATGGAAATACTTGTCCCGAGATTATCACTCGTACATATAGTGTTGCAGATGATTGTGGTAATGAAATAATGGTAACACAAACAATTACGGTTAACGACATTACGCCACCAACAGCTTCAAATTTAGCGGGAGTAAATGTAGAGTGTGTTGATGATATTCCAGTAGCGGACATTTCTGTTGTAACTGATGCCGCGGATAACTGTACAACTATTCCTACAATTTCATTTATTTCAGACAACTCAGATGGAAATACTTGTCCCGAGATTATCACACGTACATATAGTGTTACAGATGATTGCGGCAACTCAACAAATGTGACACAAACAATAACCGTAAGTGACATAACGCCACCTACAGCATCAAGTCCCCCAAACATTAATATACCCTTAGCCCCTGCCCCTGCGCCGGATATTACAGTAGTCACAGATGCCGCAGACAATTGTACAGCATCGCCAATAGTGGCTTTTGTTTCAGATCAATCCGATGGCGGTGAATGTCCAGAGGTAATTACGAGAATTTATAGTATAACGGACGATTGTGGAAACGAAACTTTGGTTACCCAATTAATAGTAATTGGAGGAGGACTAGTTCCCGCACCAACCGTTACTGCAAACGGGCCTATTTGTGAAGGAGAGGATGCTGTCTTTACGATTGATGGATTGGTCGACGCTGTTGTAACTTATGATGTTGGTGCCGGGCCTGAGACATTGACACTCCTCGGAGGAACTGGTGATGTAACTGTACCGTCAGTAAATTCAGATGTGACAATCACAATTTCGAATATAGCTGATGGATCATGTAGTTCAATTATTGATCTTTCTGCAACAACGGTTGTAAACCTCCTTTCATTACCAACCTTTACAAGCTTTGGCCCTTATTGTCAAAATGAAACCCCAGATGCACTTCCCGCCTTATCTATAGAGGGATATACAGGAACATGGAATCCACCAAATATTGATCCTTCTATTTCTGGAATCGGAATATATACGTTTACCCCAGATGCCGGTCAGTGCGCGGCAGAAACGATTATTGAGGTAGAGATAACGGAACCTACAGTTCCAATTTTCACTCAAATTGATGACATATGTGAAGGCACAGAGGTTTTTGCTGGTGGTTCTCCTTTTCCGGTAGCTTCGGACAATGGAATAATAGGTGTTTGGTCACCTGTATTTGACGCCTTTAACACTACGACTTACACATTCACTCCTGATCCTGCAATTTGTGCAACGACAACGACAATGACCATTACCATTGTGGGCTTTCCTGATGTAGACGCTGGAGAAGACCAGGTTATAACGTGTAATAATAATGTTGATGGCGCTCAAATAGGCGCCGTAGAAGTTCCTGGCAATGTATATAGCTGGAGCCCAACAACAGGACTGTCAGACCCAAACATAGCGAATCCAATTGCTAGCCCTGGCGTCTCAACAACTTATACCCTTACCGTTACGAATTCAACGGGTTGTTCCGCAGAAGGAACGGTGAATGTATCAGTTGACGACACCCCTCCTGTTGTTGCAATTACGAATAATACTGGTTCAACAACTTTAACTTGTACTCAATTAGAGATTAGTGTTACTGCTTCCGGTGCAGATACTTACACTTGGGATAATGGACTTGGAAATAGTGCTTCTCCAATCATTACATCTCCAGGAGTTTATACCGTGACGGGCACGGGGATCAATGGCTGCGAATCGACAGCTGAAATAGAAGTAATTCAGGACACTGGGGTTGATTTACTATTAGCCTTGGCACAACCAGAAATTTGTTCAGGAGACGTTGTTGATATATCTATGAATAGTTCAAATGCAACTGATTTTAATTGGACGGTAATTCAAAATGGCGCAACAGGTGCTACCAACGGTACGGCCCCAAATACTGGTTTTGGCGCTTCTGTTTCTCAAGTTTTAACGGTCACGGGCACTGGTAATGGAACCGTTGATTATGCTGTTGAGCCGATTCTTGGCGGATGTGTTGGGACAGCTCAAATAGTCACTGTTACTGTATTGGCGCCAGAAACCCCTCAGTTTAACCAGCTTGGTCCATTCTGTATTAATGATGTTGCAACAGCTCTGTCGCCAAGTTCGCTTGAAGGCATAATGGGAACGTGGTCTCCTTCTTCGGTTAGCACAACTTCAGCGGGAACAAGTACATATAGTTTTACACCAAATTCAGGTCAATGTGCCGCCACTCAGACTATGGACATTGTTGTAAATGAGCTTCCAACCGTATCTTTTAGTGGTGATAGTTTGGTCGGATGCGCTCCGCACACTGTTGTTTTAACAAGTGAAAGCAGTTCGTCTACATGGACGATTAGTAATGGTGTTACGATGGACGGTAATGAAGTAACGCTTGTGCTAACAAATCCGGGTTGTTATGATGTTACACTTCAGGTAGATGAAAACGGATGTACCAATAGCCTAACTATGCCAAATTATATATGCATAGAACAAGATCCTATTGCTGATTTTACAGCTTCTCCGGACTTGTTTACCGATGATGACGCATTGGTCTCTTTCACTAATTTGAGCTCAGGAGCAAGTTCTTTTATCTGGGATTTCGGTGATGGAAATACGAGCAGCTATATAAATCCTTCGA
>CAJWRM010000011.1 GCA_913046365.1 uncultured Flavobacteriales bacterium
CCTGCTTCATCTCCAGTAGGAGGGCAGTTCATGTAGTTCTGGATTTCGGATTGTGTTAGGGCGGTGTTCCAGATTTGGACATTATCCATTTTACCTTTAAAATTCCCCTCTCCAAAATCGTCTCCTATTGAAAAATAACCCAAGTTACCACCATTCGGATCATCGTTATATACTGACGAATTAGTAAGTAGACCATCAATGTAAATATTTACCTCTTGATTCTGAATATTTCTTGTAAGTGTTACGCTATGCCATGTATTTAGAATGAGATTATTATTACCCGGTATATCTACATTAGAACCAGAATTGAATTCGTGATTGTAATATACTTCAGAAGAATTAGGAGGTAACTCAGCGGAATAAAGTACGTTTTCACCGTTTGTTTCTCCTCCACCACCAAATGTGATTAAGTGTGTCGATGAATTGACTAATTCAGTGAGAGAGATATCAAATGAAATACTGACGTCACCATCGATATTTAAATTATTATAGTTGCTAAAATCAATTTGATCATCACCATCAAAACTCATGGAATAGTCATTGACCACGGCATCGCCTTGACTAACGGTTGCGGAATAGGTACCACTGCTATTTGCATAAATGCTTTGCGTGCTTTCACCTGTGTTCCAACTATACGAATCAAATCCTGCACCTGCATCGAGCAATACACTGTCTGTATCACAAATGGTGAGTGTATCGGGACCTAAATCAAGTGATAAGGGACTGATCGTAAGGTCTAAAGTGATGATCGTGTCACATCCAGCTGCGCTAGGAATCACATAGGTAATATTATTGGTTTCTGATACGGTAATTGTTCCGGACATCATTGGCGCATGTGGATCGCACTGGTAATTATACGTTCCAGCTGTTCCAAATACATGCGTATAGGTCCATCCTGAACCGACACTGTTTCCGAAGCTTTCAGGGTTTCCAGAAAAGGTCCCAGTAGTTCCATTTACGTTGTGGTTTCCTCCCGTATTGATAAATGTCACAGTATCTCCGACAAATATGTTTATCGAACTAGGTGAGAAGGTCATTCCAGACGTTTGGACAATATGGTTTGTATTGGCAACAGGGGTGACACTTTCTGTATAGGTGATGCCATCAATCCAAGTAAAGGAGTCACATGAAGTGATTTCGTCAGTACTTGAGTATGATTCATATATTTCAATAAATATTGAGTCGGTATATGATTGGCTGCAGTTGCTAAAAGTTACATCTATATACTGACTTTCAGTTAGCGTTATTGATAATGTATCCTCTGAAGATCCATTTTCCCAGGTAATATCATAGTTTTGATTGTAATGGTTAATGAAATTATTCATCCATGAGGGTATTGTTGACATGTCCGCTCCCATATTCGACCCTCCCTCTCCTGATCCAATACATGGTGATCCTGGAGCTAAACTAAAGTCTAAATTGTTTGGGTCATTAAACAAGGGGTCTCCCTGAATATTACCATTGCCTGAAATACCGTCTCCTAAAGAATTATAAAAATTCAATTGCCCTTGATTTGCACTTACATGCGCCCTTGCCTCTCCAGGATAGTATATCGATGATTTAGATTGTCCTTGGTGATCCCACCAGCCGGAACTGTAATAATTTACATTGTTATTGTAAAAAGAACAATGATCTATCGTGTTAAGCCCTGACCAGTTTGTACCACAATAAACGACTCCACGCTCTAAACTTGTATTGTTAAGAAAAATAGAATTCTCGACTCTTTTTCCATGGCCTAGATTAAGTAAAGTATATTGCCCTGAATTACAAACAAACATGCAATTTCTCCATTGTTGCGGAGGGTCTGCTACGTGGCCATTTCCTCCTATGTACATGTTTCCAAAAAACAAGCATTTTTCTATGTAAAATGATTTTTTGTAGGAATAGATACAATTCCCAAGGTTATTACTGAAATAACAATTTTCTACACCACTTTGAGGGCCACTTGTTTCATTGTCGCCAAACAAAATACATCCTTGTTGATTGTTCTGAAAAAAGCAATCTTTTATGAGAACCCCCGAATTATCTTCAACAAAAATTCCACTTCCAGCATCGCTATTTAGTGGAGGCAAAACGTTTAAACCATTTATGATATTAAAACCTTTAATGATTGTGTTCATCGATTCACCCTGATTTACTATAAATCCTCTACCATTAAATTCACAATCAATAGTAGTATTCAGTGGACCTGTATCACTTTGTACCACAATCTGTTTACCCATGGTAGAAATTTCAATATTGCCGACACCACTGTAAGTTCCTGCCAAGACAGTGACTATTTGACCATTCGCGGCCGCTGCAATACCGGCTTGTATTGTTTGGAATGGATTTCCAAGAGAACCGTTTCCAAAAACATCAGATCCTGTTGTGGATACATATAATTCTGTCCCAAAATTTTTGGAATAGGGAAATTCTAGAGTTGGTGCGGGTGGTAAGTTCAATTCCGCTGAAATGATAAAATCCGAATTCGGACAACCGCTTGTTATGGGTGTATTGAAGACTATTGGAGACTGACAAATTGAATTTTTAGAAATAAAAATTAGAATTGAAAGCAAAAATATTTGAGTCGAGAGACGCATGTTGAACATGATTTTTTTCGATTTACAATTTATTACCTTTTTTTTTATTTACATGGTATTGTTAGTAGTCGACTAGGTTTAATGAGCCAACATTCACTTTTGTTGAATATTTTGGCCTATGGACCTTTTATACGGCCATATCTAATTATTATTTAATTAATGCAACTCACTTGCAATATCAAATTATAGGTATTAATTTTGCACTCGATGAAACAGTTTGTGTTGTATTCGATTTTGCTTGGGATGGTGCTCATAAATGCACCCAAGTCATTCTTGCATGAATGTACGCACGAGGTCCATAAATGTCATCATAATCAAACTAATGCTGATATCCATGAAGATGGCGAAGAGACCAGCATAGAAATCGCGGATTGTCATCAATGTTCATATTATTTTCAATCGATAGACACTCCCAATTTTCCTTTACGATTCTTGTCCGTCAATGGAAGCTATGTTCCCTTGGCGATGAACGCTCTTTCGGTTTCTATTGGAACCATTCAATATCCAAAATTGCGGGGTCCGCCCGCGCTCGTTAAGATTTGATTGCAAATTAGTTAACGATAAAAATAAATAATGAATAAAATTTCTTTAACAATCCTGTTCTTATCAGGATTTATGTGCTTTGCACAAAAGCTATCCGGAGTGGTTACGGATGGATTAAATAAACGGCCTATACCAGGGGCGAAAATAGAACTTAAAGAGCTCAACCTTGCCACCTTTTCTGATGACGATGGAAAGTTTTCTCTTGACGGTGATTGGCCAGAGCAGCTGATCCTTGAAGTAAGCATGGCAACCTACGAAACCAAAACTGTTTCTGTAGCTTGTTGTGACTTTCTAGAGCTATCGCTGGAGCCAGACCCTCATAATATGCAAGAAATTATGGTTCGTGTTGAGCGTCGAGAGCTTCAAGGTAGTGCTACCCAAAAAACAGACTACATTGAGCTGGATCGATTGAGTGTTATCTCACCACTTACGATTACAGAGGCTTTGACGCAAATAGATGGTGTTCAAATGGCATCCTACGGACCTTTAAACTCTAAACCTGTCATTCGTGGAATGCAAGGTATGCGTGTGGTGACTTTTTTGAATGGAATGCGCATTAACAATCAGCAATGGGGTGGAGACCATGGTTTGGGTATTTCACAAGCAGGGATGGAAAGTGCAGAAGTGATCAAAGGTCCTATGTCTTTAATTTATACCGGTGATGCAACAGGTGGCCTTTTATACCTAAAAGATGGTTCTTTTGCACCGCAAAACTCCTATTCCGTTGATGTGAATTCACAATTTGAAACGGTAAGTATGGGAACTCAAAATTCAGTAATATACAAGCAGTCTGGTGAGAAGTTACGCTTGAGTGCTGCCGGTATTTATTCGAGCTATGCTGATTATAAATTGCCAAATGGTAGTTATTTGAGTGATTCGCGTATGCAAGATATGGGAGGGAAATTCAAGTTGGGTTATAATTCAGGCAAGTGGAATCTTGAACTAAACTATTTGTATTCGAACTCTAGGGTAGGTATTCCTGGCCATACGCATGACCTAAATCCGCAACCGGAATCATTTATGATAAATTACCAGGACCGAGATCAATCGTTGCCATTCCAGAAAATACAGAATCACTTTGGAAACATGAAAGCCACTTACTTTGTGAATGCTAAAAATAAATTGGAGTTTTTCGCAAATCATGGTTATAATAACCTAGCAGAATTTGGTGAAAAAATATTTACACCTGCCATAGATATGTATTTGAATTCTAGCTCTGTTCAAGCTAGACATCACTGGAACTTAAATAAGAGGCTTCAAATACTTTCTGGAGTGCAAACAATTTTAGAAAGCAATGAAAATGGTTCAGATGCAGAAGAGCGTTTGATTGAAGATTCGGATCAATACGATTTAGGACTTTACAGCTCCCTATCTTATGATCTTAAAGGTGTGAAACTAAATGGTGTCCTTCGTTTTGATCATCGAGCTGTCCGGAGTGCTGATTTTAGCGGTGACTATCCTAATTTTAATGCGGCAATCGGAATACGGAAACAATGGAAAGAGAAATCTGTAAAAGATTTGTCCGCGCATGTGTCGTCAGGTACAAGAGCACCTCATTTATCAGAATTGCTAAGTGATGGTGTTCATCACGGGGCAGTGCGATATGAGCTTGGAGACCGTAATTTGAAATCTGAACGATTTATCCAGCTTGATGTGAATTATGAGTTTTCTAATGAGCATTTTTCCCTTATGTTTAATCCATATACGACATATGCAACGGGTTATATTCAGTTGGCTCAAGTCGATTCTATCATTGATGGAATGGAGGTTTACAAATACACTGCTAAAGATGCGGTATTGCTTTACGGTATCGAAACGCGATTGCACTACCATCCACATTTTGCGCACCGATTGCATTTTGAAACGGGTTATTCGAATACCTTCGGACGTGATTTAGATTCTGAAGGTGAGGACCTTTACTTTATGCCTCAGGCAAGACTTCGATCTAATGTTCGAATTGAACTGTCAAAAAACAAGGCTTTCGGTTTTGCTTCATTAATCGTTCAGCATAATTATTTTTTCAACCAGGAGCGTGTTGGTCCGTTAGAGACGGTGACAGATCCATACCATCTACTGCAGCTTGGGTGTCAAATGAAGTGGGATGGAAACTGGCCTGTTCAGCTCTCTTTTGGTGTTAGAAATGCATTAAATACAAGCTATATCAACCATATGTCTAGTTTAAAATCACTTGGTTTAATGGAACCAGGAAGAAGTTTCTATTTCAATCTTAAGTGGAGTATTGAAGGCAAGAATCAATCAAATAAGTAATCAATAATCAATAAATAAATAATCAATTAAATTTTAACTTATGAAAACTAAATTGTTTTTTGCAGCGACGCTGCTAATCGCGAGTGTAGCTTGCAACAAAGAAGAATGTTACGAATGTCATTATGACGGTCCTAACGGAGAAGAAGTAGAACTGGAAGGAGAATACTGTGGTGATGCAGCTGAAGACCTAGAAAACGCAGGTTTTGTAGGTCCTGACAGTACAGTTTATGTTGTTCACTGTGGTGAGCACTAAAATGCTTCTTTAAGAACTGAAAAGCGTCCCTTTGGGGCGCTTTTTTTTGATCAAAACTTTAAGTAATTTTATGTGTTACTTAATTATAAAATTAAAATGAAACGATTCATAATACCTGCTTTTATTCTTTTAACGGTTCAAAGCTTCGCTAATGCCCAAAGCTTTAACGTAGATCAAAACATAGTTGATATTGACGCTTGTACAGCTTGTACAGGTCCTGCAAACAACACAAATCTCAATGCATTAGAAGATGCTGCATTATCTTGGTCAATCGTCGATACAGATATTCCTCAAGGTTGGGAGTTTTCAAATTGCTTCCCCAATTGCTACGAAATTGGAGTGATTTCAGGTGTATTGAATATTACCGCTGGTCAACAGTATTATTTAAATTGTCATGTTTACCCTAATGAAATCGCAGGCGAGGGGAGTATTACCATGCAGATCACAGATAATAATGGAACAGTTGAAGAAGTTACCTGGAATGCGATCATTGGATCTGCGGGTCTTATTGACAATATTTTAGATCAGGATGAACTAACCATTAAGGCGATATACAATCTACAAGGTCAGGAAATCCCAGAATTAATGAAAAATCAACTGCAAATCGTCGTTTTTAGCGATAACTCAAGAAAGCAGGTATTCATTGCTGAATAACCAATTTTTCTGAAGATATTTTTACCTGTATTTGAATAGGATTCTCTTATGAAAAAATAATGGCCCCTATAATAAGAATGAATAAAGCAACAAATAAATTTACCAGGAGGTAAATTTTCAATATCTTTTTCACCTGTTTTTTATTACTATCCCTGAGCTCATCGCTTACTTTGTAGCTTTGCAACTCAATAATATCAATTGGTTCCAGATAAATTCGGGTGTTTTTATTTGTGCATCGCCTATCAATGTTTATGTGAACCTCATTCTTCAGGTAGATATTTTTTCTGATTAATGAATCTCTGACTATATCACTTTTAGTTGCTTCTAATTCCCCTGCTAAAGTCGAATCATAAATTTGAATATTCTTAAATTGAAATGTTGAATCATCAAGATCGTGAATATAAAATTCCAATGTACGGCTACCTTTTGTGTATTTACGTTCGGTAAAGAGCGCTTCTTTTGGTTCTGTTTTTAGTTCATAAATAGCTATATCTTGGTTGGTTTGGTAATTGTACGTTGAGCAAGATGCAAGTACAAAAGTAATAAAGAGGTATAGTAGCTTATTTTTCATTGTAATTTTTCAGTAAATAATATTTTTTCAATGTCAAGTTTAAGCAAAACGATTTATTAATTTATCCAAGGGAAATCGCGAGGCCAATAAAAGCTAAAATACCTAATCCTAACACTGATGAAATAATAATTCCAAGTGTTCTTAATATTTTACCGAAAGAATCACTTTTCTTAAAATCTAAATCTTTTTGTGACATGTAACTCTCTACAATCATTATGTCATTTGGCTTTAAATAAATTTTCGGGTTTTTATTTGTGCACCGAAGATTAATTTTCATGAATACTTCATTTTTCTGGAACTGGTTATTTTTATTCAGTTGCAACATTTTCGATTTGTTTTTAAAAGGAATTAACATTGCTGATAGTGTTGACTCGTTCATCATTACATTTGTACATTCAAATGTTGAGTCATCAAGATCGTTAATGTAGAATTTCCATTCGTCTATATTTTTAGAAAAACCATTTTGATCGAAAATATCTTTTACTGTTCTTTGTTTCAAAATGAATTCATTAATAGGTACTTGTCTTGGTGGATATTTGTAAATCGAATCTATCTCATTTAGTTTTATTGAAATTGTTGTCCTTGATTGGTTTGTTCCGTAGGTTGAATAGTTGACCCTTTTGCTTGTGAAGATATGAGTCTCATCCTCTTTGAGCTCCATTTGACGGTCATTTCGGCTTGAATGAAAAGATTTTTTTTTGACATTTAAAAGTTTAAGTAAGGAATCTTCTACACTTCCTTTCTCTGCTGAAAATAAACGTCCGAGTGTATCGTAAAAATAAAACTTACTATTGTCTAATTTTCTCGAATGCAAATTACGCTGATCCAAAAAATCTGATGCTGATTTATACTTTTCTTTAGGGAAGTCGATTGTTTTATAGTTATATATATTACACGATGTTAAAACCATTAGGATTAATATGTAGAATAAATTATTTTTCATTTTAGAAATTTTGCATTTTGAAAGTAGCATTAAAAATATTTTTATCCTATAAATCTTAATGAAGAGGGCTTCAAAAACGGATGTGTAATTTCCTTAATTAATTTTTGTATCGTAGGTTTATATTATATTTTTTAGATGAAAAAAGGATTTATTCAATCTTGAAACGCAAATCAATTTAACTCATCTGCCCGGTGACCAAATATATCACTTAATTAGAAATCTGACTTTCGTTAATGGTGTGGGAACGCCATTATTTAAATTGTAATTAACTTTTATTTTTTTAAATAAATCTTACTTGTCTAGTAAAGCTCGATGCTATCAATTTCAAGTTTGAATGCTTCATCTGTGCCATTTGCGATTAGAAAGGCTACTTGGCCAATTTCGTCTTTGTCAAAGTTTGGGATTTCCAATTTTCTTCCACGAAAGCTGGCATAAAAATCTTTGAGCTTTAGTTCCATTACCTGCCATTCGCCGTTTGTTGAAAAAGTTGTGATGTAAGAGAAATAATCTGATGTTTTATTTTTAATGCGGAATTGGTAGTTTTTACCATCTCCTTTAACCTTGATTCTGATAGTGGTTGATGCTTTGATGTTTATTTCATCCATAATATGGCGAACAGAGGCAAAGCCACCATTATTTTCAGTGGAAACATTGCCTTGAAAAATGCCATGCCCTGATTTACTTAATTTGAAACTTGAAGTCGAAATTCCCCCCATCACATCGTCATTTACAATTCTCCAGTTCTTGATGTTTATCCCTTTAGAAAAGTTAAATAATGTAATCGGCGTATTATGCGGAGCTTGGCTTGCAGTCATTGAAAAGGTTTGTAAAGCGAAAAGTATGTTTAGTATAATTGACATGGAAATCATTTTTAATTGAACAAACTGCTCGACTAAAAGTTTTGAAATTGATGTAGCGTAAAAAGATCCCGTAAAGCACAAAAGGCCTTGAGTAGAGCTCAAGACCTTTTGTTACGATAGGTTATTGTAGCGAGAGGGAGATTTGAACTCCCGACCTCCGGGTTATGAATCCGGCGCTCTAACCAACTGAGCTACCTCGCCATTTCGGGTGCAAATATAAGCAGATTTTTAAAAAAACAGTCTAATTATGTATCAAGCTTTTCGAGCTCTAGCTCTATAAAATTGGCCAGCGTGCAAATGTGGTCTCCTGAAAATTTAAAGTCAATTCCTGCCCTCGCATACACCTCCGGCATAGATTTGGTGTAACCAAGGCTCAATGCGCTTCTATAATTTTCAATGGATTCCTTAAAATTTGTTTTACTGTTTTTCCAAACACCAATGGCGCCAAGCTGCGCAATTCCGTATTCAATGTAGTAAAATGGGACTTCGAATAAATGCATTTGTCTTTGCCAGGAGGATGCTAGTGTTTCTTCATATCCCGTCCAGTCAACTAGTCCAGTTCCGAATCTTTTATTAAGCTCCATCCAATAGGTGGTTCTCTCGGCCGCTGTATGGTTGTGGTTCTCATAGATCCAATGCTGAAAAGCATCAATTTGCGCAATCCAAGGAAGGATTGTAATGGTTCCCTGAAGCTGTTCTTTCTTTGCTCGGTTCAAATCGTCTGCCTTATCATAAAATTCATCCCAATGCTCCATAGTCAGTAATTCCATAGACATAGATGCGAGCTCGGCAATTTCAGATGGAAAGCTTTTGAACGCTGTGAGTTCCAATTCATGTGTCAAGAAGCTATGAATAGCATGACCGCCTTCATGAATCATAGTAGATATGTCTCCTTGAGAACCAACTGCATTCATAAAAATAAATGGAGCGCCAGTTTCATAAAGTGGATAATTGTAACCGCCTGGTGCCTTTCCTGGCTTGGACTCTAGATCAAAATGCTTCATTTCCTCCATTGTTTTGAGAAATCCAGAAAATTCGGGATTTATTTTCTCAAAGACAGCAATGGTGCCGTCTAACATTTCTTGTCCCGTTTCAAAAGGCTTTAAAGGGGCTTTCCCCTCAGCATTAACAGCAGTATCCCATGGTCTGAAGATTTCTTTATTCATTTTGGCAAGCCGTTCTTGTTGTATTTTCTTAACCAACGGAACGATATGTTTTTCCACAGAGTCATGGAATTCAAAGCAGGATTCCTTCGTATAATCAAAACGCCCCATTTCTTTGAATTTGTAATCGCGATAATTATCAAATCCTGCATTCTTCGCTAACTCTGTGCGTTTTTGAATGAGTGTATCAAATAGCGTATCAAGATCAGCGATATCCGAAGAACGTCTAGCAGCCATTTTTTCAAATACGCTTTTCCTTAAGCTTTCATCTTGTTCTTTAAGGTACAATCCAGCTTTTTGCATTGTGATAGATTCGCCATCATGCTCTATACTTTGTGCACCACTTAACGCACCAAACTCTTGTGTTTTTTCCGCCAAAAAGGCTTGTATTGAGATATTTTCTTCTCTGTATAATTCGAGCTGACTCTTTACGCTTCGAATGTGAATTGCAAATGCCTCTTCTTTTTCTAATTCAGTATGGAAAGGGCACGCAATAAATTTTTTGTTCAGTGCATCATCAATCGGAGCAAGCTTTGGTTGAATTTCAGTTACAAAAAAGGTATAAGCTTTTTGGAACTCCTCATTTGCTGTATCGATAGACATTCTGATATAACGCCAAGCCATATCTTCCTCCAAAACGGCTTCGAGTTCACTTTTATCCTTTAGCCACTTGCGCAAAGCCTCAGGGGAATCAAGGTTTCTGTCGAGCAAGAGCGTTAGATATTTTTCAACTGATTCAAAGGAATCAATGACCAATTGTTCGTCTACAAACGAGCGACGATATTTATTCATATGTGTTGTTTAATTTATTTTCCCCGCTGGGAGCCCATTTTTGTTGGACCTGCTTTTTTAGCCGACGATGGTTTTCCTCCTTTCGTCTTAGGTGCTGATTTTTTAGGAGCAGCTTTTTTGACTGCTTTTTTGACTACTTTTTCCTCTGAATCTGACGCTTTCGCTTTTTCTGCAGTCTCTTTGATTTTAATCCCAGCTTTAATAAGGATATTATACCATTGAAAAATTTTCCGTAAATCAGATTTATATACGCGCTCTTTATCGTAATTAGGAAGAATTTTTTCAAGCAAACCTTCCAGCACTATAAGCTCCTCTTTGTGTGATGGGCATGCCTTTCCTTCAAAATGATCGTAAAAGGAAGCCAACACATCAGTTAGCTTTGCATCTTCATCTGTTGTATAGATACTGATGTCTCCTAGCGTGGATATTCTATCAGAGGCATAAGCTGGAAATCTTTTTTTATCTACAATTGATTCGACAATCACATTGTTTTTCCCTTGGGCAACAACTTTGAATAACCCCGGTCTTCCTGTTATTGAAATAATTTCTTTTAATTCCATGAAAAAAGTTTGGTCAAAAATAGAAAAACTTCACCTGACAAGGGTAATAATCCTTCTCTAATATCTGTAATCCAAGTAAATAAAGGACGAATAATCGTCTAAGCACTCTTTTATACGTACCTTTGCACCCAATTAAATAATTAAGGATGACATTTGAAGAGCTGGGATTGAGAGAAGAGGTGCTTAAGTCGTTAAAAGAATTGGGTTTTGAAGCACCGACTCCCATCCAGGAACAAGCAATTCCCCACCTAATGAAAGACGATTGTGATTTCGTTGGGTTAGCACAGACCGGAACGGGGAAAACGGCAGCATTTGGTTTGCCATTAATAAATTCTATTAACACTAAGTCTAATCGACCGCAAGGGCTAATTATCTGTCCCACCCGTGAGTTATGCTTGCAAATAACAAGAGATCTAGAAATATTTGCTAAGCATGTCAAATGTCCTGTTGTGTCCGTTTACGGTGGAGCAGACATTCGACGTCAAATGACACAAATAAAGAAAGGAGTATCAATTATCGTAGCCACTCCTGGAAGACTTCTTGACTTAATCAAAAGAAAGGCCATACAGCTTTCTGAAGTTCAAAATGTAGTTTTGGATGAGGCGGATGAAATGTTAAACATGGGGTTTAAAGAAGATATTGATGATATCCTAGAAACCACACCTGAAACCAAAAATGTTTGGTTATTCTCAGCGACAATGCCAAAGGATGTTGCGCGAATAGCAAAAACCTATATGACTGATCCCTTAGAGGTATCCATAGGTCATAAAAATCAGACGAATGAAAATATCGAGCACATATATTATGTGGTCAAAGAAAGAGACCGATATGAGGCAGTAAAGCGCTTGATCGATTTTCACCCCAAAATATATGGATTGATTTTCTGTAGAACAAAGCACGAAACAGGAACGGTTGCGGAAAAGCTAGCCCGGGAAGGTTATAATGCAGAACCTTTGCATGGTGATTTAACGCAGCCAATGAGAGATCGTGTGATGGCTCGATTCAGAAGTAAAGAGCTGCAGATATTAGTAGCCACCGATGTGGCTGCCCGAGGTATTGATGTTGATGACATAACGCATGTAATCAACTATAATCTTCCCGATGACAATGAGAATTATACCCATAGAAGTGGACGTACTGCGCGTGCAGGAAAAAAAGGCCAGTCTTTGGTTTTAATTACCCCTAAAGAAGGATTTAAAATTAAATCGATCGAAAAGCAAATGCGCACAGAATTTAGTCAAGGCCAAATTCCAAATGCAGAGGAGATATGCGAAATCCAGTTAATGAAGTTGATTCAAAATACAATAGACATTAATGTAAAGGAAAAAGACATTGAAAAGTTTATGCCTCAGATTTTGGCTTCATTTGAATCAATGGACAAGACAGAGATCATCAAAAAGTTTGTTTCTGCTGAGTTCAATCGTTTTATAGAGTATTATGATCGAGCAGGGGATTTAAATCAGCGTGCAAAGCAAGATAGTGGTCGTGAACGAGGAGAGCGTAAAGACAAAGGTCAGCGGGCTAGAGATGAAGGAAAAACACGTTTTTTCCTGAGTGCTGGACGCAGAGATGGACTTAATCCAGGCGCACTCTTACGTGTCGTTTGTGATGCTGCAGGTATTAAATCGGATGTGATAGGTAGAATTGATATCATGACCTCATATGCTTTTTTTGATGTAGATGAAGCGCATACGGAAAGGATACTTAAAAGTGTAAATGGAACTGAATTTGAAGGGACAAAATTATCCGTAGAGGTTACAAACACACAAAACGGTGGATCTAAAGGATCGGGTGGTGGAGACCGAAGGTCTGGCGGCGGTCGTTCAGGAGGTAAACGTTCTGGAGGCGGAGGATTCCGTAGATCTGGCGGTAGTAATTTCAGAAGCAAGAGGTCAGGAGGGAGAGATAGAGGCCGAGGAGGTTCTGACCGACGTTCAGGAGATAGAAATGGAGGCTCTGATCGCCGATCAGGCTCAGAAAGATCAAGACATAGAGGTCGTTAATTCAATACTTTTTTAATGGAGATAAGGAATATAGCTATTATAGCACACGTTGACCATGGTAAGACAACCTTGGTTGACAAAATGATTGAGGCCGGTGATTTTACAAATGAGCGAGATCGTCCAACGGGCGAGCTTATTATGGATAACAATGACCTGGAAAAAGAAAGAGGAATTACCATCGTATCAAAAAACGTATCGGTTACCTATAAAAACACCAAAATAAATATTATCGATACACCCGGTCACGCGGATTTTGGTGGTGAGGTTGAACGTGTATTGAACATGGCTGATGGTGTTTGTTTACTTGTCGATGCCTTTGAAGGTCCTATGCCACAAACAAGGTTTGTATTGGGTAAAGCACTTTCAATGGGGTTAAAACCGCTCGTAGTTGTTAACAAGGTTGATAAAGAAAACTGTACTCCAGAGGAGGTACATGAAAAAGTTTTTGATTTAATGTTTGAGCTAGACGCATCTGAGGAACAGCTTGATTTTCCAACTATTTATGGCTCTGCAAAGAACAATTGGATGTCTACAGATTGGAAGACGCCTTCGGGTACGATTACGCCGCTTTTAGACGAGGTACTCAATTATTTTCCGCCAAAAGAAATTGCAGAAGGAAATACTCAGATGTTGATTACTTCATTAGATTTCTCTTCCTACGTGGGACGTATTGCTATAGGTCGACTTACGAGAGGGGAGTTGAAAGAAAACATGCCTATTGTACTAACGAAAAGAGATGGAACCACTGAAAGACATCGTGTAAAGGAGCTTTTTATTTTCGACGGTATTCAGCGTGTGAAGGTTACTTCTGTAACGCCAGGAGACATTTGTGCAGTTACGGGAATTGAAGGTTTTGAAATTGGAGATTCAATTTGCGATGCTGAAAACCCTGAAGCATTGCCAACGATTAATATGGACGAGCCTACGATGTCGATGCTTTTTTCAATTAATGATTCTCCTTTTTTCGGTAAGGAAGGTAAGTTTGTTACCTCAAGACACATACAAGAACGTTTGACAAAAGAGCTTGAAAAGAACCTTGCTTTGCGCGTGCATGAAACGGACAAGGCGGACAAATGGTTGGTCTATGGAAGAGGCGTTCTGCATTTATCGGTACTCATAGAAACAATGCGACGTGAGGGTTATGAACTTCAAGTTGGACAGCCTCAGGTCATTGTTAAAGAAATTGATGGAAAAAAATGTGAACCTGTTGAAGAACTAACAATTGATTTACCTGAAGAATTTAGTGGAACTGCTGTAGAGGCTGTTACGAAAAGAAAAGGCGAGATGCTCAACATGGAGCCAAAGGGCGCAAGAATGGTGATGCAATTTCAAATTCCTTCACGTGGAATTATTGGGTTGAGAAATTATTTGTTGACGCAAACCGCAGGAGAGGCAATTATGACACATAGATATATCGAATACCAGCCTTTTAAAGGAGAAATCCCTGGACGTCAAAATGGTTCTCTCATTTCATTGGAGCTTGGTAAGTCTATCCCATTTTCATTGAATAATCTTCAGGAAAGAGGAACTTTCTTTATTGGTTCAAATCAGGACATCTACGAAGGTCAGGTAATAGGAGAAAATTCTCGAACTGGTGATTTATGTGTCAATGTTACCAAGACAAAGAAAATGTCAAACATGCGTTCTTCAGGAGCAGACGATAAAGTTCGAATTGCGCCACCTAGAATTTTTAGCTTGGAGGAATGCTTGGAGTACATTCAGCGCGATGAATATGTTGAGGTTACACCTTCTACGCTAAGGATTCGTAAAATCCTTCTAAAGGAAATGGATAGGAAGCGTGCTCAAAAAAACTAAATTTATAGCCTTAAAAGCGTAATAAAATAGGTTTCGAATCGTTTATTTATTGTGATAACAAGATATCTCCTTATAATTTTTCTGTTTTTCGCATGCACTTCGCGTGCGCAACAGCCCAATTTTTTTTCCCGCTCAGAGATTGGTGTTCATGTGGGTACTATGTTTTACATAGGTGACCTGAATCAGTTCAAGCCGTTTTACAAAAGTAAGCTGGCTGGAAGCTTGGTGTATCGCTTCAATGTACATTCGCGAATGACGCTGCGTTTTAATGCGACATACGGAAATGTCGCAGCAGATGATCGTGATGCGCGTCAGTCACTCATCCTAAATAGAAATTTAAATTTCACCTCTCAAATTAAGGAGTTGGCTGGCGGACTCGAGTTTCACTACATGCCTTTTCAATTTGGAAATAGGCGTTACATTGGAACGGCATATATGATTACACAAATTGGTGTTTTTCACATGAACCCGAAAACCGAATATAATGGTGAGATGGTAGCCCTGCAATCTATTGGCACAGAAGGCCAAAATGCCACTGGTGGAACAAAGCCTTATAGCAAATACCAGCTATGCATACCGTTAGGTTTGGGGGTGAAGCTATCAATGGGAAAATTTTGTTCTTTTAATATTGACATTGCAATCCGAAAAACGTTTACAGACCATCTTGACGATGTGGGTACCGATACCTACATGGATGCTGCTGCTTTAGACGCCATTAATGGTTCTGACGCAGTTGCCTTATCGAATAGAAGTTTGGACGGTTCTTTTCAGGGGAGAAGAGGCAATTCTACAAATAAGGATTGGTATGTATATGCAGGGGGCATGATCACCTTTAGGCTAGGAAAAGGGAATAATTGCCCAGTGATTCGTTAAGCTTTTTTATTTCTCCTGCAGCGTTCACTGCAATATTTTACTTCAACCCAGCAGGACTTCCATTTTTTCCTCCACGAGAATTTTTTTTGGCACACCGCGCATACTTTGGATGGAAAATGCTCTTTTTTAGTCGTTTTCACAATAAGCTAAACATTTTCAATCGTTGTATTGTTTTTAAGCTATGAATGAAAGGGACATGAACCGGGTAATCGAAATGGCTTGGGAGGATCGAACGCCATTTGATGCGATCGCGTTTCAGTTTGGTTTGTCGGAAAAAGAAGTCATTATTCTTATGCGTTCTGAATTGAAAAATAGTAGTTGGAAACGCTGGAGAAAGAGAGTGCAGGGAAGAGGCACCAAGCATCAAGCAAAAAGAGAATTTACTATTGGACGACACAAATGCTCAAGACAAAGAAGCATTAGCCATAACAAAGTGACTTAGCCTCCTACGTACCCTACTTTCTGGCGGACTCTGCTTAAAACGTCATTGGCTATATTTTTCGCTTTTTGGGCACCTATAGAAAGTGCGTCATCAATTTCGTTTTTATGCTCCATCAGGTAGTTGTATTTCTCCCGTTCGGCTTTGAATTTTTCAAGTATTAGTTCATATAGCGCTTGCTTCGCATGACCATAACCATAGCCTCCCTCTTCATAATTCCTTCGCATTTTTGAAACATCATCCTTTTCGGCTAGAATAGCGTAAAGGGCAAAAATGTTACAACTATCGGGGATTTTCGGATCTTCTAAAGCTTCACTATTTGAAACGATGGACATGATTTGTTTACGAAGCTTCTTCTCTGGAAGAAAAATATCTATAAGGTTGTTTCTGGACTTACTCATTTTGTGTCCATCGGTTCCTGGAATCAATTTTGTGTCTTCGGTTATGGCTTCTTCCGGAATCACAAAGGTTTCGCCAAGCTGAAGATTAAATTTTGTTGCAACATCTCTTGTCATTTCAATATGTTGCTTTTGGTCTTTACCTACAGGAACAATTTGTGCATCATACAGAAGAATATCTGCAGCCATGAGCATGGGATAAGTAAATAATCCTCCATTTACATCATCAAGGCGATCTGCTTTATCTTTAAATGAATGTGCTAGTGTGAGTCGTTTGTAAGGATAAAAACACAGTAGATGCCACATTAATTCAGTAACCTCAGGTATATCACTTTGTCTGTAAAACGTCGTTTTTGATGGGTCTAATCCACAAGCTAGCCAAGCCGCAGCAGTTTTGTAGGTGTTTTCTTTTAATAAATCTGAGTCTTTAACTTGAGTCAGAGAATGTAAGTCTGCAATAAATAAAAAAGATTCATTTTTGTTACTTTTTGCAAGTTCAATTGCAGGTATAATTGCACCCAAAAGGTTTCCGAGATGGGTTGTACCTGTACTCTGTATTCCGGTTAATATTCGTGCCATAAGATTTAATGTAAAAGTAGAAAATATATTTTCTTTGATTTCCAAAACTTTTTCTTAATTTTCTTTGTAATGAAATTTCTATTCGGTTTCGTGCGAAATTTATGGAAGATATACATCTTTTTGGTGTTTTCTATCTTCGCAATATTCCTATATCCCTTTTTTCGTATAGTCCTAATTAAAAAGTCATGGAAGAAATATAGCTTTAAGCTATTTATGATTTGGAGCTGGCTTATGCGTATTTTTTGTTTTTATATTGTACGTAATGTTCAAAGCGCTGAACTTCCTGCTGGGCCATATATTATTGTTGCGAACCACACCTCATATTTAGATATCTTTTTTATGTATTCAATGCTTCCCAAGCATCCTTTTGTGTTTTTAGGTAAAAGCGAGATTTTAACCTATCCAATTATTCGAACCTACTTTAAGAATTTGAATATTCCAGTTTTCAGATTTAACCGTAAAAAGGTAGGTTTATCATTTACTCTTGCTGTTGAGTCGATTCAAGAAGGTTGGTCATTGGTTATCTTTCCTGAAGGCACCATACCCGCTGAAAACATTCCAAGAATGGTACCTTTTAAAAACGGTGCATTTAAAATAGCAAAGGAAGCCAGGGTGCCAATTGTCCCTATTACTTTTACAACGAATCATTTGCTTTTTTCGGACCCTACCGACGTTTTTGGTCCAGCGAGACCTGGTGTATCGAGGTTTTATATCGGCCAATACATCTCTAAAGAGGATGTTGAACGCATGAGTTTCTCAGAGCTCAATAAAGTCAGCTTTGAGCGCGTAGAGGCTCCATTAAAAAAGGAATACCCTCATTTGTATTCAACTCAATGAAATGCTTAACTTTATCTCGTGAAAGTAACAGATGAAATTGTGAAACATATTTCCCATTTGGCTCGCTTAGATTTTAAGGGTGAAGAGCTAGATGCAATCAAGGCCGATATGGAAAAGATAATTGGTTTTGTGGATAAGCTATCCGAGATCGATACTGAGAATGTGGAACCACTTATTTTCATGAATGAAAAGGTAAATGTTTTAAGGGAAGATATATCTAATCAAACCTTGACCAAACAGAACGCGTTAGCTAATGCACCAAAAAGCGACTCTGACTATTTTAGGATTCCTAAAGTATTAGATAAGTAATCTAAATTTCAAAGCAACAATACTTTATAATAGATCCTTTACTAGCGAATAGTTCCTCGTAATGTGTTTTGATGTTAAAAATTTCTTTTTCGCTATTTGTCAGCTTATTTTGAAATGAACCATATAGGTCCCAGGTGAGTGCATGACATTTATAGCCTTCTTCCTTGATTTGTTCTTCAGTATACTCAAACAAAATATCGCTATCTGTTTTGACATGTATCAAACCATTTTTCTTTAAGAAATTTTTATAGCGGCTAATAAAAAGGGGAGAGGTAAGTCTTTTTCTAGGTTTTTTAGGTTGCGGATCTGAAAAGGTTAGCCAAATTTCATCAATCTCGCCCTCTTCGAAGAAGTTTTCTATAAAGTCAACTCTAGTGCGTAAAAATTGAACATTATCCATTTTTTTTTCGAGCGCCTTTTTTGCACCTATATATATTCTGTTCCCTTTGATATCGATACCTAAAAAGTTCTTTTCCGGAAACATTTCACCTAGTCCAACTGCATATTCTCCTTTTCCGCAACCCAGCTCTAAAACAATGGGTTTATCGTTTTTGAAAATTTCTTCTTTCCATTTTCCTTTTTGAGGAAAAGTTTCTGAAAATGGCGCTTCCGTTACATTCGTAAACCTTTTGATCTCAGAAAACCGCCATAATTTATCTTTTCCCATACTTATTGAAATATTGATCCTAAAATAAGGCTTGGAATTAGGTTAGCTATTTGAGTCATTGAATTTTCTTCTTCATCTTTCATTGTTATTATGAGTTCTCCACCTGTTAGATCAGCGTTCAAAGTCATATGTTTTAATAGTTCTAAAATACGCTGTATTACTATTTCGTTCATGAAGAGTTCCTTGTAGGGATTTTGTTCAATATCCCAAAAAGCGGATATTGGCTTAGCACCGAGCGCTTCAAACTGGGGTTTTAATTGTAATTTATTTACATTATTCTGAGGTCCATTTGCTTCGGAAGTATATAGTTCCATTCTCGTGTCATCTATTTCTAATGAATGAAAAAATCCTTTTATTGGATTGAACTCATTTTTTAGTATTTCTTCTAATCTAGGACCTATACCAAAATATGCACTGTATTCCATGTGTTTCTCATCAACTGAGTACTGCCCAAAGGCGAAATTTCCATCGATATAACGTTGAAGTCCATCTTTTTGAATGAACGCCTCAATGACTGATAGCTCTCTTGGGACTGCTCTTTTTATGCTAGCGTCAAGATCTGAATCCTGTATGGCATTTGATATACTTTTGGGTAGGTACTGCTTTCGTAATTTTTCAAGTCCTTGCATATTAAGCGCCAATGTTATTGCAGCGCTGGGTGATCCGGCGCCTAGCTTATTTAGCATCGGCTTGCTGTTTTTAGCAAATATATTTAATCCGCTAGCCTGTTGAGATAAGTAGTTTGTATTCGTCAATATAATCTTTCCTTTTTCAAAAGATAAATGCATGGTAATAGTTCCCTCAATAAGTTCATTATGTTCAGGAACTTCTGCGTTCAAAGTGGTTGTAAAGGATTTAAGAACCTGCTGCATAATTATGGCAAAAGTGATATCGTCCTGAGCAGCAATTATTTGCGCTATTTCTGAGTTGTTTTTTTTACTTTTCAACCCATCTATTGTGTTTTCAATTTCCCTTCGGGCCCGCTTATTGTCAATGTTGTCAGATATATAGATAATCATCTCGTTGTTAGTGAGGCCGATTTTGATGCCACTTGGAAATAAATATTTCACTCCATTTTCCTCAATGATTTCGCCAATTTGGAAATCTTTTTTCATTATTTCAATGGCCAAGGATGCGTCTTTTATTTTGCAAACAAGAACTACATCAGGGGTGGTTATATCTCTTAAATTAGACTTAACAGCGTAATACATTGGTAATTCTGTGTAAATCACCTTTGAATAGTCCTCAATCATATCCGTAGGAACAAGTCCAGAGTCGGATAATTTTGAATCATAAATGGCTTTTCTAAGCATTTGATCAATGCGCACAGCACCGAATGAGATTAGATTAGATTCACTTGCTAGATAAGCTTCCGCAGCGTTCTGCCAAATTTCTTTAGATGGGACTTTAGGTTCACTTTTGTCTGCGTTTGTGCATGAAAAAAGTAAACATACTGTACCTAAAATAGCGATGTAAATGCGCATAAAATGTGCGTTTTAAAACTTCCTCAAAATTAATAAGAATATGTCAAATCACTTGATTAAATTTGGACATGCACTTTATTGAGCCATATTATAATTGGAGAGGATATTACATTGCCTCAGAGGATCCTTCTTCGCCATTTTATGAGAGGGTTTACAGTGAATTCGAGTATTCTAATCGCATCTATAATTTTCTTATTCACCCACAGTGGGATTACTTTGGCTCACCTACGCTTTTTGTGAAAGTACTTTTCGTAGATTACGATTTGGGTCACGCCGTTCTTGAGCTCATAGGGGAATGGAATGACGCCATTGAAAACGATATTATGCGCCTCAAAAGAGACGTAGTAGAACCAATTATGAAAACAGGGATCGATAAGTTTATCTTGATTGGTGAAAATGTCCTAAACTTTCATTCCTCTGATGAATGCTATTACGATGAATGGTTCGATGACGTAGAGGATGGATGGATTGCTATGGTGAATTTTCATGAACATGTAGTCAAGGAATTTATTTCAGCCAACCTCGACCATTATTTTGTGATGGGTGGTCAACTCGAGGAGCTTGATTGGAGGACTTTTAGGCCTTTGCAATTCTGCCAAAAAGTAGAATCCCTCGTAAATAAAAGAATTGGTGCAATTAACTAGATCATTCAGCTTTATACCGATAGTGCTTGCATCATTAAGGTACATAAAATAGCGCCAAATGTTCCAACAGCATATCCAAGAACGGCAAGTAAAACCCCAACCGGTGCCAATGAAGGACTGAATGCACTTGCAACAATTGGTGCAGAAGCTGCTCCTCCTACGTTTGCTTGACTTCCAACCGCTACATAGAAGAAAGGGGCCTTAATGATTTTTGCAACGACGAACAAGAATAAAGCGTGTACCATGATCCAAATTAAACCAATAGAAAGCAAGAATTTAAAGACACCCCAATTCGCGATCAGCTCCATAATGTCCATTTTCATACCTATTGTAGCCACCAAAACATATAGGAATAGGCTACCCATTTTTGATGCGCCAACACCCTCAAATTCACGGTACCTTGTAAAAGAAAGCCCGACACCAAATAAGGTAGAAAGAACCACCAACCAGAAGAATCCATTTCCAAAGGATACCATTAATCTCGCAGCTGTTTGGTTTTCCATTCCATTTAGTATTTCCGTTACCCATGGACCTATGTAATCTGCTCCCAAATGGGCGATACCAACGCAAAAGAAGGTGATTCCTAACATATAAATGAGGTCATTGAAGCTTGCGATTTTAGAAACACTCATTTGGAATTTTTCCATTTTTGTTTTCAAGCTTTCAATAGCAGAGTCATCGGCTTTAAAGAATCGGTTGAGTTTCTTGTTGTACCCAGTTCCAAAAAGCAACACGGACATAAATAGATTGGCGACGAATACATCCACAACAATCATAGCAGAAAACATTTGGTCGCTGGCGCCATAAATTTCTTTCATAGCCGTTTGATTGGCTCCACCACCGATCCAAGATCCGGCAACAGTTGATAATCCTTTCCAAATTTCTCCATTTAGGACCTCAGGTGCAAATAAAGAAACGACGTAAAGTGCAAGAGGACCTCCGACAACAATTCCTGCTGTCGCCGCAAAAAACATAATAATCGCTTTTGAGCCAAGTCTTTTAATTGCGGGAATGTCTATGCTCAAACAGAGTAATATCAAACTGGCCGGCAAAAGATACCTTGATGCTATGAAGTATAGGTTGGATTCTTCTGACGAGATGATTCCAAATGAGTTCAGCCCTGCTGGAATGAAGTAACATAGCAATAAGGCCGGAACAACTTTATAAAATTTCTTAAAATAGCTTCGCTCACTTTTTGCTGTTTTGAAAACAAAAAATAGAACAATCATTAATAATCCGAATACTGTAGCGTCATTTGAAAACCATGGTCTCGCGGCTTTAACCTTGAAAGATTTACTTATCTCTTCAGCATCTCCAGCTACATTTACTTTTTTCAAGGTTATGGTGTGGTCTCCTCTTTGTAAATCTTTCAGAAAAATATCTGTATTCGATAGCAGCTCTGTATTGTTAGCGTCAAAGTAAACAGCATAATCATACATCCCTTCGAAGGTTATCGTCAAATTTGGATCTTCAGATGCATAGAATATTCTCTCTAGGTCATTAAATGAAATGGTCTTGTTTTTATCGCTGTTATTAAGATAGTTTGAAGTTTCAACTATTGTCTGGCTTTGCAACGAAAAAATGAGACCGCAAATGAATATTCCGATTAAACCGATTGATTTTTTCATGAGGATAAATTAAAATTATAAAAAGAAGGGTTTAATAAAAAAGGCTGCACTAGGCAGCCTTTTGTTTGTTTTTTAGTTGATGCCGTGCATCCATTTTTTAATCGGCTTACCAATTAAAAATAAGATTAATCCGCAGGCCATTGCAATAAAACCGAGCATTTCAAAAACACTCAATCCCTTATTTAGTGACTCGCTCCTTATCGAATTGATTACCGCTGTTCCTGGCGTGTTTTCTGTTAGTTTTTTGAGTTCACTTTGTGAAACAGTATCGGCTGTAATCGTATTTTCTTCATAAGTTATGAAGCTAACATTTGCAGCACTTAGCATTTTTTCTTTTTTCGTTCCTTTATAACTTTCAGCTTCTTCTAATGCCTCTTTTACATAGACATTCGATTTGGTGTAGGATTTGTTCCCTTTCAAGTTTAGCTCAGATATAAATGATGAATCAGTCAATACCGATTCAATAGAGCTGTCGTCTAGCTTGTCAGTGAATTTCTTTGATAAAAGCAATGTTTTGACATCCTCGTCCATTTTTGATGCTTTAAATGCATCACTTTGAACAATGGTTTTTTCATTTACAGTCGTCAGTTTGGCAATATGCTTTCCTCCTTGATGTGCAAGTGAAGAAGAAAGTAACCAAATCCCCATTAAAAATCCAACCATATGTCTTGGAGATAGCTTTGTAACCAATGAAAGGCCCACAGGTGAAAGTGTAAGTTCACCAATCGTATGAAGTAAATAAAGAAGTACCATGAACATCGCTGGAATCATTCCGGCGGTTGCAGATGCGCCACCAAGGTTTAGTGCTAGAAATCCAAGACCTAATAGAAGCAAGCCCATACCAAACTTATAAGGTGCTGCTGGTTCTTTATTTGCATTGGACAATTTAATCCATACCCAGGAGAATATCGGTGCGAAAAGCATGATAAACAAAGGATTAAATGATTGAAAGAAAGTTGTTTTTATTTCATATCCAAATAACGACCTATCCACGTTTCTTGCAGTAAAAAGACTTAAAGCTGATCCTGCCAGCTCAAAGAAGGTCCAAAATACAGTTGTAAAGAATAAAAGTACAACCACGACCCATATTCTTTGTTTTGCTTGAAGCTCCATTTTACCCGCTTCATAGAGTAGGTATCCAATCACAAGGACCGCCAAAAGTACCAATATGATATCGACAATATCATTATAAACAATTAGTGTTGAAGCTAAAATGATCATGATGATTGTGGAAACAGCAGGAAGCATCTTGTTAGATAAGCCTGGAATAATCGGCTTGTCTAATTCTACATCAGGTCCATTTCCTACATCCTCATAAATTCCTTGTTTCGATCCCCAAACAAATACAAGGTAACCGATGACCATACCAATACCAGCAGTCAAGAATCCATATTGCCATCCTTCATTCTCTCCAATTGCACCACAGGTTAATGGTGCTAGGAAAGCACCCATATTTATCCCCATGTAGAACAAGGTAAATGCACCATCTCGACGTTTGTCTCCCTCTTCGTAGAAGCGTCCAATCATACTCGAAATATTTGGCTTGAAGAAACCGTTTCCTACGACCAATACAGCAAGTCCTATATAAAAAGAAACTTCATTTGCATTTCCACTCAAGAATAATGTAAACTGTCCAATGGCCATTAAAATAGCTCCCCAAACAATGGCTTTTCTGAATCCTATTAATTTATCTGCAAAGAACCCTCCAATTAAAGGTGTAAGGTAAACTAGTGCTCCATATGCTCCATATATTCCGTATGCTTTTGCATCGTCAAATTCAAAACCACCGTCAATAACACTGGCCGTCATATATAAGATGAGAAGGGCACGCATACCATAGTAGCTAAAGCGTTCCCATAGCTCAACCATGAATAGAGCAAATAAAGCTTTAGGATGTATTTTTCTGTTTGAAAAGATTACAAACGCCACCCAAGCTGCAACTCCAGCCCAAGCAATTAACATTAACTGATAATCAGGATTCATTCTTTTAAGATTTAAATATTAAGGCTCGAATTTACTAAAAAATGTGGTGAAACAATCAAATTGTGTGAATTGTTCTTTTTAAATGATTTTTAATGAAAAATAACGATATTAGTGTCCTCCTTATTTTTAACGATTGCGCTTTTGCAATAATGAGATTTAGTTAAACTTAATTTAGAACAATGAAAAAAACATTTTTACTATTTATGATGGGATGCTTTGCTTCCTTTACATTTGCCCAAACCTTTTCGGATGATTTTGAATCCTATACAATAGGATCGTATTTGGGATCTAGCTCTGCTGATTGGACGACTTGGAGTGGCACAGAAGGTGGTGCAGAGGATGTCCAAATTACCGATAATAACGCGAGCAGTGGCTCGAATTCAATCTATTTCAGCTCAACTTCACCAAATGGGGGGCCGGCTGATGTGGTACTTCCATTTGATCAGGTATACAATTCTGGGAATTTTTCTTTTGAAGCCAACTTTTATGTTGAAGCAGGAAAGGGAGCGTACTTCAATCTTCAGGGTACACTTGTCGTTGCTCAGGTTTGGGCACTTGATTGTTATATGCTAGAAGACGGCACCTTGAAGCTTTCCAATCAGGGGACACCATACATAAATGCGAATTACCCAAGTGCACAATGGTTTAACCTAAGAGTGGATATGGACCTCACATCAAATGTTTGGGAGCTTTTCATTGACAATGTTTCTCAAGGTTCTTTTTCAAACCCGACAGGACAAATCGGAATTTTGGATTTATATCCAGTAAACCCAGCAGGTCAGGGAGGAAATGGAATTTCTGGATTTTATGTAGATGATATCAGCTATACCCATTTACCGGCTACTTTGCCACCTCTTAATGGTGGAGTTTCATTTATTTCACAGATTAGCGGTATAGCTGGCTTAAGCTATGATGTAGTGGCTACAGCAAGGAACCTCGGTCAATTTGAGATTAATTCTTTTGATTTAACCTATAATTATAATGGGGTAGATGTGACAGAAAGTATAACAGGTTTGAATTTAGCTTCATTGGATACTTATGAACATACTTTTGGAACGGCTTTAACACCAGTATTGGGAAATAACGATTTAACCGTAACAATCTCAAATGTTAATGGAGTCAGTACTGATGATGATCCTTCTGATGATTCCAAAGTGATTAGTATTGATCCTGTTGTACCCGCTGAAGGTAAAATGGTTGTTGGTGAAGAAGCAACAGGAACATGGTGTCAGTGGTGCCCTAGAGGAGCTGTTTATATGGATTTATTTGAAGAGCAATATGGAGATTATTGGGTGGGAATTGCAGTTCACAACGGTGACCCTATGACAGACGCAGTATATGATGCTGGAATTGGAGGTTCTATTGGTGGATATCCAAGTGCATTGGTTGATCGCGGTGCAGATGTGGATCCATCAGCTATGAATGCTGACTTTTTAGACCGTCTTTTAACTGCACCTGCGGGTGTTCTTGTTAATGGTGCAAATTGGGATCCGGTTTCAAGAGTTTTAGATGTATCTGTAAAATCTACATTTTCTCAAGCGGTAACAAATTCATACAAATTGGCTTGTGCCTTGACAGAGGATGGCGTAACAGGAACGGATGCCGGTTACAATCAATCTAATGCTTATGCAGGTGGAGGAAATGGTGTAATGGGAGGGTATGAATCTCTTCCTAGCTCTGTTCCAGCTGCTCAAATGGTATATGATCATGTTGCACGTTCAATAGCACCTAGCTTTGAAGGTTCCTCTATATCTTTTCCTGCAAATGTCAATGCAGGTGAAAATGTAATTAGTAATTATTCATTTACACTTCCGGCAGATTGGGATGAGAACAACATGCACATCGTAGGTTTGCTTATATCTCCTGATGGAAGAATTGACAACGCAGCTTCATCATCTATTACAGAGGCAGTAAGCAATGGGTATGAAGAGGGGCCAAACGTCGGTTTATTTGATGGATTTAACAATCAAATCGATGACAAACTGAAAGTCTATCCGAATCCGGCCTCTAATTTATTAAATGTAACTATTGATATCGTGAATTCTAATTCAAATCAATTGAGGATATTTAATGCTCAAGGTCAAGTGGTAAAAGATTTTGAAATGATCGAAACAAGTGGTAGTTGGAGCTATTCAATTGACATCTCTGGTTTTTCACCTGGCGTTTATGCAATATCATATACCAGTGACAATGGAAATAAAATGAAGCGTTTTGTAGTAGAATAAACGATTCAAAATAAGTAAAGAGCCACTTCGGTGGCTTTTTTTATGCTTTTACTTTTATCGTTTCTTTGACCTGGTCTGCAATTCTCTTTACTTCAAGAAGTGTGCTTCCTGTGATGGTTACATGTCCCATCTTTCGGAATGGTTTGGTATCACTTTTTCCATAAATATGAGGGTGCACTCCCGAGAACCCTAAAATCTTTTCTAAACCTTCATAAATGGCAGGTCCAGTAAAACCTTTTTCTCCAAGGATATTGATCATGGCACCTGGATTAATTAGCGTCGTATCTCCCAAAGGAAGGTTTAAAATAGACCTCAGGTGTTGGGCATATTGTGAGGTGTTGCAACATTCAATCGTATGGTGCCCACTATTGTGGGGTCTTGGTGCAATTTCGTTCACCAATAAGTCGCCGTTTTTACAAAGAAAGAATTCTACAGCAAGGAGTCCAATCATGTCTAGTTTTTGGATGAGGTCTATAGCTATTGAATTTGCTTTTTGTGTTATTTCTTCGGGAATATTGGCTGGTGAGAATAAATATTCTACGAGGTTGGCCTCTGGATTGAATTCACATTCAACGGATGGAAAACATTGAACATCTCCGTTCTCATTTCTTGCGACGATAACGGATAGCTCTTTATCGAAATCAATGAGTGATTCACAGAGGTTCGGTGCATCAAAAGAATCGGAGGATTGTTTAAGTAATTGAACACCCTTGCCGTCATAACCTCCCGTTCTCATTTTTTGAATAATAGGATAACTTATACCCGCTTCTTTTAGGGCATTTGCATTATCATAAAGTGTAAAAGGCGCTGTCGGTATGTTGTGATCAGCATAAAATTGTTTTTGAACTCCCTTGTCCTTAATTATTTTTAAAACTCTTGGCTGCGGAAAAATTTTCACGCCTTTTTGCTCAAGTGCTTCAAGTGCCTCAATATTTACGTTTTCTATTTCAACAGTAATTAGGCCCTTGTCCTTTCCAAATTCTATTACTGTATCATAGTCTGTTATAGAACCGATTGTAAAGGAATGTGCAATTAGCGCACATGGCGCATTTGGGTCGGGGTCAATCATATGCAGATGAACATCTAAGTCTATTGCCTCTTGAATTAGCATTCGCCCTAATTGGCCACCACCAAGAACGCCAATTTTAAAATCTTTAGAATTCCATCTTCTATTCATAATACAAAGATACGGCTCTATTCAAATTAATTTCATCTTAGAACCTAAAATTGTATCTTTGCTGCTTTTATGAAGCTAGAAATCCGTCTACTTGACAAAACATTTTCTCCGTATTTATCTGAGGATGAAATAATGGATAGAATTGAAATCATTGCAAATGATCTCGAACAGGATTATTCGGATAAAGATGTTGTTTTTTTAAGTGTTCTGAATGGTGCATTCATGTTTACTTCCGACCTGATGAAATCATTAGACATCAATCTTCAAATTTCTTTCGTTAAGCTTTCATCCTATCAAGGGACTGAAAGCTCAGGTGTTGTTCGAGAGTTGATAGGTTTAAATAAGAACATAAAAGATAAGCATGTTGTTATTCTTGAGGATATTGTAGATACTGGTAATACCATAGATAAATTTATGGAGCTACTTAAACCTCATGGCGCTCAAAGTATAGAAGTATGTACGTTGCTTTTTAAACCGACTGCATTTGAAGGTCAAAAGGCTCCAAAGTATGTCGGATTCGAAATTCCTAATAAATTTGTCGTCGGATATGGATTGGATTACGATGAAGCCGGAAGAAATATTAAAGAATTATATCAATTAAAAGAATAAAGTTATGTTGAATATTGTGCTATTTGGCCCACCGGGAGCAGGAAAAGGTACGCAATCTGAACGATTGATAGAAGAATTTGGTTTGGTGCACCTCTCTACTGGTGATATTTTCAGATCAAATATAAAAGGAGAAACAGATCTAGGTAAGCTAGCCAAAAGCTATATGGATCAAGGGAAATTGGTCCCGGATAGTGTGACGATAGATTTGCTCCGTTCAGAGGTCCTGAAACACAGTTCGCCAAAAGGATTTATTTTTGATGGTTTTCCTCGAACAAATGCACAAGCAGAGGCTTTAGATGTTTTTCTTGAGTCCATAGATACTTCTATTAAGGTAATGCTTTCATTAGATGTTGAAGAAGAAGAGCTGAAAAAAAGATTGATTAAACGCGCTGAGGTAAGTGGCCGAGCGGATGATGCAGATTCAAAAATCATTGACAATAGAATTGCAGTTTACCATAAAGAAACTGCACCCGTTAAATCCTTTTATGAGAACCAAGGGAAATTGGTTTCTATAGCAGGAATGGGTAGCGTAGATGAAATTACAGCGCGGCTGTTTGCCTCAATAAACGCAATTTAGTCCATACAATGGCTTCAGATAACTTTGTTGATTACGTAAAAATTCATGTCAAATCTGGAAATGGAGGTGGAGGATCTACCCATTTTAGAAGAGAAAAGTATATCCCAAAAGGTGGTCCTGATGGAGGTGATGGTGGCCGCGGAGGTCATGTATACTTGAGAGGAAACAAACAGCTTTGGACGCTATTACATCTGAAATTTAAAAAGCATGTTAAGGCGGAGCATGGTGCACATGGCTCGAGTAATTTGAAAACAGGATCTCAAGGCAAGGATGTATATATAGACGTTCCATTGGGTACGATTGTCAGAGACGAAGAATCAGACGAGGTTCTTTTTGAAATTACGGAAGATGGCGAAGAGAAAATTGTTCAGAAAGGAGGGCGAGGAGGTCTCGGAAATAACAATTTTAAGTCTTCAACACATCAAACTCCACGTCATGCGCAGCCAGGTGAGTCTGGTATTGAAGGATGGAAAGTTCTTGAGCTTAAAATCTTAGCAGATGTAGGTTTGGTAGGCTTTCCAAATGCTGGTAAAAGCACATTACTTTCTGTCGTCTCTGCTGCCAAACCAGAAATCGGTGATTATCCTTTTACGACTATTCGGCCCAATCTAGGAATCGTATCTTATAGAGATCATCGCTCTTTTGTTATGGCTGATATTCCTGGAATTATTGAAGGGGCTTCCAAAGGGAAGGGTCTCGGATATCGCTTCTTGAGGCATATTGAAAGAAATTCACTTCTTTTATTTATGGTTCCAGCTGATGCCGATGATATTGCAGAGGAATATCGTATTCTAAATTCCGAGCTCAAAGCGTACAATCCAGAACTTTTACATAAAGAATCTATTCTTGCTATTACTAAGTCTGATATGCTCGACGAAGAGCTTGAAGACGAAGTAAGAAAAGAACTTGATAATAGTTTATCCGGTATTAATTATTTGTTTATTTCCTCTGTGGCGCAGTCTGGAATTATTGAGCTGAAGGATGAGATTTGGAAACTTTTACAGGATGATTGAAAAATTGGAATCCATTGACCATAGCTTAGTTTTGGCTATAAATGCAATGCATTCGACGTTTTTAGATTCATTTATGTGGTTTCTGTCCGGTCCATATATTTTATTGCTTCTGATCCCTTTTGTTTTTTATTTCTTATTTCAAGCATATAGTTCCAAACAGTTAATCTGGATATTTGTAGCTATTGTTCTTACGATTGTTTTAACTGATCAGTTATCCGTACATGCTTTTAAGGAGGTGTTTCAGCGTTATCGACCTTCACACAATTTATTGCTCAAATCTCAGCTTTATCTTCATGAGTACCCAGATGGTTCATTTTATGGAGGAGGCAAGTTTGGCTTCGTTTCTTCTCATGCAGCGAATTATTTTGGAATATTGACGATAATGTTTACGCTCATAGGTCAGAAATGGGTTAAAATAATATTGTTGGTCCTTGCCTTATTGGTAATCTACAGTCGCGTATATTTGGGTGTTCATTATGTAAGTGATGTATTGTGCGGAGCTTTTTTAGGTTTCGGTTTAGCTCAATTCGTTTTACAATTCCTACTTTTAAAGAAAGTTGCAGTTTGATGAATTATCTATTGGTATTTCTCGGTGGTGGAATCGGAAGCTTACTTCGATTTGGCGTGGGTAAAGTTTTTTCAAAATGGAGTACTGATTTTCCACTTGCAACTTTGGTTTCAAATTTAACGGCTTGTCTCATTTTTACTTTGGTTCTTTACTTTTGGACCAAAGAAATAAAGAGTGAATGGATTTATCCCTTTGCGATAATTGGTTTATGTGGAGGTTTCAGTACCTTTAGTACATTCTCCTTTGAAAATTTCCAGCTATATAATCAATCTAACTATTTTCTTTTAGTATTGAATATCTTTTTGTCATTGATCCCGGGAATATTTTGCTTTTATTTGGTATCTGATAGGTTGTAACCTAAACCTTTAATTCGGTTAAATAGAATGTTAATAATTAAATATATAAAATATGAAGTTTGTTAAAAAGCTAGTACCGACTGTTATGATTGCCCTTGCAGTGATTGTTACCGGTTATATTTTAGGAAGTTCGTATTTGTCTCGGGGAAAATCTGATCCATCAGTTACGGTCAAAGGCCTCGGTCAGCAATCCTTTGACTCTGATTTAATTGTTTGGCGCGCTAGCTTTTCTAGAAGGGCTGTTGATCTTAAGCAAGCGTATAAAGATTTGAATGCCGACATCTTGACGGTTAAAAAGTTTCTGGCCAGTCAGGGTATAAAGGATGCAGAAGTCGTATTTGATGCGGCCGACATTAGTAAGAATTATGACAATCAATACGATGAAAATGGGAATTTTACAGAGCGTCTTTTTAGGGCTTATGATTTAAGTCAGTCTTTTGAGATTCAATCAAAGTCTGTAGATCTTGTTGAAAAGACCTCTCGTGAGGTTTCAAAGCTAATTGATGCCGGTATCGAGTTGAACTCTTATGCTCCAGAGTATTACTATACAAAGCTTGCAAAGCTTAAAATTAAAATGATTGAAGCTGCAACCAAGGACGCTAAGAATCGAGCCGAAACCATTGCGGAAAATGGGGGAGGGTCACTTGGGAAATTGACATACGCCAGTATGGGAGTTTTTCAAATTACGGCCGAAAATTCTAGTGATGAATATTCCTGGGGGGGAAGTTTTAATACCTCTTCTAAGCGTAAAACTGCGAGCATTACTATGCGCCTTCACTATGAGATTAATTAAATACTAGCCAAGCCACATCAGCACATTGTCGCGCCAGATTTCGTCGGCTTCTCTTTGTGTAAGGATATCTACTTCAACCGCAAAGTCGATTACCCTTCCCGGAAACGAATTACCAACTCCTTCCATCTCGCCTAAAGGATACGGATCGTCGAGTCCAGCTACAATTTGTGATACACCAACGCGACGTTTTAAGAGCTCTAAGGTATAAGAATCATGTACCAATGAATCAAAAAATAAGTTTTTATGACCCAAAGATGCCCTAGGATTTTCAACATCTTCAAATAAATCGGGTCGACCATCATACCCTTGAAGCCTTCTTCCATAATTCGCAATGCCAAGCATACAGCCATGGGCAAAACAGGTTCTGATATTCGGAAATTTATTTGGAATATCATTTAATGTGTATAGGTGAAGTGTATCCGCACATTGAGCCATCATCCAAACCAAATGAAAACGCCAGTATTGGTCTTTAAGATTTACTATTTTTTCTCCATCGTAAGGATGAATTTCTATAGCCAAATTATACTTATTGGCTAGTTCATAAATGGGAAATACCGATTGATCTGCAATTGAAGTCCATTGATTATTGGCATTCAAGAAGTGCGTTGGAAGGCAAAGCAGCTTAAGACCAAGCTCTAATACGCAGCGTTCTATTTCCTTTAAAGCATCATCCATGTAAAGGGGTTGAACGACAAATCCGCTAGTGAATTTCTCAGGAAAATCCTTCTGAACTGAAGCATTAAAGTCATTTTGCCAAGTTACTGCATCTTTCGTGTTTTGTTGCCTCCAACCATTACAATATATTTGGGAAAGATTTAGCATTACACCGTGGTCAATATTGTAAGTATCCATCCACTCGAGTTTTTCTTTCAAAAAGAAACTTGGATCTGTGATTGGTCTGGTCCAATTTCCTTGCCGCATGAATTTCTTATCGTCATCGATCCAGAACAATTTTTTATCCTTCATGAATTTTGGTATCTGATGAGGTTCTGGAAGGATATGACCGTGGCCGTTAATTCTTTTCATAGCTATTAGACTAATGTATACTTTGAATGAAGCTCTTTTAAAACGAATATACATAAAAAAAGAGCCTCAATGGAGGCTCTTTTTTATATTGAATTATTTGTGCTTTAGAAATCGTATTTACCGTCAGCAATTAATTTCTGCGCAATGGTTTGTCTTGCTGCTTTCGGGTTGAATGCTTGAGTCTTTGTAAATCGTTTCAACCCCATCAGCATCATTCTTGCTTCATCACCTTCTGCAAATGATTGGATTGCGTCTTTGGCTGCCTTTGCTATTTTGTCTGCTGTGTCGTAAAAATAGGTCTTCGCAATTGCTATATCATGCTCACATGCAGCTTCTCCCTGGCTATCTATTTTCTTCTGAACTCTCAGATAAACGGATTCAGCGAGATAGGTCCATATTGCAACGTCTGCTATATTCATCAATACCTCTTGCTCTTTAGCAAGTGTTTGCATTAGTTTTTGTACGGCTGAACCTGCAACCATCAAAATCGTTTTTTTGAAGCCATCAAGCATATTTTGTTCGTCTCCTAATGGGGAGTTCGAAGGCTCTTTTATTTCTGGAATGCTCATAAGCTCGCCAGCGACTTTCATTGCGGGGCCCATCAAATCTAGCTCTCCCTTCATGGCGCGTCTCAGCACCATATCTACCGTAAGCATTCTATTGATTTCATTTGTTCCTTCAAATATTCTGTTGATTCTTGAATCTCGATAGGCGCGTTCAACTGAGGATTCGGCCGAATACCCCATGCCGCCAAATATTTGAACAGCCTCATCAACAACAAAGTCAAGGCACTCAGATCCTGCTACTTTAATCACAGCGCATTCAGGAGCAAACAATTCGATTCCTTGAAGTGTAGCCTGGGCTTTATCCATTCCACCTTCTATCAAACCTTTGATTGCGTCGTCAATATTTTGACCTGCACGATAGGTGGCAGATTCAACAACGTAGGTTTGAATGACTTGCTCTGCAAGCTTGTGGCGAATCGCACCATACTTGGAAATGGATCTTCCAAACTGCTCTCTTTCAAGAGAGTATCTTACAGACTCGTCAATTCCACCTTTGGCACCGCCCATTACGGCCGCGCCTAATTTAATTCTTCCAATATTCAAAATATTTAAGGCAATTTTAAATCCGTTTCCTCTTTCTGAGAGCATATTTTCAACAGGAACTTTAACATTGTTGAAGAATACCTGCCGTGTTGAGGAACCCTTAATTCCCATTTTTTTCTCTTCCGGATTTAAGCTAATTCCTTCACTGTCTGCTTCCACGAGGAATGCTGTCAAATTTTCATCGTCTTCTATCTTTGCAAACACAGTAAATAGATTGGCAAAACCACCATTAGTAATCCACATTTTTTGCCCTGTGATGCTGTAGTATTTACCATCAGATGATAACTCTGCTTTGGTTTTTCCAGAATTTGCATCTGAACCTGCCCCCGGTTCAGTTAAACAATAGGCGGCCGCCCATTCTCCTGAAGCTAATTTTGCTACATACTTATTTTTTTGTTCATCATTTCCATAATAGAGTAGTGGAAGAGTCCCAATTCCGGTATGTGCACCATAGGCCACAGAAAATGAAAAGCCTAAGCCTAAATATTCCGTTGCGAGTAAGGTTGTTTTAAAATCAACGCCCATTCCCCCATATTCCTCAGGAACGGAAAGCCCAAGTAAGCCAAGCTCACCTGCCTTTTTTAATAATGAGGGCATTAAACCTTCTTCAAGGCTGTCAATACGGTCTAGGTGAGGGATGATTTCTTGAAGAATAAAATCTTCGCACATACTAGCGATCATTTTATGCTCTTCTGTAAATTCCTCTGGTGTAAAAATGTCTTTTGGCGCGGTATCTCTTATAATGAATTCGCCACCTTTTATAGGTTGATTGTCACTCATGTTGGTTAATTATGATATAGAATTTATTCAAATATATAAAAACTAAAAGTATTATGCATGCATAATACAGTTAAATTTTTATTTTCATTCTATAATCATTCATGAAGTAGCCGTTTCCGATATCTAAATCGATGGATTCTACTATTTCGAAACCTATTTTTTGATAGAAATTAACTGCAGGATTAGTTCGATTCACAAACAAATCAAGGGTATTCAATTTGTGCTCACGACCAACGCCATATATGTGTTCTAGTAGCTTTCGTCCTGAACCTTTGTGCTGCTGTTTTGGATTTACATATAGTTTATGGAGTCTTATACATGATTTTTCGTTTCTGATTTCGAAGGAGGCGAATCCGATATTTTCTTCTTGTTCTCGAAGTACAATGAATTCATGGCCCTTGGCAAAATTTTGTTGAAGTTGCTTCAGGTTATACATCCATTCGAGCATATAGTTGATCTGCTCATGACTAATCATGTCTTTAAAGCAGATGGGCCAAATTTCATGTGCCATCGTATGAATCAGTTCAAGCTTATTTTTCGCTAATCTTTGAATCATATTAATGCTTAATGAATGTTAGCTGTCTCGTTTGTCCATTATGCTTAAATTCAATAAGGTACATTCCCGCTGAAAAATCCGCACAGTCTATGCGACCATTTATAATTTTAATTCGCCTTGATCTTCCGGAAAAATCTTTAAGTATGGCTTTAAGACTTATGTTGTCGAGTTCGTCTAAATACAATATGTTACTCACTGGATTTGGGTAGACCTTAAAACAAAAATCTTCGTTACCCTGATTTAATCCTAAATCTAAAGCCTCTCTCAAAGCGGCCATTGCATCTACCTTTCCATGACCCCATTTTGGATCACCCTCTACTGGAAGGACGCCTGTTTTATTATCTTCTCTTGCTGTTGACAATAGAATTTGTTTTACATCTGTTGCACTAAGCTCAGGTTTTGCTTGGAGTAATAATGCAGCTATTCCAGCGACCATTGGTGAAGCCATCGATGTTCCTGAGAGTTTGGCAAAATGATATGTTCGTGCATTGAATTCTATGCTCTCCACTGCTGAAAATGAAGCATCGGTATAAGATGAAATTGCTGCACCAATGGCTACTCCGGGGGCTGCAATATCAGGTTTCATCACACCATCGTATCTCGGTCCTTGGCTTGAAAATGAAGCCATTGCTCCACCTGTTGTTACTCCTGTGGGTGTTACCCATCCGGAAGCATAGGCCGCTACACTGATGACATCATCTGCACAAGAAGGTTCACTAATTCCATTTTCGTTATCTCCGCTCATTGAACCAGTTCCATATGCTGAAAACGGCATACCCCAATTTCCAACGTCATTGGTTAATTCAGTAACATTCCAATTGTTTACTGTGCCTGAATTGGCAGTTGATTTAAACATTACTCGATATGCACTAGATGTACATTTTACGCGCAAGCGCATTTGAGGTCTGCCGTTCAATGGATGAGCCTCATCGGCAGAAATATTATACCAAATGGTATCTGTTTCATTGATAAGAAAAGTATCTATGTATGTATTCGTTGTTTCGGTCGAGTAATAGGGCGATTGTGCGACCACCTGACCGCTCGTATTTTTAATTTCCAATGCATTTGAAAAGTCTTGTCCTACTTCACCCCAGCTATGAATGCTTTGTCCCCACATATTTGTATTTGCGCTGTAATCGTAAAATTGTATTCTTGAAGCAATTGTATCTGATTCGAAAGTGTGTTTGAGGTGAAAGTTCACATTACCGTTATTTCCTCCGGAATTCACAAAAACAACCCCTAAATCAGTATATGCCGAAATAGCTGTGCTTAAAACCGAGTTTCCATCTAAAGAACCGATATGGTATAGTCCCCAGCTCATATTTATGACGAGTCTTTTTCCTTCCTCAATGGATTTTTGGTACATCCACTCCCATGCATCTAGGACTGCTCCCTCATCTACAAGGAATGTGACAAATAAGAATTGTGCTCCAGGTGCAATCCCTTTATAAGCTGTACCTACTGAGCTTCCGCCTGCAATTGAGGCAACATGCGTTCCATGTGTAGAATAGCTATATATATTTGCTGTATCGCTACCTGTAGCCATAAGTTCACTTGGTGTGTCAAATTCTGTTCCATAGTTGAAATTATCTGGACTTGGACCACTCAGCTTGTATTGATCCCATGCTGCTAAAATTCGTGTTTCTTGGAGGAGCGAGTCGTAAAATACGGGAGAGCTATAATCGAATCCCCAATCTGTAACACCAATCAATATATTTTCACCATCATATCCTTGTGGTAGGTTTCCAAGGCCTAGGTGAACCGAATCTGCATGGGTGTCAATGAGGGCTTTGTCCAAGCACGGTTTTAGCTTTCTTGAAAGCGAGGCAAATTCAATGTTTTCTAGCTCTTTGAGCTTATTTATTTCTGAAATAGGAAGACGTAGATGGGCAAGTCCGTTTATGGTAACATGCGCTCGGCCTCCGAAGGACTCAATTTGTTTCGGGCTAAATCCATTCTTGGTTTTTGCAACAAGGCCTAAATAAACCTTGTTATCTTCATCGAGTAAGGCGTATTTATTATTTTTCAAGAGTTTCGTTGGGTCTTTTATAAATTGTTGTTGAAGCCCAGATAAATCGTGTAGGTCTGTACTGCTAATAAAATCTTGTGCTATTGAAGTACTGATCGAGCACGTAAATATCAAAAACGTAAGGTATAGGATGGCTTTCATAAATCAAATGTAATGAAAACCCCTCATAATTGTTATGATTATAAAAGGAGCATTATCTCTATTTAAATTTGTCCGAGCACAATGATTAATAACACGTTGTTGATAGCTTTTTAATTTGCTTAAACGCATATTCATAAAATAATTCGAAATTAGTGACATGGTATTGAATAGGATTTGGTTTGGGATGTTTTTGATAGCAATCGCACTTGGATTTTATAAAACATTTTTTTTGGGTGATTATTCTGTCATGAAAGAAATGATTGATAGTCTTTCTTCTTCTGCTAAGCTTGGTTTTGAACTTTCGCTATACCTCACTGGGGCAATGTGCCTTTGGCTTGGAATAATGAGAGTAGGTGAAAAAGGTGGTGCAATAGGACTATTAACCAGAGCAGTGACGCCCTTGTTTTTAAGATTGTTTCCTGAGATCCCCAAGAATCACCCTTCAATTGGATCAATGATGATGAATTTTAGTGCCAATATGTTGGGTCTTGACAATGCCGCAACGCCCCTTGGGCTGAAAGCAATGAAAGAACTTCAGGAAATTAACCCTACCAAGGACCGTGCATCCAATGCTCAAATCATGTTTCTTGTTTTGAATACCTCAGGACTTACTATTATACCTATTTCGATTTTTGCACTGAGGTCAGGTGCAGAATCACCAACAGAAGTTTTTTTACCTATTCTAATTTCAACATTTATAGCGTCCTTAGCAGGTTTGATATTTGTGGCAATCAGACAAAGGATCAATCTTCTAAATGTAACTGTTTTGACATATATCGGAGGTTTGTCTTTATTGATTGGCTTGTTGCTCTATTATGTCGTCGAACATCCGAGCCAAGGTGAAGCGGTATCTGTCGTTGTAGGTGGTGGGATAATGTTCAGTATAATCTCAGCATTTATCATTTTGGCTATTCGAAAAAAAGTCAATGTATATGAATCATTTATAGATGGAGCCAAGGGAGGGTTTAACGTAGCCATTAGTATTATCCCTTACCTGATTGCTATTTTATGTGCTATAGCTTTATTTCGAGCCTCTGGCGCTTTGGACGGTATTCTCAATGGAGTTAGGTGGTTGGTGCTCACTGCCGGATTATCCGTTACTGAATGGGTAGATGCACTTCCTGTGGCATTTATGAAACCCTTAAGTGGAGGAGGAGCAAGAGGTGCCTATGTTGAGGTTATGAGTAATTTTGGTGTCGGATCACTACAAGAGCTTATTGCAGCTACGATGCAAGGCAGCACGGAAACGACGTTTTATGTGCTTGCCGTATACTTCGGATCTGTAGGGATTAAAAAGACTAGGTATGCTGTTACGGCGGGGTTGTTTGCTGATTTGATTGGGATAATTGCAGCTATTATTGTTTCGTATATTTTCTTCGCATAATTTTTGTTTTTGATTTGAAGTCAAATGGTTGCACAGGTTATTTTTAAGATATATTTTTTTAATTTGGAAGATGGGTTGGTTCAAAAAAAGTAAAAAACCAAAAGAGAATACCTCTAAAGTCGAAAATACTTCAAAGGTGCCTTTGCGTCCTATTCAGTATTCCAACATGGTTATTTTAGCCTGGGCCAAGGCGGTTGACGGCAATATGGATTTACAAAAGTGGCTTGTTGAAAATGATTACGAAGAATTGGTGCATGCTTCTTATGCAATACGATTGAAAGAAGATTCAAGGACATGGCTTATGGACAATGGTTATGCGCATATTATGGCGATGATTAATGGTTGTGAAGGTAATGGTCAGGCACAAAAATGGTTACTCGATTATGGGTTTCTTAATCTCTATCATGTAGCACGTGCAATTGATTACGAGAAGGATAGCTGGAAATGGTTAGCCATTAAAAAACTCCCCCAGCTTGCTATATTAGCAAAAAGCATCCAGCGAGTAAAGGACAAAATAGAGGAAACGCATAATGATATTCACTCCATGAATAAAGATTAGTATTTCTTATTCCTGCTCTGTTGTTCTTTGATACGAACATAAATAAGCTTATGGCGGCTTTTAGAATTTTCTCTTTGTTCTATCTCGAATTCTCCAATGGATTTGATTAATGGAGTTAGCTTTTCAAAACCAAAGTTTCGAGAGTCAAAGTTTGGTTGCTTTTTAACCATTAAGCCTCCCACATCTCCTAGGAATGCCCATCCATCATCGTCAGAGACATCAGAAATTGTGGATTTGATTAGCTGAATTACTTTTTTGGTGATAACATCTACGCTTTCTTTGTTAGATGACTTTTCCTTGTTGTTTTCGGAATTTGCGGCCCTAGATTTTAAAATCTCTATATAGATAAACTTATCACAAGCCACAATGAAAGGATTTGGTGTTTTCTTTTCACCTATTCCTATAACCTGCATTCCAGCTTCGCGAAGTCTTGTTGCGAGTCTTGTAAAATCACTATCACTTGACACCAAACAAAAGCCATTTACTTTCCCTGAATAGAGAATATCCATCGCATCAATAATCATTGCTGAATCTGTTGCGTTTTTACCAGTAGTGTATCCATATTGTTGAATAGGGGTGATGGCATTTTCGAGCAGTAGGTTCTTCCACTTGGAGAGACGAGGTTTTGTCCAATCGCCATATATTCTTTTGATAGATGGATTGCCATATTTTGCAATTTCTTCCATCATTTCTTTCACCTGTGCTGATGGTATATTGTCTCCATCAATAAGCACTGCGAGGTTTTTGTTTAGATCCATTGTATTTGAATTTCGACAATCATTTTTGCTAATAGTAATTGATTGTCCTTTGTTTTCAGCCATTTTGAAACAATAGCTATTTTCTACTAAGTTAAGAACTATATAATAAGAAGCGAATTAGGGATAAAATACGACTCAATATTCGAATGAACACAAACTAAAATTATATCTCGCTCACAAAGGCCGCGAAGACTTCTTTGTGTCTATTCAAATCCATATCTGCTGATAAAGCTACGCGGGCAATGTAATCTTTGTCTCCCTCTTTAGTCGTTCCTTGAGTTGAGGTAGCTGGAATTGTCCAATAGCATCCTTTTAGTTGTCCGTAGGATACGCAATATTTACTTTCGTTCGGGATTTCATTGATCATAAGCTTGATCAGCTTATGGTTGAGTGTTCGTTTATAAGCCTCTCTTTCTTCATCTGTACTTCCTTTTGTAGGTAGGTCTAAAGAGAAGACTGATGGGGTAAAACCTTCATTCGCCAATTCTTCAGAAACAAAATTTATTTTAGCTTCAGGTAGTATTTCCTTTATGAAGTTTACAAATTCACGTGTATGTATATAAGCATCATGAATTCTTTTGTTCATTGAAGGTAGTTGGGCTGCCAGTATTTTATATTGGAGTGCAGTCGCCTCATTGTCACAAATAGTCAAATGTTGTAAAATTTTTTGCATCAAGGGCTCAGCTTTTTCGTTCGCAACGCAGTATCCCGCTGTACATTTTCCTCCGCTTGGGAATTTTGAACCACTTGCATAGGATAAAGCGCGCACCGAGGATAAAATTTCTCCATCTCCTAAAAAATGAATATTTGGGCAAAAGGTCTGGTCTAATATAAATACTGGCTCAACTGCGGGTGTTCCGTTTTTTGTCTTTCTAATCTTACTTAATGCTAATTTCAGTTCTATGAGGTCTGGAACTTCAACTCGGGGGTTTGTTGGTATTTCCGCAATAATATAGGGCACTGCATCTTCTTTTGCGGTCTGCTCTAAGACTTTCTCAATGCTTTGAACCATGTCATTGCCGCCATCGACAGGTAAATCTGTGATTTCAACACCATTGATACAAGCTGCAACCCTTCGTGCTTGATCATTGGTTCCACCATAGCAATTCGGAGGAACAATGATTTTTATTGTTTTTCCTTTGTGATTTTGGAATGCATCATCAATGAGACCCATCAAAATTGCATATTGAATAGACAGTCCACTGGATGCCACAGCTGGGTTGATACGTGTTTCAGTTATAGCTCTTATAGAAGCCAATACGCGTTCTTTATTGTTTGCTTTTTGCTTAGGATCGACTTGGTTTAGTGGACCCCCAATGATGGTCTGAAGACAATGAAATGCATTGATTGGGGTCATGGCTATTGTTTCTCTTCTCCTTACATGTTGTATTTCTGAAATGTAATGCTCATTTTGTTTTCCATTGACAAGGAGAATACTACCGAACTCATCGTGAATATTGAGTATGAAGTCAATATTCGAATTTACTTGAAAATCCGCAAGTTTATTTTGTTCTGATAGTATTACCGTACTTCCTTCAAAATCATTAATGGCATCGGTTTCATCTATTTCCTGAAGTGTGAACGAATAACCGTATACCTTTCTAAGTTTTTCGGAATTAAAAAAAATGGGCAGTGAATTTTTGTAAAGAATCTGTGTATTTTTTTGTTCAAACAAGTTCTTTCTCAGAATAGCTAAAATTGGAGCCATCTTTGAGCCAAAGCTGATTACATGCTCTGCGGGCAAATTATTGAGTTCTGCAATGGACCATTCTAATATACATGACAAAGGATGTCCCAATCTGATATAATCGAAAGCAGTAGGAAGGTTATTTAATGCGGAAGCTTGAAGATTATCTTTTTCAATAAGCTCTTCAAAGCTACTAAGAAATTGAGTTTTCGCAAGACTTTCGTTATAGATGTCTAGCCTATGAGTGGTTAGGTTTAACCAATCAGCAGGTATGTTTTTTAGTACAATACTTAGCTTTTGTATCACGCTTTCTTGTTCCATTTCTTACGTCATATATTATGGTCGGCAAGATACATTAATTAGAAATTTTAAGAAAGTGTTAAAGCATGTTTTATTTCTCAATAAACCTAACTTCCACGCGTCTATTTAGCTTTCTCCCTTCACTGGAGGAATTATCTGCAATGGGAACTTTTTCACCAAATGCTTCTATAATGATTCTATCGGCACTTATTCCATTTGCTAGCAAGAAGTCTTGAACCGCTGACACTCTGTTTTTAGACAACATGACGTTATAGTTTTCAGGTCCTTGTGCATCGGTGTGTCCTTTCAAAGAAATTTTTAGCTCACTTTTAGCATTTAAAATATTCACAATCGACTCAAGTGCACCAAAAGAACCTTTTTGAACAACAGCTTTGTCAAATTCAAATAGAACATTTTTCTCAATCGGAATAAAGTCTTTCTTTTCCTCTTGGCTTTGTTTCACTTCTAAAACTTCTTTAACAGCTGCCTCAATATATACCGTATCTACTCGTGTAATTACGATTGTATCCATTGCTGGAATTTCCACTATTTCCTCATTGCGTAAGGCATTTTTTGTTGTGTCTAGGGCTTCTTTATTTGTCTCTGCAATTTCTGGAGTAGTTTTGGGCTTCTTTTTACAAAATTTAATCCCTAAGAGAATCTCATGCGAACCGGAGCTATAGGATGCAATATTTGACATAGGCGTTTCATAAGCATAGCCTATAAAGAATAAATCTTGTACTTGGATACCAGCTCTTGCAATCAACCCAACTGAAGTTCGATAGCCGATTCCTCCGGAAATATATTTATTATAAGTGGCATCCGCATTGATATCAAGCTGATAACCATTATTCGTTCCTTTCGTGTATATCGATGGCGTCAACATCCAATTATCTCCGATTTTTTGGTTATAAGCTACCAATCCATTTAAGTGTCTTCTTAGTCCAAACCCATCAATACCAGCAAAAGGCATATTACTGGTAGATTGAATAAGTTGTTGAGAGCCAATACCAATCTCGAGATTTTTCCATTGATATAAAATCCCGATATTCGAATTAACTGTTCCGCCGGCTTGTTCTCCACCTTCAATAATAGGATCTCCATTTTCGAAAGCAATGGCATCAGATGCATCTATGCGATATTGGTTATAACCGATTGAGGCCCCAAGTCTAATATTATGGGTTTTACCTATTGTGAGTCCATAAGATAGTGATCCCATAGCTGATACCTGCTGTATCATTCCAATTTGATCAACAAGAACTTGTCCTCCCACGCCCAAAGATTTCCCAATCAAACCGTTGGCGCTGATCATACTCGTAAGTGGCGCTCCTTCAACCTTTACCCATTGATTTAAGTGTGAAAAATTAATTTGTGTACATCCACTGGCACCCGCATAAGCCGGGTTAATAGCGTATTTATTGTATCCATATAGGTTGCGTTGTGGAGTCTGTTGGCTGTAAGAAACCAACGATAGTAAACAGATACTAAGTGAAATGATTTTTTTCATGGTTTCTTATTTTTTAAGTCTTAATAAATTAATAGATCCCGTATAATCGGTATCACATCCCGTTATCGAATAATAATAAACTCCATCAGGGAGCTGTTCATTGTCTTTGGTTCCTGTCCATGTGTTTTCATAGCCAATGGACTCAAAAACAAGCTGACCCCACCTGTTGTATATTTGAACAGTGCAATTCTGAATTCTATCTGGATATTTAATATTCCAGGTTTCATTTATATTGTCTCCGTTTGGTGTAACAATATTACTGATCTCTTGGTCGCAGAATGAGACACTAAGTTCTAGTCTAATAATCGAATCGCATCCGTCAGCTGCGGAAATGGTGTCATAATATACTCCAGCTTCTGTAAGTATTGCCCCATTAAAGTCATAGGTTTCATCGCTGCATATGGAGGCAGCTGCCATATATCCTATAGGTGGATCTGTAACGAATACGGATAAATAAACAATCGAGTCACATCCCAGCGGTGTCGTTAAGGTTTCAATATAAACACCCTCCGTGCTAATCGTATTGCCATTAAAGTCATAGGAGCCTCCCATACAAATCGTTATTTCATCGCTTGCTGTTATGGTCGGTAATAAAAATAGAGTAGAGGTCACAACACTATCACAGCCATTGATATTCACAAGGGTATCTATGTATACACCTTCGGTATCGTAGGAGCTTGTTCCCACATCTATTGATGTTCCTGTACAAATTGTATATTCCGGATTACTCTCGGTGTGTGGTAAAATTGTAAGCTCAGTGATTACGGTACTGTCACATCCCTGCGGAGTTACGTAAACTTCCGAATAAGAACCCGCCTCTGTTTGAGCTGCTCCCTCTAGGAATGCAGATTCCCCTTCACAAATCGATAGGTTAACATTATTGGTTGTCGGTTCACATGGGTTTCCACAATTTGATGCATCATAGGTAAAACCAACCGAGCAAGCGCCATCAGTTATATCAACAGCGTATATGCCCGCTGTTGGAGATAAGTAGGTGTAACCTGCACCAGGACTGACTTGACCTTGTTCTACAATTTCACCCAATGGGCTTGTTATTGTAAAGTCATATGGGGTTCCGTAAAAGCCATTTAATCCACCATCTGCAATGAATGTAACTGTACAGGTTGCATCATCATATGCGAAAACGGGCGTAAGCTCTTGCAAATAAACAACAGGTTGTCCATCCGAGGCGGTGGAGGTAAGGCATGAAAACTGTCCCCAATCAGCAGGTATATCAGCAGCTGGAGACAAGAAGTATACTGTATTGAACAACGGATTTCCTGCTGTTCCTGAGCCATCTGTGTCATTGGTAAAGCTACCAGAACCTTGTATTGATGCTATAATTGAACCTTCAAGTCCTGATCCAGAAACCGGAACAGGAACGGGGTTTTGGTCATGTAATATGTATCCTGAAGAAAGACAATCTGGGAAGCTTGCTGTAGATTCTCCTATCCCATTCAGCATCACACTTGGTGTGTAGCTATCAGTGTAGCATATAAAGCTTGTATCGAGGTCTGTAGTTTGTATTACATTCCCATTTGCTAATGTGATTTCAGACATACCTGCATCACTTTCAACTTCTTGTATGTATTCAATGATATATTGTCCTTCATCTCCAGAAGAACCACCGTCAATTTGAATCGCATATAACGTCCCTGGCGTCATACAGCAAGCTGACTCCTGATTTCCTTCAAATCCTGCTTGTCCCTGAATGATAGGCGTAATTAATGGTGTTGATTGCGTTCCATCTTGTGTGTAGGTGGCAGGTCCTAAACCTCCGTAACATTCCGTTCCATTTAACAGCTCATAAATATTGTAGCGAACGGTATCTAAACCGACATAGGCTCGAACACTTATCTCAACGGCACCAGATGGTGGTGCTGTAAAGTAGTGCCATACTGTTTGGTTTGCACAATTTGCTGGATCCGTTGAAGCATCGGGTTCTCCTGCGAGATATTCCTTACATGCTAGTACATTGCTTCCAGAAACAGCTTGAAATGTAGGGTCAGTTCCTGCCAGTATAACAGGGACCTCGTATAATGTATCTTGAAGTGCAAGGCAAAGAATATCGTTACCTGGAGAGTTGAATGATGGGTCAGATAAACTAGGATCATAAAGCCAGCTTTTCATTTCTGTAGAAGAAAAAGGGTCAAGAATATTAGCAGGATCAATCATTCCATAATAATTGTACCCTGGCTCTAAGCAATAATTGGAGACAATTGCGCTTTCATTTCCACCGAAGAATCCATTTAAACCACCTTCTGCCCCAGATAAGAATTCCAGGTTCGCACATGTATAATCCGTTGGTGTTCCTGGTGCAAATCGTTTATCGAATCCATATAAAGCATTATGTTCGGCATATAAAATACTTCCGTAATCCGCTTCAAAGACAACTCTTCCTGAGTTGGGAGCTGTAAAATTTAACCAAATACTTTCATTCATATTTCCATTATTCTGCGCTCCTTGATCATAATCATAAGCGTGGAAATTATTAGGGTTAGTACCGTTAGTGGCACCTCCTGTCTCACCCTTGTCATTTCCTGAGTTAAATGCGCATTCGAAGTCAATTGTCGTTGTTTGTGTATCACCATTCCCAGCACTTATTGCATTTGTTCCAAGTGTTACACTTCCTGATTGACAAGGTATATCGTCTCCAGAACCAGAACTGCCTCCGACATCATTGACTCGAATCTCTACAAGTCCTGATTGGTCATTTCCGTCAGATGCCATTTGTACATAGTAAGTTTCTCCTGCAATTAATTTGGTGTAGCTGATTAATGGAATTGGATTACAGGCATCAAAGGTAAGCTCTGCTTCAGGGTCAATACCAAGAAGATCTACGCCGTCAGCGAATTCGATATGAGAAAGGTATTCGAATTTATCTTTAATTAAATTACCTGAAATAGGTTGAAGTCCTGCCGAACAGTCCTGTCCGTCAGCGGCATGATATAATTGGAAATATGTACCTATTTCGGTTCCTCCGAGATCACTGGTAATCTCTACTGAACCACTTCCTGGTGCCACAAATTTAAACCATGAGGATGCATCTGTATTATCAACATCTCCTGCATTTGGTTCTCCCGGCTCTAGAGTAGCGCTTGAGCACACAGCTACGTTGTAGCTTGTATTTGTATTCACTAGAAGTGCATCACAAATGTTATCAGGTAATAAAGTGATACCAGTGGCTTCAACCACAGTGACCTCAAATATGATTTCATAATTCTGGGTTCCGCAACCACCTCCCGAACCATTGGCAGAAAAAGTTGTAACTGTTGACCCAGGTGTTCCCGAAACAGGTATGCTAACGTTTTGAGGTCCGGTTTGTAAATCCGAAAATCCACCTGTCAAATCCCAATTGAAAAATGGGTCATCATTTTCATAGGCTTGCCAGGAAATATTTATTTGTGAAGGAATATCTGATGGGCAGGCATACAGATGATTAAAGAACAGATCGTTGGGGCTACTGTTCCAAGGTCCATTATTATTATTATTGTTTTGAAAGTTAAATTCTCCAGTTAAACCAAAAGCAACTGGATTATTGTTGGTAAAGCCTAGGGTATTGTCTGAGGCTGCATATTCAAAAGCAAAATCAGAATCACCTGTAATATTAAACAGTAGATTATCACAATCTATATTTTGCAGAACAGATACACTTACGGTTCGGACTTCAATATAGACTTGGGATATTAATGTTTGGGAAATAAAAATGAAAATGGCACAACATGCCCAATGGATGGGGGTAAAGGTTTTTCTCATAAAAATAGTTTAGTTGTAGAGGTTAGACTACACAACTAATATACTATTTATTTGCGATTGAAAAAACTATGAAATCACCAATGTTTTTATAAAAGCATTGATACTGGATTCTCCAAAAATTGCTTAAAATCTTGTAAGAACGCTGCGCCTGTTGCACCATCTACTACACGGTGATCACAGGACAAAGTAACCTTCATGACATTGCCAGGAACAAGGGCACCGTCTTTAACCACCGGTATTTGCTTGATTCCACCAATCGCAAGGATACAGCTATCAGGCGGATTCACAATAGCGGTAAAGGATTCGATACCGAACATGCCTAAGTTCGATATGGTAAAAGTGTTTCCTTCCCAATCACTGGGCTGAAGTTTTTTGTCTTTTGCTTTTTGTGCAAAGTCTTTGACTTCCGCTGAGATTTGCATCAGGCCTTTTGTGTCAGCAAACTTTACGACAGGTACAAGTAATCCATCTTCTACAGCTACAGCAACCCCAATATGTACGTGGTCATTTCGACGAATAAAATCGCCCATCCAAGCGCTATTTACATTCGGATTCTTCTTTAAAGAATGTGCTACGGATTTTACAACCATATCATTGAAAGAAACTTTGACGCCTTCCATTGCATTCATTGATTTTCTTGCAGCAATGGCATTATCCATATCAATATCCAATGTAAGGTAGAAATGCGGAGCTGTAAATTTACTATCTGCCAATCTTCTGGCAATAGTCTTGCGCATTTGGCTCACGGTTTCATCTCTGTATGATTCTTTTCCTGCTGGTGCACTTGAAAATTGAGCTACCGGTGCTGAAGGTGTGAAAGGAATGTAATGATCGATATCTCTTTTGATGATTCTTCCATTGTCACCAGAACCTTGAAGTGTATTTAAGTCTATACCTTTTTCGTTTGCCAGTTTTCTTGCAAGCGGGGAGGCAAATATTTTTTCATTTGAGCTCGGCGAATTTGAAGTATTAGCAACTGGGCTATGAGTGGTAGCAGGAATTGGTGCTGGCTTCGCATCAGTCACTTCAGCTTTATTTTCCTCTGCTGGAGCGGGCACTTCAGCCGCGCTTTCACCTGAACCGGCATTCTTGAGAATTTCAGTAATATCCTCATCTTTTGCTCCGATTACAGCCAATACAGAATTCACCGGAGCTGCGTTTCCTGTCTCAACGCCAATATGTAGCAGAATACCATCATAGAAAGATTCAAACTCCATAGTTGCTTTGTCTGTTTCAATCTCTGCAAGAATCTCTCCCTCTTTGACATCCTCACCAACTTTCTTGTTCCAAGCGGCAACCACACCTTCGGTCATGGTGTCGCTCAATTTCGGCATGTAAACTATTTCCGCCATAATGAATTCTATTAATTAATTTTCTTTAATGTAAGGATAATCTTTCTGAGTATATACGTCTTGATAAAGCTCTTTAGCCTCTGGATAAGGAGATTCTTCCGCAAATTCAACGGACTCCTTTACTTCGTTCTTTACCCATTCATCTATTTCTGTGATTTCTGAATCCTTCAGCCATTTATTGTCTTTAATGACATTCAGCACATGAAGAATAGGGTCTTGTTCTATCCATTCGGTTACCTCTTCTTTTGTACGGTACTTTTGTGGATCCGACATTGAATGCCCCTTATACCTGTATGTTCTAATATCTAGTAGGGTAGGACCATTACCTTTTCTTGCCCGGTTAGCAGCTTCTTCGATAGCATCATGAACAGATTCTGGAAGCATTCCGTTTACAATCTTCGATGGCATTTCATAAGATAACCCAATCTTGGATAGGTCAGTTACATTTGTCGTTCGTTCTACAGACGTTCCCATCGCATAATTATTATTTTCAATAATAAATACAACAGGCAGCTTCCACATCATAGCCATATTGAATGTTTCATGCAAGGCTCCTTGGCGAACAGCACCATCACCCATTGAGACGAAGGCAACATTTGAAGTCCCATTGTATTGCTCTGCAAATGCGACACCGGCTCCCATGGCAATTTGGGCGCCAACGATTCCGTGCCCTCCCATGAAGTTTTTCTCTTTATCAAAAAAGTGCATTGACCCGCCTTTACCCTTGGAGCATCCGGTAGCACGGCCATAAAGCTCGGCCATTAATACCCTCGGGTCCGTTCCAAGCGCAATAGGGTGTCCGTGATCTCTGTAAGCAGTCATATGTTTGTCGTCCTTTCTACAAGCGCTAGCCGTACCAGCAACAATGGCTTCTTGACCAATGTACAAGTGACAAAATCCTCCAAATTTCTGTTGGATATATAATTGGCCTGTCTTCTCTTCAAATTTTCTGATCAGAAGCATGTCTTTGTACCATTTCACGTAAGTTTCTTTTGAAAACTTAGGCTTGGATTTTGCTTTACTTGATGAAGCTTTCGCTTGTTTCGTTTTTACTGCCATGAGACATCATTTTAGGTAACAAATATATAAAGGAATTTCTAACTTTTAACTAAGTGTAAGTTCGACACTAAGATATTCTTATTTCTTTCGTACCTTCCCCTTTGTTTTTATTTGATATTGATCTGTAAATCAGTCCGATACCAACGATTATAAAAGGTATGCTTAAGAGCTGTCCTGTATTTAAAAATAGAACTTCATCCCTTGCGGTCTGGCCTACCTTAAAAAATTCTACAATTAATCTTGCTCCGAAGATCAAAATAAGGAAACTTCCAAATATAAAACCGGGCTTTTTCCAAGCTTCTCTCTTCCAGAACAGAAACATGAGAATAAAGAAAGCGATGAGGTAACAAATTGACTCATAGAGTTGTGCTGGATGTCTAGGTGTAGCGTCAAATGCTTTAATTGAGCTATTCCAATAGTTATTAAACTTAAATGCCCACGGAACATCAGTAGGGTGCCCAACGATTTCATGATTTACAAGGTTCCCAAGTCGAATGAAAACACCACCGATCGCAACAGGTGCTGATATGCGATCTAAAATCCATAGGAATGGTTTTTTAACGGTGTATTTAGAAAAGACATATAAGCCGATTAAGATGGCAATTGCCGCGCCGTGACTTGCCAAACCGCCCTGCCATACCTTTAAGATATCGAGTGGATGTGAAAAGTAACCCTCGACCAATCGGCCATCTATAACTTCATCATAATAAGGACCATAAAATAGAACATGTCCCAATCTGGCTCCAACAATGGTCCCAATAACCATATACATGACAAGTTTGTCTAAAACATCATCTTTGATTCCCTCTTTTTTAAACATTCGCTTGACAACGAAGTATCCTATTATCAATCCTGTAACAAATAAAACTCCATATAAATTTGGCGTTTTCAATCCAGGAATAATTTCCGGGCTCATTGTCCAATCTATAGCTAAAATCATATGGTTTTTGTTTTAGTTTCGGTAAAGATATAGCTTTTAACCCTTGTTTTTATAGGTAAGATGATCTGCACGACCTTTTTTAAATATTTTATTACTGTTATCAATTCCTTTTCGCAATGCTTTTTGCTCTTCAGTTGGCAGGTGGTAAATATCTTGGCACTCTGTTGAGCAGCAATTATCTAATTTTTTTTTGCATTTATCACATTGAATAAAAAGTAGATGACAAGCACTATTGGCACAATTCGTATGAGTATCAGCGGGAGTTCCACACAAGTGACAAACAGAAACAATTTCTTCTGTGATTCGCTCTCCACGTCTTTCGTCGAAGACAAAGTTTTTTCCTTTGAATTTATTCTGAATACCTTGTTCTTTTACATCCCGAGCATATTTTATGATTCCTCCTTCAAGCTGGTGAACATTTGGAAAGCCACGGTGCTTAAACCATGCTGATGCTTTTTCACAACGGATCCCCCCAGTACAATACATCACAATGTTTTTATCTTCGTTTCCTTTCAGTATTTCTTCTTCTATTTTAGGAAGCGAGTCCCTGAACGTATCCACATCAGGAAGAATTGCGCCTTCAAAATAACCCACCTCAGATTCATAATGGTTTCTAAAATCAATCAAGAGGGTTTCCGGATCATTTGTCAGTGCATTGAATTCTTCGGCGTTCAAATGTTTCCCTTTTTCCGTCACATCAAATGTTTTGTCATTTAGACCATCAGCTAAAATTTTGTCTCTGACTTTTATTTTGAGTTTTAAGAATGGAAATTCTGCCTCCGATTCGTCAAAAGCGAAATTCAATCGAATGCCATTTAAAAATTCAATTTGATATAATTCCTCCCGGAATTGACTAATGTTTTTTGTCGGTACTGCGATTTGTGAATTGATTCCTTCTGAAGCGATGTAGGTCCGACCCACAACATCAAGTTTTGACCACATTATAAATAGATGGTCTCTGAATAAGCGAGGGTTTGGAATTTGTGCATACTGATAAAACGATATGGTCATAAATTCATGACCAATGTCCCTTAGTTGTTCTTCAAGCTCCTCCTTATTTAATTTGTTCCACAGTTGCATGCTATGTCGTATTAAATAATTTGGGCAAATGTAGTTGCTATTTAGGAGAATAAAAAATGATAATAATTGAAATCTAAAGCCACAGTCTTCTCCAGATGATTACGATATCTTTATTTAAAACATCGGGTAAAATCCAAGTTCCTGAATATGGAAGTCCGTGCTTGATCAATGCTTTTTTAGCTTTATCTCTACAGTAGTAAACCTGGTAAGTGTTTTTCCCTTTTACAGAGGCTTCAACCCAATTTTTTCTCTTTTCGTAAGGAATGTTTATATGGTGTATTTTAGTATAATCGAATAGAACAGCTCTAAAAGTTTCTTGTGAAATAGTAAAGCTAGAATCTGAAGGAAGTTGATTATGGTTCGTATTGCCAAAAGTTAAATAGATTGAATTCTTTATATCCGCATTTAGCTGCAGTTGCGTTAGCGACTCAAGCGCCTCTTTTTCTTGAGCACTATGCTTTTTCAAAGACTTTGTCTCTGACGGTGAGTAGGAATTCACTGAGTTATTGCATCCGACAAGGACTGAGCCAAATATAATGTATAGGAATAATACCTTCAATTTAAACTGCAACATTATGTGTTCTCAACGCATCATTTAAAGAAGTTTTAAGATCTGTAGAAGCTTTCCGTTGTCCTATAATTAGTGCACAAGGAACTTGATAATCTCCTGCAGGGAATTTTTTGGTAAAGGAGCCTGGTATTACCACGCTTCTTTCAGGGACATAACCTCTTATTTCTTTAGGTTCATTTCCCGTAACATCAATGATTTTAGTTGATTTAGTTAAGACCACATTTGCACCAAGAACAGCCTCTTTTCCAATATGGACGCCCTCAACTACAATACATCTTGACCCTATGAATGCACCATCCTCAACAATAACTGGTGCGGCTTGTAAAGGCTCTAGTACTCCACCAATTCCCACTCCTCCGCTGAGATGAACGTCTTTTCCGATTTGTGCACAACTTCCGACAGTAGCCCAGGTATCAACCATAGTGCCAGAATCCACATAGGCACCTATATTAATGTAGGATGGCATCATAATTACTCCTGAAGCTACATATGCTCCGTAACGGGCCACCGCATGCGGAACAACTCGAACACCGAGCTCTTTGTAGTTGGTTTTAAGCGCCATTTTGTCGTGGAATTCAAAGGGTCCCACCTCGATTGTTTCCATCTGGCGAATCGGAAAATATAATACAACCGCTTTCTTGACCCACTCATTCACTTTCCATGTGTCGCCATATGGCTCTGCAACACGAAGTATTCCCTTATCAATTTGCTCGATTACGGCATCAATGGTCTGTATGGTTCCTTTTTCGTTGAGAAGCTCACGGTTCTCCCAAGCTCTTTCAATGGTTTCTTTCATTGATATAAATTAAGTTGTTATGATTTGTTCCTCTTTTGGAACCTTGAAGAGATAAAATAGTCCAATTACAAAGAAAATAGCAATAGAGATTACTGAGTAACGTATGTCATCAAAGTAGTATTCGGTAAATGCAAAGAAAGCTGTACCTAAAACAATCCCAATTTTCTCGGAAACATCATAAAATGAGAAGTAGCTCGCATGATCTGTAGTTTCAGGGAGGTACTTAGAGTAGGTTGATCGGGCAATGGATTGAATCCCACCCATAACGAGGCCTACTCCAGCAGCCATAATGTAAAATTCAATGGGTTTTGTAATAATGTATGCCCCAATACAGAGTAGAATCCAAAAGAAAACGGATAGTTTTAGGGTCGAAATATTGCCAATTTTCAGGGATATTTTTGACATTAGTTTTGCACCAAATGCCGCTACGATTTGTATCAGTAATATTGCAATTATTAATCCTGTAGTACCCTCTCCTTCAGGCCATTCTATAGCCTTACTTGCAAAAATAGTTGCGAGTAACATTACTGTTTGTACGCCTGAATTGAAAAAGAAAAAAGCGTACAAATATTTTTTAAGCCTTGTGGTCTGCATAAACTCTTTATAAACAATTTTGAGCTCTCTGTACCCCTTCCAGATATAATCTGCTTCAGGTTTCTTTTTATAGGGGTTGCTCGGCAAGACCCGATATGTACGTTGCGCAAAAATGACCCACCATAAACCAACGAGTATAAAACTATATTTGGTCAAATGTGCGCCAACACCCATGATCATTGCCAGACAAATTATGAGCAAAATAATGCTTCCAATATAACCCATAATAAATCCTCTTGCAGAGATATTGTCTTGTTCTTCAAGTGGCGCAATTTCGGGTAAAAAGGCATTGTAAAAAACAAGGCTGCACCAAAAGCCAATAGAAGCGAGCATGACAGAGAGCATACTTAGCTCCATATAGTTGGCGTCAAACAAAAACAAGGTGCAACAAAAAAAAGCACCAAAATAACAGAAGAATTTCAAGAATGCTTTTTTATTCCCAGTATAATCTGCAATTCCAGATAAGATAGGAGATAGAAAGCTGACAAACATAAAGGATATAGAAATGACAAGGGAGTATAAAACACTTGGTGACACGTTGTATCCGAAAAAATCTACTGTTACATCATTCGCCTCAAATTGATTTGGAGACAATCCTAATTTTTCTGAATAGGCAGCCGTTGTTTGTGCTTCATAAAAAATAGGGAAGATTGCAGAGGAAATTACAAGGCTGTAGACTGAATTGGCCCAATCATACATGACCCAACCTTTGATAACTTTCTTATCTCCTTTAACAATCACGTCTTAAAAGTATAAAATTATTAATGACTTTAAGGGATTATTCGAGCCCCTTTACGTAATCGCTAAGGTAGGCAAAGTCTGGCATAAGGTTTCCCTCTAGGTCTGTTTGGCTCGCCCGTTCAATGATTCGTTTTGGATCTTTACCAATTAGGGCCGGCAAGACATGCTTAATAAGTTCATTACCAAAATCTTCTGAAGCATCTTTTGGTAATTCACAGGGCAGATTGTCAACAGCCATTACAGCAATTGCATTTTCATTCATATAATCAACTTCTTTACCTGTAGACGGGTCATAGCCATAAATTGGAGTAGCCACTTTGGATGGTCTTAAGGTCGAAGCTATAGGATCTGCGATATCACAGGATATATCTGCAACAACAGAAATTCTGTTGTTGTCTTTTGAAAGATCATCTTTCGTCAATATTTTTGGTGAGCGGCTATTCCAATAGTGACATGGAATATACATGTCAGTTTCTGGAACATATTTTTGGAAGCCTTGATCGTATAATTCTGGTTGCTTGTAAAATTCACTTCTTATAAATTCAGTTCCATCCTTCTTTTCAAAGTAGTGTTCTACTTCTAGGTGCGTGAAGACAGGTACGCTAAAATCCCCGTTTAAATAATCTAAAGGATTAACCTCTTTTATTGGGAGTAAGCTCATTATTTCTCTTGCTCCATGTCCAACGCGGCCAAATCCAGTGAGCGCCATTTTAAAGTTCTCAGGAAGCTTTACTTTTTGAAGCTCAGATTCTACTTCCTTTCGATCCTTGCATTCGTTTGCCGGTTTAATTGAATACAGTTTATGTTTCAGTCCATAAGTTCTAAATCCATTATAACAGCCTACTATTCCTGCATAACGCCCGAATCCAATCAGTCGGATATTTCGCTCATCTTTGATGACCTCATAATCAATTAAACGAATGTTCTTGTTTAGTATTTCTTCTAATAAAACACGGTTATAGGATTGCTTTTTAAATGTGTGAGAGAAAAACATAAAGGTTTTTCCTGGTATCAGGTCCTCTAAATTCACTTCTTTTACTCCAATAATCACATCGCAATGCGATAGGTTGTCCACAAGTGGAAGTCCTAAAGCTTCATATTCATCATCTTTATACGTTCTTATGGGACTGCGTTGTATGAAGACCTCTGCCTCTGGATACGTGTCGACAATTTGCTTGCATTGTTTGGGTGTTAAGGCGACTCTATAATCTGGTGGCACCTTACCCTCCTTTATAATTCCTATTTTCATATCATTATCCTTTTTGAAGGTAATTGTCAATAAATTCTCTAATACAACCTTCTCCACCTTTACGCTTTAAGACTACATGTGAAATACTTTTAATTTCATTAACGGCATCTGCAGGACAAGCTGCTAAGCCTATGCTAGACATAATGTCTTTGTCATTAATGTCATCGCCAATCATTGCTACTTGATCGAGCGTAAGTTCTTTTTCAGTAATCCATGATTTAAGTACCGACATCTTTGCTTCTCTTCCAACATAACAGTTTTCTATTTGGAGCATCTTCGCCCTTTTTTGTACAATTTCTGAAGAAAATCCTGATGAAATGATACCCAATTCAATGTCAGTATCTCTGAGCTTTAAGATGCCCATACCATCTTTGGTATTGAATTTTTTTAGCTCATCACCTGTTGCTGTGTAATGCATTCCTCCATCGGTCATGACGCCATCAACATCCAAGATCAAGAGCTTTATATCTTCCAATTTCTTTTTTAATGAGGCTTCAAAGAATACAGCTTTAAAAAGAAGCGTATGCAGATCAATTTCGTATTCTTCACATATCGCCTCAAGATCAAATAGGCTCATTTCCATAACATGGTCAACTTCAAAATCTTTAAGAAATTCATAAAAGTCAAGCCCGAATTTGGAACAAATACCTTTTATATTTTGCTCTAATGTCATCTTATCTTATTTTTCTACCAAGACATTCAGCCAAAGGCTGTAAATCATTATGTAAATCCCTAAACGAATCATAATCTAATTGCTGCGAGGCATCCGATTTTGCCAAGGATGGAGTAGGGTGTGTCTCAATAATCAGTCCCTCAACATTCATTGCCATACATGCCTTGGTTAATGCAGGAACACCATATGCATAACCCATCGCGTGTGAAGGATCCAGTATGATTGGGAGATTTGTGTGTTCCTGAAGCCATGCAACGCCACACAAGTCTAGTGTAAATCTTGTTTTTGTCTCAAACGTTCTTATACCTCTTTCGCAAAGAATCACATTTGAATTCCCTCCAGATAAAATAAACTCGGCGGCTTGTGTAAATTCTTGTAGCGTCGTACCAAAGCCTCTTTTGATCATTACAGGTTTTTGTGTCTTTGAACATGCGCGTAAAATGCCCTGGTCATACATTGCTTTTGCACCTATTTGAACAATATCTGTATGTTCAATGATTTCTGCCACATGCGTTGCGTCTCTTACCTCAGAAATAATTAGGTGACCAAATTCTTCTCTCATTTTAGACAAAAGCTGAAGGCCTTCTATTCCCATTCCTTGAAATGAGTATGGGCTAGTTCTTGGTTTATAACATCCTCCTCGAAGAACGCTGAGGTTCAGTTCTTTTAAAAGTTCAGCCGCTGATCGTATCTGGTCTTCTGATTCAACGGAGCAAGGACCACCTATAAGTAATGTATTATTGTGTTTTCCTCCAATAGATAATCCTTCCTTAAGCTTTATTTCTCTCGTTATATTTCGGAAATCCCTTGAGGAAAGCTGCATATCTGTGGCAAAAACCCATTGGTTTTCTGCATGCTTGCTGAGCTCATTATCCATTTCTTTGATTGATGCACTTGTTATTAAGAAGTTCTTGTCTGAATCGAAAATATGAAAAGCACAGTGCTTTTTTGCTAGGTATTCAATGGTCTCCTCACTCGTAATTTTCTTTAACTCGATAATCATATTTCTCCTTTAATCAGGTGGACAAAATTAACAATTCCAATCGCATTTCCTTCCTCATTGATTACCGGCAAATACATAACTGGAAAAGAACAAGATTTGATTTTTTTCAATAGTTCGTTAACGGTTGCAGATCCTGTAATTGAAATGGGGTCTGTATTGATCAGATCTTCCGGGATAATTGATTGATGGTTATCTATTTTTAAAAGAAGCGCTTTGCGAATATCCGCACTGGAAACCAATCCATGTAGCATGCCATTTTCGCCTAATACCAATGAAAATCCCATCTTTCCATTTTCAACGCATTCTAAAATTTCTTTTGTTTTGGCCCCTTTTAATTTAATATGGGGTGCTTCTTCGAGCGGGGTCATAAAGTCCTTTACAAAGTATTGTGATTCGACCTCTCTCTGAGTCAGGTTCATTAAAGCATTACCAACACTCGCCTCACCAAAGAGATAAGAACCAGAAACGGAAGAGCTAACTCCCATATTTCTCAGAATAAATGAAACCTCAGCGTTAACGCCGCCATCGACATGAATGGATTTTTTTGGGTAGCTTTTTCTGAATTGTCGAATTTTGGAAAAGTTCTTTTGGTCAAAAACACCTCCGCTTTGGCCAGGTATTGTTGCCATGATGAGAATAAAGTCCATATCTGAATAATTCTCAAATACTTCGACGCTTGTTGGTGTCGTAATTGCGAGTCCTTTTTTTCCTTTGATCTCCTCAGGAATCACAAGCGGACGGGAAAGGTTTTCAAACTGAAAAGTGATATATTCAACTGGATGTTCTATCAGCAAAGGATAAAATTTCTCAGGTTGATCTGTTATAATATGAAGATCAATAGGGGTTTTACACCAATCTCGAATATTTTTAATATCTTCAAATACGGCTATATCATCATTGCAGTCGACATGTAATAAGTCCATTTGATGACCAACTAAATCCTGAATCACTTTTCGAAGTGGTCGCTGCTTGTCGCTATATATAGACGCTGATATTTTCATTGTTCAGGGTTTAACGGAATAGGCGTGCTAATCATCTGGAATTTATTGTCGCAAATGACTAGTTCACACTTTTTCTCTACAAAAACGCGGGTATTTAGGTCTTGTTGTATTTGACCTATTAATTTTAGCTCTTCAAAATCGATTTTCATTTCAGGACTAAAATCTTCGCGAAGAATCAACCTAATTTGATATACCTCATTGGTTGTGTCTTCGGTAATTTTAATGTTTTGGGGACGGTCTTCAATATAATTTCCTTGTATCCAAAAATCAGCAAATTTTCCAATTATTTCCTCATTTGTCGAATCAGAGAAGTAAACTTTTAGATGGCCTCTATCGACTACTTTCTCACCTGTCATATTGCAAGCAAATAAAAGAATACATAAAAGGGCGATAACAAATGATTTTTCAATAGATTTCGGCATCACTTTTCAGAAATAAATTCAAAAAAAGAGGGGTAAGCTACTTCTATCGCACCGCTACAACCTCACACCTTTGCTACGTTCCCGTCCTGGAGGATTCAGAGGGAGCTGGTCGTAAAAGACTTACCCCGCGCAAATATATTAAGAACTTTCGAATAAGCGGAAGAATTATTCTTCAGAAGTTGAACGATTTAACAAAGCAACCATAGATAAACAAACAATAAAAAGCTGAGATGCTGTTTCATCACTTAATGATGTGCCATCATCGTCCTCGGTTGAAACTTCTATCGCCATGAATTTAGAGAGATTAGGTTGGTCTACGTAGGAGTCAATGACTTCTTCATCGTTATTTTCGAAATAAGCATCTAGCATTTCAAAATAAGGTTCTTGGTGTGCCTCAATATCATCCTCAGATATACTGTTGGTTTTGATTCCTGCTTGGGTGAAACATTCACAGATTAAACAGAAATAATAAACAAGTAAACCCTCAAGCTGCTCGTTTTCATACTCTTTCGGTGCTGTCATTGCATAACCTAGTAGCATTTCCTGTTCATTTGCATAAGTTTGAAATAATGTTTCAAGTTGCTCATCATTTAATTCGTCAACTACACTTATTGCATTGTCAATACTCTCTTGAGATATATGTTTCATGTTGCAAAAATACAATACTTTTTAGTTATCACTTTCTTCTTACTTTTGTTTTATGAAATCAATAATCATAGACGTTAGGACCGTAGAGGAATTTAAACAGAGTAGCGTGAAGGGTTCGCTAAATATTCCTGTTCAGGAAATTGTTCAGCATGCCGAGGAGATTAAAAATATGGAAGGCCCAATTGTCTTTTGTTGCAAGTCAGGACACAGAAGTGGACTCGCAACAGAGTATTTTAAAGGTCTTGGCGTTGATTGCTCTAACGGTGGTTCTTGGTTAGATCTTATGTAGCAATTTTATATTGCTACTTGTTGTGATCAAGAATGTAATTTAGTACCTTTTTCATGAGGTGGACTCTGTCTTTACCATAGACATTATGTTCATGCATTGGATAAGGGAAAAAATCAATTTGCTTTTCACTTTCAATAAATTTCTGAACTAGCTTAAGGTTGTGTTGCATGACAACTACGTCATCAGAGGTACCATGAATCAGCAATAGATTACCCTCTAGCTGGTCTGTCTTATTCAGTAAAGACGCTTTTTCATACCCTTCTTCATTCTCTTTTGGTTGATCCATATAGCGCTCTCCGTACATGATTTCATAATATTTCCAATCTGTAACTGGTCCTCCTGCAACTCCTGTCGTATATACACCTGGTGTTCTCAGCATCATTGAGGTTGTCATAAATCCACCGAATGACCAGCCGTGAACAGCTAATCTATTTGCATCAACATATGGGAGGCTTTTCAAGAAGCTTACTCCTGTCATTTGGTCTTCAATTTCCACAGTTCCTAATTGACGGTGTATTTGAGATTCAAAGGCGAAACCTCGATTACCTGAACCTCGATTGTCTAAAGTAAATACAAGGTACCCTTGGTTCGCCATCCAATGCATCCAAAGACTTGCTCCATAAAGCCAAGAGTTCGTTACAAGTTGAGCATGAGGTCCACCATAGACATAATTTAATACCGGGTATTTTTTTGATGGATCAAAGTCAGCAGGCTTGATCAATCTATAGTGAAGTATTGTTCCATCTTTGGCTTCCAAAGCGCCCAGCTCAGTAGATGCAATTTTATAGTCATTTAATTTTTCTTCAGCATTCAGGAGAAGCTTAGCCATTTTCCCATTACTAGTATAAATTAAGGCCTTTCTCGGTGTATCTCCATTGCTGTAGGTGTCATATATATATGCGCCATTATCGCATATAGTTGAATTGTGCGTTCCCTCAACAGGCGTAAGTAGATTAGATTGTTTCTTTTTAAAATGGTATTCATATACCACCGTGTTCATTGGGTTCTTTCCTGTTGCCGTGTAATACAAACGCTTTTTGTCTTTGCTCATTCCGATGATGTTTTTGACTACAAAATCGTGGTTTGTCAATACATCAAGTAGCTTACCATCAAAGTCGTAATAATAAAGATTCATAAATCCATTTTTTTCAGACATCCAAACAAATTTATTTTCCTCTGGACAGGGAAAGAAAGCCGGGTGCTCAGGTTCTACCCACCTTTCATTGGTTTCCTCTAGTAATGTTTTTACGTATGCTCCAGTACTCGTGTTATATACATTAAGCCACATGTGGTTCTGTGCCCGGTTGACCTCAGCTACAAAAAGATATTTTTCATCAGGACTAAAGCTCACATTCGTTAAATATCCATCTTCATCATTTTGTGTTCGTATATAAACCGTTTTTAAACTTTTGGTATTGTAAACTCCCACTCGGGCAGTTTCTGAAGCTTGTCCAGCCATTGGATATTTGGTTAGATTTAGGCTACCTGGAGTATCATTGATGTCAAGTAATGGATAGTCATGTACCTTTGATTCATCTTTTTGATAGAAAGCCAGATACTTTCCTTTCGGCGACCAAAATAAACCTCCTGAGATGCCAAATTCACTTCTAGCAATGGCCTGTCCCGACACAATATTTGGATCATTATTTTGAGTTACGTGTAATATTTTACTATTGGCATCTCTCATCATTACATTATTTTCGATGAGGTAAGCCACTTTTTTTGTTTTGGGTTCAAAAAGTGGACTACTGCTTTTTTCTTCAAGGGAGTGAAGTGTTTTACCTGTCTTTTCTTTTAGATTTACTTCATAAAAAGAGGTTCCATCGTTCATGAAAAAACTATGCTCGTTAGTAAATTCAAGTGGGTAAAATCCCCAAAGATTAGTTTGTAGGAGCTCGTTTAATTCTTTTATGTTTAATAAAACTTCTTCGCTTTTAGTTGCGGGACTTGATTTGTAGAGCGTTCCTCTGTCTGGGCTTAAGTAGACATATTTTGTCGTATTAGGTAGCCAGTTGAAACCGGTAATTCTTTCTGGATAAAATTTCCTGTATTGTTGCATAACGGCATCGTCAAGCGTCAATTCCTGTTGCGCAATTGTATGGCTAAATACAGCTATAAATAGTAGGCTTATAAATTGTTTCATTTGATAATATTTAAGATTTTAATTTTTGGATGTCGTTTCCACTAGGACTCTCAAAGGTGTATAATTCAAAATCCTGAACTACAGAGAAAAAGTGGTCAAAAAGATCAGCCATAAGAAGTTCATATTCTTCCCATACTTTTGAAAGGCTAAAACAATAAACCTCCAATGGAAGCCCTTTATCTGTTGGTTGAAGTTGCCTTACCATTAGCGTCATATCTGAATTCACACCTGGATGATTTTTCAAGTAAAATTCGATGTAGCGTCTATATAAGCCGATGTTTGTGAATTTTCTTCTATTGGGTTGCTGATCTAATTCATGCTTTTGGTTGTAGGTATCAATTCGTTCAATTTCCTCGTGAAGGAAAGGGCCTAAGAGTTGGCTTTCTTTTAGAGTTTTAATTAGTGAATCAGATGCCGTACATATGCTATCGGCTTCAATATACAGTGAACGTTTTATTCGGCGGCCCTGTGATTCCTCCATGCCTCTCCAGTTGTTGAATGAATCTGATATAAAGGAGTAGGTTGGTATGGTCGTAATAGTTCTGTCAAAATTGCGGACCTTCACAGTAGTTAAATTGATTTCCTCAATATTTCCATCAGCTCCGTAGCGTTCCATTGTAATCCAATCTCCCTTTCGAATCATATCATTGGCAGAAAGTTGAATGCTTCCAACAAAGCCAAGGATAGTATCTTTAAATACGAGCAAGATTACGGCAGAAAAAGCCCCGAAATAAGCTAGAAAGCTTGCTGGAGATTGTCCTGTTATTTCTGAAAGAATCAGCAAGAAAAAAACAATACCCATAAAAATTTTGAAAATCTGAAAATAGGAGTCTATCGGTTTGTCTTTAAATTTTTCATGTTCTGCAAAAAACATATTTATCGCAGAAATCGTTCGATTAACAGTAATCCAAACCGTGATGATGATGATGATATCAATCAACTTTGATGCAATATCAAAAAGGGTAGGGTAGGCGAATAATGAAATCGATAAAAAGGTATATAAAGCAGTTAGGGGAACGATGTGAGCTAGGGAACTAAAAACTTTTTGCGAGACGAGATAATCATCTAGCATTGTCTTGCTCCTCGAAGCCAAAGAATGAACCGTGACGCGCATCGCAATCCGCGAAAGGTACCATAGAATTAGGAATGCTAGCGCAGAGATAGCAATGAGGAGTATAGAAATCCAAGGAGTGTCATTGTCAAATGCTTGCTGCATAAAAACACCTTCTGAGTCCTTGTAAAACGATTGTATCCAGGTAATGACTTGTTTCTCCATTTATCGCTTATTTTTGAGGCTAAAATAGAAATAAATTGTGTGCCGAACATGAAAGAAAATCATTCGGTCTTATTAATGTTGTTCATTCTATAAAAATTAAGTATCTTTGCACCCCAATTATAAATTAAAAAACACATTTATGACATCTTATGAAACTGTTTTCATTTTAACTCCCGTTTTGTCTGAAGATCAGGCGAAGGAAGCAGTCAAGAAGTACGAAAGTGAAATTAAATCTTTTGGTGCAAAAATTAAGCACTCTGAATCATGGGGCCTTAAAAAAATGGCCTATCCTATTCAGAAGAAATCAACTGGATTTTATTTTCTTTTCGAGTTCGAGGCTACCAACACAACCGTTGCTGACTTTGAGGTTTTATTGAAGCGAGATGAGAGAATTCTTCGATTCTTGACCGTGAAAATGAATGAAGACCACCTAGAGTATGCAGAAACGAGAAGAAACAAAAAATCAGGTAAGGCAGCTCCTGCTGAAGCTTAAACAAACTAAAATTTTTAATTATGTCAAACGATATTAGATATCTAACTCCGATTAATATTGATATTAAGAAAGAAAAATATTGTCGGTTCAAGAAAAGCGGTATAAAGTTCATCGATTATAAAGATCCTGACTTTTTATTGAAATTATTAAACGAACAAGGGAAAATCCTGCCCAGAAGAATTACTGGAACTTCTGCTAAGTATCAATCTAGAGTGAATAAAGCGATTAAAAGAGCTAGACACCTTGCTATATTGCCTTATGTTGGCGATATGTTGAAGTAATCCTCTATTAAAACTTAAGTTATGGAAGTTATTTTAAAGAAAAATGTAAATAAATTGGGTTATACCAATGAGATTGTAAAAGTAAAGCCGGGTTACGGTCGTAATTTTTTAATTCCTCAGGGTTATGCTGTATTAGCGACTGCTAGTGCTAAAAAAGCGCATGAAGAGATTTTAAAACAAAAGTCTCACAAAGAAGAAAAGCTACTTAACGAGGCACAAGCGATTGCTGATAAATTAGCAAGTCTTGAAATCTCAATAGCAACAAAAGCTGGTGACAAAGGCAAGATTTTTGGTTCGATAAATACGATACAATTATCAGATGCATTAAAGAAAGCTGGTTTTGAGGTGGATAGAAAGTCGTTGAAGATTAAAGATGAGCCAATCAAAGAGCTCGGTACTTATGAGGCTGAAGTAAATCTTTTCAAAGGAGTAGTTCAGACAATCAAGTTCTCAGTTGTTGAGGAATAAACCGTACTTATAATATTGAAAAGCCTCCATGAGAGGCTTTTTTTATGCGTGGTATTTTTCTTTATTGTTTGGAATTGAGATTGTAAATATGTTTTTTTCTGGAGCAGAGTCGATTTCCAGTTCGCCTTCTATTTCTGTAACAATTTTTCGTGCAATTTTAAGATTTAGATTCAGTTTTCTGTCTTTACTTTGGTCATTTCCACCGATACTCTGAACGTCATCAACAATATATTTTTCTATTTGAGGACCGTTAAAGGTAAAGCGAACAATATTTTTACCATTCTCTGAGGAGTAGTCAAAGCTTATTATTTTTTCGCCATCATCTTTCTTGAAGTTATTACATGCCATCATAAACATATTTTTCCAAAGCTGATATAATTTTGATTCTACAGCTTTAATTTCTGCATTATCCGGAATGTTAATTGAAATTTGAGCATTGTCCATTTTATATTTGTAAACAGCAAGAATGGATTGTATATTTTCGGCTATATTCACGGATACCTTTTCATTATTGCCTTCTTTTTTAGCGAGCTTTGTGAGCTCTTTAACAACATCTGTTGCGCGTGAGCTTGTCTTCGAGATTGTTTCTGAAAAGGACATTGATTGCTGTATTCTTTTTATCAGATCCAGCAACTGAATCGGATATTCATGTTGCAACACATAATCCATCTCCTTTGATTTGTACATTGGAAAACTGGATTCAACAAATTTCGTAGCAATTGTATCGATAGAATTGTTGGAATAGGATTTTGATTCAAGAAGTAATTTGAATTCAAGTGCTCTTTTACGTTTTTCTCTCCCATTAATCAACTGTTCCATCTCGTTGAACTTTGCAAATTGGAGTGCAAATTCAAAATCTTCATGCCTTAAGGTGCTGTCTAATTTGATTTCTAATAAATCATTTATGATATCTTTCATAGCTGTAGCACCTGAATTTATAATCCCAAACGGAGTGTTTAGCTCATGGGATATGGCATTGGCCATATCCGCGAGTAGAGATTCCTTTTCTTGTTCATGGTACTTATGGGTTAGCTCATTGATTTGCTTAGATTTTAAGAAGACTTCGTCTTCCAACTTTTGATTCATCTCATAAAGCTTTTTTTGAAGAATTTCTTTTTGTTTTTGCTCTTGTATTTTATCCAGTCGACTTGCAAGTAAAGATGATATAGAGGTCAGAACCTTAATATGTGATTCATTAAAAAAGTGTGAGCATGAATGTTCTAAACGAATATAACCTACAAGTAAACTAGATATACGTAATGGTACAGAAAGCTTTGATTTCATAATCTCCCTATTGTAATTGTGGTCATCCTGCAAAATATATTTGGCTTCTCCAATACTTTGAATGAATCCTTCCGCGATACTCTTATTTTTAAAATTTGTGATTTCGAATACACCATCATTTTGATTATCAAATACATGGATACCGCATTTAGTAATCTCAAAGTCTCTAATGATTTGATTGCTTATGGTATTTAGCAGGCTATAGTAATCCGTTTCGTCATGAATAGTTTGAGAAAGAAGGTTAATTGTTGTTTGGGTTTTTAGATCTCTTGCTTTTCTTTCTTCGGATTCTATTTTCGCTGTAATATTGCTTATGAAGGCTACACCTTGACTGTTTCCATTGGTGTTTATCTTTGTGAAAGCGACTTCAAAAAACAAGTTATTTTCAATTGCTCTCATCCTATGTCGTTTGTTATTAATTTCGCTGTGGTCATCCTTGTATAGTTTATTGACAAATGTTTCCAAGTCCTTGTCCGCAAGAAACATAAGTATGTCACAAATATTTGATGGGCTTTCGCTACTTTCCAGGTCAAAATACTTTAAGGATTTTCGATTGTAATCTATTAACTCTCCTTCCCAGTTGAAAAATAAGATGGCATCAATTGCATTTTCAATAACAAGTCTTGTGTTTTGCTCTTTCAGCTTAAGGTCACTAAGCGTTTTCTCAAGTTGCTGCGTCCTTTGACTCACAATCGTTTCCAATTGTGATATTTCCATTCGAAGCTCGATACTTTCATATTCCTGCGTGTATTTTTGCTTATTGAGCTTTGCTTCAATTTCTTTGTGTCGCTTAAATGCATAAAGCGCATTTTTAAGATTTCCATCAATTTCGCTGAGTTCTCCGTATTGTTTATATACTTCAGCTTCAATATCCATTGATACTTTAAGCAGGGCAGGAGAGGTAAGTCCGCCATTTTCTTTAAAATCTATTTCCTTTGATGCGTTATGAACAGTTTCTATTTTATCAATTGCGGTTCTTATTACCTGTATTGCCTTGAGATTTTTATTCATTTTATGTAAACACCTTGAAATAAATAGAATATTTGTAATCTCGATACCTTTCGATTTATTAAGAATCGCGTTCTTTTTGCTCTGCTCGAATTGAAGTATAGCCTCATCATATTGTTCATTGTAATAATAAACTTCTCCAAGATTACATGTTACAACCGAGTGCATGAAGCAATCATTAACGTTCAATAGAGAAAGACATTCTTTAAAAAACGAAATGGCTTCCTGATATTTTTCCAGCTTAGTATAGCAGTCTCCTGTATTATTTAATGTTCGCAGAATCCAATCCTCTTCATTCAGTAGACGACTTATAGCCAAGCATTTTTGATTCACTTCAAGACGCTCCTCTTGTTTGCCAAGATGATCAAGTATAAACCCAAGTGTATGGTAGACGTGTGCAAGGTTTTTTTGATCTCCATTTGCTTCGAGTACTTCAATCGCTTTAGTAGCATATTGATATCCTTCAGGTATTAATCCGAGAAGCTGACTTGCAAAAGCGAGATTCCTCAATGACTCACCGATACCTTGTACGTATTCAATATCTTCTGCTTTTTTTAGTACCTCTATTGATTTATGAAGCCCAACTTTTGGTTCACTTTTACATATGGAAAGGTATTCCGTATTTTTTTCGTCAATTTCACTTTGGGCCGTTTTTTTTTTGATCATCTTATTTGAGATTTAGTATTTCTCAGCTCAAATGAAATGTGATAGTGACTTGTAATTCTACTTGCAGTATAAATTTTAGGATGCCGTACGCAAAAAGGTTCTCCCTGTTTCGGAATGGTTTTCATTTAATAAGAGCATGAGTTTAGTTAGTCTAAATTATTCTTATTAAAACATGATTCACCGCCAATAATTAAAAGTTATGAATATATAGATGTTGATACTAGCTATAAATGAATTGCCTGTATTTCAGTATTTTACCACTTAAACAAAGGTTTTTTCGACATTAGATTAAAGGTGTCAGTTTTCAGTTCAGCTAATATTTTTTCATCACCGCCTGACATTAATGCTTTATCTATAATATTGACAATTTGTGGTATCTCAGATTCTACAATTCCTCTAGTAGTTATTGCAGAGGTTCCAATTCTTATTCCCGATGTCACAAAAGGAGATTCTGAATCAAATGGAACCATATTTTTATTTACAGTGATTTCCGCCTTTCCAAGCAATTCTTCCGCATCTTTACCTGTGATTCCCTTCGACCTTAAATCAATAAGCATACAGTGATTATCTGTTCCTCCTGAAACAATATTGTAGCCTTTCTCTATAAAGGCGTCCGACATTAATTTTGCATTTGCCTTAACGCGTTTCATATATGCCTTGAACTCAGGTGTCATTGCTTCGCCAAAAGCAACCGCTTTGGCCCCAATTACATGCTCCAATGGTCCTCCCTGAGTACCTGGAAATACAGCTGCATCTAGCAGAGCACCCATTGACTTTAGATTTCCATTTTTCCATTTGAGTCCAAAGGGGTTCTTAATGTTTTCACGCATCATAATAATACCACCTCTAGGTCCTCTAAGGGTTTTATGCGTTGTAGAGGTTACAATATGACAATAATCGAGTGGGTCGTTCAAAAGCTTAGTTGCAATCATCGCTGATGGATGGGATATATCGGCAAGTATTAACGCCCCAATGTCATCTGCGACCTTTCTGATTCTTGCATAGTCCCAATCTCTGGAATAAGCAGAGGCGCCGCAAATAATGAGTTTTGGCCTTTCCCTTCTCGCTGTTTCTTCTAAAGAATCATAGTCAATTAACCCGGAAGACTTATCTACACCATAAAAATAGGGGTCGTATAATTTACCTGAAAAATTGACCTTTGAACCATGTGTTAAATGTCCTCCGTGAGACAAGTCAAAACCAAGAATTTTATCTCCCGGATTAAGGCATGCCAAAAAAACAGCTGCATTTGCTTGAGCGCCTGAGTGAGGTTGTACATTAGCCCAAGACGCATTGAATAGCTTGCACAAGCGATCGATGGCCAATTGTTCAACTTTATCTACAACTTCGCAGCCGCCATAATATCTCTTTCCTGGTAGGCCTTCGGCATATTTATTGGTTAGAATACTGCCCATTGCGGAAATAACCTCTTGGCTAGCATAGTTCTCTGAGGCAATAAGCTCCAGTCCGTTTGTTTGTCTAGTTTTCTCCTCGTCAATTAACGAGAAAAGTAATTCATCTCTCAATTCTTTACAGCTTTTGGATAATTGATTTCATAAATTTTCTGCAGTCCCTCTCTCAGCTCTGTATCTGGCTTGTATTTGGTCAGCTTATAAAGTTTTTCTGAGCTTCCAACCCGTCTCTCAACTTCGTAATCGTATCTTTTCTTCGGCGCATCTAAATAGGTGATCTTCGATTTAGCATTTGTAATACTTTTGATTTCACTAGCTAGTTCAGTAATACACCATTCGGATTCATTAGCTATATTCACGATGTGAGAGCCTTTAATTCCGATCAGCCTGTAACAAGCCTCAACAGTATCCTCTATGTAGGTGAAATCTCGGGTCTGTTCACCGCTTCCGAAGACTGTAATATCTTCACCTTCTTCACACTGCTCGAAAAATCTTGGGACAACCATTCTGTTGTCTTGATTCCAACCGTAAACGTTAAAGAATCGAATTGAGATAACATTAATGCCTCTCTCTTCGTGATGTGAGGCGAGGTATATTTCGTTATACCTCTTCGCCATTGCATATGATGTTCTTGGGTCAACAAGTACTTCTTCTGTCAGTGCATTTTTTACAATTGCGGAATGACTGTAAATACCGCTAGTTGATGCATATAATATGTACTTGACGTTATTCGTTTCTGAGGCTTCAACTACGTTTCTGGTTCCAACAACTTCAACATCCATAGTCTCAACAGGATTGTCTGCAACAATATCTACTCCTAAAACAGCAGCTAAATGAAAAATGACATCACACCCTTTCGAAGCTTCCAACACAAGTTGTCTACTTCTCACATCGCCTTTAAAAAATTTTACTTTTGAAAAAGTGTCTTTGTCTAACTTGTTGCCTCTCAGAAGAGAATCTAAAACAACAACCTCATGTCCCTCGTTTACAAGTTTTCTAGAAAGATTGCTTCCTATGAAGCCGGCTCCTCCCGTAACTAATATTTTCATAGTCTATAGGCTTTTAATGTCCAAATACAAATATCAACAATTTCATTTCAAAGAAAGAGAATATTTAATTTTTTTTTAAAAATATTGTTGATAACTATCTGTTTTCGTTTATTTCTTTTCTAATAAAACCATTCTTTTTATTTTTTGTTTCGATTTAAGATTGTAATTTTATAGCGCTAAACTATTACTTCATGAAACTCTTATACTCTGCGCTCTTTCTGGGCTGTTTGTGTTTTTGTTCATATGCCCAAGAAACTATTGATGGTCCCTGCTCCCCAGATGATTTGAGTTATAAGGTTCTTATTCGTAAGAGCTTTCAGGAGAGTCATCCAAATATTAAATTTTCCCCGAGGGCACTGAAGTCATCTGAGTTATGTTTTATTCAATCTATTCAGACTGAAACAGAAATAGTTGTTCATGTGCTTGATGCGCGACATGAGGTAATCATATATCCATCTAATATTAACGATATAGAATAAGGACTATGAGATTAGGGCTATTATTTAATATTCTACTTCTTTCGAATCTATTATGGAGTCAATGCAGTCCAACGAATACGTCGTGCGCAACTGCAATTCCTTTAACAGTTAATGCTTCCTGTGTAACGGGAAGTACCTGTGGAGGAGCGACACTTCCCGGCGGGCTTTCAACCGCATGTACTCTATTTAATGTTCCAAATCCCGGAGTTTGGTATTCATTTGTTGCTTCCGCAGCTGAAATGAATATTTCTATTAATAATGTTGCTCCTTTGGCTTGTTTTAATCGAGTTTTAGTTTTTGAGGGCTCTTGTGGTTCACTAACTGAGGTCGACTGTGCACAAACTATTGGAAGCACTGCTGATTTTTTTATTGGATTAAATACCCTTACTCCTGGAAATACATATTCGATTTTTATAGGACATAGAACAAATGCGTGTGCAACCGATTTCAATTTCTGTATTTCAGTAAGTACAGCAGGTGTATCAAACGACGATCCTTGTGATGCGAGTCCGCTTACGCTTAATGTACCTTGTACATTTAGTAGCTTCCTTAATAATGGAGCTACTGCCTCAACTGGAATTCCTGCTCCTGGTTGCGCAGGTTATGTAGGTGAGGATGTATGGTTTTCTTTAACTGTTCCCGTTTCTGGCGAGGTCGAAGTTGACTTTGATGTAGGAACAATAACAGATGGAGGAGCTGCAGCCTACAATGGAACATGTTCTTCATTAAGCTTGATTTCTTGTGATGATAATTCTAGTAATAACGGTAATATGCCTCTTCTGTCATTATCTGGCCTTGTCCCTGGCGAAACTATTTGGATTCGGGTTTGGGAAAATGGGGGTGATGTTAGTGGCCTTTTTGATATTTGTGCAACAGATCCATCGGCTACCCCAGATAATGATGATCCTTGTGATGCTCAAAATATAAATGTAAATTCAACTTGTCAGTTTGAGACATTTACAAATGTTGGCGCAACGAATACTATTGCTGCCCCTCCACCAGGTTGTGCAAACTATCAAGGTTCCGATGTATGGTTCTCGTTCACAGTTCCTGCTTCCGGTAATGTTCAAGTCGACGTTTCGGAAATAGGAATGGACGATCCTGATGCTGCAGCCTATTCAGGTTCGTGTGGAGTATTGTCTTTAATAGCTTGTGAGGATGGTCCATTTCCAGATTATAATCCTACAATTACCTTAATTGGTCTAACACCAGGGGAAACAATATGGATTAGGGTGTGGTCTTATGGGAATGTTCAGAATGGTTCATTTGAAATTTGTGCGACCGAGCTTGCCGCATGTGATCCTACTAACCCTATTTGTTCGGATGCAATACCTTTAACTGTAGGTGCTTCTTGTGTAAACGGTTCTACTTGCGGTGGGGGAAGTGTTGAATCTTTTTCATGCGATGTAGGAGGTATTCATAATGAAGCTGTTTGGTATTCATTTACGGCCACTCAAACCGAAATGTTGGTAACAGCAACGACAAGTCAAACAGGTTGTACATTTGCTACTTCTGTCTTTCAAGGTTCGTGTGGTTCTCTTAATGAAATTGGATGTAATTATGATAATGTGGCTAATTCAGCTGTGCCATTATCTAACCTTACTGTTGGTTCGACATACTACATTCAAGTTTCTTTTCCGGCTGGAGGTTCTTGTGCTGCATTTATGGATTTCTGTATTTCAGTCGAAGAGTCTCCCTGTTTAGGAAATGGGAGTAACAATTCTTGCGCGAATGCTGATCCTTTTTGTACGGGTTCTGTTTATACTTATTGTAATAATATTGACATCCCATCCTCGGGATCGATAGGTTGTTTAAGTTCTACACCGAATCCGATGTGGCTCTATTTCCAAATAGATAATCCTGGACAAATTGATATGGATATTATTCAGCAAGATTATTTTGGTTCAAATATAGACGTTAATTTTGCACTTTGGGGCCCATATTCAGATATTACGGCTGCATGTTCTGATGCATTAACGAACCCTTTTACACAGGACTGTTCTCAAAGTACGACGCTAACTGAAAATGCAACTATTTTTGCCGTTCAATCGGGTGATATTTATCTTCTTCTATTGACAAATGAATCTGGAATACCAGGTCAGATTACAATTGCCCAAGTAGGGGGTACGGGAACAACAGATTGTTCTATTGTACTTCCTTGTTCTATATCAGGTGATGTGACAGATGTGACTTGTTTTGGTGGTTCTGATGGTGAAATTGAGGCGAATTGGACGGGATCAGCTAATTACACAATTGAGCTATTGGATAACCTTGGTAGTCAAATTGAAATAATTACAGATTATACTTTAACGTCATATATATTTGATGCTTTGGAGGTGGGCAGCTATACCTTAAGCGTAACCTCTTCTGATGGATGTTCGTTTTCAGAGTCGGTCATCGTTAATCAGCCTTCATCTCTTACAAGTACCACAGACATTATAATATGTGATGCCGAGCTTCCTTATACTTGGAACGGACTTACATTCACAACAACAGAAAGTCAAAC